>CAURQE010000013.1:0-86644 GCA_963527315.1 uncultured Campylobacter sp.
GAAACAGTCGTTTTCAAGTGCTACAAATTTATCAATCGTGTGTAAATTTACCCCGTTGGGGTTTGAAACAGTCGTTTTCAAGTGCTACAAATTTATCAATCGTGTGTAAATTTACCCCGGTGGGGTTTGAAACAGAAAGATATAAGAGAAGCTAAAGGATTACCATCCGATAGCAAGATCATAATCTAAGCATAACATTAAGGTGCCTTACCCATAGCCTAATATGGCTATGGGTAAGGTTAATATAATTTAAAAATATACAAAGGATATAAAAATGAAAAAGTTATCTGCTGCATTGGTAATGGTATTAGGTTTGGTAAGCTCTATGGAAGCTAGAATTATTCCATCTAACTTAGACTACTATGGGTTACCCGCTTATCTAAGAAGTGATAATGAAGAAGTTCTAAGCGATATTGAAGACTTTAACAAAATGTCTCCAGATAAGAAGATTAAAGAAGTTAAGGTTATAATGGCTAATCAAATTGTATCATTAGCGGAAACTATGGCTACTGTAGAGAAACTACAACCAAATCTAGACTTAGTAGATAATGCTAGTCAATTCATAGGTTATGCATATGGAATTAACCTAAACCTGAGACATAGAGAGTATGCAGTGGAGGCATTAGTTAAGTTGGACGTTCCTATGTTAGCAGATGTATACTATAATGTATTGTCTAGATTTCAAGCGGTATTCGAACAGTAATATATACAGGACCTGTAGGCTTAAGCCTACAGGTCCTATTAGTTATTTATTTCTTTTTGTAAAAGTGAACGATTTTCAGTTGTATATTATTTACGTAGTATAGCATTATAGAAAATAACTTTCTAGCACAAGAGACTAGCTTGTGTGTAAATTTACCCCGTTGGGGTTAAAACACCCAACCGATCCAACCGCCAAAAATCAATTTCATACGCTAATGGGCATTTAAACGTCACCCATTTTTTGTTTTGAGACAGATTTAAACCGACGAGCAAATAGACGCGCGGCAGACTGCGCCGCCTCTAGCGATGATTTTACGCGTTTAAACCCGCTTGCTAGGGCTAAATTTAGCCCCGCTTGCAGAGGCTATTTTCGCACCCGCCTTAATCCCTTTTTATGCTTTTGATGATATAATTTCTCAAAAATAAGACTTTTGCGATTTGGAGCGAAAATTTAGGCTTTGGGTCAAATTTAGCGCGATTTTGGCGGATGAGTTCGAGTCAAAAACCGCGCCGCAGCGAGCTTGATTTGCGCAGGTAAGCTTAAATTTAACGCCCCAAAATCGCAAACGCTCTAAAATTTATCAAAAAAGGAGCCAAAATGAAAACGCTAGTAGTTTTATCTCATCCAAATTTCGCCGCCTCTCACCTAAACAAGGCGCTGGCAAACGCCGCCAAAAGCGCGGGCGCCGAGGTTCGCCACCTAGAGGGGCTATACGGCACCGACGCCCTTAAAATCGACGTTGCGGCGGAGCAGGAGGCGTTTTTACGCGCCGATCGCATCGTGTTTTTGTTTCCGATGATGGGCTTTAACGTGCCTTCAATGCTAAAGGCATACATCGACTACGTGCTAAGTCGCGGCTTTGCCTACGGGCAGGGCGCGAAGATCGCGGGCAAACAGCTGCAAATCGCCGTGAGCACGGGCGGCGGCCTAGGCGAATACTCCAAGCACGGCGCGATCAAATTTAGCCTAAACGAGATTTTGCTGCCGCTTCAGTGCTGCGCGGACTTTTGCGAGCTCGTTTACAGGCGCATCTTTGCTAGCTGCGGCGTGGAGCCGGGCGTGCCTGATAGCGCGATAGAGGCGCATGCGGCGAGATTTACGAAGCTCTTAAACGACGAGCTTGAAGAGCACGAATACCAAATTTAATGGCGCAAAACAGCGCGGCCTTGAGCTAAATTTGCACCGCTAGCGGCGATTTCCTGCGCGGAGTCGCCGCTTTTTCAAATTTAACCGCGCAAAATGTCGGCTTTGGTTTGAGCGAACGGTTCGGCGCGTTTTTGACGATTTTGCGTTGTAGCCTATTGGGGCGAGCTTTCTAGGCGGCCAGACCCGCGCCTTTTTGGTGCTTTGTTTTGTTGCGGGCGTATTTTACGGCGCGAGTCGGTCAAATTTGCGCTATCGTAGCAAGGCTTGTAGCCCGTATTTTTGACGCGGGCTATGATTTAGATTTTGGTTTTAAATTTAGCTCGTTTCGCCGCGTTTTAAAACGGCGCAAATCCTTATAAATTCGGAGTTTTTATGATTTTTGGCAAGATTGATTATCTAAATTTGCTTCCTTTTCACGTATTTTTAAAGCGCTCGCGCCTAAGCTCGCAGGATAAAAAAATCATCGAATTTAAAAAAGGGGTGCCTAGCAAACTAAATCGCGACCTGTGCTGCCGCAGGATCGATGCCGCCGTGATATCAAGTATCGAAAGCGGCAAAAAACGCTACAAAAAGGTGAGCCTAGGCATCGTGGCTAAGGGCGACGTCAAAAGCGTGCTCGTGCGAAAGGGCACCTCCGCGCGCCCGGATCCAGCGTCTGCGAGCTCAAACGCGCTAGCCGGAGTGCTGGGGCTTGAGGGCGAGGTACTCATCGGCGACCGCGCGCTAAAGGCGTATCTGCGGGAGGGTGAGGAGGCGTTTTACGATCTGGGGCGGGCGTGGCGCGAGCGGACGGGCTTACCGTTTGTTTTCGGGCGATTTTCCTGCGTGAGGGGGCGCGGCGCGTATGAGCGGCTGGCGCGCGAGTTTTTGCGAGCAAATGTCAAAATCCCAAACTACATCCTCGCCAAATACGCCCAAACTAGGGGCATCAGCGCGGACGATATCAAATGGTATCTCAAATTTATCAGCTACGAAATCGGCGCAAAGGAGCAAAAGGCGCTGCGGATATTTTTCAAAGAAGTGCGAAAAAACGGACGGACGGCAAAGCTTCTGGCATAGCAAATCGTAAATTTCTAGCTTAAGCGCCGTTTGGACTTGCGCCTTTGCGGTGCCGATAATGCGCTCTAGCGCTAAATTTACTTCGCACGCCGTCCAAAAAGCATTTAGCGAGCAAGGCGGTAAATTTTTGCTAAGACCAAATCCACAAGCATCGGCTCGGTTTTTGACTCGTCCGGCAGGCAAGCGGAAAGACGGGTTTGGTTGCAGCGGCTCTAGTAGCCAAGATCGCTTAAGACACGACGCTAAAGGTATGCTTGGTTGCTGCCGGCTCTTTTTTACGGTGCCGTTTTGCCTGCGTTAAAGGCGCTAACTCGGTCGAGCCGCCGCGTAGTTTTGGCATTTTGCCGCCTTTGTAAATGATACGCGTGCATCAAAAGCGCAGCGATTTTGGCCGCTACGAGATAACGGCGCCTAAGTCCGCTCCAAAAACCGTCACTACGTCGTTTGCGGCAAATTTATTAGCTCGGCTTGTCGATTTTATGCCGATTTATTTATTTTTGCGGCTTACGTTGTGTAAATTTACCCCGTTGGGGTTTGAAACCGACCCAATGCCCGGCAAGCGCTCCAGAAAGCACTAAGTGTAAATTTACCCCGTTGGGGTTTGAAACCGATAAATCAAGTCAAGGAGTAGAGATGAGCGATGTGTAAATTTACCCCGTTGGGGTTTGAAACCGATCGGCAAGCTGGGCGATATAAGCCTAGCCGAAGGTGTAAATTTACCCCGTTGGGGTTTGAAACCTAAAGCCGTGAATGTTTCAAGTTCTACTATATAGTGTAAATTTACCCCGTTGGGGTTTGAAACTAAAATGAGCGATGAGCTTTATGATCGCCTTTTTCGGTGTAAATTTACCCCGTTGGGGTTTGAAACCGAATAAATTTGACAAGATTTATTTTATCGGCAAGGTGCAAATTAGCAAACTATACGCTTCATTAGCCCAAAACCCAAAAACGAAGCCGCCGTTCAAGACAACCCACGCGGCCCGCGAAGCCAAAAAATAGTAGCTTAAGCGCGCTTAGGGTAAAATTCTCCCAAATTTTGCAAAGGAAAAACGATGGATTTAGAGAAAATTTACAAGGATTCGGGCGCGTTTTTGCAGGGGCATTTTTTGCTTAGCAGTGGCAACCACTCGCAGTTTTACCTCCAAAGCGCCAAAGTACTCGAAGACCCGCAGCTAGCGGGTAAACTAGCAAGCGAACTAGCCGCCGTCATCGAAAAATCGGGCGTAGAGTTTGACAGCGTCTGTTCGCCCGCTCTAGGCGGCATTTTGGCGGGCTACGAGCTAGCTCGCGCGGCGAAAAAGCGCTTTATCTTTACCGAACGAGTCGAGCGCGTGATGAGCTTGCGACGCGGTTTTGAGGTGAAAAAGGGCGAGAAATTTATCGTCTGCGAGGACATCATCACCACGGGCGGCTCGGCGCTAGAGGCCGCGCATGTGATCAAGAACCTAGGCGGCAAGGTCGTGGCGTTTGCCGCGCTTGCTAATCGCGGCTTTTGCAAGGTCGCAAATTTAGCGGACAGCGTCGCCAAAGATAGCGCCAAACTACCCGCGGATAAGCCGTTTTTCGCACTTGGAAACTTTGAGTTTGAGATTTACGAACCCGCAAATTGCCCACTCTGCGCCGACGGAAGCAAGGCGATAAAGCCGGGCAGCAGAGGCAACTAAATTTGTTAAATTTCGCGGCCATGTTTGATTTAGTCCCGCAAATTTGGACGGATTTTGCGGACATCAATGAACGCAAACCGATCGCAAATCAAATTTGGCTTGGCAAGCCGATTTTTGCGGTATCTCGGGCAATAAATTTGACGATAAACGAAGCCCGCCATTGCGTTTTTTGCAAGTCGCGATCGGAGCGGAATCAAATTCGTGTTGCTGTCTTGTGCATTTAGCGGCGACCGTCAAATTTGGGTTTGAGCAAATTTACGCCCGCAAAAGCGCTTCCTAAAATTTATGATTTTAAAAGCGGCGCATAGTTTCGGCAATTTACGGCTTGACAACGATGCGGTGGTGGGCGATAAATCAAGCGCAAGCAGGCCTAGCAAAAACATGCGAGACGAAAACTATCGATCATCGCGAACAGGTGCGCAGCCAAAAACAAACAAAGACGGCGGTACCCATAAAGATTGCGCCGCACCGAGAAAATAAATTAATCCGGTGGCAAACAAAGCTCAGTTTATGGGCGGAGCAAAGTTGGCCGGATAAGACGGCGCAAGCGGCGGACGCGCAGAAACGAGCCGTAAATTTCCGCATCGAAGCGACGGCGCGTAAAAGTAAAATGCTACAACAAAGTAGATGCGCATAAATTTGGGCGCTAGCAAGCGAATCTGACGCTCAAAAATTCAAAACGAGCGCCCAAAACAAAGCAAAAAAAGGAGTAAATTTGGCAAAACAAAAAGCGCAGCTAGCCGGCATCGGCGCGCGAGTAAAGGCCTTTATCACCGATCTTTTTTTGATCGGCATGCCGATATATTACCTCACGACCTATGTTTTTCTGGACGGCAAAGACGACTTTTTGCACAACCAAACCGCGATATTTGCGGCAAATCTCGCAGTCGGTCTTATCTGCTGCGCCTTTTTTGCGATCAAAGCCCAGACGCCCGGCTACCGCTCGCAAAACATCTACCTCATCGACCTGCGCACCGGCCGCAAGCTCGGCTTCATACGCGTTTTGCTCCGCTACGTCTGCTTTTTGCTCGCAGGAGTTAGCATCGTCGGACTTTGCCTCTGCTTTTTCCGCAAGGACGCGCTAAATTTACACGATCTACTCACGCACTCGGCCGCCGTCTGCAAAAAAGCAGACTAAAATTAGCCCGTTTTTATTAGCCCAAATTTGACGCTAGGTTTACGCTAGGCATTTTTGCGGTGCGGGTTTTGCATGCTCGCAGTTAAAATTTAATCCGCTCGCCGCCCCGCTAAATTTAAATCTTTAAACCAAATTTCGTTACAATCGCCCCCGATAAGGAAAAATATGCAAAAAATAATGGGATTTACGAGAACGCGGGAAAATGCGGAGAAAAAAGGCGCGCTGATACCTAGCGACTTCACGCACGCAGCCATCATCGGAGAAACGGGCAGCGGCAAGACGACGGCGATGATATATCCAAATCTGCTCGACCGCATGCAAAACGGCTACGCGGTGTTTGCAGTGGATTATAAAGGCGGCGAAAGCGCCAAAATCAAGGCTCTAGCGCGCAGAGCCGGCCGTCTAAAAGACGTCGTAAGCGTAGGAGCGAGGCTGGACGCGCCGATAAATCTCATCGCCTCGATGAAGTCGCGGGACTTTAAAAACTGCGTGAAAAAACCGATGGAGTCGAGGGAAAAGTTTTGGGAGGAGTTTGGCTCGAGCATCGCGACGGAGTTTTTTAAGGTTTTAAAGGCGCTTAAAATTTTCGCTAAAAAAGTCACGCCGTTAAACGACTGCTACACGGACGCATTTTACGCCGACGTACGCACGCTCGCGCGGGATTTCACCTTCGACGTCGCTACGATACTGCGCCTCTCGCAAGACCTAGAAAAGATGCTCGAGTTTAAAGACGCGCTTAGCCTCATCTGCGACAATCTCGACTCCTCGACGCTAAATTTCACCCGCGAGACGATAATGATAAACCGCGCGTTTTTGGCCACCGCGGACGAGTTTTTGGACGCGACGAGCCGCTACAAGGACATCGGCGACGAGCGCACGAGGGATGATTTTCGCAACTACTCGATGATGATGTCGCCCTTTCTTGGCCTCATGAACGACGACTCGCTAAACGGCAACGGAGACGGCGCTGCGGGCGACTCGAGTATCGCAGGACTGCTAAATAGCGGCAAGATCGTGATATTTAACGCCTCAAGCTGCGACAAAAGCGCGCTGAGCTTCCTGCTAAACAGCTTCCTGCCCGAGCTTTTAAAGCGCGTAACGATGAAGCAAAAGACGCCTATTAGCCTATTTCTCGACGAGTCGGCGAAGCTGCTGAGCGAAAACACCGAGCTAAACGAGGAGATCCTACGCGAGTGCGAGGTGGAGCTGGTGCTGGCGTTTCAAAACGAATTTTTACTCAAGCGCGCGATCGGCGGCACGACGTACGAGGCGCTGATGGGCAACCTCACCAACCGCTACTTCATGCGCAACAAGGACGTCGTGAGGCTGGGCGGCAGCGAGGTGGACTGCTCGACACTGGAGAAATTCGAGTGCGTGCTAGAGGGCGACAAGATCGCACTGGAGCCGATTTTCATCGATGAGGCGGAGTGTCTGCAAGCGCAGCTGGAGTTTGAGCGCGAGAACCGCCTGCACGAGCGACTGCTGGGCAAAATTTACGAAAACCGCGTGATAGAATTTGACGAGGAGATCGTGGACGACGGCAAAATCTGGGTGCGCGACGTGGATACGGGCGAGCGCGAATGCGTGTTTTTTAGCGACGAGGTGCTAAATATCGGCCCGCAAGATATCTATAAACGCCCGCCAAATACCGGCGGTTATAACATCTCGCTTGACGACGGTACGGACGACGCGCAGATAAGCTTTAGGTAAATTTGGCTGCAACCAAGCGGGAGAGCGGGTTAAATTTGACCGCAAATTTAGATCAAATTTGAAGGACGGCGTAAATTTAAACGGCAGCGTAACTTGACGATTTTAACCGCTCGCCGTTTGCATAAAACTAGGCTAAATAATTTAAAATTTGGCTTTAGGCGGAGGATATGAACGAAAATCCAGGCAAAGAAAATAAAGAGCCGGAGCTACTTTACAGACTGGACAGACGAAATCCACTCATGGTAATGATCGACTTTATCTCGTACAGCTTTTTCCTGCTCGTACCCGCCTTGCCTACTGCGATATATTACGACGGCTGGATGTAGGCGCTGGGCATTTTGGGTTCTTTGTTTCTGGGTAGGCTTTTGTACAAGCTCATATTTTTTAACTACATTGAAATTTACAGAGATAGGATCGTCATAAACAGATATATTTTCGGCGATACGGTTATAAAAAGCGAGGATTTAGCGTATTGTAGAACTTATTATTTTCCATTTGCCCCCAATCAAGTATGGATAGCAAAAAAGAGAAAATATTTTTTATATAGAGTTTATGCGGTGGAAAGCTTAACGTCCAAACAAGCCGACGAGCTAAGAAGCCAAATAGCTCGTATAATGCCATGGGATGCAATTGATTAATAGCAATTAGTATAAACAGTCAAATTTGCCGCCGTTATCCGCATCCAAATTTAACGATTAGGCCGAGAAACCCGCTTGCCGGCAGTCAAATCTAACAAAACGGTTCGTAAATTTAGCCAAAATTTAAAAGCAAGTTTTGAGGCCAAATTTGAGCCAAGCTTCGGCGCGCTATCCATTATCAAATTTTGCCGTAATTTGGATCAAATTTCAAAGCCGGCGAAATTTAAACGGTATCGTAACCTGACGATTTTGACCGCTTGACGTTTGCGTCAAACCTGACGCGCTGCGCCGTAAAATTTAAATCCGCTCCCAAATTTCATAGAAGAAATTGAGAGAAATTTTTATGGTATTTTTATCTGACGTAGAAAAATAGCAGAATCTACTAAAATCTTAGAAAAATGATCAAACTTGTACTTAGCTGCGCTTTTGCCGCTATTAAGACGCCGCTCTCTTTAAAAAAAGAATGCGCGGCAAAAAATCCAGACGCTTAGCTTTGATGCGTTTGTAGTTTTTCAAGTCGCGGCTATGAAAGTAGCAAGGTCGAGTTTAGATGCGGCGCTAGGACTACGCGTGAAAACTTATATCAAAATCTTTTAAAATTAATAAGAAAAATCCGCTTAAGTTTAGTTGAATCTTATTTTAAAAACCGCGACCGTGTTTGCTAATCAGCCTCGCAAAATTTAAAAAATCGCTCAAAAAAATGGCGGAAAAGCTCCGCCAAAAATAAAATTATTCGGCTTTAAATCCGCCGCCAAACGCCTTATAGACATCCACGACCGAGTCGATGAGGCTCAAATTCGCCGCTATAACTTGCAGTCTAACCGAGAGCAGGTTGCGCTGCGCGTCGAGTAGCTCCAGATGTCCGGTGTAGCCCTCCTCGAACTGATCCTTGGCTAGCTGATAGATTTTTTCTTGCGAGAGCAGGAGCTCTTTGACCTGATTTAGCGTTAGTTTGGCGTTTTTGCGGTTGTTTAGCGCGTCTCTGACTTCTCCAAGAGCCTTTTTGATCGCAGCTTCGTAAGCTACGGCCGCGATTTGCTCGTTGGTTTCGGCTATGCGGACGTTGTTTTTGGTTCTGCCGTAGTCGAAAATTTTCTGCACCAAAGAGCCGCCTATGCTCCACGTGTTGGCGTTGCCGACAAATATATTTTCAAAATCCACGCTAGAAAATCCAAAAAGCCCCGTTAACGAGATGGACGGTAGATAGTCGGCCTTTGCGACGCCAATTAGCGCGTTGGTGGCGCTTAGATCGGCGTAGGCTTTAGCTACGTCGCTCCTGTGCAGCAGTATGTCCGCGCTCACGCCAGCACTCACTTCGGGCTCTTTAGGCAGCATTTTAGCGCTCTGCACGGCTCCGTTTAGGATCTCGTCATTTGATTTGCCTGTTAGCACCGCTACGGACGTTAGAGCCTGAGATAGCGAGGTTTGCACCTCTAGTAGGCTTACTTTTGCGCTCTGCACGGCGGCTTTGCTTTGTAGATAGGTCGTCTCGTTTATGCCGCCTAGATCAAGCTGCGTTTTGCGAAGCGCTAGCGTCTCCTCGTAGGTTTTTAGCGTATCTTCCAGCACGGCTTCGCGCATATTTAGAGCTACGAGCGCGAAGTAGCTTTTAGCCACGCTAGAGCTTATGCTAAGGCGCGCGGTAGCGTAGTCAAGCTTAGTCGCGTTTAGACTGGCTTTAGCCGACTCGACGCTGTTTCTAACCCTGCCCCACAGGTCTATCTCGTAGCTTAGGCCTAAATTTACCTCAGAGTTTCGGTAGCGCGTTTGAGGCTGCTTGGTGTAGGTCTCGCCGCTGCTTTTTGCCTTAGTGTAGCCGACGTTTAAATTTACGCTAGGAAAGAGATCTGCTTCCGAGATGCCTAGGCTTGCGGCGGCTTTTTGTAAATTTAAATAAGCCGTGCGAAGGTCGGTATTTTTCTCTAGCGCGCTAGCTACGAGAGCGTTTAGGTTTTCGTCGCCAAACTCCTTCCACCACTCGTCTTTGATGTCGCTAGTTTCAAATTTATACGTAGATTCAAATTTCGTATCGACCTCGGGTATCTCGGGTCGAAACGAGCAGCCTGCTAAAAATAGCGCCGCGGCTAAAGTTAAAATTTTATACATTTTTGATCTCCTGTGCTCGGCTTGGTTTTTTGTCCCAGACTTTGTTGTTTAGCTTTTCTAGCAGATAGTAAAACATCGGTATGAAAAATATCGCTATCGTAGTGGCAGCTATCATACCGCCGACCACGCCCGTGCCTAGAGAGTGGCGAGACGCAGCGCCGGCACCCGTGCTGATAACCATCGGAAAAACGCCCAGGGTAAACGCGAGCGAGGTCATGACGATCGGGCGGAAGCGAAGTCTAGCCGCATTAACGGCCGCGTCAAATACGCTCTTGCCTGCTAGCCTTTCTTGCATCGCAAATTCGACGATGAGGATCGCGTTTTTAGCCGATAGGCCGATGAGAAGCAGTAGTCCGATCTGAAAATAAATGTCGTTTGTTAGCCCTCTAGCCCAAACGGCGAGTAGCGAGCCGAAAACTGCAAACGGAACGGCCGTGATAACAGCTAGCGGGATGAGCCAGCGCTCATACTGCGCCGCCAGGATCAAAAATACGAAAATCATACCGAAGATAAACGCCGTCGAACCCGTGCCTTGCGAGCTAATCTCCTGATAGGCCGTACCCGCCCAGCTGATGGAGTACTCTTCCATATTTAGCGTTTGTTCGACTACCTCTTGTATCGCTTTTATCGCGTCTCCTGATGTGTAGCCGGGTTTTGGGTCGCCTTGGATCTTAGCCGCAGGGAAAAGATTAAATCTATCTACGATATCGGGACCCAAAATTCTAGTTAGGGTGGCTACCGAGTTTAGCGGTATCATCTCGCCGCCGCTTGAGCGGACGTAAATTTTACGCAAATCTTCGGGGTTGTTTCTAAAACCCTCTTCGCCTCTAGCGTAAACGCGGTAGGATTTGCCGAAAAGGTTGAAGTCGTTGACGTAATACGAGCCGAAGGTTGAGCCGATCGCGCTAAAAATTTCGCTCTCGCTCACGCCGAACATCTGGGCTTTTTGCCTATCGACGTCGATTTTAAACTGGCGGTAATTAGTCTCTAGCGTCGAGCGCACGCTGGTTAGATCCGGGCGAGCTTTTGCGGCGACGACTACTTTTTTTACGTCCTCTTCAATCTGCGCGTAGCTTTTGCCGCTTTTATTTTGTAGATACATCTCAAAGCCGCCGGTCATAGATAAACCCATGATAGGCGGGACGTTTACGACAAAGCTCATCGACTCCTTCGAGCCCCAAAGCATACCGTTAAAGGGGCCGGTTAGCGCGTCTGCTTGACTATCCGGCGTTTTTCTCTGGCTCCAGTCTTTTAGCTTGACGAAGCTGATGGCCGAGTTTTCTCTAAGCGCGCCCGCGATCATATCGTATCCGGCAAACCCCATCGTAAATTCGACGTTTGGATTGCTTAGAACCATGTTGCTGATAGTTTTTACCTCTTCTTTGGTTTTTAGCATATTGCTTGACGGCGGTAACGAAGTGATAACCATTAACGCGCCCTTATCTTCGGACGGTACGAGGCCGCTAGGAACTTTTTTAAACAGCTCGTAAGTCGCAAAACCCATGACGCCTATCAAAATAAGGCTGATTATCACGTGACGAAGCACTTTTGCAACGCCCGCGGTAAAAATTTTCGTACTCCAGTCGAAAAAGTCGTTAAATTTTTGTACAAACCAAAACGGCTTGTTCTCTTGTTTTTTTATCATAACGCCGCAAAGTGCCGGAGTAAGCGTAAGTGCGACAAAGCCCGAAATACAAACCGAAGTAACCAGAGTGAGCGCAAACTGGCGCTGGATCACGCCGACAAAACCCTCCATAAAAGAAACCGGAACAAAAACGGCGGATAAAACCAGCACGATCGAGATGACGGGGGTTTGTACCTCCTCCATCGCCTTATATGTCGCTTCTTTGACGGTGATGTCTTTTTCCTCGTGTAAAATTCTCTCCACGTTTTCGATAACGATGATGGCGTCGTCCACGACGATACCGATAGCAAGGATAAGCGCAAAAAGAGTGATTAAATTTATACTAAATCCCATCGCGTACAGTCCGCCAAAGGTGCCGATGATGGACACGGGAACGGCTAGCATCGGGATGACGGTAGCGCGGAAGCTCTTTAAAAACATATACATAACGATGAGAACTAAGATCATCGCCTCGATAAAGGTTTTTACGACCTCATGGATAGAGACTTCGATAAATTCGGTCGGGTTATATGCGATCGTATGCGTAAATCCCTCGGGAAAATTTTTACTTAGCTCGTCTAGCTTTGCGTTTACTGCTTGTGCCGTGGCTAGGGCGTTAGCGTCGTTTTGCATAAAGATTAGAAGCGGTATAGAGTCTTTACCGTTTAGCATCGCGTCGTTGGCGTAGTTAGCCGCTCCTAACTCCACTGTCGCTACGTCTTTTAGCTTTAGCGTCGCGCCGTCCGCGCTTTTGATGATTATATCGCCAAACTGTGCGGCATTTTTGAGTCGTCCGCCCGTGCGAACGGAATAAACGTAAGGATTATCGCCGTCTGACGGCTGCTCGCCTATCTTACCGGCGGCGTATTGGCTATTTTGGATTTTTACTTGGGCGATTACGTCGCTAGGAGTTAGCTTGTAGTAAGCGAGCAAATCGGGCTTTAGCCAAATTCGTATCGAGTACTCTTTGCTGCCGATTAGCACGGTATCGCCTACGCCGTTAACCCTTTTGATCTCGTCTGCTATGTTTAAATTTACGTAGTTATACATCTCGATGGAGTTCATTTTCGGACTAGTAAAGCCTATAGCCTCTAGGATCGAACTGCTACGTTCGCGCACGGTTACGCCCATGTTTTGCACCTCTTGAGGCAGCCTTGAGAGCGCGGCCTGGACGCGGTTGTTTACGTCGATCGTGGCTTGTTTGGCTGAGGTGCCGATTTTAAAATAAACGTTGATATTTAGCGAGCCGCTCGAGCTTGAGGTGCTTTGCATATAGAGCATGTTTTCTACGCCGTTTATCTGGTCCTCGATCGCGCTAGCTACGGAGTCGGCGATAGTCTGGGCGTCGGCGCCTGTGTAGACGGCGCTAACGGAAATTTGAGGCGGGGTTAGCTTAGGATACTCCTCGATGGGAAGCCCCTTTATCGCCATCGCGCCCGCGATAACTATGATGATAGATACGACGGTGGCGAATATCGGGCGGTCAATGAAAAATTTAGAAAACATCACTTAGCCTTTTCTTGCTCGTTTTTAGGCTCTAAATTTGCGCCTTTACCAAAGCTTTCGGTTAGGTCCTTATCTATCTCGACGGGTGCGCCTACGCCAATTTTTAGGAAGTTGTTCATTATGATTTTATCATTTTCGTTTAACCCCTCGCTAACGACTGCGGCGTCTTTGGTTTGGTAGGTGATTTTTACGTCCTTGGAGGCTACTTTACCGTCCTCTACGACTAGCACGTAGGTCTTGACGTCGGTTTGCTGGAGTGCTACTTGAGGGATTTTAAATCCGTCTTTTTGATAAAATCCTCCCATCGTCACGTGGCCGAACATGCCGGGTAGCAGCTTGCCCTCGTCGTTGTTAAATTCGGCCTTAGCCAAAACGGTGCCCATGTTAGTATTTACGACGTTATCGATGAAATTTACCTTGCCGTTAAACTCTCCCGGACCGACTTTTAGCACGGCGTCCGAGTTTGTCTGCGCCCAGAGGCCGCTTTCTTGCATTTTGACGCGATTTAGATTATCTACGTCGGAGATGTGAAAGTGCGCCTCGATCGGATTGATTTTGGTTAGGCGCACGAGCTGAGTCGTGTTTGCTACGACTAGCGAGCCCACGTCTACTAGATTATCGCCCAAAACGCCGTCAAAAGGCGCGGTTATGCTTGTGTAGCCCAGGTCTATTTTGGCGTTTTTGGCGTTTGCTCTAGCACTTAGTAAATTTGCGTTTGCGATCTCGAGCGCCGAAACTGCCGCGTCGTACTCTTTTTGCGAAACGGCGTTTTTCTTATATAAATTTGAGATTCTGTTAAATTCGGTCTGAGCGTTTTTTAAATTTGCGTTTGCTACGCCGATAGCGGCCTCAAGCGCGTCGTAGCTGGCTTGGTATTTTTCGGGGTCTATCAAAAACAGCTTGTCGCCGGCTTTTACGTTGTCGCCGGGTTTAAAAAACTGCTTGGTTATCGTGCCGCTTACTTTTGGATAGACGATTACGTCTTGCTGGCTCGTTAGGGTCGCGGTGTAGTCAAAGCTGATCGGCACATCTGATTTTTTAGCTACGAATACATCGACCTTTGACGGCGGCATTTGCCGTTGTTGTCCGGCTGCGGCCGCGCTTTTTTTATCATTACCATCAAAGCATGCCGTAAAAAGCAGCGACGCCAATAACAAAACAGAGATATTTTTAAAATTTCTCATAAATTTGCCTTTAATTTTTTGGGATATTATACAAAAATTTTGTCTGCAATATTTGTTACAAATAAAATCGGCTATTTTACTCTTATTTAAATGAAAAGTCAAATTTTTGAGGGGCGAATTTAGCGTTTTTTTACGCCGTGCAAAAACATATCTATGCGCGTTTTTACGTGCTCTTCGCGCTCTTTTTCGCTTAGTATTATGTCTTCGTTTAGCAAAATAGCATTATAATGATAAGGCTCTCTAACGACTGCGGCAAACGCCTTGGCTGCGACGTAAGGAGAGATACATGGATTTAGTTGGACTCTTATGTCTTCGCGCTCGAAAAAATCAATTAAAATTTTATCGATTTTGCTTAAAATTTGATCCAAAAACGCCTTGCCGAGCATACCGTCGTTTTTTGCGCCTTCGCTCATCATTACTCTTGAGATTAGCGTGGTTTTCTTTTCACAGATGATGTCGAAAAATATCGTCGCGAATTTGGTTAAAAAATCATCCAGTTTATGCGATAAATTTAGATCGATTTTCTCGTCTATTTGCGTTCTAAAGTCGTCAAATCCGCGCTCTACGATAGCGCGAAAAAGCCCTTCTTTGTTATCAAAAAATTTGTAGATGCTCGCTAGCGACCCGCCGCTTTTTTTTATGATATCCGTTAAACTCGTGTTTTCATAGCCGTTTTCGAGGAAAATTTCAAGTCCGGCTTGGATGAATTTTTCTTTTCTCTCGGCGCTTCTTTGCGTGATTTTCCCGTTCATTGCATACCTTTAAAAATTAAAATTATAATTTAAGGATTATACAATAAAAATATGATTTTTAGTCCCTCGGGTATGCAAAAATAGTCTCCCTGACGACGTTAATTTTTTCTTTTTCGTCTGCGGCATAGGCGCGTATAGTTATCTTTGCATTTGCGTTTTTACCGGGTCTAGCGGCATTTTTAGGAGCCGTTAATACGACTACGATTTTCTTCTTTTCGCCTGCATTTAAGGCAATGCTACTTTTTGGGCGTTTTATTTTGATATCGGCATCGTTTGCGCTAACGTCAAAGTAAAACTCGTGCGCTGCCACGTCGGTGTTTTCAAACAAAAACACGTAAGCGTTTTCGATCTCGCCGTCTTTGTTTATCTTATATAGCTCGCTCGTGCGGTTGATGTTTAGCAGCATGCTCTCTTTTTTGGCGCTCATTAGCGCTAGCGCGGTCGCGGTTATAGCGATGGCGGCGCAGTAGCCGACGGTTTTAAAGCGCAAATACCGCACTTTTTGCTTGGTTTTTAGCGAATTTGAGCTCGTCCAGCTAATTAGACTAGGCAAATTTAGCCCCGACATCGTTTTCGTGCAGGCATCTACGCACTCCAGGCAGTTTATGCACTCTAGCTGCATGCCTTTTCTGATGTCGATGTGCGTCGGGCAAATTTTAACGCAGGCCTCGCAGCCGGTGCACTCGTCTTGCGGCCCCGGCGGTTTTTTCCATAGTTTGGTTTGCCCCTCAAAAATTTTACCGCCCCGCGCCTCGTCGTAGATAACCTGCATGCTGTCGTTATCTATCATCACGGACTGCACTCTAGCGTACGGACAGACGTAAATGCAAAAATTTTCGCCCAAAAATGCTACATCAAATATCAAAAATGCCGCGATAACGATCCAAGCCCCGAGTAAAATTTTATGTTCGGCCGGGTCTAAAATTTGAACTAAAAAATCCTGCGGCGGGACGAAAAACCAGAGAAAATTCGCCGCCGCGACAAAAGCTAAAACGCTCCAGATCGCGATTGCTAGCGCATTTTTGATGCCGCCATCGGCCTGCGTTTGCTTATTTGAAACGCTCTTGCGGATCTTTAAAATTTTAGTTTGTATAAGGTCGCGGTAAATCACGCGAAATATCGTCTGCGGGCAGCTCCAACCGCACCAAACGCGGCCGCCTAAATTCGTCATAAAAAATATAAAAATAAAAAAAATGATGAGCACGAAAGGCATCAAAAACAGCTCTTGGACGTTAAATTTGGCAAAAAACAGATGCAGCTCGCTACGCTCGAAGCTTAAAAGAAAAAATTGATTTCCGCCGATAGATATAAAAGGTAAAACGAGCGCGGTACAGGTGATCAGGATGTAGGCGATATAGCGTTTGCTGGCAAATTTGAAATATTTTTTATACTCTTCTTTAGTCATTATTTTTCCTAATTGCAAAATAGCGAGATTATAAGATTAATGCCTTAATCGCGTATTAAAATCCTTAATTACATATTTTCTCTAATCCGCATTTTTGACGGCTGGCAAAGCTTAAATTTATAAAATTTAAACTATAATCGCCGTCTATTTTAAATGAAAGGTGGTGAGGACGTTGCCTGGTATTAAGGTACATCCTAACGAGTCTTTTGACGAAGCTTACAGAAAGTTCAAAAAGCAAACCGACAGGAACCTTGTCGTGACTGAAGTTCGCGCAAGACGCTTTTTCGAGCCTATGACCGAGATCCGCAAAAAACAAAAAATCGCGGCTCGCAAGAAAATGCTTAAACGTCTATATATGCTTAGACGCTACGAGTCAAAGCTCTAACCAAAAGGGTCGCTTCGGCGGCCTTTTCTTTTTTCAAACTCCCGTTTAACTCGCATCAAAGCCAAAATTTGCCATAATCTACGCCAAATTTAACGATCAAAGGAAAAATATGTCCAAAGTGTCCGTGAGCGAGGCCGCGGAAATCTTAGGCGTAACCAAGGAAGCCGTCTACAACCGCATTCGTCGCGGAACGCTAAAGACCTTTGAAAAAGACGGCGTAAAATACGTGGTTTTGGACGGCTACGAGCCCGGTACTGCGGCAAATTTAGCGCCAAATCAGCCGCCCGAAACATCTACCGAAAAATCAGCCAAAAGCGCGGAATCAAGAAAATCAAAGACGGGCGAATTTGACGTGAATGAATTTCTACTCTCGCAAATTAGCGAACTAAAAGAACAAAATCAAAATTTGCAAGCCGATAAAGAGAGGCTTTTTCGCGAAAAAGAGCAAATTTTGCTAAATAATAAAACAGAAATCGCTCAAATTTACCGCGAGCGCGACGAGAAAATTAGAAATTTTTTAAATTTACTCGAGCGTCCGCTTTTGGCTCGCCAAAACGGTGAGTACGCGGCTCCTATCGACGTCGAATTTGTCGAGAGCGAGCCTAAAAGCGAGGGCAAATGGACGAGCTTGGCCGAGTTTTTAAAATCGCAAAATTTAAGCGGCAAGAGCCTTAAGAAAACGCAAAATAAGATCATAAAAAACATCGGAAAATCAAAATTTATCAAATTTAAAAAAGGCGTGATAATGGTAAAAAGTAAGAAAATTTCAAAGGAGCTAGATAAAAAATGAGAGTTTTTAAACATATCAAAAAAGTAGCCAGCTACGCTGCGGTAGGCGGCTTTGGCGCGGTGATAGCGGCTGGGCTGGCAGGATGCGGCAGCGATAACGGAGGAGCAAATAATAATGACGGTAGCGCGCTAAAAGAAGCGGCGCAAAAAACGGGAGCTTTCGTCATCATCGAAGAAACCGCGCCCGGCAAATATAAAGTCCTAGAAGAGTATCCGAGCAGCGAAACTCGCGTCGTGCTAAAGGACATCAACGGCACCGAGCGCGTGCTAAGCAAAGAGGAGATGGATAAGCTAATCGCCGAGGAAAACGCTAAAATCGACGCCGGAACGTCGAATCTAACCGGCTCAAACGCTCAAAACGCGCAGCTAAGCAGCGGCGGTATGAGCCTTGGCGAGACGCTTCTAGCCTCGGCTGCGGGCGCGATCATAGGCAGTTGGATCGGCAACAAGCTATTTAACAACCCGGGCTATCAGTCGCAGCGCCAAAGCGCGTATAAAAACCCGAGCGCGTATTCAAGGAGCGTAGATAGCTTTAACAAAGCCAAAGCCGCTAGCTCGGCGGGTAAGCCTAGCGGCGGAAAGAGCGGATTTTTCGGCGGATCAAGTTCAAGCTCAAGTTCAAGTTTCGGAGGATAAAAATGATAAATTTAAAAAAAATCGAACCGCTAAATAGCGAATTTTTAGGTGAGATCGGCTTTACCTGGCACACCGATCCAGACGGCAGCGACTACGTAGCAGACGAGCTAGTCGAGGTTAGCGAGGCGCAGGCAGAGGCGTACTACAACGCCGCAAACGAGCTATACGATATGTTCGTCGCAGCCGCCCAACACGTCATCGATAACAACCTCTACCACGAGGTCGGCATCCCGTTTAATCTCGTGGATCTCGTGCGCGAAAGCTGGGAAAACGACGTGCACTGGCACCTTTACGGTAGATTTGATCTAGCCGGCGGTCTAGACGGCAAACCTATAAAACTCATCGAATTTAACGCCGACACGCCGACGGCTGTGTTTGAGACGGCGATCATCCAGTGGGCGGCGCTTAAATTTAACCGCATGGACGAGAGCGCGCAGTTTAACGACCTTTATGACGCTTTGAAGCAAAATTTTAGGCGCCTCGTGACGCTAGATGAGGAGACCGAGAGCTTTAACGAGCACTACGAGGGCTGGAAAATTTTATTTAGCTCGGTTGCGGGTAGTAGCGAGGACGAGCAGACCGTGAAGCTACTGCAGTATATCGCCGAGGAGGCGGGCTTTCACACGGCGTTTGCTTACGTCCACGAGGTCGTATTTAACGACGAGGAGGGCGTGTTTTTTGACGGAGAAAACTACGAGTACTGGTTTAAGCTCGTGCCGTGGGAGGACATTGCCGTAGAGGAAGGCGAGCTAGCCATCATCCTAAAAAACATCGTCCAAAATCAAAAAGCCATCATCCTAAATCCCGCATACACGCTGCTTTTCCAAAGCAAAGGCATTTTAAAAATTTTATGGGATCTATATCCGAATCACCCGCTCTTGCTGCAAGCTAGCGACAAGCCGATCGCGGGCAAAAAGTGCGTGAAAAAGCCGGTTTTCGGGCGAGAGGGCGCAAACGTGAGCGTGATAGAGGCCGACGGCAGCATTAGCTCGCAAAACGGCGGCGACTACGGAGCAAACCGCGCGATCTATCAGGAATTTTACGAATTTAACAAAGACGCCGCCGGAAATAGCTACCAAGCGGGCGTATTTTTCGCCTACGAAGCGTGCGCGCTGGGATATCGCAGGGGCGGCGAAATTTTAGATAACTACTCCAAATTCGTAGGGCACTTTATCAAATAAGGACGCAAAATGAAAATAGTCTGCCTCGATGCCGCGACGCTTGGAAGCGACGTAAATTTGGACGTTTTTGGGCAGTTTGGCGAGTTTGTTAGCTTTGAGACGACCGCCGCGGCCGAGCGCATAGAGCGGCTAAAGGGCGCGGACGTCGTCATCACGAACAAAGTCGTGATCGACAAAGAGACGATGGACGCGTCAAATTTAAAGCTAATCTGCATCAGCGCGACAGGTATGAACAACGTCGATCTCGCCTACGCCGTAGTAAAAGGCATCGCGGTGAAAAACGTCGCCGGGTATTCCACCGCTAGCGTCGTGCAGCATACGTTTGCTTGCCTTTTCGCGCTGACGAATCGAATCAAATTTTACGATAACTACGCGCAAAGCGGCGAGTGGGCAAAGAGCGAAATTTTTACGAATCTAGACCGCAGTATCGGCGAGATAGCGGGCAAAAGTTTCGGCGTCATCGGCCTTGGCGAGATCGGCAGAGGCGTGGCGTGCATCGCGGCGGCATTTGGCGCGAGGGTGAGCTACTGCTCCACTAGCGGCGCAAACGCAAACGCCGAGTTTAAAAGGCTAAATTTAGACGAGCTTTTAAGCGGCTGCGACATCGTGAGTATCCATGCTGGGCTAAACGAAAAAACGCGAAATTTGATCGGAGAGCGGGAGTTAAATTTGATGAAAGAAGGGGCGATTTTGATGAACTTCGGACGCGGCGGCATCGTGGACGAAAACGCCGTAGCCCGCGCGATAGATGAGCGAAATTTGCGATTTGCCGCCGATGTGCTAGAGACCGAGCCTATGCGAGCGGATCATCCGTTGCTTCGTATCAAAAATAAGGAAAATTTGATACTCACTCCGCACGTAGCACGGGCGAGCTATGAGGCTAGGCAGCGGCTCGTAGCGATGATCGTAGAAAATATAAAAGAATTTTTGAAAGGATAAAAATGGCAACTGAGCATAGTTTTGATATAAGCGCGGCGGTTGATATAATGGAGGTTAAAAACGCGCTAGAAACGGCGAAAAAAGAGATCGCGGCGAGATATGATTTTAAGGGGCTTGCGGCCGAGGTGGAGCTAAACGAAAAGGAAAAAATCATCACGCTTCTTAGCTCTAGCGACAACAAAATCGACGCCCTAAAAGACATCGTGATCTCAAAGCTCATCAAGCGAAACATCCCGCCCGTAGCCGTGTCTGAAAGCAAACGCGAGAGTGCTAGCGGCGGAAACATCAAAGCGACGCTAAAGCTAAACGACACCCTAGATAGCGAAAACGCGAAAAAAATCACCAAAGCGATCAAGGACGCAAAGCTAAAAGTAACTGCGGCAATCCGCGGCGAAGAGGTGCGAGTAAGCGGCAAAAGTATCGACGATCTGCAAGAGTGCATTAGACTCGTGAAGGGGTTAAATTTGGAGTTGCCGATTAGTTTTAAAAATTTGAAGTAAATTTAATGGATAATTTTAAAAAGTTAATCCAAGAAAAAAATAGCGCCATAAAGGAGTACGGCGATTTTATCAAAACGCTTAAAAATAAAGAGTGCGACAAGGACGTCTTGGGACTAATCGGTCTGTTAAAAGATAGACTGGCTAAATTTGAAAACCTTAGCTGCGATAATTATTCGCAAACGGCTGCGGATATAGACGAGCTAAACGACAGAATTTATCGCCAGGTAAATTTGCTTGCGAATTTGGATAAATTAAGCCGCGATTCGGACGTTTATAAAAAATATAACGAAGTATATAATCAAAAGCGTATCAAGCTTTTCGTCTCGGAGCAAATTTGCCGCGTGAAAAAATACTATCAGATTCTAATCGCGCTTTTGGGGCTGATTCCATTTATAATATATTTTATCTTCTCGCAAAATGTCGGGTTTTTCTCGGTAGCCGGCAGCGACAGCATCTTTTCGTTACTTAGTGCGCTAGCGATATCGGGTTTTGGTTTATTTGTTATCTTATATATATTTCCTGCTTTGCATTTAGTTTTGATCGTTTCTTACGACGGCGGCGAAAAAAACGAAACGCCTTTTTACGCGATTTATCTGATAGCTACGCTTGCAGGCATAGCATTTGTCGGTGCAGGATATTTTTGCCCGAGCGCGGTAGATTTTTTAAATTCTTATTTTCCGGTGATTATAGCGGCGATAGTCATATTTTGCCTACTTTGCAGCTTTAAAAACAGTAAATTTGACATTCCTCTTTCATTTTTTATGATATCGCACGGATTTTTATCCTTTGCGACTCCGTTTATGGTGGCTCTGCTTGTCTACGTCCGCGTAAGCGAGGATGGATTTACCGCCGCTTTTTTGATGCTTTTTATGGCATTTTTCGCCGTTTTGTTTAGTGCGCTTATAACATCTAAGGATATAGATTATTTTAAGATAATTTTTTGGTCTTTGATAATCATAAATTTAGTCATCGTCGCGGTTATGAGCGGTAAAATCGTCCAAGTAGCCGATCTGGGAAATATAAACTACAAAATGCTATCGCTCAAAAAAGACGCCTTAAACGCTTTGCCAAAAAACGTTTGCCAAAATAATCAAAACGGCTGCATCGGTGTCGGAGCAAAGGACGGCTGCTACGCAAAACAAAAGGCGCAAATCGTCTCGTACAATAAACAAAAGGCCGAGCTAGCCGTAAAAGACGGCAACGAGACGTATATTTTTAGCGGAGTAAACGACGAGATAAAATTTATAGACGCTAACGGCGCAGATATAGGCGTTGCGTCTAGCGATGAGGTCGTTTTTGAAAACTCGGTTTTAACGTACGATAAAAACGGCACGCATAGCGGCTCGCTCAAGGCAAGCGCGATAAATCTCTCTCCCGTCTGCAAAACGTACGCTTGGAAGCAAGACGACTCCGTAAAGCTCTACAACGTCAAAGTCCTATCGGCTTTGGGTAAATTTTACTATCTGCAGACTAAAAGCGGTGAGAAATTCGAGCTGGACTCAAGCCTGATAATCTCGAAACAAAAGGCGGGCGACACGCGCTAAGCTCGGTAAATTATCTAGCCACGGCTACCCAAAACCGTTATGTTAAATCCTAAGCAAGCTGTAACTTGGCGGCGAATTTTGCGCAAAGCAAACAACATCAAGGATATGCAGGTAGATTTTTGCTTCAAAATACGGGCTGAAATTTTAAATTTTACGCCCGATTTTGATAAAACTTCGGCAAATTCAGCCCTTTTCAAGGCGAGATTAATAAAATTTTAGATATCCTTACGAACATAAATTTGGATTTACGGGAGAAAATTAATTATGGGTTTTAAGAATATTATAGAAAGATTTGCGATTAATTACGCCCATAATACCATGCAAAAATCTCTTTATAACGGCCTAAATATCGACATTCTAGATCAAAAATACGTAAAAACGCCGCGCGAAAATACCGAGTATATGCTTTACGCTCACGTGCCGTTTTGCCACACGTTTTGTCCGTATTGCTCGTTTCACAAGTATCATTACGAGCAGGAACTGGCTAAAATTTATTTTGAAAATTTAAGGCAAGAGATGCGGCAGGTTAAGGCCGCAGGCTTTGATTTCGGCTCGCTTTACGTCGGCGGCGGCACGACGCTCATAAACGAACCCGAGCTTGAAAAAACGCTCGTACTGGCTAAAGAGCTTTTTAATATCAAAGACGTGTCCTGCGAGAGCGATCCAAACCACATCCGGCCCGAAAATTTAAAGAGATTTCAAGGACTCATCGACCGCCTAAGCGTGGGCGTACAAAGCTTTGACGACGAGACGCTAAAACGCGTAGCCAGATACGAGAAATTCGGCTCTAGCGAGGCCTTGCAAGAAAAGCTGAAAAAAGCTCTTGGCGTGCTGCCGGTTATGAGCCTTGATTTTATCTTTAACCTTCCTAATCAAACCAAAGAGCAGCTGCTAAACGACATCAAAATCGCAAAATCCATAGCCCCAGAGCAGATCACGTTTTATCCGCTGATGAAGTCGCCTCTTACGCGCGATGCGATCGCAAAGTCGCTAGGCGTCGCAGATAGCGACAACGAGCGCGAATTTTACGAGATCATCTGCGAGAGCTTTAGCGACTATCATCAAAGCAACGCTTGGGCATTCGGCCGAGATAGCGCGAATTTGCGCGACGAATACGTCGGTAGCCACCACGAGTACGTGGGCGTTGGTAGCGGCGCGTTTAGCTTTTTAAACGGCGAGTTGGTTATCAACGCCTTTAATCTGCTCGACTACGGCCGCCGCGTTAAAATCGGCGAAAGTCCCGTTATCGCAAAGTGCGGCTTTACGAAAAAAGAGCGGCTAAAGTATATCTTCCTCACCGAGCTGTTTGACGGCGGCGTAAATATCGCCAAATACGACGAATTTAACGGCGCGAATATCAAAAAAGAGCTATTTGCGGAGCTAAATTTGCTAAAGCTAGTCGGCGCTATCTACGAAGAGGGCGGGCGTATCGTGCCGACGGGATTTGGCAGGTATCTTTGCCTCGTGCTCATGCGCGATTTTTACGCGGGCATGGATAAGGTGCGCGCGATATTTAAAGACGACGCGAAGATAAAGCGCAGTAAAATTTTACGCATCATGAGCGAAGAGACGCATGCTGATTTTGAGGACGCTCTCATCTCGCCTAGAGCCGCGGTGTAATTAGCAAACCCCGTAAATTCGGCCAAATTTAACCAAGCCTGCGCGAAATTAAGCGTTAAATTTACTCTTTTTAGCAGGATTTACTCAGTCCGCGTCCGCTAAAGGCGCGCTAAAATGCTTTTAATTTAGCCCTGCGTAGCCAAAAACGCCGAAACAAATTTGCTAAAAGGAAAAATATGCAGCTTCAAGATTTGCTTGGCAGACCGATCCACTCTAAAGAGGTTAAAGAGTTTTTAGCGCGGTGCGGCTTGCCGAGTAACCCGACTCCAAATTACGATTCTTACGGTAATTTGTTTTGGGTGAGGGCAACTAATGACGAAAAAGGGGTTGATAGCGTATTTACGGGCTACGTAAGATATGCGGATATGTACGGAGAGCCCATCGGCAGTTACAATAAAGAAAAAGACCAGCTGATTTTGCACGAGATTAGCGTCTATCCCGAAAAAGCGGGCGGAAATTCGGTCGTAGATTTGCCTTTTGGCTTAAATTTAGGCGACGATAAAAAGACGATCGAGGAAAAAATAGGCAAGAAGCTCACGGGTAAATGCAAAACGGATTACGGGTTTGGCTACGACGCTTTCTTTGAGGAATTTCGTTTGATAGTAGCATTAAATTTTGACGAGAGGCTGAGCTGGATTAGGTTGTTTAAATTGGAATTGCACGAAAAAGAGCGCGCCCGCCTAAAAGCGCGTCTGCGGTCGCAAAATAAAAACATAGACCCAAGCCGCATCCCCGAGATCCAAGCGCTTGGCGCCAAAACGCCTATGGCGGCGTGGCGAAAACGTATGGCTGAGGGCGATGATATGTTTAGCGAGCAGAGTATCGCAGCCGTAGAGGCGGCTCTGGCTAGCTACGCGCAAACTCTGTGCGAAGCGATGCAAAAGAAAAGCGCCTCAGCCGTATATAGCCGCACCGCAAAGCTCGTAAAAGCCCTAAATAAAATCAACGACAAATACGGCCTTATAGAGACCGTGGAGCGCGAGGAGCTATGGGAGTGGATAGACGCGCTCGTGCGTAAAACGGGGCTAGAGTTAGGCGAGGACGTAGACATAACCGAGGAGTGGCGCGAGTGGTAGATAAAGGGGCTCGTAAAGGAGACCAAAAAGCCTTTGCCGGAGCGAGGCTATGCGGCGGCATAGGGCTAGCGAGGCCGACGCCATCGACGACTACGCCTAGACGGAGGAAATAACGCGCCGCAAAGCGCAAGACGAACGGCAAGATTCGCAAGATATCCGCAGATATTCGCCCAAAATTCAGACGAATACAACGTAGCGTCCGCCTTTTTTGATGCTAAGGAAATGCTCTTTAGCGTTGCGCGCAGGCATTACGAGGCGGCCTCGCGAGTTAGCTATGTTTTGAGCTATTGGACGGCTACGCGGCCTTCATATACGCGCGAAATCTCCCCCGCAAAAAGCCAAAATCAAGTCCTCGAAGCAGACGCGGATACAGCCTGCTTTATTACTTTTGGCGATTAGCGCCGATGAAATCCTCTGCGCGGGCGGCATGCACGGCGCGCGGGACATCCTAGCCTTTGCCTTAGGACGGTAAATTTACCGTCGTTCTACGGCGCCAAACCTCTACGCGGCGGATAAACGCGTAAATTTAAACGCCCTAAATTTACGCAGCGCGATATAAATTTGCTAAAATCCCGCGAAATTTGATTAAATTTGCAGGATTTGGCGTAGCTGCGCCGTCAAATTTGCGCTTTTTTTGCAGGCTGCGCAAACGGATTTAAATTTAACCTCAAATCTACCCGCCGCCCAAGCTTGTTTAAATTTAATTTATGCTAAATTTCGCCCCGAAAGCGACCTTGCGGACGCAAATTTTACCAAAGGCGAAGCGGTGGATACGGATAAATTTTTAAGCGAAATTTGGGGCACTCTTAAGCTATTTTTAGACCCCAAAACGCAAATTCTCGCAGACGAGCGAAGCCTCGCCGTTTTACTCGCGGCAGATGCGGAGAATTTTGATAGATTTATGGCGCTAAAGGAGTTTAGGGATATCCTGCATGCGCTTGGGCTAAAGGCCGACATATACAGCCTCCAGTGCGCTCAGCTAGGCACGATAAACGCTCTAAAATCCGCAAAAATCTCAAAATCAAAGCTTCTGGCCGCGCTAGAAATCCTGCAAACCGAAAACATAATCTCCGCCGCGCATTTTAAGAGGCTTTCGGAGTTTTTGCGGGCCCTCGGCGCGGATTTGCCGACACAAAATGAGCAAGAGGGTTCAAATTTTAAAAAATCGGACGTCTTTCACCAAAAAATAGACGCGCTAAACGATATCTGCGAGCGAATTTTATCGCTAAATCCTGGCGTACACGTCGTAAACGCGGCGACAAAAGCGCGCCAAAAAGCGCATGAGCTAGAGTTTAACGTAGCGGTTACGGGCGTCATAAACGCGGGCAAATCAACCTTGCTAAACGCGCTACTAGGCAAGAAAATCCTAGGCGCCTCAAACGTGCCCGAGACGGTAAATTTGACCGTGCTAAAGTATGCGCCCGAGCCTTTTGCAAGGGTAAATTTTTGGAGCGAAGCAGAGCTAATAGAGCTTGGAATAGCGCAAGATCAAGATGACGAAATAGCCCAAATTTACGGCGGCACGGGCGTCAAATTTGAGAGCGAAACGGCGCAAAATTTAAAGGTCAAATTTAACGCGGAGGGCGAATCGGAACCTAAATTTGAAAGCCCTAGCGCGAGCGAGGTTTGCTCCGATCTGCCTGCTAGCAAGACCGTCAAAACGGACGAGATCAAGCGCTACACCTCGGCGGACTCCAAATACGCTAAATTCGTAAAAAGCGTCGAGCTTTACGAAAATTTAGAAATTTTAAAGGATAACGTGCGCATCATCGACACGCCGGGCATCGACGACGCGGTGGCTGCGCGCGAGGAGCTGGTGCGGCGATTTATGCGGGAGTGCGACTTGATGGTACACCTGATGAACGTCTCGCAAAGCGCCACGCAAAAGGATCTGGACTTCATCGTCTCAAGCCTGCAAAACTCCCACGCCGTGAGGCTCGCCGTGCTGCTCACGCACGCGGACGTGCTAAAGGTGGGCGAGCTAAACGAGGTCGCCGCCTACGCCAAAAAGAGCGTCGAAGAGCGCACGCGGGGGCTCGGCGTCGGGGCGGAGTTTTTCGCCGTGAGTGCCAAAAGCTACTTTGAGGGCGGGCAAAACAGCGGCGTCGAGGAGTTTAAGGAGTATCTTTACGAGACGCTTTTTGGGCAAAATAGCCAAAAATCTCGCCTTGGCATCGAAGCATATAAAAAGGAGCTCGGCCGCGTCTGCGCGCAGTTTGCGGTGGATACGCAGGCTCAAATTTTAAATTTAACGGGCTCAAATTTGAGCTTGTCGCAAAAGCTCGCTGAGCTAAACGAGCAAAAAGCCGCGTTAGCTAGCCGACTAGAGGACGTGAGAGACGTGGTAAAAGAGGAGCTGGAGCGCCTAGATACGGCCAAAACCGCGGCTAGCTACGAGCTTGGGCTAAAATCCCTTGCACAAACGCTAAAGCAGCGAGTCGCAGATGACGTAAACTACGCGGCCTCTAAAAAACAAAAGATCGATCCGCAGCGCCTCTCGCGCATCGCGCAAACGACGATAAACGACGGCGTTGCCGCCTTGATGCGGCAAAACCGCAACGAAATCGTGCGGCAAATCGCCGCGTGCGCGCAAAATATCGCGCTAAAATTCGGCGAATTTGAGGGTAAAACGGTGGCGGCCGAGATCTTTAGCATAAACGACTATCTAAACTCAAAAGGGATAAGCTTAGAGTGCGCCCAGGTCGTGGACGCGGTGGCAGTCGCGGCAAACTCGGGCGCGCAAGGCGTATCCGAGGCTGCCAAAGTAGCCGCGGAGGAGTTTTTGGGCGCCCAGCGGATCAAAAACTTCGTTTTCGAGCTTAGCGAATTTGAAAAAAGCGAGTTTAAAAAGCAGATCGAAGCCGCGCTAAAAGATAAAGAAAAGGCGCTCGCAATCAGCGAAGAGGCGCTAAAAAACGAACTTGCCCAGCTAGCGAAAACTAGCGGGCAGGACTTGCAGGAGCTAGAGCGACTAAACTCGCAAAGCGAGGCGATAAATGCTATAAATTTGGAGCTGCAAAGTGTTTGAGGAGTTTATAAACGCGTATAAAACGCGGTATTTTAAGATATTTTCGGACGATTTTCACGGGCGATTTAGGCGTCTGCAAAACGAGCTAACCGAGCCCAAATTTCACCCGAGCGCCGAGCTAAAAGAGGAGCTAAATAAGCTTGATCTGTTTTTATCCGGCCCGCTTACGGTCGCTATAGTCGGGCAGTTTTCTAGCGGCAAATCTACGTTTTTAAACGCGCTTTTGGGTAGCGAAATCTTGCCATCGGGCCTAACTCCCGTGACCTCAAAGCCGACCTTTATCAGATACGGCGCCGCGCCCGCGCTTAGCGTGCTTTACGAAAACGGCAAGCAGCTGTATCTGGGCGTCGAGGAGATCGGGCGCTTCGTCGATCAGCGCGTGTTTGGCGACGACGTGAGTAGGCTTTGCGTTTACGCGCCCTCGGGGATTTTAAAGCTGGTAAATTTCGTCGATACGCCGGGGCTAAACTCGCTCTCAAAAGCCGACACAGCCGTCACGCACGAAGTGCTAAAAGACGTCGCGGGCGTCATCTGGCTAAGCCTCGCCGACAACGCCGCGCGCGCTAGCGAAGCCGCGCAGATCGAGGAGTTTTTGGCTGGCGGGGGCAAAACGGCGATCTGTTTGCTAAATCAAAAAGATAAGCTAAGCAAGGACGAGCTTGAGAGGCTCAAAACTCACGCACAAACGACTTACGGGCGATTTTTCGAGCGCATTATCGCAGTTTCCGCCAAGCAAGCCGTAAAAGCGCAAGCTGCGGTCGATGCGGCGCTTTTAGCGGAGTCGAATTTCAGTGCGGTGATAAGCGCTATCCGCGAGCTTTTTGGAGGCGAAGAGATAAAAGAAAAATTCGTGCGCGAAAAGTGCGCTAGGCTGGTTGCCGTAAACGCAGATCAGCACGAAAAAATCGCTAAAATTTACGAAAAAGCGGGCGAGATAATCGCTAAATTTGACGCCGAGCTGGAGTCAAATTTAAAAGCCGTACAAGAAAATTTTAAGCCGAAAATCGAGCTGGCCTTTAACGAGCTAAAGCATGTCGCAAAGCTCGTCGCAGACGAAATCCTGGCCAGCCTAAAAAGCGTGAAAAAGTATAAATACTCGCCGCGAAAAACGCTACTAAAGGGCGAGTATTTTGAAGCTAGCACGTACGAGGCGGTGGATTTTGACAGCGACGAGGTATTTTCAAAACTCATCTACAACGACGTGAAATTCGCCAAATTTTTTAGGACGTACAAGCGGGGCTTAAGCGCGTTGCAAGAAGAAATCGGCGCTGCTCTGGATGAAATTTACGCTCGGCTGGAGCGCGAATTTATGATTTATAAATCCGAATTTGAAAACGCGCAAAAAGAGGACGAAACGCACTCCGATACCCTGTTTGCCGATGTTAGAACGTATGCGGGGCAGGTGTATAGGACGTTTTTACGAGACTATGAGACGGCGAAATTTAAAGGGCTGCAAAAAACGGCGCTGTTTTTTGAAAAGCTAAACCTCAAAGTCGCCGCAAACTACGAAAACGCCGTTAAAATCGCCGTGTATTTTCTAAAAGAAAAGATCGCGGGCTCGATGCGCGCGCACGAGCAAAACGGCTTTGCTCTGTTTATCCCGAGCTTTGACGAGGTGCAAGACCGCGTTTTGACATCGTTAAATTTATATGAATTTGAAAATGAGATGCTGGGAAACGCGTCATTTTTAAATAAAATTTTATCGGCGCTAAAGAGCGAATTTGCGCAGATAAAGGACGAAAAACTAGACAAGATCGCTGCTCTATCGGCCGGACACGAGAGGCTAAGGGATGAGATTTTAAAAGCAGGCGAGGGGTTTGGTGGGTAGTTTTTAAGGTTCTATACCGATTAGAACAAGCGGAACTGCTGGCGTATTCCTGCCTTGTCTATAAACATTATAAACCTCGCCTTCATAGTAAGCTATACCGCTTGACATTTCAGTACACATTGTTTTTGTTGGGATTATCTCTATGCCTACATCAATTTGATTTGCTATATAAAAAGCCATATGTTTCACAAATAAATCATAGGCTACAAAGGCATATTTCCCAAACTGGACTTCAATAGCAATTCTATCCTTTAAAAAATCCGTCTGATTATATGACATATAAGCTATTTCGTTGTTTGCTTCAATTATGTATTTTTGTTGTTCTGGTGGAAGTGCCATCGTTGCATATGCTAAATTTTGGTTTGGTGTTAAATAATATGTTTGTCTGTTTTCATTCCATCCAAGATTATTGAAACTCGTCTTAAAAGCATTATTGATTTCACTAGGGCTATATAATTGTGTATTTTGCCTATTTCTTTCTTGTGATATTTTCGTTTTGTAAATATCTGCATTTAAATTATTTATCACATATTCAATTTCTTGCCAAGCATTTTGATGGTGAAATTGTAAAAACTCATATCCATTTAAATGTGAATGTATATATTTTATTGTCATTGATATACTCCTTGCCCTTTCCACTCTTCTGGAATTTTAGCTATACTATCATTTTTTGGAACATAAATTTTTTGTCTTATTTCTCGTAGTTTTAAATTTCCATTTTTCAACTTTTCTAGCCTTTGCTCTGCTATTTTGCAATATTCCTTTTCTTTATCTACACTAATGCCTATTCGATTGTTTTTAACTGCGCTAATCAAAGTAGAGCCAACACCGCCAAATGGATCAAGGACAACATCTCCTTCATTACTTAAAGCCAAAATCAGCCTATCTACAAGTTCGACTGGAAATTGGCAAGGATGAAGCGTTTTTTCTACATGATTACTTTTAACATTTACTATGTCCCAAATTTCTTTATCCCAATCGTTAACAACGATATCCCAGATATCTGACGGATTTTTACCTTTAGGGTTACCAGATAATTGGCCTTTTTTGTCGCCCTTAAAATGCCTTTTACCAGGGTATTTTGCAGCTATGCGCACATTATCTAAATTAAATGTGTATTTGTCGCTCTTTGAAAACCAGAGTATGGTTTCGTATCTTCCACTAAAACGTAGGCTTGCGTGAAGCCCATGCCCAAAACGCCATATTATTCTATTTCTAAGTTTTAATCCAAATTCCTTAAAAATTTCATAATAATAAAAATCTAGCGGAAACACTTCTTTATTATTTATATAGTTACCTACTTGCCATGCTATAGAACCGTTTGGTTTCAAAACCCTTATTAACTCTTTTATAATATCCTTTTGCGTTTCCAAATACTTTTCAATGGTGATTTTCGTCTCATAATTTTTACCCAAATTGTATGGAGGAGATGTTACTATAAGATCAACGTAGTTATTATCTAAAGTATTTAAATATTCTTTTATATCTTGATTTATTATCATGACACGCCTTTAATTTTACAATGATTATATTATATTATTGATTAAAAATGGCCTTTAAAACCCAACCTTCTTATCCTCGCCGAAATTTGAGCTCATCTCGCGTTTGATCTCGCTTTCAAAGTCGCCCATCGTAAATATCCCGTCCTCGCGCACGGCGACTTTTAGCGCGGTATTTTTGAGCGCGAGCATGATTTGCGCGCCGCTTAGCTCAAATTTAGCCAACTGTTTGACGTCAAAATTTTCCTCAAAGCTCGCATTTTCGGGCAGCACTTTGCGCCAGATCGCAAGGCGAGCGGCGAGGTCGGGCTTTTTAAACTCGATCTTATAATCAAATCTGCGAGAAAACGCGATATCCAGGCTTTGTAAGAAGTTCGTCGTGGCGATGAGTACGCCCTCGAAGCGCTCGATTTGCTCCAAAAATATATTTTGCATTTGATTGTGCATTTTATCCGCGCCGCTGCCGCCCTCGACGCGCGTGCTTAGAAACTGATCGGCTTCGTTTAGCAGTAGTACGGGCTCGCTCTTGCTTTTGGCGCAGATTTCTTTGTAGGTGTCGAAAATTTTACGCACGTTTTGCTCGCTCTCGCCGACGTATTTACTCAAAATTTTAGAGCAGTCAAAGCTAAGAACCTGCTTTTTTAGGCTCTTTGCGAGGCTAAGCGCGCTCATGGTTTTGCCCGTACCCGGCGGTCCGTAAAAGATGATTTTGGCGTCCACGTTTTTGCGCGACTTGATGCCCCAGCTAGATAGGCGCGCCAGCACGCGGCGATCCACTTGCTTTAGGACCGCGTCCAGCAGCTCTTTTACCTTGACGTCTAGCACGACGTCGTTTATGTCGGTCGATGGCTCGATGAGCTCAAAGATTTCCTGCTCTTTTACGAGAGTTTCTAGCGCTAGTTTTTTGCTTTTGCTCTCGGTTTTTGGGTGCATTACGCTTTGTAAAATTTCGTCGGTTATGTAAAACGTCCTGCTAAAGCCGCCGTAAGCGTTTAGCGACTCGTCGTAGTCGATGAGGCCGTTTTCGATTAGTTTTGAGCCCTCGTCTAACAGAGCGCGGTTTTTGATGCGTTCGAATTCGTCCGCGCTTAAAATCCCCACAAGCGCGTTTAGATCGCGGTTGGCGTCCGTTTCGCCGACGTATTCTTCCTTTAAAAGCGCGAGGAAAATAAGCTGCTCTTTGTCGTTTAGCGCGTTATCTTTGAAAATTTGCTCGACGGAAATAGAAATTTTGCTTAAATTTAGCCGTTTTTCGATGATGGCTTCTAGCTCTTTTACATCTTTTTCGAGGCGGTTTTTGGCGTCGCTTGAGACGTTTTTCCTAAAAAACGAGAGCTTGCCGTAAAGTTCCACGCGCAAAAACTGGTCTTTTAGATAATCAAGATGATCGGCGTAGGGCGCGACTGATGGCAGCGTAAGCCCAAACTCACCCTCTTCTAAAATTTTAAGAAAAAGCGGCGAGAGCGAGATCTCGCTGTGAAGTAGACCGAGTAAATTTGAGCCAGAGCCGTCTGCGTTAGGGTTTTTAAATATAGAAAAGCCCTGCACGATCCAGCCGCTTTCTAGCAGGTTTTTTACGTCTGCAAGTCCTGCTAAAAATTTATATTCCTCGCTGCCAAAAACCGCGCAAAGCACGTCGTAAGCGCTACTTTGCGGAGTGCCCTCGACGTAGCTTTTGCTTAGATGGCGTAAAATTTTTGCCTCGTTTTCGCTGCATTTTATGAGCGAGGAAATTTTAGAATTTTGCTCGCCGCCGATAAACTCTATCAAAAACCGCACTAAATTTCACCCCTTATCTGCTCTTTTAAAACGCGCTTTAACACCTTGCCCGTCGCGTTTTTAGGCAGCTCATCTTTAAAATAAATCGTCTTTGGAATTTTAAAATTCGCCAAGTGTTTTTTGAGGTGCGCGCGGATATCTTTTTCGTCCAGGCTCATGTTTTCTTTGAACTGGATAAACGCCGTGACCTCCTCGTCCGCGTGTTCATCTCTGACGCCGATAACAGCGGCTGCCTCGACTTGGGGCAATTTAAACAGCACCTCCTCGATCTCGCGCGGGTAGATATTGATGCCCTTTGAGATGATGAGGTCTTTTTTTCGGTCGACGATAAAGATATAGCCCTCCTCGTCGATCTTGACGAGGTCGCCCGTACGTAGCCAGCCGTTTACGATCGTTTCGTCGGTGGCGTCTGGCATATTTAGATAGCCCTGCATCACGCAGTCACCTTTTACAATTAGCTCGCCGACCTCGCCTGCTGGCAGCTCCATCATCTCGTCGTTTATGCATTTTACTTCGTAGCCCGGTAGCGGCAGGCCGACGCTTGAGATTTTTTGTTTTTGCATAGTATTTGCCGAGACGATAGGCGAGCATTCGCTAAGGCCGTAGCCCTCTATTAGTACCGCGCGCGGAAATTTAACGCGAAAATCGGTAATAGTCTGCTCTGCCAAAGGCGCTCCGCCGCTGATGAAAATCCTAATGCAGTTAAACCAGCGAAAATACCACGGGATTTTTGCCTTGCCGATAGCCGTGTAGATCGCGGGCACGCCTAAAAATACGGTCGCGCGCTTGAGTAGGACTTGTTTTAGGACGTTTGAAAACGGAAAAATGGACTTTACTAAAATAAGCGAACACGCCGAAAATATCGGTAGCAGCACCATCGCCGTGAGAGTAAAGCTGTGAAACATCGGCAAAAACACGGCAAATCTATCCTTCGTGCGTACATGAAAGACCTCGTGCGCGCCTTGGACGTTTGAGATGAGGTTGCGGTAGCTGATCATCGCGCCCTTTGGCTTGCCCGTGGTGCCCGAGGTGTAGATGATGTGGGCTAGGTCGTCGAGCTTCTGTCGGTCGTTCAAATTTAGCTCGATTTTGCAGTTTAGTGCGTGCGCGTAGCTGATGTTGTTTTCGTCAAATTCGGCTCTATCGCCGATCCAGACGATCTTTTTTATCGTCGTTTTGCTATCTAGCCCTTTTATCTCTTTTGCGAGCTCGACCGAGGCGAATAGAAATTTTGCCCCGCAGTCGTTTATGATGTACTCGAATTCTTCGTATTTTAAAAAGGTATTTATTGGCACGGCCACGGCGCCTAGCAGCGTGATGGCAAAGTAGCTAGCGATAAACTCCGGCGAGTTGTTTACTATCATCGCGATGCGGTCGCCCTTTTTCACGCCCATGCCTTGTAAAAACGCAGCCAGCGTAAATGCGTTTGCGCGTAGCTGCTTGTAGCTTATTTTGTCCGTTTCGGTGTAGATAGCGATACCGCCGCCGTTTTTGTCTACCGCGACGTTTAGCATATCCTCGAAATTTTCGTAAGGGTAGTTCATGGCTGCGCCTTAAAATTTATATTTCACGTTCAAATTTATAGCTTGAGCGTTGCCTCGCTCAAATTTGCCGTTTGGATAAAGCCCCGACGCGTTTGAGTAGTAGTGCACGTCGCGCCCTTTTCTGTCTTGGTAGAAGTAGCTAGCTCCTAGCTCCAAAGCGTCCGTAAATTTGTAGTTAAAGCCCGCTGCATAGATGACGGCCTTGGTATCGGGCAAATCAAAGCCCGTGGTGTCGGCTCTAGAGGCGGCCTCGTCAAACGTAACCGCGCCCATCAGGCGGAGCTTATCCGTAGCGTCGTGCGCTACGCCGATGCGGTAGGCGTTGCTGTCCTTCCAGTCGCGCTTTTTAGACGCGTCAAATGCCGCAAAAAACGGGTTGCGGTAGTGAGCGGCCGAGGCACCCGGGTAGTTGAAGTCAAGCTCTTTCCACGCCGACCAATAAGTTCTCTCAAAGTCAAATAGCAGCGTTGTGTTTGCGATTTTGTACGATAGGGCTAAATTTAAGCTCGCAGGTAGCGGTACGGATAGCTTTGCGCTGCCGCTATACGAGCCGCTCAGAAATGCCCCTCTCGGGTGCGCCGGCGCGCTGATGTCCGTGTCGCCTTTTAGATTCATATTTACTTTCGAGCGGTAGGTGGCCGCTAGGCTCAAATTTGAAGTCGGTTTATACGTGATTGCCGCGTTATAGCCGAAATTTACGCGGTCGCCTTTGATATCCTGCGAGGCGGGCAAGGCGCCAGGGACCTCCTGCACGGCTTCTCCTCTAGCGTAAACGGCGCGAAGACCAAAGCCTAGCGCGATGTTATCGGTTAGCGCGTAGGCGACGCTAGGATTTACCTCGATCACTTTTAGGTCGAATTTTTTAGATGTGGCTTTAGGTAGATTTTCGTCCCATCTCATCGACATTCCCGCAGGCACGACGACTGATAGGCCAAAGCGCCAGTCGCTAAACTGCGGCGAAACGTAATGAAAAGTCGGAGCTAGCGCACCTGCTCTTTTTGAGGTAAATTTAGCTCCGCTAGAGTGCCTGTACTTCGTCTTTGACATACGCAGGTGGGTTAGCGAGCTCTCCAGATAGTGTCCGTCGCCCAAAAATATCATATTCGCCGGGTTATTATAGGCTGCGTCGGGACCGAAGCTCGTCGCGACGTTTGAGTTTAAAAGCGCGATGCTATCGCCGCTTTGCTCGGGGATTTTAAAGCCCGCCGCATTTAGACAGTAGCAAGCCGCTAGGCAAACGCCGATATATTTTCTCATTTATGCTCCTTTAAAGTTTCTTAAAATTTTTATCTCATCCGCCCAGATGCTCTCGTCGATAGTCTCTAAAACTAGCGGGATATCGTCCGTGCGGGGGTCGTTTATGATATTTTCAAATGTTTTTAAGCCCAAAAAGCCCTTTCCTAGGCTCTCGTGGCGGTCCTTTTTGCTGGCTAGGTCAAATTTCGTATCGTTTATATGCATGCCGCACAGCATATCGCGCCCGACTATCTCGTCAAATTCGCTCATCACGCGCCGGTAGTCGTCTCTGATGTCGTATCCTGCGGCAAACGTATGGCAGGTATCCAGACACACGCTGATCCTGCTTTTATCGATGCAGCGTTTGATGATGTAGGCTAGGTGTTCAAATTTAAAGCCCAAATTTGAGCCTTGACCTGCGGTGTTTTCGATGACTAGCTTTACGTTTTGGCTGTTTTCGAGTAGGAAATTTACGGAATTTGCGATATTTTCGAGGCAAATTTCGGGCGAAATTTCGTTTAGATACGAGCCCGGATGAAAATTTATCATCACTAGACCTAGCGCTTCTACGCGGTAAATTTCATCCAAAAAGGCGTTAATGGACTTTTGACGCTGCTCGGCGCTCGGATGGCCTAAATTTATAAGGTAGCCATTGTGCGGCAAAACGTGCCTGGGCTCGATATGGGCGGCTTTTAAATTTTGTTTAAATTTGGAGATATTTTCTGGGGTTAGCGGCTTGGCTTCCCATTGACGCTGATTTTTGACGAACATCGCAAAGGCGTTCGCGCCGATATTTGCCGCATTTAGCGGAGCGTTTTCTACGCCGCCCGCGATGCTCACATGCGCGCCGATAAATTTCATTGAAGCTCTTTTATGATGATTTTTATGCGGTTTTTAGCGTCGAAAAAGCTGATATTTTTACCGCAAACTTCGTATTTTATTGAATATTTACTTATATCTTGTATAAAACCGCACGAATTTGTCATTACATTTATGCCGTCATACAGCGGTTTGCGCTCCAAAATTTCCGCGAAAAAGTCGTCGTATCTCTCCTCTAAAAAGAACTTTTTGTTAAATTCTTTTTTCTCAAAACACGCGCCGTTCATACAAATTTTGTCGTTTATTTTGAGATTTACCGTATTTACGCCAGAGCTGTAAATTTGCAAATTTAGCTGATTTTCGTTTTTATGCAGAAAGCCCACGTCGTTGATTTTTAGTGGCGGAGTGAGGATGGTGACGGTAAATTTGTCTGATGATTTTTGGCTTTGTAGCGCGGCACAGCCGCCAAGCGCGAGGCACGCAAGCGCAGCTAAAGCGAAGTTTGTAAATTTTTTCATAATTTTTTATCCTTAATTTAAGCTGTTTTTTATTATCTTTAATGTAAAATCCCATTTCCGCTAATTCGTGGCCCCTTCGTCTAGCGGTTAGGACATCGCCCTTTCACGGCGGTAACACGAGTTCGAGTCTCGTAGGGGTCACCACTTCGTTTAATTTCACAAAAGATTTTAATTTTATCCGCTTATCGCTTAAACGCCCTTTATCTAAATACAATTTTTCTTAAATTCGGATTTTCTAAAATTTAACCTCAAAACCGTTTGCACCGTATTTTGTAAAACCAAATTTCATCGCGGCAAATTTAACCGCTGCCAAATAAACCAAAATCCGTCAAATTTAATCGCCTCAAAACGCAAATATTCGTGCGCTAAAATCGTCAAATTTGATTCCCAAATGCCCGCGCCCGCTCGCTCAATCAAATTTAAACCCGTTTTGGCTATAATCGCGCCCTAATTTATAAAAAAGGAAAAAAATGTTTGATTGGATTTTTTCGCCCGAGGCGTGGCTGTCGCTCGTGACGCTAACGGGGCTTGAGATCGTGCTTGGTATCGACAACATCATATTTATAGCGATCCTAGTCGGCAAGCTCCCGCCCGAGCAGCGCGACAAAGGCCGCATTTTAGGGCTTTCGCTCGCGATGCTAACGAGGATTGCGCTTTTGCTTTCGCTATTTTGGATTATGAAGCTTACCAAGCCGCTATTTAGCGTGTTTGACTTTACGATCACGGGGCGCGATTTGGTGCTGATTTTAGGCGGGCTTTTCCTTATCGGCAAATCCACGCTCGAGATCCACTCAAGCGTCAGCGGCGAACACGAGGAGCACTCGGCGAGCAAAGGGCATGCGAGTTTTTGGGTCGTTATCGCCGAGATCGCCGTGCTTGACATCGTCTTTTCGCTCGATAGCGTCATCACCGCGGTGGGTATGGCAAACCACATCGAGATCATGATCCTAGCCGTGATACTTGCCGTGGGTGTGATGATGTTCGCGTCTAAGAGCATCTCAAATTTCGTCGATAACAACCCGACGATCAAAATTCTCGCGCTTGCGTTTTTGATCCTGATCGGCTTTACGTTAGTTGGCGAGGGGCTTGGTATGCACGTGCCTAAGGGCTACATTTACTTTGCGATGGCGTTTTCACTGGGCGTGGAGCTCATCAACATCTACGCTCGCAAAAAGTCTGCAAAACGCGCGCAAGAGGCTCAAAAGTAAATTTGAGCCTTTAAATTTGCTTTTAGGCGCGCAGGGCGGCAAATTTGACGCTTTGGCTTTGTTTTTTGAGGCGTCAAATTTAAACGGGGCGAATTTGAGCGGTAAATTTAAAAAGCAAAGGAGCTAGCGTGGACGTAAAAGGCGAATTTTTAGAGATTTTAGAGGGGCTTAGGAGCCAAAAGCTAGCGGCATTTTCACAAAAGCTCATCAAAAGCCCCGAAATTTTAGGCGTAAAAACTCCCGAGCTAAGACGCTTGGCAAAGCAAAATTTCGCTCGGTTAAATTTAGAACAGATCGCAGCTTATGAGCCGTTTTTTCATGAGGAGTTTATGCTAAAGGGCTTTTTGATAATGCTCATAAAAGACGACGAAGCTAAATTGAAGCTAGCTAGCGAGTTTATCAAAACGATGCCAAACTGGGCCGTGACGGATGGCTTCGAGCCTAAATTCAGCGATGCGCACTACGTGGATGCGCTACTAAAGCAGGCTCTGGGCTCAAATTTAGAATACGAAAAGCGGTTTTTCTACGTTTATTTTATGCGCAATTTCGGGGCGCTTTCGCTTGAGCGGTTTTTTGAAATTTGCGCCGAGGAAAAGGACGAGCGATACTACGTGCAAATGGCGGCTGCTTGGTGTTTGGCCGAGGTTTTTATCAAATTTGACGGCGCAGGGCGAGAGCTACTGGAGAGCGGGCGACTTAGTAAATTTACCCACAACAAAACGATCTCAAAGATCCGCGACAGCTACCGCGTGCCAAAAGACGCAAAAGACGCGCTTTTAAAGCTCAAAATCAAGTGAATCTCACAAAAGAGCCCATAAACAAGCTCGTGCTGCGCCTAGCCGCGCCCGCGGGCGTTGCGATGAGTTTTAACACGCTTTACAACGTGACGGGCGTGTTTTTTGCCGCTCGCATATCGACGCAGGCGCTGGCGGGCTTTTCGATGAGTTTTTTGCTCTACATCAGCGTCGTGGGCGTGGGGCTTGGCTTTGGCTCGGCGCTAACGGCGCTTGTGGGCAACGCGCTTGGCGGAGGCAAGGACCGGCTAGCTAAAATTTATGCCGCAAAGGGCGTGTTTTTCGTGCTTCTTTGCGCGTTTTTTATGGGGCTTTCGGGTTTTATTTTTACTCCGCATTTGCTTAAAATTTTAGGCGCAAACGAGGAGTTTTTGCGCGAGGCCATGGCGTATAACCGCGTGATATTTCTTGCTTCGCCCTTTTTCTTACTCATAAAATCGCTAAACGGCGTGCTGGTAGCCACGGGCGACACAAAGAGCCTGCGAAATTGGCTTTTTGCGGGACTTTTTATAAATTTGGGCTTTTGCTTTTTTTACGTGGATTTTTGTGGGCTGGGTATCGGCGGGATAGCGCTAGCGACGGCTTCGGTGCAGCTTCTTGGTTCGTTATTTTTAGGCGTCAAAGTCGCAAAAACGGGCATGATAAATTTTTTAAATTTACGCTCATTTACGCCAGAACTCTCCATCTACCGTAAAATTTTAGCACAAGCCTTGCCCGCGTGCCTAAACTACCTCTCGATGTCGCTTGGCGGGCTCGTTCTCATGCACTTTATCAGCCGCTACGGCACGCATGCGGTCGCAGGTTACGGCCTCGCGCTGCGTATCGAGCAGATCGTCATGCTGCCCACGACCGGCATCGCATCGGCGGTGCTTGGTATCGTGTCGCAAAACTTCGGCGCACGCGAATACGCCAGAGTGCGCGGCTGCTACGCTTATGCGGTCAAATTTTTAGCGGTTTATTGCATTTTTGCGGCGGTTTTTTGCCTTGGATTAGGCGGGATTTTGGTCGGGTTTTTTGACGAGACGCCCGAGGTCGTAAGCGCGGCAAAAAGCTATTTTGCGGTAAATTCGCTAGCGTTTATAGGCTACGCGCTCATAAATCTCTCCGGCTCGACGCTTCAAGGCGTAAAAAGACCAGCGGCGGTTTTTGTTTTAAATTTTACCCGTCAGATAGTGCTGCAAATCGCGCTTTACTCGCTCGTGGCGGATGTTTTTGGCGGCGAGTTGCAAGATATTTTTAAAGCAATGTTTTTTAACGTTTGGCTGATCGGGCTAACTTTTTTCTTTTATACAAAATTTGTTCTTAGCCGAGTTTGCACGGTTTGAAGCGAAAATTTTCGCAAATTTTCAAATTTAAGCTTATTTTTCTTGACATAGCTTATTTTTTTGGCTACAATGCGCCTTTTCAATAAGTAGGCTAAACTCGCAATGCCTCGGGGTGTAGCGCAGGCTGGTTAGCGCATCTGGTTTGGGACCAGAGGGCCGAAGGTTCGAATCCTTTCACCCCGACCATTTGTTAGATGGTGAGTGTAGCTCAGTCGGTTAGAGCATCAGATTGTGGTCCTGAGGGTCGTGGGTTCGATTCCCATCACTCACCCCACTTGGGCGCTCGTAGCTCAATTGGATAGAGCGACAGACTTCGGATCTGTAGGTTATGGGTTCGACTCCTATCGGGCGCGCCACTTTGTTTTTATGCGCTCATAGCTCAGCTGGATAGAGCAACGGCCTTCTAAGCCGTAGGCCTCAGGTTCGAATCCTGATGGGCGTACCATTTTATTATTGTTGTGCGGATGTGGTGAAATTGGCAGACACGCCAGACTTAGGATCTGGTGCCCCACGGCGTGAAGGTTCAAGTCCTTTCATCCGCACCATAACACTCTCGAATACGAAAACTTTCCCCCAAAATACATGCTTTTGACGTAGTCCGTAATGGGGCTTATTGCGATAAATTTCCTATTTTTGCTCTTTTACTCACTAAAAACTACTCACTAGCTAAGATTAGTGAGTTTTTTTAAGACTTAACATGATGGCATCGCTCCGTTTTCTGATAATTAATTTAGAAATCCACAATTTGGAGCTGAATATGAAGTTAGCAAAAACCTCTAATCCTAAGTTGCGCGATACTGCTAAATTTCGCGTTAATCCCGATGAAGCTATACGAGATTATCGTCTAGAAAAGGACGTAAAGCAAGTCGTTAGGCTTTAACCCCTAATCTTTGGTTAAAATATCCGCTCTATCGGTAAAAAAGGAACTACTCCGTTAAGTTTCGTAAAGACTTCTATTTCGCCTCTAGCGGTATTCTGACGAAGTTTTTAGGAGCGTTTCTCCAAGTTTCTTATCGAGACGCCTTAAATTTAGCCGATAAATACTTGGAGGCTAACCTTACCGCTAATATTTCTAAAAATTCTCTCGCCTTCGTATTTGCGAAATATCTCGAACGCTTCGAGGTGGGTTGGAAGCCCGCGACTATCCTCAAAAAACGGAAAATTTAAAAATTTAGCCTCAAAAACGATAACAAGTATCGCCGTTAAGGAAATCCAAAAAATTGCCGACTCTATATTCTCGTCTCGCAAATATTCTGCATTATGGGACTTCTGCGAGCTAGTTTATCATATTTGGTATTTTGCTCGAGTCCGAGATTACCCAAATAAAGATATTTTTGGCGGTATAAAATTAATTGACGGTTATATTTTGCCCAAAAGCGACGGCTACGGACATATAAAAGGTGTCACCGACTTAAAAATCCTCATTAATTACGTACAAAATTATCCAAATACCAAAAGCGTCCGAAATGCCTTATTTTCTGGCTTATTGTCTGACTTGCGCGCCTTCTAAACGCAAAAAAGCGCGTAGTTTAGTCTACGAATGCGACAACAATCTAACCGAATACGAGATTAAGCTTGCAAGGTAGGGGTCAAAAATATAACAAGGCAAAAAACAATCGCTGCCCGAAAAGCCATAAGGTAGATTTTCTTGCCCTTAGTTTTTCTTATGTAGGTTTGACATTAGCCTTGGATAAACGGTACGTCCTATCGCGTAAAAACAAGCAAGCCGCCAAAGCCCTAAAAAGAGCTCTATTCCTTAATCAAAAAGGCTTTATCTGTGATTTTGTTTTTGGTTGCGCGGGTTTTTGAGAGCCGCAAAAATAAAAGCCCGCATATTTACGCTTTGCTTTTTGTTTCGATACGCGATCTAGCCCAAGCCGTCCAGAAATATAAATCCATATAACAAAAGTGCCGTGAAAATAAACGCTTTAAGTCCCGCCTATATTTTTTAAGGGTAAAAGCGGCGCTACGCTTTGATAGAGCCGCTTTTATGGATGAGATTATTTTTGTCGGCGAGGGAATTATAAATTTAACCCAAGGCTTTTGTTTTGGGCGGATTTACTCGGGGGTTCGCGCCGTAAATTTAAACTAGCAAAGCGCATTTTTAAATTCCTAGTAGCCGGCAAAGCGTAAACCAAACTCCGGGCTTACTGCTCATATTTTTTCATTATCCTTTTTGCGACGGTTTTGCCGATGTTTTTGTAGCGTTTTTCGTTAAAGGCTAGAGACTTTAGATACTCCGTATCGCTCGTATCGCCCAAAGCCTCAAAGCAAATCGTCGCATGTTCGGCCACGATTTCGTCCTTCGTACCGATCGTTGCTGCGATGAGTCCCTTTAAAATAGGCGCGAAAGCATCATGTGTCCGCGCACCGATTTTTTGACTTTTTATACCGCAAGAAAAGTTCATAAGCGTGTAGATATAGCACTTTGCAAAGCTCTTTTTCTTAGGCGGTATACCGCGCGCGAACTCCTCTCCCAGCTGCAAAAACGCATCCAAGGCCTCGTGCGGCGGTAGCTCCTCTATGGTGCCAAAAACTATGCGGAAAAACTGCTTTGGGCGGTTTATCGCTTTGATCAGTCCTGCTACGCCGCTTTCTAGATAGATGCAGATCGCATCGACCCATGCAGCCATCGGCGCTATGAGGTCGTCGTTCATCGGCTGCCAGTCGTATTTTGCCTAGACATCTCGCGCAGAGGCTCTATGAGAGCCGGGTCCGGTATCTTTAGCGCTTTTAGCAGATGCTCGACCTCCAGATCGCCGCTTTTTTCCAGGCGGTGGAGCTTTTTTTATAAATTTTTCTACTTCGGTCATATTTTTCCTTGGATTTGATTTGGCCGATTTTATATTATTTTGGCTAAATTTATGCCACAAAGTCGCCTGCTAGGTCGGTATCAGAGCCGGATACGGTTTGCCTGGAGCAAAGGCGCGAGCTCGCCTAAATTTACGCCGTTTTATCGCAGGCTAAATTTGCTTTTTGTGTTCCCGCACCCTAAAACTTGCTTGCCGCTTTAAGCCGTAAATACGGCGAAAAACGCTAAATTTACGGCTATTTGGCGTTTAAATTCGCTTATTTTTGTATTTGGGTTTTGGCAAAATCGCAAACTAAAGCTTGACTCGGAGCTTTAAATTTGACGCCAGGCGGCGTATTTTTGGGTTAAATTTGCGGCTTTATAAACGGCTTGACGGCTGTTTTTGTCTTTGCTTGGCGCCTGGCTTTGAGCGTGTTTTTGCAGCGTGCTAACGCTCGCTAAGAAGCGGGCGCTAGCAGCCTCACAAGGCATGCGCCTAAAATGCCGAGTGCAAACTAAAATCACCCTCTGCCGAGGTTAAATTTTGGTTTTTAAAAGGCGAGTTTGATCTAAATTCGGCCCGAAAATCAAGATAAAATCTCAAATTTGACCCGTTCGTTTTCCTCCGCAAGGTCGGTAAAAACGGCGATCAAATCGTCTGCATAACCCCCTAGCGCGGCAAGAGAGGAACGATTTTTTAGTTTGATTTGAGTAGGTTCGTTTATCTCGCCGAGCGCGTCATAAAGCGCATCGAGGTTTTTTATCTCGGGGTCAAGGCCGAATTTTCGCGCCAAATACTCAAAGGCTGCCGTTTTCTCACGCATTTTCGCGCCGTTTAGAGTTATGATTTTCACTGCCGCCTCCGCTCATAAAGTATATAAAAGTTTTCGTAATGATCGGGCGTGTAGTAGATCAGCCCGTCGTTAGAAAACACGATGCGCTGGGCTCCGCGCCGTCCTCCGCCATATCCGATATCGCACTCAAACCACTTGCGACCGCTAGCCTCGGGTAGCCTTTTTTCTCTGTTTGAAAAGCGGTCACCGCCGATGCTTTTTTTGTCTGCGACCTGCCACAGATTGCCGCTTTTAGCGTCCCATCCGAGCGCGAGGGCCTCTTTTTTGGTGATGAAGTTTCGCGGCAACCCGCCGAATCTATAGATATACGCCGCAACCTCGTCTTTTGAGGTGTAGATGCCGTCTTTTACGACGTTTACGCTCGGCGCTGCGGCTACATTTTTCTCTGCGCCGCCGCCTCTAAATTCGCCTTGCGGTTGATTTTGACCGGGAGCGGCCAAGCTATCTGGGACGATAAATTTAAACAGCGCCGCGAGCAGCAAAACGGCCAGCGGCAAGATGACGTTTCGTAAAATTTGTTTGTTCAAAAAAGACCTTTTTAGTGAAATTTAAAGCGCGTCCCACTCGGTAAATTTGCCAAACTGCGACTAACGGCGCCAATTCGCGCTTACTTTTTGCGCCTGTTTTTTAGCTTGCGCTACATAAATTTAGCCGAGATTTATGCATTCCATATTTATGATATACACAGTGTCGAATTTTACATTATTAAAGGTTTTTCCGCGAAGCATTTCTTTTACATGCCCCTCGTGTAAATCATCTTTTAGGTAAAACGAAAACGTGGTTTTGCGCCCTTCGTTGCTTTTACCGGTAACGGTTATGTCCCAAATTTGACTACCGATCTCGTTTTCGTCTTTTAAGACGGGTTTGTAAATTTCGTATTGTCCTTCCAAAAATCTATCGGCAAAAATTTTTGACACGTTTTCATCCGCAGGCAACGCGAAATTAAAAGACCTAATGCCTAAAATATTTTTAATTATACTTTTTGCCATTTTTTAGCCTTTATACTCGCCGCTAAATTTCAAAAGAATTTTGTCGCATTTTACGTGCATATCATCTTCGTATCCGCAATCAAACGCTCCGACCACAACCTGTTCTACCTCGCTAAGACCGGCGCCTTGCTTCATGTGCGGGACGTTAAACATAGTAGAAACCCTGCTGCCATCCTCGTTTCTTTTACTTATAACATAGCTCTTTTTATTAAAGCCGCTTAAGTTATGCTCAAGCGGCTCGCCGCCACTTTCTATAAGTTTATAGACCACGATTTTCCCAGCTAAAAGCTTTGCAAATTCGGCTAAATCCTCGTCGGATCCGTTTATATTGATACTCCTGGGCCTAAGGCCTTCAACTTGCTGCTGTATCATTTTAGTCCCTTTATCAATCAAATTTTTACTTATAATTTTAGCATATTTTATAAAGCCGAAGATGGATAAATTTAAGTACTCTCCTTAAATATTAACCAAAAATTTAACTTAAAATTAGATAGATCTTAAATTTGAGGCAAAAAGTAAGTGAAAGTACGCGAAATATCGGGAAAAAGTCGGCTTTTGCTAAAAATGACACAAGAAAAACGAGCGCCGATATTTTGAGACAGATTTAAATGCCGCGACGAAAATTTCATCCAAAGACTAGACGTATGGTCTGTCGCAGGATGAAATTTTCTAGCTCATTTAAAGGCGCTCAAAAAAACGTGCTATTTACAAGGTATTAAATACGCGGTCCCCCGCATCGCCAAGGCCCGGCACGATGTAGTTTTTTTCGTTTAGCTTCTCGTCGATCGCGGCAGTATAAACGCTCACGTCCGGATAAATCTCGCTAAATCTTTTTAAACCCTCGGGCGCGGCGATAACGGAGATAAATTTGATCCGCTTTACGTCTTTTTCGCGTAAAAATTTGACCGCGTCTATCGCCGTACCGCCGGTAGCAAACATCGGATCGATGACGATAGCGACGCGTTCATTGGCGTCTGCGGGCAGTTTAGCGTAGAAAAACTCGGCCTGCGCTGTTTTTTCGTTTCGCTGAAAGCCCAAAAATCCGACGCTGGCGTTTGGTATGATTTTAAAAACGCTCTCTAACATCCCCAGCGCGGCGCGCAAAATAGGGCAGATCATGACCTTCGTCGCTAACTTTTTAGCCTGTGCCTGCGCGACCGGGGTCTGCACGCTCACGTTTTTTAGCGCCAGATCGCGCGTCGCTTCAAATATCATCAGGTGGCTGATCTCATCGACTAGCATCCTAAACTGAAAGGTCGGCGTCGAGGCATCTCGCAAAATAGCTAGCTTGTGCTCGATGAGCGGGTGAGAGACTAGGCGGACGTTTGGTAGCTCGGCGGCATCGGCAGCGGTGAAATTTTTCATAAAGATCCTTAAAATTTAGCGGATAAAATTTAAAAAACGCTAGGCTAGGGTTTTTTAAATTTTACCGTTTTGAGTCGTAAAAATCGCAAATCGCTTGTTTCGCGCGTAAGGCCTGCTCACGGCTAAGACGCTATGGGGCGAGCTAAATTTGGCTCTCCGTTAGACGGGCTTGCGCGCTTAGGGCGTTTGGCTTGGAGCAAAAACGGCGCGCCGTAAAACAAGGCTAAATTTAGCCCGGCGCACCGCTATAAATTTTAGACTTTTTAATAAAGCCAAAGCTCGTAGTAAAATAGTAAATTTTGCGCAGGCTAGCCCCGCTCGCCGCAGCCTTTAAAAGCTAAGAACGGCGAGCAAAGCGCCCAGCAAATTTAACTAAAATAACTTCGCCAGGCTCGCTCTATACGCTTCGACGTCGAAATTTTTTACCCTAGCTACGCCGTCATCGACCGCAGCCTGCGCGACCGCAGGAGCCACGGCTAAAAGCACGCGATTGTCAAACGGTTTTGGTATGATGTAGTCTTTGCCGAATTTTAGCTCTTTTACGCCAAATGCCTCGCAAACCTCCGCAGGCACGGGCTCTTTAGCCAAATTTGCAAGCGCGCGCGCCGCAGCCATTTTCATATTTTCGGTGATCTTTTTAGCTCTGACGTCTAGCGCGCCGCGGAATATAAACGGAAAGCCAAGAACGTTATTTACCTGATTTGGATAGTCGCTGCGGCCGGTTCCCATCATCACGTCGTTTCGCACGCTAGCTACGTCTTCTGGGAAGATTTCGGGAGTCGGGTTAGCAAGCGCGAAAATAATCGGCTCGTCGTTCATCGACGCGACCATTTCTTTAGTCACGACGCCTGGCTTACTAAGGCCTAGGAACATATCCGCGCCCTTCATCGCGTCCGCTAGCGTTCTATCTGCTGTTTCTAGGGCGAATTCGAGCTTTTCCGGAGTTAGATCGGTGCGGCCTTTATGGATCACGCCTTTGCTATCTACCATCATGATGTGTTTTGCGCCCAGAGCCTTGTACATCTTCGCGCATGCGATGCCTGCCGCGCCCGCGCCGCTAACTACGATTTTGATTTTTGAGATATCTTTGCCAGAAATCTCCATCGCGTTTATTATGCCCGCGCTTGTTATCATCGCCGTGCCGTGCTGATCGTCGTGCATGACCGGGATATCGACTGCTTCTTGTAGCTTGCGCTCGATCTCAAAGCACTTCGGAGCGCGGATGTCTTCTAAGTTTATGCCGCCGAAAGTCGGAGAGAGCGCTTTGCAAATTTCAACAATCTTATCCGGATCGTGTTCGTCTAGCTCGATGTCAAAGGCATCTACGTTTGCAAATTTTTTAAACAAAACCGCCTTGCCTTCCATTACCGGTTTGCCGGCTACCGCGCCGATGTCGCCTAGACCGAGCACGGCCGTACCGTCGGTGATGACGGCTACTAAATTTGCTTTGTTGGTGTATTTGTAGGCTAGTTCGTTGTCGGCCTCGATCTGCTTGCACGGTACCGCAACGCCCGGCGTGTAGGCCATAGATAGGTCTCTAGCCGTCGCGCACGGGGTTTTTACTTTTATCTCTATTTTACCGCCCTCGTGATACGCGAGCGCCTCTTCGTTAGTTACGTGTGTCATTTGTTCTCCTTTAAAATATTTTTTATTCGTTTTTTCGTCTCGTCTGCGCCCAAAACTTCGAGCACCTCAAATATCCCCGGGCTTACGCTATTTCCAGTTAGCGCGACGCGAAGCGCCTGAGCTAGGTCTTTTAGCTTTAAGCCGTTTGCTTCTAAAAATTTACCCGTCATCTCCTCGTAGCCTTTGGCGTCTAAATTTTCGCCCAAAATTTCGGCAAATTTAGCCAAATTTTCCTTGCTTTCGGGCGTGATAAATTTAGAGTAGGCTTTCTCGTCGTATGCGCTTGGAGCGTTTATTATCGTCCTTGCGCTCTGGCTCATTTCAACTAGCGTTTTTGAGCGCTCGCGCAATGAATTTAGCAGCACCTCGCCCTTTGGCATCGCTTTAAAATCTATATCAAATTCAAGCATCTCGCTTGCCAGCCTCTCGTACGGCAGAGTCTTGATGTAGTGGGCGTTTAGCCACTCTAGCTTGCTTGCGTTATAGGTGCTTGAGCTCTTGTTTATATCGTGCGGATCGAAATACTTTAACATATCGTCCATGCCGAAAATTTCGTCGTTTCCGTGGCTCCAGCCTAGGCGCACGAGGAAATTTAAAAGAGCTTCAGGCAGATAACCCATGCGCTTATACTCCATCACGTCGGTCGCGCCGTGGCGTTTGCTTAGTTTGCTGCCGTCCTCGCCGTTTATCATCGCGACGTGGTAAAATTTCGGCGCTTTAAAGCCTAGAGCGTCGTAGAGCACGATTTGTTTCGGGGTATTTGAGAGGTGATCGTCGCCTCGAATGACGTCGGTTACGCCCATTAGAGCGTCGTCTATCACGACCGTGAAGTTATAGGTCGGAGTGCCGTCAGAGCGCGCGATGATAAAATCATCCAAGATATCCTCGACTCTAAATTTAACCTCGCCTTTTATGCCGTCGTCGATCACGATCTCGCCGCTTAGAGGCGCTTTGATACGGATGACTGGCTCGACTCCCGCGGGCGGAGTACCGGTAAATTCGCGGTAGCGATTGTCGTATTTGGGCCTCTCTTTTCGCGCTTCTTGCTCGGCGCGCAGAGCGTCTAGCTCGTCTTTGCTCATGTAGCATTTGTAGGCTTTGCCCTCGGCTAGCAGCTTGTTTACGTACTCTTTATACACGTCAAATCTACGCGACTGATACGTCACCTCGCCGTCGTGATCCAGCCCGCACCAGGCAAAGGCCTCTTTTATCGCTTGCGTTGCTTCTTCGGAGTTGCGTTTTAGGTCGGTATCTTCGATGCGCAGCAGAAATTTCCCGCCGTTTTTGCGCGCGTAGAGATAGTTATATAGCGCGGTTCTTAGTCCGCCGATGTGCAAGTAGCCCGTCGGGGATGGCGCAAATCTGGTTACTATTTTTGGATTTTGCATTAAATTTTACCTTTATAGCTTGCGCTTAAATTTAAAATGTTATAATGCTCAAATTATATTTACTTTAGACTTAAACAAAGGTTTTATATGTTAAAAAAGATCTCGTTTGCCGCGTTTTTACTCAGTTTTTGTCTGGCTAATGCTAGCCAGATATCAAACGGCATCGCCGCCATTATCGAAAACGAACCCATCACGATAAACGAACTACGCAAAGCCGCCGCACAGCTAAAAACGGATGAGACGACCGCTCTAAATTTACTGATCCGCGATAAGCTAGAAACCGCGCAGATCAAAAATCTAAAAATCGAAGCTAGCGACTACGAAGTAAATCAAAGGCTAGAAAAAATAGCAAACGACAGCGGTGTGAACGTAGCAGGCCTTCGCTCCGCCGTAACGTCAAAGGGCGGCGACTACGCGCAGTTTAAGGACGACGTCGCAAAAAGCATAAAGCAAGAAAAGCTATATCAAAGCATATTTTCCGAGGCTAAAATCAACATTTCAGAAAACGCCGCTAGAGCGTATTTTGAGCAAAATCCTAGCGCATTTGCCCGTTTTAGCGATATTAGCGTGACTAGATACGTAGCCCCGTCGGCTGATTTTTTGGAGGTCGCTAGAAAAAGCTCCCCGATGAACACCAACCACAGCGTGCATATGGACGTGCTGGATCTAAAAAGCGAGCAAATACCGCCGCAGCTAAGAGAGATATTTCAGCAGACCGCAGACGGCACTTTCACGCAGATATTTCAGACTCCGGAGGGCTTTGAGATGTTTTACGTATCGGCTAAAAAAGGGCAGGTCGTACCGTCTTTTGACGAGGTAAAAAACGAGGCTATGAACGCGGTTTACAGACTAGAACAAGAGCGCGTCATCGGCGAATACTTCAACAAACTCCTCGCAAAAGCTAACGTCAAACATCTGCGCTAAACTCAAATTCGGGCGCAAATTTAAGCCGATTGATTCGGCTTAAATTCTTTTATTTTCGGCCAAATTTGACAGATTTTTTTAAATTTATTTGCCTGCTCACCCGAACCCGTACCTTCACGGCGTAAATTTCGCTAAAATTCGTTCCAAACGTAAAATACAAAAGAGGCAAAATTTGAACATAAACGAAGCCATAGTTGCCACCGTAAAAAAGCAAAAAGAGTGCAGGCGCGCGTTTGTAAAGTATCTATTTTTGGGGATCTTTTTTATAGCCATATTACCGCTTAGCGGGATTTTCGTAGCGGAAAAAATTTTTAGAAGCGAATTAGGCGTAATATTTATCATCATCGGTTATGTTCCAATTTTTATCGTCTCATGGGTGGCAACTTGGTTTAATGTAATTGAACCATTATGGGTTTACGAGGAATTTTACAAAGATGTTTATATTCGTACCATTATTTCGGATATAAACCAGGCTTTTAGTTATGAACCGTCGGCAGGGATTGGCCGTGAGGAATTTACAAAGATAGGCATATATGCGCAAAATAAATTCCGCGCCGAAGATCAAATCAGCGGCATTTATAACGGCGTCAAATTTAGCTTAAGCGAAGCAATAAGGATACCGGGCGGAACCATCGTCGCCGGCACCGGCTGCTCTCCGGAAATAGCCTCAGTCCTTTTTGTCGCTACAGCTTTCTATACAATCTATAGCAATGCCCAAGCCTTTAGCGGTTCGGTTTTAGTCTGCGAGTTTTACAAGAAATTTAGCGGGCAAACGATAGTGGCAAGCCGCACTCTAAATACTAAATTTTTAGGCGAAAAAGAGCAGATGGACGATACTCTTTTTAACGATGAATTTAGGGTTTTTACGGACGACAAGGTCGAAGCAAGATATCTTTTGACGCCTGCATTCATGAAGCGCTTAAGAGAGCTAAAGATAAAATACGCCGCGCAGATGGGCGTGAGCGCTGCGTTTATGGACGATAAATTTTACCTATTTTTAAACGGAGCGAAAAATAGATTTGAAACTACGCCGTTTTCGCTACCGCCTAGCCTTTATGACGTAAGGCAGATAAAAAAGGAAATTTCAGAACTTTTATCTATCATAGACGAGTTAAATTTAAACCTTGATATTTTTAAGCTAGGATAAAATCGCAACTTTTAATTTAGTCGCCGTATAAAATTAGACTAAAAGCGGCGTTTTTGGCCCCAAACGGCCTGATTTTAGCATAGTAAGCCATCGCACCGATTTTTGCAGAAATTTATTTTAGGCGCGGCGTAGCGAAAGCTAGGCAAAATCATACGGATTTTTGCGGCGCCGTTTTGCCACGGATAAAGTAATGCCGATAACCGAATTTGCGTTTTTAGGGTTTGGCGGATTTGCGGCTAAATTTAAAACTCAAAATCGCTTTAAAGCTTATGCGTCAAATTCCGCCCGCTAAAACGATTTTAGAAGGCGCGAGATAAATTTAATCATCTCGCGGCGGGGCGCCCGGCAAACTATAAATTTAGCGTAAATGAAATTGGATTGATTTTAAGTCGCCGATTTTGCCGGGATAAATTTGATTTTGCTTGGCATCGCCGCGGTAAGCGCAGTAAGTTTATAAATAAAACGTAACGGCAAATTTATCCGTCCGCCCCCAAAACGTCTCAGTCTGTTTTTAAATAAAGCGAATTTGAGCCAGGTTTACCTAGCCCGCAGCCTTTTGGTCGCTAGGCAAGGTAAAAATACGTATCCGTCCGGCCCGTAAATTTAATGGCGGGAGAGGTAGTTAGTATCGTAGTTGTTTTCGATGAAATCGCGATTTTCCATCATTGCTATATGAAAGTCTCGCGTGGTTTTGATGCCGCTTATGACGAGCTGTTCTAGCGCGACTTTCATTTTGCGTATCGCGCGGTTGCGGTCGGTATCCCAGACGATGAGCTTGCCGATCATACTGTCGTAGTACGGCGGGATCGAGTAGTCCTGATAGATGTGGCTATCCATGCGCACGTTTCGGCCGCCGGGGCAGACGTATTTTGTTATCTTGCCTGGACTTGGCGTAAACGTATTTGGATCCTCGGCCGTGATGCGGCACTCGATGGCGTGGCCTTTTAGCGTGATGCTCTCTTGCGGCGGTAGCGCCTCGCCCTGGGCTACTTTTATCATTAGCTCGATGATGTCTAGGCCGCTTACCATCTCACTCACGCAGTGCTCGACTTGCAGGCGCGTGTTCATCTCGATGAAGTAAAAATCCAAATTTTTATCGACTAAAAACTCAAACGTTCCCGCACCCTCGTAACCGATAGCTTTTGCCGCTTTTATCGCGGTTTCGTGTAGCCTCTCTCGCGTCGCTTCGTCTAGTAGTATCGCAGGGCTTTCTTCGATCAGCTTTTGGTGGCGGCGCTGCATAGAGCAGTCGCGCTCGCCGATATGCAGGACGTTGCCGTGGCTGTCGCCGATGATCTGAACCTCGATGTGGCGCGGGTTTAGGATGTATTTTTCCATATACATCGTTCCGTCGCCAAACGCGCTCATCGCCTCGCTCTCGGCCGACCAAAACGCCTTTTCAATATCCTCTTCGCGCTCGACCACGCGCATGCCGCGTCCGCCGCCGCCGGCTGCTGCTTTTAGGATGACTGGATAGCCGATTTTTTTAGCTAGCTCTTTGGCCGCTTTGGTGTCGGCTACCGCGCCGTCAGAGCCGGGGATCACGGGAACGCCCGCGCGCTGCATCACTTGCTTTGCTTTGCTTTTATCGCTCATCAGCGCCATCGCGGCCACGCTAGGTCCGATAAATTTTAGCTTGTGATGCGAGCAAATTTCGACGAAATTTTGATTTTCGCTTAAAAATCCGTAGCCCGGAAATATCGCGTCGGCTTCACTGATTTCGGCCGCGCTGATTATGGCCGGGATATTTAGGTAGCTGTCGCTTGAGCGCTCCTTGCCGATGCAAATCGCCACGTCGGCGTATTTGACGTAGAGCGCGTCTTTATCGGCCGTGGAGTAGACCACGACTGCTTCTTTGCCCATTTCCTTTATCGTTCGCAAGGCTCGCAGCGCGATTTCGCCGCGATTTGCGATTAAAATTCTTTTTATTTCCATCAAATTTTCTCCACGCCAAATAGCGGCAAGCCAAACTCGACCGGCTGACCGTCGGAAACGAGCAGTTCGGTGATCTGGCAGTCAAATTCGGCCTCAATCTCGTTCATGATCTTCATCGCTTCTATGATGCCTACGACGTCACCTTTTCTCACGCGCTGGCCTACTTTGACAAACGGCGCCGCGCCGGGGCTTGGAGCAGCGTAGAAAGTACCTACCATAGGCGATTTTATGCTGTCTTTTGGAGAATTAGCAGGAGCTTTGACCTCTGAGTTTACCACCACGTTTACAGGAGTCGGAGTCGGGGCGGGAGCCTGGATGACGGGCTTTGGCAGCTCGCAGCAGTCGGCGAATTTTTCAAGCTCGACCTCAAAATCCCCGCTTTTTATCTTTATGCGGTTCATATCCATGTCGTTAAAAAACTCGATCAGCTCTTTTATGTCTTCTTTTTTCATAGAAATTTCTCCTAAATTTTTGTAGATTTTAAAAATTCTAATTGTAGCAAAAAATTGATAAATTTAGGCATTTTTTAGGTTTTTGAGCGGCCTTGATGCACTTAAATCGTCAAAGCTAGTTTGATTTTGATTAAATTTAACCAAAACGCCTAAGCTAAATTTAACCCGCCTAAATTTATCGCCATGTCTTAGCCTAGCTCCAAACCAGCCCCTCATAAGGCGCATCTTCGCAGATACATTTTTTGATCTGATTTGCCTCGCGACGGATCACCTGCCGCCACGTGAGATTTTGCCCGCCCAGCGAGATCGTTTCGCCAAGCCTTGCGATCATCTTTAGCTCGATCTTTTGCACGGCGTCGTTGCTAAATTTTATCCGCCCGGCGTCGGTTTGAAAGTCCTTTGCAGTGATCTCTTTTTTATTTAGCATGCTAAAAATCAGCGTATCGCCCAAAATCGGCTTAAAAATCTCCGCAAGATCTAGGTGAAGGCTCAGCGCGCGGTAGTTTGGCTCGTGCAAAAAGCCGATGCGCGGATCAAGCTCGGTTTTGTAAATTTCGCTCAGGCAGACGTTATAAATGCGCGTATTTACGTAGCTTATGAAGCTGTTGATTTTATCGGCGGGCGGGCGCTTGGAGCGGACGGTAAATTTAAAGCTTTTTTGATCCGCGATTATCTCGTTCCACTTTTCGTAGTATAACTTTTGAAACGCCCCTTCCACCGCCATTATCGCAGGCACGTCGGCGGCGGCATTTAGCGCCTCTATGTGGGGCGAGACGTCAAATTTCACGCCGTGTCTTTTACAGTTTGCCGCGTCGTTTAGGATGTGCGTGCGAGTGATCTCACGGGCGATGTAGGCGCGCTTAAGCGGGTCGTCAAAGGCGCGAACCTGATTTAGTAGCACAAAGCCGCTTTTATTGACCGAGTTTGAGGTATTTGGATAAAAGTTGCCGCGAAAGCTCTGATACGGGCTAAAAACGTGCAAAAGGACGTTGTTGTCCGCCAAAAACGCCATAGTGTAGGTATCGATCTGCACTTTTGCCAGCACGTAAATTTCATCGATCGCATTTATCGGCAAAATTTTACTAGCGACGACCGCGCCCGTATCGTCAAATTTGTCAAAATAGATATTGTTATCTTGCCTACGAAGCCTGCCTGCATTCAAAATAAAATGCGTCCTGTCGCTTTTTTGCATCTTTTTTCCTTAAATTTAGCTGGGATTTCAAGCGCCGCCAAACTCGGCAAATTTACGCGAGCAAATTTAACTAAACAGCGCGCCACTTTTATCCTGTCCGATTACAATACGCTTGGAATACTTCAGTGAATTAAACGTATAAATCACGATAGAATCAAGCTGCGTAATGCACTCTTTTTGCAAAACCGCGGTTAGCTTTTTAAAATCGCTCTCGCGAATCTCGCCTTCAAAAACGGAAAACTGCACTCGCGGCAAAAACTTCTCGACCGCCTTTCTGATGCGGTTTGCGTTGTTTTTCTCTTTTTGCTCGGTGCCGGCGATGTCGTAAAATAAAATGGCGTACATTTTAATCTAACTCACGCAATATCCGCTATAAGCGCAGTTTGCGCAAAATTTGCCCTGCGTAAATTTCGGCGGTCGCTCTAGATTTACGAGCGACGTTATCTCGCTTAAAATTTGCTCGATCAGAGCGAAATTTTCGCTGCTATCCTCCACTAAAATCACCTTTTTACCGCTGATTAGTTTGCCTTTTACCTCTTTTAAATTTAAGCCAGTTTTTAAAAGATAGATGTAAAAAAGTAGCTGCATCTTGCCCGCAAGCTCGTTTTTTAGGCTCTTTTTGTATTCGGTGATGAGATAATGTCCGCGCTGCTTGGAAAGTTTGTCAAATTTCAAATTTGAAAATGCAAACTCCTGCAAATCTCTCTCTTTGATGTCCGCCAGCGCCTTGCCCATCAGCACGTTTTCATCCTCCTGATCGGCGTGGATATGGTGCGCATAAAGCCACGCCTCGCGCTTACAGGTGACGTAATAATTCACAAGCGTGCCGGTGATTTGGTCTTTGCAAAACATTAGTCGAATACCTCGTCCGTGATGTCTAAATTCATATCTTTTTTGAGTCCGTAATCTGCGCTATAAAAATAAGACGAGCCAAACGGCAGATAAAACATATCTTTTAGTCCGCGTATTTGCTTTAAATTCGGCAATAATTTCTCTTTATCTTTTAGTGTTACGTTTATGCTAAATTTCGATAACTTTCTGATGTGATTTTTTAAAATATCTCGTATCGTAAATTCGTCATTTGAGCTATTTTTGATTTCAAGAATTTTAGCTTCAAAATCCTTGATAAAATTTTCTTTGGGCTCGATTATTAGCGTCTGTTTGTGATTGTCCTTCATAATTTCTTCGATTTTTTGATTTATATTTTCGAATTCTAGCTTTTTTATCTCGCTTTCTATATATAAATTTTCCAGTTGATCGCTGATTTTCTGAAAATACAAATTTGAAATTTCTAAAATTTCACTCTCTCGCACCTCTCTTTGTTTGAAAATTTCTAAAATCGCTTTGCTTACTTTCTGCAAATCGCCGTAAATCAAATTTGTAAATTTACTTATTTCCGGAAAGACGTATAGCTCGCCGCGGATTTCTCCAAAATGCCTATTTACGCGGCCTGCGGTCTGTATAATCGAGCTAATGGGCGAGACTTCGCGAAATCCCACGTCAAAGTCAAGATCCACTCCCGCCTCGATAGACTGCGTGGAGATAAGTAAAATTTTACTCGCAAGCGGATCATCTTTATTTGTATTTATTGCGCGCTTTATCGTCTCGATAGTGGCGCGTTTATGCTCGTCGTACATATATCCGTTTAGGCAAAAACAGCTAAATTTATCTCTTAGTTTTACAAATAGCTCCTGCGCTTTTTTGATCGTATTTACGACGACGAGGGTATTTTTGTCCCTTGCGGTTCCGCAAATTTTCTCCAAAAGCTCCTCTTCGCTGCCTATATCAAGCCATTTTATGACGTATCTATCCTGCTTCGAAAAATATTCTAAATTTGAAATTTCTTTAAAATTTTCGCTTTTAATAACCGGCATCGTCGCCGACATAAATATAAAAATAGTACCGAGCTGCTGCGAGATGATCTCGCAAAGCAGGATAAAATCTTTTCTAAAATTATATGGGATCGCTTGCGCCTCGTCGATGATAACGACGCTATTTTTGAGCTGATTAAATTTGACGTTGTCTTTGTTTTTATTGCCAAATAGCGAGAATATCAGCTGATAAAGCGTAGTTACGTTTATCTCGCCGCTAAAAGATTCCATCAAAAATTTGATCTTAGAATACCTATCATCTTCGGTTAGATTTTCTTCATCTATCGTCGTTTTGTGGTGAGCTTTGCTAACAGAAATATCGCTATTTTCATAAATTTTCGCAATTATATCGTAGGTTTGATCGATTATCGAAGTGAAAGGAAGCGCATAAATTATGCGAGATTTGTTAAATTTCAAGGCGAAATTTAGAGCGGTCAAGGTCTTGCCGTAGCCCGTAGGCGCAGTCAAAGTAAAAAGTTTATAATTTTCGTCAAAGTTGTTTAAAACAAAATTTCTAAATGTATCTCGCTTTTTATTTGGCGGTAAACTTTGGATACTGCCCTCTAAAACATCTATCGGTATATTTTTAGTTTCCTGCTTTGGCATGCTAAAGATAGCCTCAAATTTATCGCTATAAACTAAATTGGAATATAGGCTTTTGAAATTTATAAAATCCTCATAAGTAAATTTGTATCTGTACTGCGATAAAATTAAGTATCGGCGAAGCCTTTCTGCTCTATCTAAAAACTCATCTTTTTTCGTAGATAATCCCGAATAAATCTGGGTATTTTTAGCCGCGTTAGCTACCTCTTCCCAATATTCTAGCTCTTTTGAATTTTCAAAATTATCGCCCAAGAATTTGTTATCTTCGCGCACTAATCTATCTAAATTTAATACGTCGCCGTGGTGCGAAACGATGGCAAGAAAGCCAAATAGAGTCGGTATTTCATCAAATTTTGAATTTAGCAAGAAAAAATATGCCGACAAAAGCGAGTGGTTTTTATCTAGCTTATCGTTTGAGGTGTCTCTGATGTAAATTTGAAAATTATTTTTTAGTTTTGCGATGTCGTGATAGAGTTTTACCTGCTTATCTAGCTCCTCATCGCCGGGAGAGATCATATTTTTTATATGATTTTCTAAAAGTTTATTTGGATGAGACCAAAATTCGTCAAATAAAATAGACTCTTTCATCGTTTATCTGATATATATTTCCATGATTTTTAGATTTTATAGGTTCTTTGCCGTTTATTTCCATTACAAAGTCTTTAAAATCTTTAAAAATTCGTCCATTTTCGCAGTCGCAAGGCATTCTAGCCGTAGTTAATTTCGCATTTTCATTAATACCGTTAAAAATAAAATCGTCCATAAGCGTAAATGTATTTATAAAGCTTTCATCTTGCGGTATTTTTTCACATATTTTTATATCTATCCAGCTAAAATCTGCTATACAAAAGTTTATCCCAAGATACGGCGTAAAGGCGGTTTTGTGCTCTTTTAAATTTGAAATTATCTTATCCTGGTAGCCTTGCTCTAAATTTTCTAAATTTAAAAATACGACATAAGACGGTGAGCAGATGAGCTCTCTATAAAACTGCTTTTTCTCCTTGGCGTTTTGATAGCCTTCCTCTATATGCATATTGCTTGAGAGGGCAAATTTTATGCCGTTAAAAACAAAACTCTTTTTTAAAATTTGCCTATCTATTTTTACGCTGTATTTGATACCGGATAACCTAAAATACTCTTCTTCGCCTATAACGGCGCCTAAAAAGCCCATTATGGCTATCTTTGGCGGCACCGGATAGGTTAGGCTAGAATAAATCGTCGCCGGATGTGAGAAATGAGCGTAATCGCCGAACAATCTAAAAGCAATAATGCTCATTTTATGCCTCTATCTTTTTCCAGCTACTGTCAAAATTTTCTTTATTTATCGCTTCAAAATCATAATCGCTCATATACTCTATTTTTTCTATATTTGCGGCATATCTTGCGAGTTTATTTTTTAAATTCGTAAAGTCAATAGCGTATTCGTTGATACTTCTTATCGCTCTATCTTCTTTTTCGCTTTTTAGGCTTATGCTATTGTTTAGATCGCCCGCAAACGTATCGTCCTTATACGTTATGATTAGCATAAACCTTGGAGTCTGACCGATTTTGGAGCGAGTCGTTAAGTTTTTAGTACCGTGCCACAAAGCTTTTAAAATTTTAGCCTCATCGGCTTCGCTAAAGCCGGTTTTTGTTGCATTATAGTTATCGATAACGCCGTAGGTAGCAAAAATAGCGTATTTTAAAAATTTTTCCTCTCTAAAAGTCGCTTGATCCTTTTGTTTTTTTGGCTCGTTTGGATCGTAATCGCTGGCAAAAGCGCCGGTTCCTCTTACATGCTCTATCTCAACCTTGTTTAAAGATTTGCTTAATCTAAACTGCACCGGACCGGTAAACTGAACGCCGGCGGTTTTTATCTCCTTATCCTGCTTCATCTCGTCTTTATCCGAAATCGGTAACACGCCGCCAAATGCGCGGATATCGATAAATTTAGACAAAATTTCTTTTTGCAGTTCGCTTTTGCTTTGTTTTATATTTATACTTTGTCTGATTGCGGTTTTAGCGTCTAGCAGGGCATCCTCTATCCTATACTCCTTTATAAAAATCGACGCCTCGTCTTTTTTCATAATCTCGTCTCTGATAGTTCTTTTTATGCGCACGTCCGTTACTTCGGCTATGCCGGTTTCATCATCGCATCTTGGAGCGTTATCCCTTAGCATATCACCGTTTGGATTCCAATTCTCTCCGTCCCACAAAAAAAGTATCTCTTTTTTCTGCATCTTATTCTCCTTGCTTATTTCGTTTTATCTTTTAAAAATTTACGATAATCGCTTCCGCCCATAGCAAAAGCAAGCGTAACGTATGAGCTTTTGAGCGTTTTTCCAGCCCTTTTTTCAAAAAATGTTTGCGGTAAAATTTCAATCAAACACTCTTTTATGTTTTCAACATTTGAATTTGGCTTGCCGCAAGCCCCTTTTAACCTTCTAATCGTCTCGTCGCACTTAGTCCAAATTCGTTCCAAACTTTCTTTATTTATCGAGCCGTAGTTATCAAGCCAGTTGCTAAACGATACGCCGCCGTTAACGGCAAACTGCCAGTTTATCAGAGCCGCGCTTAGCATACCGAGTAAATAAGCGCTTATGAGTGCGCTATCTTGATTTAAAAACTCGCTATTTTTGATTAGCTTTTTAATCAGTTCCTTTTTATCGGTTAAATTTTCCAAATCACACTCCTTTTGAAACACTAGTTTTTTATTTAAGACATCGATTTCATTAAAAAAATTTTGATATTTCGTAATATTTGCAAACTTTCTTTCTTTATAAAAATCGTTAAAATATTTGCTCCATTCTAATTTTTTTGCATAACTTTGATTGACGCTACCGTAATAAATCAAATCGCTATATCTTTCTATCATAATCTCTAAATCAAATTTATTTCGCGACAGTAAAAAACTCATCACGCTTAGCCCGTCTTCAAACAAATTTTGCAGATAAATCGTTTCGTCGGTTCCACTGTTTTTTTCATAGAAGGCTTTTATATTAAAATCACTCATCAAATTTGAAATTTTAGAGATAAAAGAGGGCAAAACATCGTCTATCGCAAGCTTTAAATCGATAGCGGCGTTACTTTGCGTATAAAATAAAATCGTATTTAAAACGGGTAAATTTTCCTGCTTTTTAGTGGCTATTTCAAGATAATCGTTTATGCTAAATTTTATAACCTTTTCAGCTATTTGAATACTTTTTATATCGCTCTTTGAAGTTTCTTCTAGTATTTTTACAATCTCTTCTAGATTTACCGAGCTACCCAAAATCGTCGGCAAAATCGCCATTTTCATACCGTAAAAATTATGCGATAACTTATCTTTTATCGCTTTAAAGCCGTTTTCTACTTTTTTTGCGCTAACGGCGTTTAACGGCAGGAGTTTGGATTTGATAAATTGCATATTAGCGGGCATCTCATTTACCGAGCAAAACGCTAAATTCGCATCGCCGCCTATACCTTTTTCGTTTGTTAAAATATCGTATCCATAGGACGATTTTTGCTCTTTTACGCTGATACGATTTTCAAAAATTTGTTTAAAATAGGCAGAAACGGGCTTGCCCTTGTATGAGAGCGAGAAAAAAGTAGCGACTTTTTTGCTTTTTTCTTTTTTTAGCTCATCAAGGCCTTTAATCTCATCTATAATATCGGCAAAATACTCTTCATTTATACTTGATAATATAGCCAAAATAGCGTCTTTTTCTATATTGCTCGACTCAAAAAACGAGAGCAAATTTGAAACCGATCTCAAAACGCCTTTTATAAATTTAGCTTCGTCTTTATTTACTTCTTTGGATAAAAATTGAGAATTTGGAAAAAGATTACCGGAATTTGCGCCTACGCCAAACCTACATATTATCAGATCGTCTTTATTTATGTTTAAATTCGGTTCTATTTGCTTAGTTTCTATGTCGCAGAGATACGCTTTGATCGTGTCGTATGTGTAGGCTTCGTTTTTGAGACGCTTTTCATCTTTTTGATATATTTCGCCTATGTCGGCGAAAATTTTAACTATATCGCCCAAAATATTTTCCTTTTAAATATTTACGTGAATTATATTACTATTTTTATTTAAAGTCTACATATTTACAGAAATTATGGTAAAAATTTCTACTTTTGTAAGAAAACCGAAAAATACTACCATAACAAGGTTCTTGGTGCTGCATTTTAAAATACGCTTAATTATTTTTCTGCCTTTCAAGGTATATCCTTAAATTTTAATTTTGAAGGCATTATACTACTTATTTTATGAATAGTCAAGTTATATTGATTTAGTTAAGCTTTTTTGCTAAATAATTTTATATTTACGTAAATTAAGTATAATATATTTTAAGAATAAGGTTTCCCGTTGGGATTTTAAACTATTGTTTTAGATACAGTTAGGCCTTATTCTTTAAATCATACCTTAAACACGCGTATTCATTAGCGGCAAATTTTAGTAATAGTTATCATATCTTACTAAGACTAAAATTTAAGCATTATGCAGTAATGTGTCCTAAAATACGCTCTATAAACACAATAAAAAACTAAAAAATGACATTTTCAAAATGCCCCGAGGGCAAATTTCGGTCACTAAATTTTAAGCCAACTTTGCCTATACTTTCGTCTAATTTATTACCAAAATTTAACGCAAGGAACGAAATGAAATTTATCCTAAAACGCGACGGCACGAAGCAAGAGTATTTGCCGTATAAGATCGCGGACGCCATAAAAAAAGCCTTTGAAAGCGAGTCTAAAGAGTACGACGACAAGGTCTTTTTAGACGTGATGGGGCATGTGTTTGACAGCGAAGTTTTGAGCGTCGAGGACGTGCAAGACTACATCGAAAAGGCGCTTTTTAACGCGGGACACTTCGATGTGATGAAGAGCTTTATGCTCTACCGACACACGCACAAGCTTCAGCGCGAGCAGATTTTAGGACTAAACGAAGATACGACCTATATCAACTCCACCCAAACGATCAGCGAGTACATCAACGGTACCGACTGGCGCATCCTAGCAAACTCAAACACCAGCTACTCAAACGCCGGCCTCATCAACAACACCGCGGGCAAGGTCATCGCCAACTACTGGCTAGATAAGGTGTATAGCAAAGAAGAGGGCCTCGCGCACCGAAACGGCGACTATCACATCCACGATCTTGACTGCCTTACAGGCTACTGCGCGGGCTGGAGCCTTAGGGCGCTACTAAACGAGGGCTTTAACGGAGTGCGCGGCAGGGTCGAGAGCAAGGCGCCAAAGCACTTTAGGGAGGCGCTGTATCAGATGGCAAATTTCCTAGGAATTTTACAAAGCGAGTGGGCGGGTGCGCAGGCGTTTAGCAGCTTTGACACATATCTAGCGCCTTATGTTTTCCGCGATAAGCTAAGCGATAAAGAGATCAAAAAGGCGATAACGAGCTTTATCTTTAACCTAAACGTGCCGGCACGCTGGGGTCAGAGTCCGTTTACCAATGTAACGATCGACATCACCTGCCCATCCGATCTGCGCGACCAGATACCTACGCGCGAGGATAGGCATATATTTAGCGATTTAGAGGACGAGGGGCTTGCTGAGGAGGCGCAAAAACGCGGTTTTGGCAAGCTAACGGATATGACCTACCGCGCCTTTGAGCCCGAGATGAACCGCATAGATAAAGCCTTTTACGAGATCATGACCGAGGGCGACAAGTGTTCGCAGCCGTTTACCTTCCCGATCCCTACCGTAAATATCACCGAGGACTTCGACTGGGACAGCGAGGTGGCGAAGGTGCTTTTTGAAAACACCGCGAAAATGGGTTCGAGCTATTTTCAAAATTTCGTCGGCTCTCAGTATACGGTCGATGAAAACGGCAACCGCGTCGCAAACGACAAGGCCTATAAACCTGGCCACGTGCGCTCGATGTGCTGCCGCTTGCAGCTTGATTTACGCGAGCTGCTAAAGCGCGGCGGAGGGCTGTTCGGCAGTGCGGAGATGACCGGCAGTATTGGCGTCGTGACGCTAAATTTAGCTCGCTTGGGCTACCTATATAAAGGCGATAAAAAGGGGCTCTACACCCGCCTTGAGTATCTGCTAAACTTAGCCAAATCCACGCTCGAAAAAAAGCGCAAATTTATCCAGGAGATGTACGAGCGCGGCTTGTATCCCTACACCGCGCGCTATCTAAAGCACTTTAATAATCATTTTAGCACCATCGGCATCAACGGTATGAACGAGCTTTTGCGTAATTTCACGAACGACAAGGAAAATATCGCGACCGATTTTGGACGAGAGTTTGCAACCGAGATTATAGAGTTTTTACGCGGTAAAATTCGCGAATTTCAAGAGAGCACGGGCAACCTCTATAACCTCGAAGCCACGCCTGCCGAGGGCACGACGTATCGCTTTGCTAAAGAGGACAAAAAGCGCTATCCGGACATCATCCAGGCCGGTTTTGGCGAAAATATCTACTACACCAACTCCACGCAGCTGCCGGCAAATTTCACCGACGACGCGTTCGAGGCGCTCGATCTACAAGACGAACTGCAAAGCTCCTATACGGGCGGCACGGTGCTGCACCTATATATGAAGGAGCGCATCAGCTCGGCTGAGGCGTGCAAAGATCTCGTGCGCGGTGTGGTAAACAACTACAAGCTGCCATATATCACGATAACGCCGGTCTTTAGCGTCTGCGCTAAGCACGGCTACATCAGCGGCGAGCACGAATACTGCCCGAAATGCGACGAGGAGCTTTTGGCGGAGTTTAAAGCGCAAAATGGCGCGAAATAGCGTAAATTTAGGCGGCGAATTTAGCTTTTAAATTTGCCGCCGCTAGCCGTGCCGACGCATTTTTTAAAATCCCTCAAACTCAATCAAATTTAAGCATTTTTAGGCAAAATACGCCAAAAATTTACGGAGCTTTTATGAAGAGACATTACGAAGTAGCCGTCGTAGGAGGCGGAATTTCGGGCTGCGCGCTATTTTATCAGCTCGCGCGCTACACGGACGTAAAAAGCCTTGCGCTTTTTGAAAAATACGAAGACTTAGCGACGCTAAATTCGCGCGGAGAGTGCAACTCGCAGACGATCCACTGCGGCGATATAGAAACGAACTACGATTTTGAAAAAGCCAAAAAGGTAAGCGTCGCGGCGCGCATGATCGTAAAATACGCGCTGATGCACGGCTACGCGGGCGAGTTTATGTTCTCGCACCAAAAGATGGTTTTAGGCGTAGGCGAGGAGGAGAGCGCGGCTTTGCGCGAGAGATTTAGTAAATTTCGCGAAATTTATCCGTATCTGCGGCTTTTTGAGAAAGACGAGCTAAAAATCCTCGAGCCAAACGTCGTTTTAAACGCCGATAAAAGCGGCGATAGAAGCGAAGAGATCTTGGCGATGGGCGTGCAAAGCGGCGAATACACGACGATTGATTTCGGGCGCGCGGCTAAGAGCTTCGTAAAAAACGCCTGCGACGCCGCATCTAAGGAAAACCGCGACGCGGAGGTGTTTTTAAGCTGCGAGATAGAGCGGATAGTCCGCGCTAGCGACGGCTTTTGCCTCACGGCTAAAGACGGGCTAGAATTTAGCGCGAACTACGTCGTAGTCGATGCGGGCGCGCATTCGCTGTTTTTGGCGCACAAGATGGGTTATGGGCTTGATTACAGCTGTTTGCCCGTCGCCGGGAGCTTTTATATGAGCGACAAACGCCTGCTAAAGGGCAAGGTCTATATGGTGCAAAACCCAAAGCTGCCCTTTGCCGCGCTACACGGCGACGCCGATATCCTAGCGGACGGGCGCACGAGGTTTGGCCCCACCGCGCTAATGATGCCAAAGCTCGAGCGATACCGCGGAAGCGCGACGTTTTGGGACTTTTTAAAGACGCTGAGGTTTGACGGCAGGGTGGCTAGGTCGATGTTTGAGCTACTTTGCGATAGTGAGATTAGAAATTATCTATTTAAAAATTTCGCCTACGAAATCCCCTGTATAAATCGCCGCCTATTCGTCAAAGCGGCGCGAAAGATAGTGCCTTCGCTAGCCTACGAAGACGTGAGATACGCGCGAAATTTCGGCGGAGTGCGCCCGCAGGTGCTGGATAAATCAAGCGGGCGTTTGATGCTGGGAGAAGCGGGCATAAACACCGGCGAGGGCATCAGCTTTAACATGACGCCAAGCCCAGGAGCTACTAGCTGCATGGCTAACGCGCTTCGCGACGCGCGCGAGGTTTGCGCCTTTTTAGGAAGGAAATTTAACGAAGATAAATTTGCGGCCGAGCTTTTGGATTAGCCTAAATTTATAAATACAATAAGGCGAGCCGTAGTCGATTTTATCGATTTATCGACCTACGGTTCGACGCATTATTTTAAAAGCTCATACATATCGCGGGATTTTTGCCGAGTTTCTTTAAATTTCGGCGATGGATTAATGAAAGGACTATCTTTGACGGAATCCGCAAGCTTTTTTAACTAGTTTGAGTTTTTTGTCGTCGTCTTCGTATTGAAAAGCGACTTTAAGGCAAGACTCCATATCGCCGTCATTGCATTCTTTTTCTGGCGTTTCAAATTTAGATGAGCCAAACGCAAAATCAGCCGTAAACTCTAACGCAAATAGTGTTTTTCTCCTGTATCTTTTAAATTTACCGCAAATTTTTAAAAGACGATGAAATTTATTTGGCGGCGGAGCTTAAATTTTTACCCGGTATCGTTAGGCTTTCCGGTTTGCCGCCCATGTCGCAGACTTCCGGTAGTTCGCCCAAGCGCGCAAAGCCGAATTTCGTAAACAAATTTAGGCTAGCGGTGTTGCTAGAAAAAATCAGCGCGACGATGTTTTTGATGCCAAATTCCGGCGCGCGCTCAAGCATAAAATTTACTAGCCGCCCGCCCAGTCCTTTGCCGTGAGCTTCGGGTGCTGCGTAGACGCTGATCTTGGCGGTGATGCGGTAGCCCTCGCGCGGATGATAGTCGCTGAGGCTACCCCAGGCTAAGATTTCGCCCTTTTGGTTTGCGGCGCCTATCTTTTGCGCGCCGAGATTTTTGCCGTTTGAGCCAAATTTTCTCCCGCAATCAGCTTCGCCGTCTTTGCCTGCCAAATTTTCCTCGCAGATCTCGCGCAGCGCGTATACATGGCGATTTCAAACCACGCTTTGCGCTCCTCTATGCTGACCGGATGCAGCGCGGCTGTGGCGTTTCGCTCCAAAACGCTTGCGTTATAAATGCGCGTGATAGCAGCTAGATCAGCATTGACGGCGCGCGAGATTTCGTATTTTGCGTCGGCGGCTTTTTCTTGCATCTTGAGTTCTTTTGTTAAATTTAACCGATTTTACGCCAAATTTTATTAAAAACTGCAACCCAAATGTCAAATTTAAACTGAAAGCTGGTCCGAATTTTAGCGACGTAAAGGTGCGGGTTTAGCCGCCGCAAAAAGGCAAAATTTGCGTCCAAAGGCGAAATTACCGCAAATTTGAGCTATAATCGCGAATAAAATTTAACCTTGGATAAAGATTTGAAAATAGCTTTTTTTGACTCGGGTATCGGCGGGCTTAGCGTGCTAGCTGAAGCTTTAGCGCGGTTTAGCGGCGCGGAGTTTTTGTATTTTGCCGACGAGGATCACGTCCCCTACGGCACGAAAAGTAGGGCCGAGATCGTGCGGCTGAGCCTCGATGCGGTGGGGTTTTTGGTCTCGCGCGGCACGGACGCGGTCGTCGTTGCTTGCAACACCGCCACGAGCGCGGCTATCTCGGAGCTTCGCGGCGCATTTAGCGTGCCCGTCATCGGCATGGAGCCCGCCGTTAAGCTTGCCGCAGACAGCTTCGGCGCCCGCCCGACGCTACTCATCGCTACGCCGCTAACGATCGCTGGCGAAAAGCTCGCGCGCCTCGTGGGGCGGCTGGAGTGCGAAACGTGGAGCTTGCCGCTACCTCGTCTCGTGGAGTTTGCTCAGGATTTGGAGTTTGACTCGCCCGCGGTTCGAGCCTACCTGCGCGAGGAACTGGCTAAATTTGAGCTTGAGCGCCTCGGTTCGCTGGTGCTTGGTTGCACGCATTTTAACTATTTCAAGGACGTTTTGCGCGAAATTTTACCTCCGCACGTGCGCATTATCGACGGCATAGACGGCACGCTAAACCGCCTTGCTAGCGAGCTAGGTGGAGGGCTAAAGCTTGCGCGCGACGAGGATTTGTCGGCGCAGGCGACTAAATTTAACGCAGACGGCGGTGTAGAATTCGATACGAATTCATCGGCACAAATCGGTAAAATTGACGCGGAAGGACGAGGTGCGGACGGCTATGCAAAATTTAACGCAAATTCGCAAACGGGCGAACTTGATGCCCGCGAGCGCGACGGCAGGCTGGCAGGCGATGCGCGCGCCGTAGATGCGAATTTGCAGCTCAAGCTTTATTCTCGAGGCGGCGTGGATTTGTCCTTGGAATTTGAGCCGAGAGGCGATGAAATGGGCATTCCGCGAGTGAATTATCCAAACGGCAACAGCGTGGAGTATTTTTACTCGGGTAGAGCGCTAGATGCGGCGCAGCTGCGCAAGGTGGAAGTTTTTTTAAAGCGGCTTGACGCGATGCGCGAGATTAACTAACGCCGCACCCGCCGCGCGCCGTTTTGCGTAAGTAAAAGCGCGGTAAAAAGCAGGTTTGCGCGCAAATTTGATTCGGGCGGCGATGTAAATCGGCGTCAAAAGCTACCTTAAATTTACGACAACGTCAAAAGAGATTAAATTTGCCGCTTTTAAAGCAAATCAAAAAGCCGAAGCTAAAGCGTAAATTTAAAATCTAATCGTTTAAATTTAGCATTGGGCGGATTTTACGGCTCGTATCCGCCTCGCAAGATATAAAACGCCCGCACTGCCGCCTCAAACGGCTAGCCGCAAGCGTTTAAAGAGCCGTTACGCTAGCTAAATTTTACTTTTTGGCTTGCAGATATACCGGCTCTAGCTTTGCCGCAACCTCGCGCAGATCGGCTATACGGCTCTCGTTTGAGGGGTGGGTGCTTAGTATCTCGGGCACGCTACCGCCGCTTTTTTTGGACATTTTTACCCAGACGTTTACCGCCTCTTTAGGATCGTAGCCCGCGCGCGCCATCAGCTCCGTGCCGATGTGGTCGGCCTCGCGCTCGTGAGAGCGAGAAAACGGTAGCGAGATGGTGTACTGAGCGGCCATATTTATGGCGCCGGTAGCTAGATCGCCTAGTCCCGCAGCTTGCGAAACGGCGAAAATTCCGACGTTTGTGAGCATATCGGAGCTAGCTTGCTCGCGGCTATGCTCGCGCAATGCGTGCGCGATCTCGTGTCCCATAACCGCGGCTAGCTCGCCGTTTGTTAGCGAGAGATTTTTGACGATGCCGCTATAAACGACTATGCGGCCGCCCGGCATACACCACGCGTTTATCGTATTTTCGTCGATGACGTTTACTTCCCATTTCCACTTGAGCGCGTCTTCTCTAAAGACCCCGACCTGCGCGATTAGGCGTTTGGCGACGTCTTGCACTCTTTTGGTCATCACGGGGTCGATGTTTAGCGCGCCTTTTTGACGCGCTCCGCTAAGAGTCTGCACGTAGGCTTTGGCTGCGGCTTCGTTCATCTCTTGTTCGCTGACTAGAAACATCTGGCGTCTGTTTTCGCCCAGCGCTCCGCCGCTAGTGGAGCTAGTAAAGCAGCCCGTTAGTAGAGTGGCCGCAAATAGCGCGGAGAGGATAAATTTTTTCATCATTTTTATTCCTTTTATAAATTTTGGGGTAATTATATATTTAAACTGCTATAAATTCGTAAATAGGCGTTTAAATTTAGCTTAAAATAGGCGTAACGATGAAAAGGTCGGCCCCGGCGACGGGTTTGCCTGCTAAATTTATAAAACTTCTGCGCCGATAAATTTGCGTCCAAATTTCAAGCGTCCTAGGCGTTTAGTTTGCAAGCGTTTTGGCAAGCTCGCCGTCTTTGCGCGTAAATTTAAGACAAAGGCGCGCAGGCTAGATGAAAATCCGTCTGCAAAAAAGCGGGATTAATCAAGCGCGCTAAATTTATATGTTCGGCCTTACCGCCGCGGGCAAATTTAGTAGCCGAGATATCTAAACCTCGCATCTGGTTAAAACGAAATTTACGCCAAAATCGCCGTCGTAGATAACCTCGCGGATAAGCAAGCCCGGCGTAGTTAAATTTGCTCACGTAAATTTATGTTTTACGCATCGCAAAACGCCGCTGCTAGGCGCTAAACTCTACTAGCGCTAAATATATCGCAAACGCGCTCGCCGTGATCGCCCAGTAGGCGAAAATATCAAGCCCCAGTCCCTCGTTGTTCTCGTTTTTCGTGCCCTTGTAGCCGATATTTGTTTCAAATTCTTTCAAACGCTTATGGATGGAGCGTAGCTCGGTGATGGTCGTCCAGTTTCTTATAAATATCGACAAACTCTCGCGCACCTGAGAAAAGGCGTTTACGACTTGCATCATCACGCCCAGGGTTATCGCGCCCGTTAGTACGCTAGGGCCCAGGGCTATGAGCGGAACGATGATCATACTTTGCGAGAAAAAGTATTTCCAAACGTCGAAATATCCATAGTGCAAAAAGAGCCTGCCGAAGTTAAATTTTATCTTTTTAAAAAGCTCTTCTAGCTTGCGCGTATCGCCGTAGTTTTGCTTGTCGTCCTCGGCGTAGACGAGCTCTTTTCTAAATGCGGCTTCGACTTTTTGGTTGTTGTACTCAAGGCCCGGTAGCTTGATACCCACAAACCACGAGACGACGAGGCCTCCGGCGCTAGTAGCTACCGCGATCCACACGAGCGAACCCGCGACGCCCTCCATAAAGGGCACTTTTACCTGCGCGCTAAGAACCCAGAGTATAGGCACGAAAGCCGCTAGCGTCATGACCGCATCTACTACCGTAACGCCTAAGTCCTCGACTATCTTGGCGAAGCGGTAGATGTCCTCCTGGATACGTTGCGAGCTGCCCTCGACATCGCGCGGCGTCTTTTTCCAGTAGGCGATGTAGCTAAAGGTCATAGCCTCTCGCCACCTAAACGTCCAAACTCGCGTAAAGTACGATATCGCCGTACCCAGTAGCACGAAAGGAAACGCTAGCGCGGCAAAAATCTTAATCGCCGTCCAAAAGTCGTCTACCGTGTGGTTTTTGACGTCCTGCAAAATATCGTAGAAGTCCTTGTACCATTCATTTATCGCGACCGTTAGCTGCACCTGCGCGTATGTGCAAGCCAGTATCAAGATCGCTCCCAGATGCGCCCACGCAGCCCATTTTTTGCTCACGAAAAACGACGAAAACATCGATCTGCCTTTTAAATTTGAGATTTGCTAAAAAAGTATAAATTTACTCGCCGAAGGGCAAAATCTTAGTCCGCCGCGATCGCTCGAGGCGGGTCTTGGCTAGTGCCTTGACCGCAAAAATACAAAGTAGTATAACCGCAACCGCGATTTATAAAGCATTAAATTTACCTCCGTTTTGGGGCAAATTTAAGCCCGAGGCGGCGACCCTTTGGCTTAACCTCGGGGCAATTATACTAAAAAATACGAAAATCTTCCTGATTTATCCTTTTGCGCGCGGCTTTATCCGTAGCAGCGAAATTTGAAGCAGATAAATTTGAGCTTTGGGTTAAATTTAAATCAAGGCAAAATTTGCGCGAAAGGGAAGTTTAAATAGAAATTGGAAAATAAAAAGATAAACCCCGAAAGGTCGGGGTTTACTAGGGATTAAGCTAGGTACAAGTCTCCGCTTGTGTCTGTTTTAGCCGTGCTTAGGTCTATCGTGCCGGATAGTTTTACGACGTGGTCGCCGTTTGTTAAGCCGGCAGTAGCATCGGATGTTATGACGTAGGTATCAGTCGTGTTGCTGTCAGGATCGGTGTATGTAAAATAAGCCGTTTTGCTAGCATGATTTTTTGCTGCATCTGAAGCCCTAGATAGGTTATTTGCAAAGTCTAAAGAATTAGATGCTTCATATTTTACGATACTATTTTGAGAGACTGCCGCGCCCATAGATATTTTATCTCCAGCCGAGAAGTCTTTTATGGTCGCTACCTTTGACGCAGGGAAAGCTGCGGCAGTATCATTTGCAGGAGCGCTACTATCTATTACTCCTATTACAAATTTATCATTACCCGCTCCGCCGGTTATGCTAGCGCCTGATTTTCCCGCGACGGTTATCGTATCGTCTTTTGCTCCGCCTTTGATAACGGCTTTATCTGCTAGATGAGCCGTACCGTCAAACGTAAATTTACCCTCTAGTGCGCTTGCGTCGACGGTTTTTACTTTCGTAGCCGTAGCGTCTAGGGTTAGTACGGTATCCGCATCACCTTTTACGGTTATAGTTTTTAGAGCATCTGCTGCCGCAGCACCGGTTTTTAGAATGATTTTATTTGTTAGTCCGGATGTTTTAGCTTCATTTGTTTTTGAGGTAATATTTACCGTTTCTATGTTTTCTACGATAATATTTCCTGCGTTTGCTATACCGGCGGTAGGATTGTCTTTAGGGTCTAGAACCAAATTTACCGTATCGTCTGTGCCTGTGTCCGCATCTTTTACGCCTAGAGTTAGATTCTTGGTTGCAGCTAGAGCCACCTTCTCTAGAGTTATGGTAGAGTTATTGGCTAGTTTTGTTATAGATTTAGACTCTGAGCCGGCTGCTAGAGTTATGTTGGTAAAGCCGCTCCATTTAGACATATCTATGTTGTGAGCTAACGTATTGGATATCTTCAATCCTTCAAAGTTGTTAAATGTCACTTTATCGCCTGCGCCGTCTTCTGCTGTATTTGAAGTTACCGATACTAAGTCTGTTCCGGCTCCGCCGTCGATAGTTTGTTTGTTGGCGGTAGCCGTTAGAGCGACTACGTCGTCTCCGCTACCGAGTTTTACGGTAGAGTTTTCTACGTTACCGACTTTAATCTCTGCAAAATTTCCGGTAAATGCGCTAGCGTCGATGTTTGCAAGTTTTGTTTGTGCGCTAAAATCAGTGGTTAAATTTTTAGCATCTCCGTCGATGACGGCTTTTACTAGCTTATTGGTCGCGCCGCCGTAGGTAAAGAATGCTTTTTTATCGGCTTTTGCGTGCAGAGTTAGATTTTTTGCGTTAGCTGCCGCTAGAGCTGCCGTTAATTGAGCGTCCGAGCTACCCTCTTTAAATTTATAATTCATGCTAAAATCAACGCTTTCTGCGTTTGTAGAGATGTTATTAGATGTGCCAAAATCAACATCGGTTACGCTTATTTTAGTAGCTTTAGCTACGGCTGCGGCAGCTGTTAGCTTTAAGCTAGATAGAGTTACCTCTGTAGCTTCGGCTAATGGATGCGATGTCGCAATGGTAAGCGTATTGACTTTATCGTTTAGATTTATATCTACTTTCGTAGCTTTTGCCGTATCTATAGTTGTGTTGCCTTTGGCTTTTATGATTACTTCTTTTACTTTTCCTGCGGTTAGCGTTGCGCCTGCACCGGCTTCGATAGAGACCTTATCTACTAGTTTATCCGCGCTTACGGTTACTGCTGCAGACGATGACTTTATGGTTACTTCTTTGGTTACGTCTGCGGCGTTTAGAGTAACTACTCCGGTGGTATCGATCGCAACTTTTTCTTTCGTATCTGTAGTGGTAGTTACATCGCCGATAGTTTGGATGCTTAGGTTATCTAGACCCATGCTTATATCGGCGTTACCTTGAAATTTAATCTCAGACCTAATATTTAGATTTTCGATATTACTCACGCCTCTCATTGCGGTTGCGATATCGCTCGTTAAAACACCAGTTGTACCAGTAGGAAGAGCACCGTTTTTTTGTACGGTTAAATTTAACGTGTCTTTGCCCGCTTTACCGTCTATCGTATCAAGAGGCGATAATGTTGATGTTTTTGCGCCGTTGCCTACGTAGTAAACGCCATTAAACGTATCGTCGCCGTCGGTGCCTACGATATTATCCGTTTCTGCGGTTAAATTTTTATTGGCGCTAGGAGTTTGTCCGCTAGCTAGTTGGTCGACTTTTGCTTTTTGCTCTTCTAAATTTGTATCAGTCGTGCCTCTGATTATAGCTTGAAACGGCTCGTAGTCGTAGGTGCCGTCGTCTCTTTGAGCGATGTCTGCTATCTTTTCGGCCATATATGCGGAAACTTCGGTTTTGTTTCTAAAGATCGCCGCAGCAACCGGAGCCGCCGCTATGGCCTCAGGAGTTTGCGCTACTTCAAAAAGTTTAACTAGGGTTTCGCCTCTTGAGTGTCCGGCTTCTAGGTGGCGTACCCATGACTCGATGCCTGCTGGATCGTCGGCATAGTCTTTACCGAGGAAATTTTTATAGATGTTTGACACAAAGCCTCTGTCGGTGTCTATCCTGCCGTTAAAGTACGACTGAACCGCCGGAGAGCGGAGCATATCGTCTGCTAACTGAGCCTGCGTTTTGGTCGCGCCTGCCGCAAACCACGCGTTTAGACCCGCGCCTTCGGGTGCTCTGTTAAATAATGCCACGTATAGTTGGGCGACTTGTGCTTTTGTTACTGCCATAAAGGCCTCCTTTAAGGTAAGTTGAATTTGGTTAATACCGGGGCGATTATAACATTAAATTTTTGATTATCGGATAACGAGCGCAAAAAGCTCGAATTTGGCGCGGCGGGTAGAGCGTATAGCCCGCCCGCCGTAAGAAAAGAAAGAATAAAATGAGCGTAATATATAAAATTATAGTATTACGTTTCCGTCTGCGTCCGTTTTAGCCGAGCTTAGGTCTTGGACTCCGGATAGCTTAGTCACGTAGTCGTCCGCCGTTACGCCGTCGTTAGCGTCTGAAGAGACAAGATACGTGTTTGACTGATACGTGAAATACGCGGTCTTTGACTCGTGGTCTTTAGCCGCGGCTAGCGCTCTTGCTAGGTTGTTGGCAAAATCTAGCGAGCCGTCGGCCTCGTATTTGTGGATGGAGTTTTTGTTGGCTACGGTATTTCCTAGATGTAGCTTGTCGCCTCTAGAAAAATCAGTAACCGAGCTTAGACGATCCGCGCCGAACGTTCCCGCGCCGGTACCTAGCTTGTTTACGTTAAACGTGTCGTTGCCCGCACCTCCAGTTACGCTAGTGCCGCTTAGCGCGTCAAATGTGATCTTATCGTCGGCCAGGCCGCCTTTTATCGTGCCTGCGGCGTCCATCTTGCCCGTAGAGTCAAAGGTAAATTTGCCCTTTAGCGCGCTTGCGTCTACGGTTTTTAGTTTTAGATGGTCGTTTATCTTTAGCTCGGTGTTGCCGTCGCCTTTGACGTTTATCGTCGTTAGTTTGGCCTTATCCGCCGAGCTAGCTTTTAAATTTATAACGTTTATCGCGGTTGCGGTTTTGGCGGTATCTTGATTTGAGGTTATATTTACGGTTTCTATGTAGTCTAGGACGAAATTTCCCGTATTGTTTAGACCCGCAGTCGTCGCTTTTGGATTAAACGCTAAATTTAATACGTCGCTTTCGCCGCTTTGCGCGTCTTTGATTAGAACCGCTACGTCTGCGGTAACGGCTACGGTATCTACCGCGACGGTAGAGCCGTTAGCTAGATTTTTTATCTCGGCTCCCGCGCTAGCGCCGCCTCCTAGAACGACGGAGTTTAGATTCGCCCATTTAGTCATATCGACCGCTCCGTCTAGCGCATTAGTTATCTTTAAATTTTCAAAATTCGTAAGCGTTAGTTTATTTACGGTCGCTTTTGCTACGGCTGAGGTTACGGCTATCGTGTCGTTACCCGCGCCGCCGTTTATGCTCTGGACGTTTGCTACGCTATCTACCTCGACCGTATCGTCTCCGCCGCCTAAAGTAGCCGTAGAGTTTGTGACGTTTTTTAGCTTGAGGCTAGAAAATCCGCCCTCAAAAGCGCTTGAATCAAAATTCGTAAGAGCCGTTTGCGCGGAGAGATCCATGGTTAAATTTTTCATGCCGCCGTCTACTTTGACCTTGGTTAGCGACGTGATGTTGCCTACGTCTAGGCTGCCTTCTTTACCCGCTTTGGCGTGTAAATTTAGCGTTTTTACCTTATCGGCCGCGCTTGAAGAGAGTTTGGCTGTGGCGTGAGCGGAGTCTTGGGCGTAAGACATCGTTAGATCCACGTCTTGTTCGTCGGTTTTTATGGAGTTTGAGCCGAAATTTACGTCCGTTACGTCGATCTTTTTAGCTTTTGCCGCGACGATGTCCGAGGCTAGGGCTAAATTTGCCAGCGTTAGCTCGGCAGCGTTCGTATTAGCGTAGGTTAGGGCGTTTGAGTCGCGCTTTAGGTCGATATTTACCTTTTTGATCGCTTCGCCCGTGGTTACGGTCGTAGCCCCGCCTGCTTGGAGTTTTAGGGTTTGGGCTTTAGCGACGTTTACGTTTGCGGTGCCGTTTGCCGACACGTCTACTTTAGTAGCTTCGGCGGCGTTTAGCACGACGTTTCCTTGCGACATTATCTGCGTTTCTTTCGCCTGCGCTGCGGTTAGCTCTACGTCGCCAGTGGTGTCTATCTTGACTTTGTTTGAGGTGTTGGTTTCGGTGATTTTAACTTTGTCGATAGTAGAGATGCTTAAATTTTCAAGGCCGTAGTTAAATTTGACGCCGCTTGCGTTAAATTTAACCTCCGAATCGATATTTAAATTTTCGATTTGCTTGACGCCTTTTAGGGCGTTGGTTAGCTCCGTGTCGGTTAGTTCGGTGGAGTTCGTGTTTTTAAGCACGGTTAAATTTAGCGTGTCTTTGCCGGCCCCGGCCTCTACTTTATCTAGCGGAGAGAGCGTTGATTTTCTATCGCCGCTGCCTTGATAATACTTCGCCGTAAAAGTGTCGTCGCCCGCGGTGCCGGTTATATTATCGACGTCTTCGGTTAGGGTTTTGCTTACGCCCGCGCTTGCTAGCGCGTCTACTCTAGCCTTTTGCTCTTCTAAATTCGTAGCGTTAGTCGTGCGTATGATTTCTTGAAACGGAGCGTAGTTATAGCCGCCGTTGCCGTCGCTATCGATGTTTCCGATCTTTTGCGCCATGTATGCGGCGATCGCGGATTTGTTTTCAAATATCCTAGCCGCCGTAGGGTCTGCGGCTCTTGCTTCTGCTGACGCGGCCACCTCAAAGAGTTTAGCCAGCGTCTCGCCTCTTGAGTGTCCGGCCTCTAAATGGCGCACCCACGCGTCTATACCGCTTGGATCTTGGGAGTAGTCTTTGCCCAGGATATTTTTGTAGATATTTTCTACGTAGCCTCTGTTAGTATCGATGCTGCCGTTAAAATACGACTGAACGGCCGGAGAGCGCAGCATATCGTCTGCTAACTGAGCCTGCGTTTTGCTCGCGCCTGCGGCGACCCATGCTCTAAGACCAGCGCCTTCTGGTGCTCTGTTAAATAATGCCACGTAAAGTTGGGCTACTTGTGCTTGCGTAATTGCCATGTCGGCTCCTTAAAAGTGAATTTTAGCTTAAGTGCTAACGTCTAACGAATAAATGTATCGACTATTACGTAAAGTCAATGCAACTATTATAATAGCGATAGACTATTCGTCGCATAAATATAAGCAATATCTATTCCAATAATGCTGAAATCTTAAAATAAAAAATTAAATACTCTGGCACTTTTTAATATTTTTTTAAGTATAAAAGGACTACAATCACATTCTTGATGTTTGAGTTACTGGTTAAGGTAAATTTTGGGTAGAGCAATTAGAGAGATAAAATCGGAAATGGTTTTGATAAAACAAAAAGGAAGCTTTTTTAGCGACGAAAGCGAAAAAGAGCTTTACATTGAGATTTTAAACTCTTTGGCTCAAAAGCACGATATGGAGATACTGGGCTACGTTTTGGAGTCCGGTTCCGTATCGCTGTTTTTAAAGTCCCTAAACATACCTAAAATAATGCAGGAACTAAACAGCGCCTTTATACGAAATAGAAACAAAAAAAGAGGCTTCGTTCAAGAAAGCGATATAAAAAGGTACGAGATAAGGGACGTTTTTATAAACGAATTTGAAGACGTCTTGGCATTCTTACAAAAAAACGGCGGATATACCTTTAAAAATATCGATAAAAATTTAAGTTTAGCAAAAAGAATAGAAATCCAAAATTTTAAAAAAAGGACAGAGATGAAAGTGGTTGCTTTAAATTCAGAAGTACATAAAGGGTTGTCTTATCACCAAGACGAGTTACCGAATTTTCCATTTGCGGAGATAGTCGCCAGTGAGGCATTTTTTTGCGATAGGGACTTAGCGATAGTTTTTACAAACGACGTAGTGCCTAAGCTTTTAGTGCTGCTAGGCAGAAACGAAAATTTAATCATAGATAAAGATTACAAAGGATACGTACCGGCAATAATGCAAAACTATCCGTTTACGGTAGCTAAAGTAGAAGACCAAACTATCCTTTGCGTCGACGAGGACGCGCCTCAGCTAAAAGGCAAGGGCGAGAAGCTCTTTAAGAAAAACGAAGAGCCTAGCGATTTTCTAAAAAATACTATCACGGCTATCCAAAACTATAATGCCGAGCTAGCCGCGACTCAAAAAGCGCTCGAAGAAATCAAAAAGGCCGGAATTTTGATAAACAAAGAGCTAACGGTATCGGACAACGATAAAAAAATAACTCTAATAAAGGGATTTTCGGTCGTAAGTAGAAAGAAGCTAAACGAGCTTGACGACGCGACTTTGGCCGATTTTGCGAGAAAAGGCTATATTAGCTTGATAGACGCGCACATAAGGAGCTTGTCGAATTTACAAAATTTGGCGGCTAAAATTTTAGAAAACGAGAGCAAAACGGCAAATGAAAATAAATGAACTAAAAGAGAGCATTAAAAAGTCCAAACGCGTAATTATTTACGCGGGACTTTTTAGTATGTTCATAAACGTCTTGATGCTGACCTCGCCTTTATACATGCTCCAGCTCTACGGCAGGGTCGTAACTTCAAGAAGTCTTGATACGTTATTTTTCCTAACCCTTATCGTTATATTTTTATATCTTTGTATGGCGCTTTTTGAAATTTTACGTTCGAGGATACTCGTAGTATTTTCAAATCAACTCGATCTTAGGCTATCAGAGCGCGTTTATGATGCGATATTTAAGCTCTCGGCCAGGCAGCCGGGCAGAGTCTCGTCTCAGCCGATGAGAGATTTAAATACGATAAAGCAGTACCTTAGCGCAAACGGCGTGTTTGCTTTTTTAGACGCTCCGTGGCTACCTTTTTATATCCTTATACTATTTTTCTTTCACCCTTATTTCGGATATTTTAGTATCGTAGCGGCTATTATTTTATTTGCGCTTGCGCTTTTAAATGAGGGCGCGACCAAAGACGGACTAAAAAGGTCAAACGATGCTTTTAACGCTGAAACTCGCTTCGTGGACTTAAATTTGCGTAACTCCGAAGTCATCCAAGCGATGGGAATGAACGGAAATTTAAAGAAAATTTGGCATAAAAAGCACAACGAATTTTTAGAAGCCCACTCCGAGTCTAGCGTAAAGGCCGGAATGTACGCAAACATAAGTAAAGTTTTTCGCGTGGTTTCCCAGTCGCTTATGCTAGGTCTTGGCGCGTATTTAGTCGTTTTGCAGGAAGTAAATCCGGGAATGATGATCGCAGGCTCCATCATCATGGGCCGCGCGCTAGCTCCGCTTGATATCTTGATCTCAAGCTGGAAAAGCTATAAAAATACGAAAGAAAGCTATGCTAGACTTTCGCAGTTTTTAGAGGATTTCCCGGCGGATAACGAAAAGCTTAAGCTTCCGGATCCGCAGGGCGATATATTCTTAGAAAGCATAAGCCTAGTGCCGCCTCACGGCAAAGCGCCTACCTTGATGGGGATAAATTTTGAACTAAAAAGCGGCGATATGTGCGCTATCATCGGTCCAAGCGCGGCAGGCAAAAGCTCGCTTGCTAGAGCGATGCTGGGCGTTTGGCCGGTATTTCACGGCGTAGTGCGTATAGACGGAGCCGACATCACGCAGTATAACAGCGATCATTTAGGGCGGTTTGTCGGATATTTGCCGCAAGACGTCGAGCTTTTTGAAGGAAATATCGCCGAAAATATCGCGAGATTCGGCGAACTTGACAGCGAAGCGATCGTTCGCGCGGCAAAGCTAGCCAACGTCCACGATATGATATTAAATTTACCCGACGGCTACGAAACCAAAATAGGTATCGGCGGCGCGAGCCTAAGCGGCGGACAACGCCAAAGAGTAGCTCTAGCTAGAGCGCTTTATAAAGAGCCTAAGATGATCGTGCTAGACGAGCCTAACGCCAGCCTTGACGAGGAGGGCGAGAGAGCGCTTTTTGCCGCGCTTTCCAGTATGAAAGGCAAAGCTACTATCGTGCTAATAACCCATAAGCTAAATATCTTAAATTTAGTGGATAAAATCGCGGTATTAAACGGCGGTAGGTTGATGTATTTCGGAGCCAGAGATGCCGTACTCGCCGAGCTTAACAAAGCCAACGCGCAGCAAGCCCAAGTGCAGCAAAAACAAAACCGCCCAAGCATAAGCCTTGACGATTCGGAGGAATAAATGATACTTAAGAGTGAAAAAGGCACGGTAAATTTCGGCATTTTCGTTATATTTATGCTCGTGGGAGTTTTTGGGATATGGCTAGGTATGGCGCCCCTAAATAGCGCTGCGGTAGCCGTAGGCAAGATAAACGTCGTAAGCAACAAAAAGATCATCCAGCACTTAGAAGGCGGCGTCGTAGATAAAATTTTCGTCAAAGACGGAGACGTAGTCAAAGCAGGCGATCCGCTAGTGGAGATAAAAAACGCCGCGTTGCAAAGCGAGATAGGTATCGTTAGGGCAGACTATCTACGCACTAGCGCCATAGTTTCTAGGCTAGAAGCGCAAAAAGACGATGCTAGCGAGATCAAATTTAGCGACGACATAAAGCAAATAAGCGGCTATGAAGAGGTCGCTAACGGCCAGATTAGTATATTTAACGAGCAAAAAAAGCTGCTCGATAACGAAAAAACTATCTTAAAACAGCGCATAAAGCAGCTAGAAAATCAAATCCAGGGCGCAAAAGCCATCATGAGCGCTAAAAAAGACCGTATCGCTTCTTTAAACGAAGAGATAAGGGAGTGGGAAAGACTTTTTAAAGAGCAATTAGCCGATAAAGTCAGACTTCGCGACCTAAATAGAGAAAAAACCGCGGTTGAGGGCGAACTAGCTGCCGGTACCGCCGAGATCGCAAGGCTAGGCGTTCAGATAAACGAGACGCAAGGGCAGATAGCTCTAAGAGATAGGAGTTTTAAAGAAGATATCCTAAAAAAACTAGAAGACGCTAAAATTCGCCTCGTAGACTTAGAGCAGCGATATAACGCGCTAAAAGACCAATCCGAGCGCACCATCGTAAAATCTCCGGTAGAAGGTAGCGTCGTAGAGTTAGCATTTCATACTATCGGCGGAGTTATAAGGCCGGGCGAGAGGATCATGAGCATAGTGCCTGACGATACCGACTACGTCGTAGAGGCTAAGCTAAACGTAGTAGATATCGACACCGTGCATGTAGGACAGCTTGCCGACATTAGATTTAGCGCGTTTCAGCATAAACCGAGCTTCGTTATGGAAGGTAAAGTCACTTATGTATCGGCAGATAGCGTTCAGGATAACGCCGGACACTCTTATTACGATATAAAAGCCGAACTTACGCCGGAGGGCATGAAAGAATTTGATAGAAACGAGTTTTTTATCGTGCCCGGTATGCCTGTAGAGGTGATGATAAAGACCGGCGACAGAACGATGCTGGAGTATGTCTTAAAACCATTCATAGATATGTTTAAAAGGGCGTTTAATGAAGACTAAAATTTTACTTTCCGCCTTATTGGCTTCAAATTTTGCTTTCGCGCAAAGCGTCAGCCTCTCTGAAGCCTACGAGATGGCGTTAGAAAATAATAACGAAGTAAAGATGAATATGTATAACAACATAGCCTCCCAGGAGAGACTTTCTCAGGCTACGGCTATGTTTTTGCCTACCATTAACGCTGAGGCGTCTTATATCGGCGAAAAATACGACAGGATGGATAGACGCAGAGTATCTAAAATAAACGAAAGCTATAAAAAAGTAGGCGTTAGCCTTAGCCAAAGCGTTTTTAGACCCGCTATCTGGTATCAAAGAAACCAAGAGGAAATCAGAGTAAGAGGCAACGAACTCGTCTATGAAAACGCTAAGCAAGAGCTAGCCAAAAAGGTCGTAGAGGCGTATTTTAACTATACTTTCGCCTCTGAGACGCTAGCTCTAGCGCAAAGCTACGAGGAGGCCAATCGCGCTAAATTTAACCAAATGCAAAAGTCTTTGGAATTCGGTCTGGTAAATAAAATGGATATGCTAGAATCTAAAGTAAGACTAGATGAGGCGATGCTAGGTGTAAACAAAGCCAAGCTAAATATCGAGGTGGCAAAACTGGAGCTAACGAAACTAGTCGGACAAGAGGTCGAGGTCAAAGATAGCTTTAAAAATATCGACACTGAGTTTTTTAAAAGCATAAATTTAGCCCAGTTCGGCGACGTGGCTAGAAATTTCAAATACAAAGACAGCGTGCTTGCAGTAGAAATTTCCGAGCAAGAGTATAAAAAACGAAAAAGCGAGCATCTACCGACGCTTGATTTTAGTATCAGCTACTCAAATTTATATTACGACGACAACGACTATTCGGGCGATAGGCGCAGAAAGCTAGATACTATGCTTAGATTTACTCTACCTTTATATACCGGCGGATCTACCAGCTCGCGGGTCGAGGAGGGTAAGCTGTTAAATTTAGCTAGCATCGAGCAGCAAAAAGATATAAAAAAAGAGATAGAAATCAGCCAAAAAAAGGCGATTAACAACTATCTTAACTATATCGACGAGTGCGAGCTAATGCATAGGTCGCTACAAAATGCCGAACTTTACGAAAAATCGATAGAAAGAGGCTACGAAGAGGGTCTAAAAGACGCCGTAAATTTATTCGACGCGCGCGCTAGAGTGTTTAAAACCAGAAACGAAGCGCTAACGGCGGCTTATAATCTCGTGCTTTCTTATCTGGAGATACAGTGGCTAAACTCAAACATTTCAGTCGAAATGATGAGGGACCTTCAAAGAGCGTTTAAGTAAAATTTGTTTTTATTTTTGCGTTTTAAACCGTTTTTATGATATAATTAGCGACAGTATTTTGTAAAGATACCCAAAAACTCAAGAAAAACATTAAAAAGGAGTCCTTAATGGCAGTAACACAAGCGCAAGTCGCGCAACTTTACGTAGCGTTATTTAACCGCGCTCCCGAGGGAGATGGCTTTAACGCATGGGTTAGAGCTGGAGCGAATAAAACGCAAGCTCAAATAGCGCAAGAGATGCTAAATTCCGATGCGGCTAGATCCTACTATAACGGCAGAATCAATCAAGATAAAGATTTTGTCGAAATGCTTTATAAAAATATCCTAGGCAAGGATTACTCGCAAGATCCAAGCGGTATCGACGCATGGGTCAGACACATCCAAGCCGGCAACTCAAGAGGCGACACTATCGTAAAATTGTTTGAGGTAGCTACTTCGGCGGCGGCTAGAGCGGCTGATCCGGTAGCTGCGCAAACCTTTGCAAACAAAACAGAAATTTCAGCCTACATGGCGCAAAAAATTTCTCAAATAGCTCAAGACAATAGCGGCAATTATGATTACACTCCTTTCCAAGAGATTATCAGAACTACGAACTCTACGAATTTAACCGAGCAAAAAGCTAGAGTAGATCAGCTGGCAAACACCGCTTATCATACTCTAACTACCGGCGAAGATACCGTAAACGGCACTACGAAGGCAGATGTCATAAACGGCGTTATAAGCTCCGTAGTTTCTCAAAATACGTTTAATCCTGAAGATAAGATTGACGGCGGTTCTGGCGAAGATACGCTAAATGCGGATATGACTACAAATTTTAACGGATTTTCCGGCGGATATTTGAGAAATGTAGAAAATCTAAATTTAACTAACAATAGCGGTACTAGAAAGGTATTTAACGCTGAAGGCGTAGAAGGCTTAAGAAAAGTAAATATCGGCGGAGATAGCGCGACTAGAGTTATAAATTTAGCCAACATTGTTGATCTAAGCGCTGCAAACGTAAAATCAGGCGATATACTTCTGACCTACAACCCTGCTATAATTGCAGGCTCTAACGACGAGCAAAATCTCACTTTAGACAACGTAGGCGCAGCTACCGCCGAGGGTATGATGTCAAATTCTATTGTTACAACATTTAGCGGTATCGAAAAGCTAAACATTACTACTAAAGGCTCTGCAAGCTATATAAGCGGCGTTAGCAATAAAAATATAGTCGTAAAGGGCGATGCGGCTCTAGATATAGCTCTAGCAGGTACTAAAGCCGCACCTAACGGCGTTACTACAAATTTTGACGCATCAGCCTTAAACGCAAACCTATCGGCTGATTTAGTCGGCGGATATACTACTTTAGAGGATGTAAAAGGCGGTAAAGGCAACGATACTTTCAAAGCTAATATAAATAGCGCAAGCGTAGGTATATTTAAAGTAAACGGCGGCGACGGTAACGATACTCTCGAATTTAACGATTTAGACGGCGGACTTAATACTGCTAGAAAACTAGAAAGTACTTCTATTGAGAATTTAATATTTAAAAATTCTGAGATAACAACTAGCGTTCCTGCTGTTTTAGACCTTGAGAAATCTCCGGATGTAACAAGCTTAACGGTGGGCTTGAAAGATACGATGAGCAATAAAAGTTTGAACGTCATAAATTCAGCTAATCTTAAAACCCTTAATGTTTTAACAAGTACTGGAGCAGGTAATAAAATTACTATAGACACTGCAAATTTAAATGCCGTCAACTACACTAACGAAATTGATACGGACAGTAAGCTAGTTAGCGTTACGGCAGCTAATGCTACAAAACTAGACGTAAGCCTAAAAGGTATTATCTCTGGAACGGGTACGATAAAAGCAGATAAAGCTACTACTCTTACGCTTACTATGGATTCAAAAGACGTCGGCGGTAAAAATTTAAGCTTTGATGCGCCGTTAGCTACAACTATGAAAGTAACTACGACACAAGCAGACAGCGTATTTGATTCCACAGCAAATAAGCTAAAAGCCCTTAAGACATTGGATGTAACCACTGCAGGTAAGTTTAAGCTAAGCAATACCGCTACCGAAGATCACTTTGCGACTCTCTCGACTATAAATTTAAAGGGTACTAACGAAAAGTCATCTGCTACCGTAGTTGCAGGTATTCAGTCCTCAGATAATGCTCACAGAAGTACATCTATTCAGGATATAAATTTAACGGCTGATCATCTGCAGGCCACTATAGAGGCTCATAACTATCAGTCCTTACATGCTACTCTAAATACTCAAGGCACCATCAACGTGTCACTAAATAATGATACTCGCGGTGAGGTTGAGATAGATACTAGTAATGCAGGAACTTTAAACATCGAAAACAACAGTGCAAATATCCAGCACTTGAAACTATCATCTACTCTTGACTATACCGATGCGACTGATAGCGTGATCGTAAAAGGCGGTACGGCGCATAAGGTAACTATCGGAAATATAGCTGCAAATAAAATAGATATAGATCTCGGTCAAACCCTTGGAGTGACATCGTTTGTTGACAATGGTCCAGCTTGGTTAACCGCAAACGACATAAAGCTAAAAATTTCTTACATAACAGGAACGAACGAGGCTCCTATAGATCTAAGAATAGCTGGCGGTAGAGATTTTAAAGCAGATATTGCAGGTTCGGTAAAAAATGATACTATCAATATAACAAAAACAAATAGTATAGTCGGTGTCGAAAATATTAAAGTTAGCGGCGATCTTGGAGCTGGATATGACGAGTACACTCTAAATACTAGCAATACCGGCGATAGCCTAAGAACCATTGATTTAAGCGGTCTTAGAAATGTAGAAAAAGGTACTATAACCTTAGATGCTCTTAACGCGAAAAATTTGATCTCTCTTAAAGCTACCGGTGGCGAAGATACCGTTACTTTACGGGATAATATGCTTTCGGAGACTACTATTAGAAATCTAGATATAGATCTTGGCGCAGGAGATGATAAGATTACATTCGGTACTCTAACTGCGAGTAAAACCATTACCGTAAAAGGCGGAGCGGGCGGCGACGAATTCGTTGTAACTAATGCAAAGACCGATGCTGACGCTAGCAAATATGTAGTAATTAGCGATGCTTCTAGCGGCGATAAGATTAAATTTGGATCGGTTAGCGGTATCCAGAAAATATCTGATAGCGTAGTAAGAGACAAAACTACTCTTAAAGAAGCTATTAATGCTGTCTTATCCACGCACGATGAAGCCGGTAAGGTATATTACTTCACTTACGGCAACGACACCTATGTAGTTCATAATGCTGCTACTAGTTCTAATGCGCTAACTACTGATGACCACCTTGTAAAGCTAGCTGGCATCAGAGCAGATGATATCATAGCTACATATGATACCACTCAAGGAACATTGAATATCAACTGATATTATTTTCGCTATATTCATCTCCCGACTTATCTCGGGAGGTTTTTCTCTTTTGATTTAGTCTTAAATTTTGCTATTTTACATTATAGTCTTAGTAATTTAACCTAACTCCACTAGTTTTTACTCCACCTTTAAACAAATTTTATTTTTTATGCTATAATTGCACCCAATCTATAAAAAATATTTAAATTTAATCACAATTAAAGGAGTCCCTAAATGGCAGTAACTCAAGCGCAAGTAGCTCAGCTCTACGTAGCGTTGTTTAATAGAG
>CAURQE010000014.1:0-70714 GCA_963527315.1 uncultured Campylobacter sp.
GCGTGCGTTACGGTTTAAAAACCTTTTAAGAATACGTGCGATTATATCAAAAAAACATAAAAATCAAATTTATCGGTAAGAATAGAAAATACGATTCAGTTAGATTTAGGCAGAGTTACCGCTAATTTCGGTACATCATTTTTTTTAAAATTTTTGTGCGATAGCAAATTTCTCATTTGTCATTAACTATAACGCGCGGTTTTATAGCGGTACTATGACGAATGTATATACAAGGTTGTTAGTCTATAACTTAACGCTAAAACAGATTATTGGGCCGGGTTTTGTCAGAGCGCCTTTAGTCATTAGACATACGAGCAAAATTTACTTTTAGATACTCCAACAAATTTTATCGACGCAAGGCTGATGATTTTGTAGCTTAATTGATTTTTGCAAAATTTGCTAAAATTTCGCTAGATCTATCAAAAAAGGTCGCATCGTCGCTTAATCCGGTAACTCAAACCAGGTGTAACACGAACGGGCAAGTAGCTAAATTTTGCCGTTTTAAATCTCTAAATACACGAGATAAAGGGACAAAGTTGCCGAATTTTATTTCGCTTAAAATTGACAAAAACGTCAAATAGCCAAAATCCGGCATAAAATTAGCATTACGCCAAGCCCGCTCCATCCAAAATCAGCAGCCATCCAAAGCAGATAAATTTGCGAGTATCAATCGTCACATCCTTCTAAATTTTGCGCCTGAGCGGCGAAAAAAGTATCGCTATGGATGTTTTCAAAAGCGGCCTTTAGCGAGACGAAAAGCTTTGGATTTTGCTTTTCTAAATTTGCCAAAAGCTCCTTGGTTTCGGCTCTAGCGTGAGGCATCTTGATATCAAATCGCATCGCTGGACATGCCTCGTCGCCGATAACCGTAAGCCCGTTTCGCACGGCGTTTTCGCGTAGCTGCCGCTCACGCACGAATATAAACGGCCTGATAACCTCGATACCGTTTGCCGCGACGTATTTGGGAGCAAGCGTCCTAAGCGCGCCGTTATAAGTAAAATTCATAAAAAAGCTCTCGACCGCGTCGTCGAGGTGGTGGGCGATGGCGAGCTTGTTAAAACCGTGCTCAAGCGCGTAGGTGTAAAGATAGCCGCGCCTCATACGCGAGAAAAAGCTGCAAAAGCTGGAGTTTTTGCGGATCTTGTCCTTGGATATCTCGAATATCGAGCTGTCGATCACGTCGTGCTCGATACCGTGCTCGGCGCAGTGGTGCGTGAGGTATGCGTAGTCCTCGCCCATGCCGTAGCTTAGCGTCACGGCCTTAAACTCAAATTTTTCGGGCGTGACGTTTTGCATGTGTTTTAGCACGTGCGCGAGCGCGAGGCTGTCCTTGCCGCCGCTAAGGCCGAGCAAAATTTTATCCCCACCGCGCACCATGCGATATCTGGCGTTAGTCTGCCCGACCTGGCGCAGCAGCCGCTTGCTAAGCTCTATCATAGCCGCTCGATCATCGCGAGCATGAACTGCGCGCTCACGTTTGCCGAGTCTTGCAAAAATTTATCGAAGTCAAACTCCGCGCTGCCGCCCGCCTCGTCGCTAATCGCGCGAAGCACGAAAAACGGTACGCCCAGACTCTCGCAAACTAGCGCCACGCTAGCGCCCTCCATCTCGGCCGCATCGGCTTTGAAGGTCGCTTTTAGCCACTCTTTTTTAGCATTATCGCAGATAAACTGATCGCCCGTGGATATGATGCCGCCTTTTAGCTCAATGCCTTTTTCGGCCGCGACGCTAGAGGCTAAAGCGTTTAGAGAGTCGTCGCTTTTGATAAAGATGCTGGTCTCGGGCACGTAGCCGTAAGGGTGGCCAAACGCCGTTATATCGACGTCGTGCTGCACCAGGCTAGTCGCGTAAAGCATATCGCCGATTTTCAAATTTGGATTTAGCGCGCCTGCGACGCCGGTAAAGAGTAGCTTACTGGCACCAAATTTCTCTATCATCGCGCTTGCGGTAAGAGCGGCGTTTACCTTGCCGATCTTAGAGTAGGCTATCACAAGCTCTTTACCGCCGAAATTTGCGAGGTAAAATACGTTATTTGCGTGCTTAACCTCCTTGTAATCCTTGATGCGCTCGAGCAGAGGAGCGACCTCCTCGCGCATCGCGCCTAAGATCGCTATCATTTAAGCTCCTTTAAAAGCTCTTCAAGGCTGCCAAGATCGGTGACGCTAAATGTCGGCTTCTCGGTGATTTTTTTGTTGATGCCTTTTAGCACGCTACCGCCGAACTCCACGAAAATATCGACCTCGTTTTCGATACTTTTGATGCTTTGTTTGTATAAAACGGGGCTAACGAGCTGGGCTTTTAGCAAATTTAGCGCTTCGTCTTTCGTGCCGTAAGGCTTCGCAGACGCGTTTGAAACGACCGGGGCAAATTTAGCTGCTAGTGCCGGCTCAAGCTGCGCCGTTAGCTCCTCGCTAGCGCTCTTTAAAAGCGGGCAGTGGCTAATGACGGACATGTTTAGAGGCAATACGCGCTTGGCGCCCGCTTCTTTAAACGCTGATTCAAATTTGGCGATGTCGCCTTTTAGCCCCGCGATCACTATCTGACCGTCGCAGTTGTAGTTCGCGGCGTAAATTTGATGACCGTCCGCTTGCGCGTTTTTGCAAATTTGCTCAACCGTCTCGTCGCCAAGCCCCAAAATAACGCTCATCGTCACGTCTTTGCCCGCGCAGTCCTCTTGCATAAATTTACCGCGCAAATTTACGATCCTGAGCGCACCCGTAAAATCAAACGCGCCGCTAACCGCAAGCGCGCTAAACTCGCCCAAAGAGTGGCCAAGCGCAAAGCTAGGCTCTAAATTTACGCTTTGCTTTAGCGCGAGGTAGCACATAAGCGAGTTTAAAAGGATGGCCGGCTGGGTAAATTCGCTACTATTTATGAGGTCATTTTCGTTGAAAAGTAGATTTGAAAAGTCGATTTTTAGGCTATCGCTTGCGTTTTGCAAAAGCTCGGTGGCCGGGCGGAAATTTTCGTAAATTTCCTTACCCATGCCGATACTTTGCGAGCCTTGTCCCGGAAATATAAACGCCACTCTCATCTAGGCTCTCTTAGTGGCAACCGCATCCGCCGTCGCCGTGGTGGTGACCGTGCTCATGGTGTCCGTGTCCGCAGCAACCGCCGTCGCCGTGATGATGATCGTGGTCGTGTCCGCCGCATCCGCATGTGTGAGCACCGGCTACCATGCCAGAAGCTATCTCGTCCGGCGTAGCGTCGCGTCTGTCGAAAATTTGAACCTTAAACTCCAAATCTTTGCCTGCATAAGGGTGGTTAAAATCAACCGTCACGTCGTCCTCGCCGATAGATTTTACTATTACGCGTACGCTCTCGCCATGCTCGCCTTGACCGAAAAGCTCCATACCCTCTTTTAGCTCGATGCCAGCAAATTGCTCTTTAGGTAGCATTTGAACGGCGCTAGAATCATACTCGCCGCAAGCTTGCGCAGCCGGAATAACGATAACCTTTGTTTCGCCTTTTTCTAGTTTGGCGACCTCTTCCTCTAACTTCTCGATGATATGACCGCGACCCGTTAAAAAAGAAATCTCCTGTCCCACTTGCATATTGGACTCTAAAATTTCGCCCGTTTTTGCATCTTTTAGCTCATAAAACATAGCTATGACTTGTTCTTTCACGTTTTTCTCCTATTTATGAAAATAACGTGATTATATCGTTAAATTTATTAAAAAAGTTTTAGTTTCGAGTGGGTGCGGCTTTGGCTTCTTTGCTGTCAGGATAGCCTAGTTTTAGTGCTTTGTAAAATTTATTCGCACTCGCCGTGTCTTTTATTTTATCAAAGCTGATGGCAGTGTGATAAAGAAGCTTTGGCGTATAGTCGGCCTTGTCGTACAGCTGAATACTCTGCTGGTAGTATTTTATGGCGTTGTTGTAAGCTTTTTGCTGGTATGCTATCTCGCCGAGATAAAAATTTGCCATTGCAGGCTTATGATCTTTACCTAAAAGATACTCGTATCTAGCTTTTGCATCGTCAAGCTTGCCCGCGTCAAACAGCTTTTTGGCTTCGCTCGCCACATCTTGATTTTTTTGTTTAGTAAAATCAGTCTTTGGAGTTTGCGGCTCAGCAACCGGACTATTGTTATCTACCGACTTGTCTTCATCGTTTTTTTTTGTGGTAGCGGGCGCAGCGTTGCTCTTATCTATCAAGGCACCCATATCTTTAAGGGCTTTGGTGATTTTAGCATTATTGGCTTCTTGTATTTTTCGACTTTCTTCTACGTATTTTTTAAGCTCCTCAAAATCGCTTTTTGCGGTAGAATTTCCGTCGTTTCCTTCGAGATCGTTTAGTCTTTTTTCTATCCTAGATATTCTTGAATTTAGCCCGTCTAATACGCTTTGTAAGCCTTCTAGGCGCTCTTGCATGGCATTTAAATTTGACTCAACATCACCCATATTTCTACTTAGGTTTTCTACGTTTTGTTTATTTTTTAGAAACGTTTTTTCATTATCAGTCAAACCATAGGGGCTAGAAGTATCTAAATTTCCAGCATCAAATACCGAAATTTCATTGGAAGCAGAATAAGAGAGCGTGACTCCCGCAAAAAGAGCCACGATAGTTTTAAAATTTGTCATAAAACTAAATTATGGAAGAACTTTAAATTCAGCGCGTCTATTTTGAGCGTCGCAAGCCTTTGATTTATCTGTGCAAACGGGATTGCTTTCGCCGTAACTTACAACCATTATTCTATCTGCATTAACGCCTTGTTTTACTAGAGCGTCTTTGGCAGCTTTCGCTCTTTTTAGACCAAGGGCATAGTTGTACTCATCGGTACCCCATTCGTCGCAGTTACCTTCTACTTTTACAGAAAGGTTTTGAGCGTCCGCTTGATTAAACAAGCCTGCATTTGTATTGATAACAGGCTGCATATCGCCTTTGATATTAAATTTATCAAAGTCGAAATATACAGTTTGAACTTGACCTTCGATGCTTGAGATTAACTGTTGTAATCTCTCGCTATCGCTCATCATATTATCGCTTGAGTTCATACCGCTCGTATTTTGATTAGCATCAGCGCTCATATCAACTTCAGGGGTTTTAGAGCTACAACCGCTCAACAGTAAAGCTGCCACAGCAGCAGAAGCTAAAACTACTTTTTTCATTTTCATCCTTTTTATAAGATTTAATCGCTATTATATCATAAAATTTACTAAATATTACCAATCAATCGACTGAATTTTACCGATTTTTAATGGAAATTGAAAACTTTTGTTCTCATTCACTCGAATTATGCCTAAAGAACTCTGTCCTCCGAGCTCTTTTATAAACACTACGCTTTGTCCGTCGCTAGAAAATCTAGGATACAAATTTTTTCCGCTTGCGGTAAGCTGTCTAATATAATCGGTCTGAGTAGAAATCATATAGATATTAAAATCCCTCGTACCAAAGCTGCTCTTGCCGTCTTCTCTACTTGAATAAACTATATAGTTTTGATAAGTGCTGACGGAGTTATTATTTTTGCCGTGAAAAACCATCTGTTCAAAACCGCTTCCGTCGACGTTTTGAGCAAAAACATTCGGATAGCCGAGCCTATCTGAAACAAAAACTACGCGCCTATCTCCGTCTACAAAATTGCCGTTAACGTCGATACCGCTGTAGTTTGTTATCTGCGATAACTTTCTTGAGTTTAAATCATATATGTAGATATCGGGCTGGTCTTGAGGCGCCATAGTTAGCAAAATTTTATCGCCGTTTTGACTAACGTCGGAGGCTATGAGCATACCGCCCTTGCTATCTAAAATTTTAGCTTTTTGGCCGCTTGCAACGTCGTACCTATAAAGTACTAAATTTTTACCGCTGTAATCAGAGTAGTAAAATGCTCTCTGGTCGGCTCCTACCCATTTAGGAAATATATTCAGACCGCCGCGTACAAGCACTTTTTGATAGGTCAGGGTATAGTCGGCTATAACGATCTCGCTTTGTTTTGAGCCTGTTCCCTTGGCGAAAATGATAAATTTCTCCATCCAATTAACCGGAGGCATTTTCAGCTCGTTAATAAGCTCGACTATCGCTTTATGCGCGATAAACGGATACTTTGCTCCGTCGTTCATATTATAAATTTTCTCGTACTGGGTGGCTGCCGTTTTGGCATTTATAAGCTTAACTCTTAAAGTAAGAGGCGAATTTGGTGAGCCTTCAAGCGCGTATCTAAAAATTAGTTGCGCGCCCTTTTCGCTCATAACGTTCGTATTTAAGTCGCCTTCATAGCTACTTGCGACATACTCGTCCACGACCTCAAAATCAGAGCTTACCTTTAGATCTCCCAGCATAATTTTGTGAAATTTGCCCTTAAAAGTTTGATCGCCGACGGCCGTAGTGGCGTCTTGAAGCACGATTTTTGGTAAGGCCATACCCTTGTTGACGACCGAGATAGTGGCATCAACGGCAAAAAGCCAACTCGTAAAAGTAAGAAAAAGTAAAATTTTCTTCATTGTTCCTCCGTTATTCTAGTTTGTCTTGCAATTTAGTTCCGAGCTTAACAGCTCTGCCTATCTGAGTAGGCGGCGGAAATTTCTCAGAAGTCATACGCTCTAAGAAATCTCTAACCTTGTCGTTAAATTCGCTATTATACGATAACTTTTTTATATCATAACTAAACGATCCGTCAATGTCGATGACAATCTCAACCTCCGCCTCATCGCTAGAATCAGCTTTATAAGCGCTCCATCTGCTCTGCAAAATTCTGCTAATCATGCCAAAATATTCGTTATATTCACCTGTCATTTGCGACTTTGGAGTTTTGGCAACCTGATCTAAAGTAAGCGCATTAATTACATCGCTAGCCTTTTTTTGCTGGCTTTTTATTTGGACTTTTTCTGGTTTTTTGCGACTTTGCTCTTTGGGTTGCTCTTTCTTCTTAGCAACCTTATCCTCTTTTAGTTTAGAGGTATCGATACTACCGAATAAATCCTTTAAATTTGGCTCTTCAACTTTTTTTTCTTCAGGTTTTGGCGGTACGGGATCAGGCTCAGGCGGCTTGTTAGTGGTATCAGGTTTAGGTTCTTCTTTTTTAACCTCTTCCTCTTTTTTTATAGGCTGTGGTTTTTCTTCTTTTACAACCTCTTTTTTAGGCTCTGGTGCTTTTACGGTAACGTCAGGTTCACGCTCGACTATCATGATATCCATAAAGGCATCTTTAGTATCAGTATATTTTTTCGGCTCTTCCTTAAAGTATGTAAGCTTGATAAAAATACCAATTATTATGCAAAAATAAAGAAAAGCCGACAGTACAAAGTAGCCGGAAGTGTTAAATTTGAGGTCAAATTTATCCATTAGTCTGAAGCGCTACCTTTGTAAAACCAGCGTTTTTTACACTCTTTAAAACAAACATTACATCGTCATATATAAGACCTTTGTCGGCCTTAATGTAAACGGGCGAATTTTTATCGTATCTTGCTCCGATAAGTACGATGTTATCGGGAAGCTCGCGCAAATCCATAGTGCTTTGATCTATCCTAACCTTTTTTGTAGCATCCACGATAACGGTTAAATCTTTTTTTTGGGCTGAAGAGGCTTTGGTCTTTGAGCCGTCCGGCAATAAAATTTGTTCATCGTAAACAATGGTAGGCGTAGTAACCATAAGAATCGCCAGCAAAACTAGCATGATATCCACAAGCGGAGTTATGTTTAACTCCGGGGTTTCGTCAAGATTTATCATTGATCTTCTTTAAGCGTTACGAGAATATCCACCTCTCGCTTAATCACGCCCATAAGCTCGTAAGCTTTCCTCTTGATAAGCAAGCTAAACGTGTAAGCAGGTATCGCTACAAATATACCTGCCCCGGTTGCCACTAGTGCCTCGCTGATAGCAGGAGCGATAACATTTAGAGAAGAATTTCCGCCGCCTTGTCCAAGCTGAGAAAAGGTCTCCAAGATAGAAACAACCGTGCCAAAAAGTCCGATAAAAGGCGACGTAGAGGCAACTATACTAAGCCAAGTAATACCGCTGGTTGCATTTCGCTCAGCGATACTAATGGCGACCGAGAGCTTCTCTCTAGATATCGAGCCGCTTACGAACCGTTTTAAAATGGATTCGTTTAAAACATGTTTAGACCCGCCCATCAATAACGACTCAAGAGCATTTTGTTCTTTTTTTTGCCATGATCTAAGCCCTGCCATACGAGAAAATAGTATAGTAAGGCTTATAATGAAATAAAAAGAAAGCCAGCTCAGCACGAATATAGTAATAAAACTACTTCTAGATAAGTAGTTTAAAAAAATATCAAGTCCAGCCACTATCTTGCCCGAGCCATGCTGTCTAATTTTGCCACAGTAGCAGCCATAGCGTTGTTCTCGCTACTCATACCGGCAATTAAATCCTTCGCCTTTTGCAATGAATTTGCTATCTCGCTCTCAGAATTTCCCGACACGTGAACGGCGCCATCGGCAAGGATAGTCGCCTTGCCTTCGTTTATCTCGGCATATCCCCAGTTTATCGCGACGGCATCATGGCTTTTATCTTCGCTCTCGATATCAATAACGCCGGCCTTTAAAAGCGAGATAAGTGAGGCGTGTCCGGGCAAAACCCCAAACTCACCTTCACTGCCCGGCAAAACTACGCTTTTAATATCGTTTGAAAACACTAAACCCTCAGGCGTAACGATTTCTAAATGTAATTTACTCATTACTTTTCCTTTAAATTTAGGCTTTAATTTTCTCGGCTTTCGCTATCGCTTCGTCGATGTTTCCTACCATATAAAATGCGTTTTCCGGCAAATCATCATATTTGCCTTCCAAAATTCCCTTAAAGCCGGCGATATTCTCCTCAAGACTTACGTATTTACCAGAGCTTCCTGTAAATACCTCAGCAACGAAGAACGGCTGAGATAAAAATCTTTCAATCTTTCTAGCGCGGTCGACGGTAACCTTGTCTTCTTCGCTAAGCTCATCCATGCCAAGGATGGCGATGATATCTTGAAGGTCTTTATATTTTTGTAAAACCGCCTGTACACCGCGAGCTACTTTATAGTGCTCACCACCCAAAATTTGAGGATCAAGCATTCTTGATGTCGAATCAAGTGGGTCGACCGCAGGATAAATTCCCTTTTCTGCGATAGCTCTGTTTAAAACGGTAGTCGCATCAAGGTGCGCAAAAACGGTCGCAGGAGCCGGGTCGGTAAGGTCGTCCGCAGGAACGTAAACAGCCTGAACCGAAGTAATTGATCCCTTTTTGGTTGATGTAATTCTCTCTTGGAATTTACCCATTTCGCTTGCCAAAGTCGGCTGATAACCAACGGCTGACGGGATACGTCCAAGAAGTGCCGACATCTCTGCACCCGACTGAGAGAAACGGAAGATATTGTCGATAAACATCAAAACGTCAAGTCCCATCTCGTCACGGAAATACTCAGCCATCGTTAGACCTGTTAGAGCGATGCGGTTTCTTGCCCCTGGTGGCTCGTTCATCTGGCCGTAGCACAAGGCAACTTTGTCCAAAACGTTACTTTCTTTCATCTCGTGATAAAGGTCGTTTCCTTCACGAGTTCTCTCGCCAACACCCGCAAATACAGAGTAACCGCTGTGTTTAAATGCAACGTTGTGGATAAGCTCCATGATAATAACCGTCTTACCAACGCCGGCACCGCCGAATAGTCCGACCTTACCACCCTTTGCGTAAGGAGCCAAAAGGTCAACTACCTTGATACCTGTTTCAAAAATTTCACTCTTCGTGCTTTGCTCTTCAAACGGTGGAGGATCGCGGTGAATAGACCATTTTTTGTCAAATTCTACACCTTCGCCTTCATCGATTAGATCGCCGACGACGTTGAAAATTCTGCCCAAAACTTTTTCTCCGACCGGAACGCTAATAGGCGCACCAAGAGCCGTAGCCTCAAGGCCTCTAGTTAAACCTTCACTCATATCCATGGCGATCGTTCTTACGCGGTTATCGCCAAGATGTGCGGCAACCTCTAGTACAAGTCTATTTTGCTTGCCCTCAACCTCGAAATTTACTTCGACGGCTTCGTTGATCTTGGGTAAATAATCCGTGAAATCGACGTCGACTACCGGACCCATTACCTGAGAAATGATACCTTTCATCCATACTCCTTAATTATTTCATTGATTCGACGCCACTGATGATCTCGATAAGCTCAGTGGTGATAGACTCTTGGCGAGCCTTGTTATACGATAGTTTTAGCTGTGCGACGCGCTCTTTAGCGTTGTTGGTCGCATTATCCATCGCTTGCATTCTAGCGCTGTGCTCTGCCGCAAGGCTATCAACTAAAGCGTAATACATACTATACTCGAAATACTTCGTAAGTAGTTCGTTTAAAATTTTACCGTCGTCGCTCGGCTCAAATTCCATCAAAGAATTCGTCTCGACTTCGACGAGTTTCGGTGGCTCGACCGGCACGATGTCATTTATGCGAATTTGCTGAGAGATCATGTTATTGTAGCCGTTATGTACCAAAATAACTTTGTCTGTCGCACCGCTTATAAAGTCGTCTATCGCGTCTTTTATGATATTTTGAGCTTTCTCATAGGTAGGAGACGAGCTCACGCCGACATATTTTTCAAGCAAATTTATACCCTGGAAGCTAAAAAATTCTATACCTTTTTTACCTACTGCGCGAAGTCTTATCTTTACTTTTTTCGCCTTAAATTCGTTAATCATATTCCTAACGGTTTTAATAGTCTGAATATTAAAACCGCCGCAAAGACCCTTGTCTGCGGTGACGAATATAATATCGACCTTCTCGATATTCTCCTTAACGTCGAAAAATTTACTCTCAGTGTTTACGGAGCGATATTGGTTGATTTTATAGGCGATTTCAGATAAAACTTCGTTGATCTTGAGCGCATAAACCCTAGAGTGACGAGCTGCTTCTTCAGCCTTGCGAAGTTTAGCCGTAGATACCAGCTTCATCGCGCGCGTCGTCTTTTGGGTGTTTTGGACGCTCTTGATCTTTCGTTTTATATCTTTTAAATTTGACATATTCTAGCCTTAGTTAGCGGCAAACGTCGCTTTAAAGTCTTTTAGCGCCTTGTGCAAAAGCTCCTCGATTTCTTTGTCAAGTGCTTTTTTGGTTCGAATTTGCTCGAAAATTTCAGGATATTTCGCCTCAATATAAGGATAAAGCTCGGCTTCAAATTTTGTAACCGCTATAGTCGGGATATCATCCAGGTAGCCTTTTGTACCGGCGAAGACAATAACGACTTGCTTTTCAACGGCTAGCGGGCTGTAAGGAGGCTGTTTTAGCACCTCAACCATCCTTTGACCGCGCTCAAGCTGTTTTCTAGAGCTTTCGTCAAGGTCACTCGCAAACTGTGCAAACGCTTGAAGTTCGCGGTATTGCGCAAGGTCAAGCCTTAAGGTTCCCGAAACTTGCTTGGTCGCTTTTATCTGAGCTGCGCCGCCGACGCGAGAAACCGAAAGACCGACGTTGATCGCAGGGCGGATACCTGAGTTAAATAGATCGGACTCAAGGAAAATTTGGCCGTCTGTGATAGAAATAACGTTTGTCGGAATATACGCCGAAACGTCGCCAGCTTGAGTCTCGATAATAGGAAGAGCCGTTAGAGAACCTGCACCTAACTTATCATTTAGCTTAGATGCGCGCTCTAGCAAGCGAGAGTGTAGGTAGAAAACGTCGCCTGGATAAGCTTCGCGGCCCGGCGGTCTGCGAAGAATCAAGCTCATTTCGCGGTATGCGACAGCGTGTTTTGAAAGATCATCATAAATGATTAGAGCGTGACGAGAGTTATCTCTGAAATATTCACCCATAGTTACGCCCGCATAAGGAGCCAGGTACTGAAGCGCAGCAGCGTCGGAAGCACCGGCATTTACCACGATAGTGTACTCCATAGCGCCGTACTCTTCGAGTTTTTTAACAACTTGCGCGACCGTTGATTGTTTTTGTCCGATCGCTACGTAGATACAAATAACGTCTTGACCTTTTTGGTTGATGATGGTATCTATCGCGACGGTAGTTTTACCCGTTTGGCGGTCGCCGATTATGAGCTCGCGTTGTCCGCGGCCGATCGGCACTAGCGCGTCGATAGCTTTGATACCAGTTTGAAGCGGTTCATGAACGCTCTTTCTAGCCATGATGCCTTTTGCTTTTTCCTCGACGAATCTAGTCTCGCTAGCTTCAATCGGGCCTTTGGCGTCTATCGGCTCGCCGAGCGAATTTACGACGCGGCCTATCAAAGCATCGCCGACAGGAACGCGCAAAAGCTTAGCTAGGCGTTTTACGCTTGATCCCTCTTTGATACCGTTCGTTTTACCCAAGATAACGATACCGACGCTGCTTTCCTCTAGGTTTAGAGCCATGCCTTTTTCGCCGTTCTCAAACTCGACCATCTCGCCGGCCATAACGTTTTTTAGGCCGTAAACGTTAGCAACGCCGTCGGCTACGGATATAACCTTGCCCGTCTCGTTTACATCGACGTTAAGGCTGAAATTTTCAATCCTTTCCTTGATGATGGCGCTGATTTCATCTGCTTTTATTTTTGCACTCACGCTTTTTCTCCTTTATATTGCTTTTAATATGTATTCGCTCATTTGGGCTTTTAGCCTATCTACCGAAAAGCTAGCCTCCACGCCCAAATCGTCTAGCTCGATCTTGATACCGTTGTAATCGCTTTTTACCGGCTCTAAAATAATTTTTGCGTTAAATCTCTTAGAAAAGCTACTTTCAAGCTCTGAAATTTGAGCCTGACTAATCTGCGAACCACCGTAAATTTTGCCGTAAAAAACATTGTCCATTTTTGATTTTTGCGCTAAAAGCTCCGAAACGATATTAGGCAAAATATCAAGTCTTTTGTTTTCGCCGAGCAGTTTTATGAAATTTACAAATTTCTGATCCGCCTCACCGACTAAAGATAGGACAAAATCCGCTTTTTGGCTATTTTTTAAATTCGGCGAAACTATGATATTTTGAAATTTTTCATTTGAAAATGCATTTGCGATCTCTTGTAGCTTAGCGGTAAAGTTGTTAAACTCATCCTTGCTAAGGTCACTAACTAGAGCTTTTACATATTTTTTTGCGATAAGTTCTTTCATCAGCCGACCCTTTTAAGCATGATATTGATAAGCTCGCTTTGATCCATTTTGACGCTGTCGCTTGCAAAAATTTCGTTTAAAATTTCACCCACGACGGACTTAACCATGCGTCTTTTTTCAAATTCTTTTTGATCTTGGAAGCTTTTTTCCAGATTTGCAACCTCTTGTCTAGTCTCTTCTTTGATGCGTTCAGAGATCAAAACGGCCTCTTTTCTAGCGGTTTCTATTAGGCTGGCGGCATTTGCTTTAGCCTCTTCTACGCGTCTTAGAGCATCGTCTTTTTTGGCTTTTGAGTCTTTTAGTTTTTGCTCGATATTATCAAGTCTTGCCGCGATACCGGCGATTCTTCCCTTGTAGGCGTTCTTGATAGGGTTTGCTATGAAATAATACAAAATTGCGGCAAAAACGATAAAGTTTATCGTCCTAGGTACGATGTCGTATCCGCCGTCCGCCATCAAAACAAAAGGACATAATAAAAGTAAAATTTTGCTTTTCATATTAAATCCTTGCGAGTTTTGCTTTTAAAGCAGCTTGAAGTTCAGGCAATTTTTGCTGTAAATCAGCTCTAAAATCGGTCTTTTGAGCGTTTAAATTTTGGATAAATGCGTCATAATCGGCCTCCAAAACTCCGCGCTTTTCGCTGACTATCTTAGCGGCCGCGTCTTTTGCGACATTGATAGCCTCTTGCTTTATTTTGCCCGCCTCGCTTCTTGCAGCGGCTATGAGCTGTTCTATCTGCGCTTCGTACACGCCAAGATCACTCGTATTTTTACTAGCGCTCTCTTCGTCGTTTTTTATCGCATCGTTTCTAGCGTCTATAAATTTAAGTAGAGGCTTGTAAAGGATGGAATTTAAAACGGCGATAAGCCCTAGAAAAATAACTGCCGTTAGGACGACTAGCGGCAAATTAATTTCCAACATCAAATCTCCTTAAAGTTTAATATTTTCTTAAGCATAATAAAATCGTGCTTATTTTACAAAAAAAAAGGATAAAACAAGCTAAATTTAAACAATTATTTTATTTTATCTTGTTTATTAGCCTATCGATATCAGCTACATCATCAAACTCGATAGTGATTTTTTTGCCTTTTATCTTAACCGGTACGTCAAATTTAGAAAAAATCTCTTTTAAATTTGCAAGTCTTTCTAGATATCTTTCGTCTAACTTAAGCGCTGTTTTAGGCGGCAATTTATTTTTTAAATTTTTTACCAAATTTTCCGTCTCGCGCACGCTAAGGCGCTGCCCGATGATAGTATCGACCGCTGTTTTTTCGTCGTTTGGCTCAAGACCTACGATGACTTTGGCATGCCCTTGCGTTAGTTTGCCTTCTTTTATATACTCTTGCGTCACGGCGCTAAGGCTCAAAAGTCTCATCGTATTTGTTATCTGAACTCTGCTTTTGTGGATGATGTTTGCGAGCCCGTCCTGCGTAATTTTATATTCGTCTATGAGCTCTCTATAAGAATTTGCAAGCTCGATCGGATTTAGGTCCTCTCTTTGTATATTTTCTATGAGCGCTAACTCGCGCAAGCTTTGGCTCTCGATATCGGCGACTATGGCCTTTATCTTGCTTTCGCCTAGCATCTTAGTCGCGCGAAATCTCCTCTCGCCCGCGATCAGCATATATCCGCCGTCTTTTTCTATGACGATGATGGGCTGTATAAGTCCGTGCCTTTTGATACTTTCGCTAAGCTCCCTTAGTGCAGTTTCGTCGAAATTTTTACGCGGCTGATATGGGTTTTCGACGATTAGGTCCAAGTCGATATCTTTTACCATATCGCTGTTGCCCTCGTTTAACTCAGCTTTGTACGCAAGCTCCACATCGCCCAAAATCGCCTCTAGTCCTCGCCCTAGTCCTCCCTTTTTAGCCATCTTTTATCCTAAAATACAGCAAGCTAAATTTTGATACGCTACCGAACCGGGTGATTTTATATCATATAAAATCACCGGCTTACCAAAGCTAGGACTTTCGGCGAGCTTCACGTTTCTAGGCACTATAACAAAGCCGTCGTCGGTCTCTTTACTCTTAAAAAGCTTATCTTCAAAATGCTGCTTTAAATTTGCGACGGTCTCTTTTGCTAGGTTATTTTGCGAGCTGTACATAGTCGGCAAAAAGCCTTTTATCGTTAGTTTTTTATTAATCGTTTTTTTGATTATTTTCACGGTATTTAATATCTGCGCCAAACCCTCTAGCGCGTAAAATTCGCACTGTATCGGGATGATCACGCTATCGCTAGCACTTAGCGCGTTTACGGTGATGCTACCTAGAGCCGGAGGGCTATCGATGATGATAAAATCATACTGTCCTTCGACTTCTTCGATCTTGCTTTTTAGGATTTTTTGATAGTCTTTATTTTGCTCGCTTAGCTCTTGCTCGATGCCCACCAAACCGATATTTGAAGGCGCTAGAAAAAGCGTCGGGATTTCGGTTTTTAGCACGATTTGCGAGAGTTTTTTACGACCCGTTAGGACGTGATAGATATTGTACTCGTAATCGTTTCTGCTAAAGCCCATTCCCGTCGTCGCGTTCGCCTGCGGATCGATATCGATGAGTAAAACTTTTTTTTCGGCGACGGCTAAGGATGCGGCTAAATTTACCGCCGTAGTCGTCTTTCCGACGCCGCCTTTTTGATTTGCTATGGTTATAACTTCACACATATTTTTTTCCAGATTTTGTTTTGATTTATTTTACAAAAAACTTACTTTGTATAAGTTTAGTTTGCGCTTTAAATTTTCTGAAAGATTTTTGCGGCGCATAAGCCTATCGTTTGTTTAAAATTTAATAAATCTACCTAAGAGAAAAAACCCTTCGCCCCCCTATATCCAAAGAGCCGTCTGGTAGGAGTTTTGCGTCTTTGAGCGCTACTTCTTCGCCCTCAAAGTGCGTGATAAATTCTCTTGATTTTTCAAATTCGATCTCAAATTTTTTAAAAATTTCCGCCCAAGACGGAGCCGTTTGTAGCCTCTTGCAAAACTCTCCGACCGCAGCGCTAGGACTCACGTCTATATCTAAAATTCCGGCATTCTCGGGCGCGTTTTTTAGATTTATACCCATGCCGCAAACGTAAATTTCGCCGACTCTCGTCGTCAAAGTTCCGCCGATTTTTTTATCGCCGACGTAAAAGTCGTTCGGCCATTTTAGCCAGATTTTCGAGCCGCGAGCCGCGAGCACTCCATGCATTATCACCGAAAAGTAAATCGACGCCGACTCGCCTTTTAGATCGCCGGATAGCGCCGTCTCGCTCATGCAAAATGAAAAAAACAGATTGCCCTCCAGCCCGCTCCACGTATTGTTTCTACTGCCCACACCCTGCGTCTGCTCCTTTGCCACGAGCGCAAAAGGCGGCTGTATTTCGCCGTTTCGCAGTCCTTCGACCAGAACCTTTTGTGTAGAGGGGACGCTATCTGCAAACTCTATTCTCAAATTTTATTCCTTTTTAAATTTTGGTTTATTTTACATTGCGAGCGCATTCGTATCACTAAATTTACAAAGCAAACTTCGCTCAGCTAAAATTTACGACACTATATCGCCGATGCCAAGACGCTTGCCGTTTAGATAGGCGCTAGCGTCCACCGGCTTTTTGCCGGGCTCTTGCACGGTCTCTATACATAAAGCACCCTCTCCGCACGCGACGTAAATGTAATATTTACCGTCAAATATGATTTTGCCGGGCTTGCGGCGCTCGTCTTCGCGCCCGCAGAGATATTTTAGATCCAAAATTTTTAACCCGCTAGCTAGATAGATCCCGGGCCAGGGCGTTAGCGCGCGAAATTTATTATAAATTTGCCGTGCGCTTTCCTCAAAGCTAAAAAGCCCGTCTGATTTTGCGATTTTTTTGCAGTGCGTAGCCTGCGCATCATCTTGCTTTAGCGGCGTTAAATTTGTAAAATTTCGCAGCACTCGCACTATCAGCTCGCCAGCCAAATCCCCGAGCTCGTCAAACAGCTGCGCCGCCGTTTTATCCTCGCAAGGCGTGTAGGCAAAATCAAGCATATCTCCCGTATCAAGCCCCGCATCCATCAGCATCGCCGTCACGCCCGTCTGCTTTTCGTCCGCCAAGATCGCGCTTTGAATGGGGCTTGCACCGCGGTATTTAGGCAAGATCGAAGCGTGCAGGTTTATGCAAGGAGCAACATCAAGGACGGCCTGCGGCAAAATTTTACCGTATGCGGCAACTACGATAAAATCAGGCTTTAGCTCTTTTATCTGCGCTCGGGCCGCTTCGTCTTTTAAACTCGCAGGTTGAAAGATCGGCACGGCGGGCAGATGCTGCTGCGCGTAAGTTTTCACCTCGCTAGGCGTTAAAATTTGCTTCCTGCCGACTGGCTTATCAGGCTGCGTAAAGACGGCCGCGATCTCAAATTTTGCCTCCGCAAGCGCGCGTAAAATTTTAGCCGCATACTCGGGCGTACCCATAAAAACTATCTTCATTCTTTTCCTTTAAATTTAGCCAAATCACGGCGCGAGCGATCGCGCGGGCGCCTGTCGCACGCAAAATAAATGTTACGCAACCGCGAAGCAAAACTGATCCGCACTCGCCCGCGCGAAGTAAAATTTATACGCGTCGCACAAACCAAATCCCGCGCAAAAAGCTACATTATTGCCGTTTTGTACGCCTATTTGACGGCAGTTTGATTTTCATCTCCACCTTAATCCTTCCAAGGCAAAAAAGCGCACGGATCTTAGGACCAATAAATCTTTGCGGACGGTTTCGCTCCTAACTCATCTAGGATAATCTTGCCGTCACGATTAGCATCGAGCCTCTTAAATTCCGAGTCTGAGCGCAGATTTAGCTCTACTCTCAGCCCAGGCGGCACCTCGCTCGCCATCCACTCCTGCAAGCTCAGCGCGCCGTCGTGATCCTTGTCGTTAAAGTCCATAAAATTCGGCACCGGATCGACGGGATCGCAACCGTATGCGCCGAAGCATAAAAATACTAGAATAAAAATTTTATTCATTTCGCATCCTTAAATTTTATCATTTTGCGACGTTTGCGAGCGGTAAACATAAAATTTAACCACATATACGGGCGCGCTTAAGGCCCACATTCGTCAAAAATTATTTAAGGCGCGACTTTTACCTCAGCCTATAGCTCCTTTTTAAGCAACTCAAGCAGGTTAAATTTTAGCTCGTTTATATTTTGTCCCGTCGCCGAGGATATCGGCATTACGAAAAACGGCTTGGCGGCGTCAAATTCATAAATATCTTGCTTAAATTTCATCTCGCCCGCCGTGCCCACAAGTCCCAAATGCGACAAAAACGCGTCAAATTTTTCCTGCAAATTTTCGGCCGCGTCCGCACGAGTTAGAGCGATCGCATAGTCTCTTTGTGCAAGCTTTCCTGAAAATTTCGCTGTCTCGGCCCGCAGCGCGTCAAACTGCTCCTCAAGGCTGCGGTAGTTTGCAAGATCGAGCATAAAAAGCAAAATTTTAGTGCGCTCGACATGTTTTAAAAACTGCACGCCAAGCCCGCGCCCCTCGCTTGCACCCTCGATAATGCCCGGGATATCGGCCATGGCAAAGCCGCTGTATTCGTCGACCTCGACTAGGCCTAGCTTTGGCGTGAGCGTGGTAAATTCGTAGTTTGCGATCTGAGGTTTAGCATTTGAGACGGTGGATATGAGCGTGCTTTTGCCCACGTTTGGAAAGCCCACGAGCCCCACGTCAGCGATGAGTTTTAGCTCCAGCCGCACCTCTCGCGTTTCGCCTTCTAGCCCTTTTTGTGCATATTCGGGAGCCTGGTTGATCGAGCTCTTAAAGTGCACGTTGCCAAGCCCGCCCTTGCCGCCTTTTAAAAACAGCTCGCGCTGCCCCTCGCTGGTTAGATCGCAGAGTAACTCGCCCGTCTGGGCATCTAGCACCGCGGTACCTGGAGGCACGATGAGCTCGAGATGCTCGCCTCTTTTGCCGTGCATCCTGCGCCCCATGCCCGCCTCTCCGTTTTGCGCGCGCAGAGCCTTTTTGCCTTTATACGCCGCCAGCGTGTGCGTGTTGTTATCGGCGACAAAATATACATCGCCGCCGTCGCCGCCGTCGCCGCCGTCCGGTCCGCCTAAAATCACGTGTTTTTCGCGGCGAAAGCTCACCGATCCGGCCCCGCCGTGACCCGAGCTTAGAGTTAAATTTACGCTATCTATAAACATTTTTTGCCTTATTTTTTAAATTTTATTTAATTATTTTTCGGTTCGTAATTTTGCGAAATTTTCAGATTATATCGGTTTATTGATTAAAATTTGATTTGCCGCAAAGTTCAAACGATTTGCCATGCGCCATTATTTATACGGATCGTTTGCGGTAAATTTTCGCGGTTTGGATCAAATTTCAGGATTTGACGAATAGAACGACGATCGTTTCTGATACGAGATTTTTTGATAAATTTTAAATCTTTTCTAAGCGAGTTGGGATAGCGAAGCTGTTTTGAGCGAGAAAAACTTTTAGATTTCATGAAAATTGAGTTATTTTAAAAAAGGGGCTTTCGCCCCGAAAGTTGCGCGGTAATTACGCAGCAGGATAAACAGAAACTTTTTTTCTATTTTTATCTAGTCTTTCGAATTTAACGAAACCGTCGATTAGCGCGAAAATCGTGTGATCTTTACCTAAGCCGACGTTGCTACCCGCGTGAGTAGCGGTACCGCGCTGGCGGATGATGATGTTGCCCGCGCGAACGAATTCGCCGCCGAATTTCTTAACGCCTAAGCGTCGTCCGATGGAATCTCGGTTATTTTGGGTTGAGCCTTGACCTTTTTTGTGTGCCATATCAGTTCCTTTTTAAATTAAACTTACTCGTCTCGCTTCGATATAACTTCGTTGAAAATTCGATATTTGATACTCACGACCCATGCGGTCGCTGCGTTCAAATCCCGATTTTCGCCTCGTCTATCTTTGCGATACATCGCGATCGGCTTATTAGCCTGCGATACTTACGACTTTTACGCGCGTAAACTGTCTTCTAAAACCGCGTTTTAGTTTTGAGTCTTTGCGTCTGCGTTTTTTGTAAATAACGACTTTTTTATCCTTGCCCTCGTTTACGACTTCAAGAACAACTTTCGCACCCTTTACGAACGGCGCGCCTACCTTTACTTCACCGTCGTTTACGCACAAAACGTCCGTAATCTCGACTGATGATTTTGCTTCAGCACTGAAATGGTCAAGCTTAAGATATTCGCCTTCGCTGACGCGATACTGCTTGCCGCCGTGCTTAAATATAGCGTATTTTGACATACTCTACCTTTCTAAATTTGGTAAGACCAAAAAGCGCTTTTGGATTTCAAAAGACTTGGGGAGCTTTGTTGGTTGTAAGAGAAGGATGATACCCAAAAATTTATAAATTTTGGTTTAATGTCCTAGCTTTTAAAATTGCGTCCGCCAGGTTTTTAGGTCACGCGCAAGAGCAAAAATCCTCATTAAACTTTCCGTCGTAGCGTAAAATTTAACCTCCTTTTAGGTATAATCGCCCAAATTTAAGCAAATTTGAGCCAAAACGCTCGGCAAGATAAATTTAGGACGAAAATGGCAGGCGAAGACCAAGAAAAAACCGAAGAACCCACCTCCAAAAAGATCGAAGACGCGCGTAAGGACGGCAACGTCCCCAAAAGCCAAGACCTAGCCGGCTTCGTCACGCTCGCGGTCGCGATCTTCGTCGTAGTGGCACTTCTTGGCTTCATCGGCGATCAGTTTTTCACGCTGTATAACTACTATCAGAGCCTAATCGGCCAGGAATTTACGCGCAAGCTGCTCTTTAGCGTCGCGATCACGACGATATTTCGCACGCTGCTCATCATCCTGCCTATCGCCGTTTGCATCGCGATCGCGGGCGTCGTCGCCAACCTGATGCAGTTTGGATTTATATTTACGACCAAGCCTTTGGAGCCGAATTTAAACAAAATCAACCCGCTAAAAGGGCTCAAAAACCTCTTTTCGCTCAAAAAACTGATAGACGGCATCAAAATGGTGCTCAAGGTCACGGCGGTTTTTACGGTCGGGTTTTTGATGTTTTTTAGCTTTATAAAAGAGCTGCCGCACACGCTCTTTTTCTCGATGGCGGCGCAGCTAGCGTGGCTAAAAGAAAAGATGCTGATTTTAGCCGCCGTGATGCTAATAGTGATGTTTATCATCGGGCTTCTTGACGTGCTGATCGTGCGTTTTCAGTATTTTCGCGACCTAAGAATGAGCAAGCAGGAGATCAAGGACGAGTACAAACAGATGGAGGGCGACCCGCAGGTAAAAGGACGCATCCGTCAGCTGCAAATGCGAGCCGCGCGCAACAGGATGATGCAAAATATCCCGCAAGCAGACGTCATCATCACCAACCCGACCCACTACGCCGTCGCCCTTCGCTACGATAAAACAAAGGAAAAAGCGCCCGTGATCCTCGCTAAAGGCGTGGATTTTCTAGCGCTTCGCATCAAGCAAATCGGAGTGCAAAACAACGTCAAAATCGTCGAAAATCCGCCGCTAGCGCGCGAGCTGTACAAGATGTGTGAGGTAAACGATATGATACCTGCAGAGCTCTTTCGTGCCGTCGCCGAGGTGCTAAGCTTCGTTTATATGAGCGACAAACAAAAATTCGGCGATAGACTGAAGTGAAATTAAATTTGACTTTTTGACTGTAAATTTGAAGCCAAATTCAGAGTCAAATTTGTGCCGCTCAAATTTGGATAAATTTGCAAATTTTACCTGCCGAGACCCGAATCTTTAAAATGCCAAATTTAATCTTTCTTGTTAAAGGGGAAGGGGCTTGAATTACGAAGTCGCTCCCTTCCCCCTTAATGATCCCCCCAACCCCTACGATGTGAGATGTTGCTGCACTGCGTGCGGGTTGAATTTGGCGCACCGCGCCGCAGATTTTTTAGTTTAATATTTTTGTGGTGCGAGTCTCGGCGACTCAAATTTATAAATTTAATGTCAAATTTGAACGTAAAAAAGTTAAGGCGCAGTATTTTTTCTTTTTACTTCGCGCAAGCGCTCGTAACGAGACTTCGCTACGAGGAGACGAGGCGCTTTTAAATTTGGCGACGGGAGTTACCTTGTCGGTAATGACCGAGCCAAATTTAAAAGTAACGAAGTATAGGACAAAAAGACAAGCCGCAAAGGCAGCTTGTCTAAAAGTAAGATTATTTAATAAATCCGTAAAGGTTAGCTAGCACCCAACCCACCGCACACGAGCTAAACACGCCGATAAGACCCGGGATGATGAAGCTATGGTTGATGACGTATTTACCGATGTGCGTAGTACCCGAGCGGTCAAACTGGATCGCCGCAAGGTCGCTCGGATAAGTAGGAAGGATAAAGTATCCGTAGCAAGCCGTAGCAAACGCGACGATGATGCCTGGATCCACGCCGATCTGAACGGCAAGCGGTACGAACGTCGCGGCGGCTGCGGCTTGAGAGTTTAGAAACTTAGAAATCAGCATACCTACGACGATATACATCCATGGATAAGCCTTCATCACCTCTCCTAACGAGCCTTTTAGCATCTCGATGTGAGAGTGGAACATCGTATCTGCCATCCAGCTAATGCCGTAGATCGCGACAAGCGCAACCATACCACTGTGGAAAATCTCGTTTTGAGCGATCTTAGCAGCCTTGATGCCTGAGTAGATCATCATGATTGATGCGGCTAGAAGCATGAAAATTTGGATCGTATCAACCATGCCTAGAGGCGCGGTTTTTTTCATAGTATCTTTTACTACAATGCTAGCGTTTGCGACGGTTTCGGTTTTGCCCTCTTTAGTAATAACTACGTTGCCGTCTTGAAGCACGATGGTTTGAGTTACTTTTTTGTCTTTATCTAGGACTTCTACGTTAGTAAATTTAGTAGCGTCTTTTACTTTACTGTCTTTTACGTTTGAGATGACTTTGCTATCATCTACGGTAGAGACTACTTGTCCGTCTTTTACGGTGATGTTTTTAACTACTTTTTTATCCACTACGATTTCGATAGATTTACCCGGGACGTCGCTAGTCCAGCTAGGGCGAAGCTGTTTATAGTAGCCTAGAACCGCCACGATAGCGATGGTAGCTAGGAATATCCACATTATATTCCATTGCTTTTTAGGCAGATGAACGCCGACTAGCGATTTAGAATCGTCAGAGCCGTAGATGTATTTTCTTTGCTCCGGATCTTTAATTTTTTCTTGAAATTCAGGGTCTTTATCGAGGTCTTTTCCTCTAAATACGGAAAAAGTACCGATGCAAAGCACGCCTATGAAGGTAGCCGGAATCGTAACTTTAAGCAAATCTACATAGCTAGTAAAGCCGTCGATATGAACGGTGCCCGTGCCTAGCAAAACCGCAACCATAGATACGCCCGCAACCGAAACCGGGCTAGCGATGATAGCTAGCTGAGACGAGATCGTGGTAGCAGCTAGCGGTCTTTCCGGACGGATACCGCTTTTCATCGATACGTCGTAAATGATCGGTAGCAACGTATAAACCGTGTGTCCGGTACCGCATAGAACCGTTAGCGTCCAGCCGCAAACCGGAGCTAGATAACAAACTAACTTGGGATGCTTTCTAAGCGCTTTTTCCGCAATTTGAAGCATAACGTCAAGACCGCCCGCGGCTTGCAAAGTAGCGCTTGCTACGACGACGGCTAGGATCGTAAGGATAACGTCGATAGCGGGTTTGCCCGGCTTCATATCAAATGCAAATACCAAGATAACAAGACCGATGCCGCCTAGTACACCCAGCGCCATACCGCCTTTTTTAGCGCCGTAGAACAGACATCCGAGTACGACTATTAGCTGGAGAGTGAACTGCATGCTTTCACTCAAACTGGTTAGGAATTCCATTTTTTCTCCTTTTAGGAAATTATGGCGCGATTATATAAATATTAAAATTAAATACTAATAAAAAAATTAAAAATACATTCGTATATATTAATCTAGCGTTTAATAATAAATTTTATCCATTCCATAAATTTAAAAATTAAATGCCCTTTTTAAATGCGTTTAAAAGAAAAATTTATATATAATCCTAAGATAAAAAATTAATAATTATACTTAAGGAGCAAACATGCAAATTCCTATTCACTACGGCAAAGAGGATATCATCGAACTAAATGTTCCACAGAAAAATTTACTAGGCGTTTTTAACCCCAACCCCGTGGCTAAATTTGACGAAACGGCGCTCATCGCAAAGGCTCTGGCAAATCCGATAAATCAAAAAAGCTTTGATGAGTTTATAGCAGGCGACGAAAAGATCGTAATTATCGTAAACGACGGCACGCGCCCGACGCCGACGGCCAAAGTTTTAAAGCAAATTTACCCGAAAATCCGCGATAAAAATAAAACCTTCATCATCGCCACGGGCTGCCACAGAGAGGGCACGCTAGAAGAGTACGAGATGATCTTCGGCAAAGAAATTTACGCGGAGATTAGCGCCAAAGGCGAAGTATGCGACCACGACTCTAAAAAAGACGAGATGAGCTATCTGGGCGAGTCCAAAAACGGCACGCAGATGTATCTAAACAAAATCGTAGCGGAATCAAAAAAAGTGATCGTCATAGGCTCGGTCGAACCGCACTATTTCGCGGGCTACACTGGCGGACGAAAGGCGTTTTTACCAGGCGTCGCCAAATACGAAACCATCGAACAAAATCACAAGCTAGCCCTTAGCGCCGACGCTCAGGCGCTGCGCTTAGAGGGCAATCCCGTGCATGAGGATATGATCGACGCGATGAAGGTTCTCACGCACATCGACGTTTTTTCGATCCAGACGGTGCTTGACAGCGAGCACGGCGTGTATTACGCGAGTGCTGGCGATCTAAACGACAGCTTTTACGACTGCGTAAAAAAGGCCGACGAGGTCTTTTGCGTAAATATCCCGCGCAAAGCGGATATCGTGATCTCGGTCGCGCCCTACCCTATGGACGTCGATCTTTATCAGGCGCAAAAAGCCCTAGACAACGGCAAACTAGCGCTTGCTAAGGACGGGATTTTAATAATGGTCGCAAAGTGCCGCACGGGCATCGGTCCAAAGCCGTTTTTTAACCTAATGGCGTCCGCGCCGACCCCGCAAGAGGTGCTGGAAAAGATTTCGAACGAATTTCACCTAGGCTATCACAAGGCCGCTAAGATGGCCGAAATATCGCTCTGGGCGCAGACATGGGCGGTGAGCGAGCTTAGCGACGACGAGATGCGAGCCGTACACCTAAAACCGTATCATGATTTGCAAAAGGCCCTAGACGACGCGCTCGCGCAAAAGGGTGCGGACGCCGGGATCATCATCTTGCCGTTTGGCTCGATGACGGTGCCTAAGGTTTAAGCTTGGCGAAATTTCTTTACTACGACGCAAGTGCGGGCATCAGCGGCGATATGAATTTAGGCGCGCTGGTGGATCTGGGCGCGGATTTTAGCTATCTTTGCGCCCAGCTTACTAAGCTAAATTTAGCTAGCGAGTTTTACCTACGCAAGCGCAAAGCGCTAAAATGCGGTATCTCCGCAACTAAAATAGACGTCGTTTGCGCGGCAAATCTGGGTCAGCTTCCGCTTGGCCTCTTGGGTACTAAATTTAGCCCGCGTCAAAATCTAAACGGCAAAATTCACGGCGCCGAATTTAGAGCGGATAAGCCCGCCCAAAATCGCCCGCATTCGCGAAATTTCGCGCAAATTTTAGAGCTTATCGAGAGCTCTAGCCTAAGCGCTTTCGTAAAAAAAACGGCAAGCGAAATTTTTAGCGTTATCGCGCGAGCCGAGGCTAAAATCCACGGCACTAGCGTAGAGCAAGTACATTTTCACGAAGTTGGCGCCGCAGACAGCATCGCGGACGTAGTGGGCGCGGCTATTTGCTTGGAGGCTTTGGGCGCGCCGCAAATTTTTGCTTCACCTATCGAGCTTGGCGGCGGTTTTGCACATTGCGCTCACGGCAGGCTAGCCGTACCAACGCCTGCGGTTTGCGAAATTTTAAAAGGCGCGCAAGTAAGCCTAGGGCGAGCAAATTTCGAGACGACTACGCCCACGGGAGCGGCGATTTTAAAGGCCTGCGCGCTAAATTTAAGAGAGCAAGACCGTCGCGACCCGCCGAGAAATTTTAAAATTTTAAGCACGGGCTACGGCGCTGGCGATAAAGAGGCCGCGGATTTTGCCAACGCGCTTCGCGTGATACTTTGCGAAACGAGCGAGGATTTAGGCTTAAAAGATGAGCCAAATTTGAGCGTGCAGATCGGCTATGGCGAGCTTTGCGAGCGGATTTTAATCTCCACTAATATCGACGATATGGACGCCGAGAGCTTTGCCTTTGCGTGCGATATTTTGCGAGATAGCGGCGCGCTAGACGTGTTTAGCAGGTCTATTTTTATGAAAAAAGGACGCGCGGGTTTTGAGCTAAACGCGCTGTGCCGCAAGAAGGACGCCGCACGGATAAAGGGGCTTATTTTCGCGCATACGACGGCGATCGGAGTTAGAGAGTGCGCCGTGAGAAAAACCGAGCTTGCGCGCGAGTTTTGCGAGGTAGAGACTAAATACGGCAAAATAAGGCTTAAAATTTCGCGCGGCCGAGTTTGCGGTTTTAACGCCGAGCAAAATTTGACGGACGAAAATTTAGCCCGAAATTACCCCGAAATTTTAAAAATCAAGCCCGAATTCGAGGACTGCAAAAAAGCCGCGCAGAGATTTCAAACGTCGATCCGCGAGGTTAGAAACGAGACTTTAAAAAAATATGACGAAACTAGAAATTCTAAAAAATGATATAAAAAAGCTGGAAAATTTAGCCGTAGCGTTTAGCGGCGGCGTGGATAGCTCGCTACTGCTGCGCGTTGCCGCCGATACGCTAGGCCAGCGCGCGGTGGCGATCACGCTAAAATCGCCCTATATGTCGGGGCGCGAGATAAAAGAGGCGGTGGAATTTACCCGTACTTACGGCATCAGGCACGAAATTTTAGAGCTAGACGCGCCCGAAGCGGTAAAAAATAATCCGCAAGATCGCTGCTACGTCTGTAAAAAGGCGGTTTTTACGCGGCTAATCGAGCTAGCAAAACATCTAGGCTTTACAAACGTCGCCGACGGTACGAACCTAGACGACCTTGGCGAATACCGCCCCGGGCTTAAAGCAAAAGACGAGCTTGGCGTACTTTCGCCGCTTAAAGGCCTTAAAAAATCAGAGATTAGAGAGCTTAGCCGCGAGCTTGGGCTACCGACCGCGGACAAGCCCAGCTACGCGTGCCTTCTGACGCGTTTGCCGCACGATAGGGAGTTTTCCGCGGAGGAAATTTCGCTCGTGGAGCGAGTCGAAAATCTGCTAATCTCGCATGGATTTTTAAACATTCGCGCGCGATTTGACGGCAAAGCCTTTAAGCTGCAAATGGGAGCGAGCGAGACGAGGCGCTTTTGCGCGGGAGATTTTAGCACCGTCGTACGCGAGATCGCCGCGCTTGGCGAGTATGATATTTTGCTTGATTTAAAGGGGCTTCGCGGGGAGATTTTAAATGACGAGAGATGAGGCTTTAAATTTCATCCGAGCCGTAAAATCGGGCGAGAAAAGCGAGCGCGAAGCGATAGAGTTTTTACGGGATTTTCCTTTTAGCGACGCGGGTTGCGCTAAAATCGACACTCAGCGCGCATTGCGAAACGGCGCGGGAGAGGTGATCTACGGCGAGGGCAAGACGGATGATGAAATTTTACGTATCGCTGGTGCGATCGGCGCGAGAGGGCAAAATATCCTGATAACGCGCACGAACGAACGGGTTTTTAAGCGGGTGTGCAAGATACTGCCTCAGGCGGAGTTTAACGCTCGCGGCCGCGTCATCAGCGTCAAATTTAAAGAGCCCGCGCTCACGCAAAGCTACATCGCGATAGTTTCGGCCGGCACTGCCGACGGCGCGGTAGTGGAGGAGGCGTACGAGACGGTGAGATTTCTAGGCAACGACGCGCGTAAATTTAGCGACGCGGGCGTGGCCGGGCTGCATAGGCTTATCGCAAATTTAGAGCAGATACGCGGCGCAAAGGTCGTGATCGCGGTGGCAGGCATGGAAGGCGCGCTAGCTAGCGTGCTGGCGGGTCTTGTTAGCGTACCGGTGATCGCGGTGCCCACCAGCGTGGGATACGGGGCGGGTTTCGGCGGGCTGGCGGCGCTGCTAGCGATGCTAAACAGCTGCGCAAACGGCGTGAGCGTCGTAAATATCGACAACGGCTTCGGCGCCGCGTACAACGCGAGCCTGATAAATCATCTCTAAATTTACGCCGCGCGGACGAATAAACAGGTTAAATTTAAGTGTGCGAGTTAAATTTTGAAGGCTAAGTTAAGAGGAAAGCGTTGCGAGAGGAAAATTTAAGAGAGCAAAAAAGTGCCGCAAGGCACGAGCAAAAGCTGCAAACAAAGCAAAGCGCGAGTACGAGGCTAGCGTTTTTAGTCGCGGCGATCCTGATTTTAGCGGCTGAAATTTACATCGCGATCTGCGTAAAGGGCGGCTTCGTGCGCCACTACGCGGGTGACGTTTTGGCCGTTATCTTGCTTTACGCGTTAGCTCGGGCTGCATTTAGCGTGCCGCCTTTAAATTTGCCGCTTAAAATTTTTGCGTTCGCGGCGGCTTTGGAGCTCGCGCAGTATTTTGGCGCCGTGCAAATTTTAGGCATAGAAAATAAAATTTTAAAAGTAATGATCGGTGGGACGTTTGATTTTACCGACCTGCTCTGCTACGCTGCGGGCTGCGTTATGGCGGGCGCGTATGAAAAATTTGAAAAAAGGAGAAGCAATGGATAGACAAAAAGCTGTGCAAAAGATGACCGAGGTCATGGCGAAATTCGTCGGCTACACAGGCAAGGTGCTGCCCGACGACGTTACGGCGAAGCTGCGAGAGCTCGCCGAGCGCGAGACGCAGCCGCTAGCGAGAGAAATCTACAAAACGATGTTTGAAAACCAGCGCCTAGCCAAGGAACTAGACCGTCCGTCCTGTCAGGATACGGGCGTGATCCAGTTTTTCGTGCGCTGCGGCGTAAATTTCCCGCTCATCGGCGAGCTTGAGGAACTGCTGCGAGAGGCCGTACTGCGAGCGACGCGCGAGGCTCCGCTGCGTCACAACAGCGTCGAGACCTTCGACGAGTACAATACCGGCAAAAACGTAGGCAAGGGCACGCCGAGCGTCTTTTGGGATATCGTGCCGCAAAGCAGCGAGTGCGAGATACACACCTATATGGCGGGCGGCGGTTGCAGTCTGCCCGGTAAGGCAACCGTGTTGATGCCGGGCATGGGCTACGAGGGGGTTGTGAAATTCGTCATGGACATCATGACCAGCTACGGCATAAACGCCTGTCCGCCGCTGTTAGTAGGCGTGGGCATCGGCACCTCGATCGACGTGGCGTCGCTGCTATCTAAAAAAGCGCTGATGAGGCCTCTTGGCTCGCATAATCCAAACGACCGAGCCGCGCTAACCGAAAAGCTGCTCGAAGAGGGCATCAATAAAATCGGCCTAGGCCCGCAAGGCATGAGCGGCGCAAGCTCGGTTATGGGCGTGCATATCGAAAACTGCGCCCGCCATCCAAGCGTCATCGCCGTTGCAGTAAACGTGGGCTGCTGGTCGCACCGCAAAGGCCATATTGTCTGGGACGCGGAGCTAAATTTTGCCGTAAAATCACACAAGGAGTTCGCGCTATGAGTAAGAAAATTTTAACCACACCGATCAAGGCCGAGGATCTGGCGGATATCAAGATCGGCGACGTGATCTACCTCAGCGGACACATCGTCACCTGCCGCGACGTGCCACACAGACGCGTCGTAGAGGAAGGTCGCGAGCTGCCGCTAGATATCAGGGGCGGCGCTATCCTGCACGCTGGACCGATCATCAGAAAAACGGACGGCGGCAAAGAGTGCTTTGAGATGGTCTCGGTCGGGCCGACGACTAGCATGCGGATGGAGAAATTTGAGCGCGAATTTATCGCTAAAACGGGCGTGCGCCTGATCGTGGGCAAAGGTGGCATGGGCGAGGGCACGATGAGCGGCTGCAAGGAGTTTGGTGCGATACACTGCGTATTTCCCGCAGGCTGCGCGGTGGTGGCCGCGACGCAGGTCGAGGAGATCGAGAGCGCGGACTGGACGGAGCTTGGGATGCCCGAGACGCTGTGGAAGTGCCGCGTCAAGGAGTTTGGCCCGCTCATCGTCTCGATTGACGCGCACGGAAATAATCTTTTCGAGCAAAATAAGGTCAAATTTAACGAGAAAAAGGACGCGGCGCTGGCTGAAATTTTACCGCAGGTCGGGTTTATAAAGTAGCTAAATTTGGGCAGCTTGCACTTTAAATTCTACGACTTAAATTTTTACGCCTTGCCTCTAAATTTTAAAATTTATCGCTCTAGCGAGGGGTAAATTTTAAGGGGCTTTGGGCGGATAGCGCGTGTGCGGATGATGAATAAAACAGCCAGCAGGGCTAGGCGCGAGATTAAATTTTATCTACAAATTTAGCTAATCGCGAGGGATAAATTTTAAAAATTTATCTCGCAAAGCCGCTGTTTTAAAGCACCGATTAAAAGCGCGCCAATCTCGCTGAGGCTCTTTCATAAATTTGGCCTACGCTCTATTTTTCTGCGCAAATTTCACGCTTGCATATAGGTAGCGCAAGTCCTAGCGCGCCCAGTATCGCGCCCGCCTTGCCTGATTTTAGGTATGAGTGCGCAAATTTAGTCTTGGCGGCTTAAATTTGCGTCCGCAACGTAGCCAAGAGGCAAAATATAAATATAAAGCAAACATAAAGAAATACCAAAATCTACGGCGCTGACGACGGCTGCGGGACTGCGGATACAAATCTGATCCAAAGCAAGCTTGGCGTCCGCATAAGCGGCAGTTAAAAGAAATTTTGGATTTTTATGACGGCGGAAGCGTAGGCGATGAGGATATTTTTTATTTACTAAAAGTCGCAAGCCAAACGCTGTAGGTGATGCTTCAGGCTCGGACGCGATCCAAATTTAACCGCCGTTTACGGATAAATTTAAGCCAAATTTAATGGCCCAAACAGCAAAATTTATCCGTTAATTAACAATATAAAAAAGGAAAAATTTGGGCAAAACGACTTTTACGGTTGTATTTTTCTGCGCTTGTGCGCTGTTTTTGGCGGCTGTAGGCTACTTTGCTTTGGGCGTTTTGGCTAAATTTTACGCTTTTATCAAATTTGCCGCGCGTCTTTGCTTGCAAGACCCTAAATTTAGCCTCGCCATGTTTGCGCCTGCGTTCATCTTATCGCTTTATATCGTGCTGGTTTCGCAAAATATCATTTTTTATTTTACTTGGGGCGCCTCGGCAAATATTTTCGGCGGGCCGGCTTCCGGGTTGCTTTTAGATGCGCTACTTTTTGGATTTTCGCTGATTGCAAGGCTAGAGGAGCGATATTTTTACGTTTTTTCGTTTCGCTTGGCGCTTTTAGAGCTGCTTTGCGGGCTTATCACGGCGATAATTTCAAGGGATATTTTTAGCATTTACGTCCCGTGCGCGCAGATTTTACTCGTATTTTGCGTATGTTTTGATTTTTTATGCCTAAGTGCGGCGAAAGCAAACGCAAAGCTACTAGAAGAGCTAAGCGCAAAAAATGATTTAAGCGAACCGGAAAAACTTGCCAAAGAGGCGCTAGAGCGGCTCGCAAACTTGCCTGATAAGGAGGAAGCATTGCTGCAAGCAAACCTTATCCGCATGAAAGTGAAGCAAGAATACCGCACGGCTTAAATTTATGGTTTTAGTCGTTTAAATTTAGCGTTTCTCGCGTCAAATTTGAGCTAAATTTGCGCTCATTTATCGACGGGTACGGTCAAATTTAAACAGCCTTTAACGAGTCTGCTAGCGTTGTCTAAATATCCGTCCGAAAAACGCAGCCGTTTGGCGAGCCCTAAGCAAAACAAAGGCCCACAGTTGCCTACAAATCTGCATAATAAGATACGCCGACACCATCACGCAAAAATTCGCAATACCAAAGCCAATCATCTCATAACGTAAAAATAGACCTAATCTCGTCTGCGCTATAAACTCCCACGTCGGCCGATAAGTGTGCCATATCCAATAGCCGGAGAAAAAATCATTAAGTCCGCCGAATACCAAAAAGCATACCATAAGCGCAAATAAAATAATGCCTTGCGAAAGCGCTTGGGCGTTGCTTTTGCTTCCCTCAAGCCTGCCGGTAGCTCCTTTTGCCACGCCGTAAAGTCCCGCAAATAGCAAACAAACAGGCATAAAAAAGCATAAATAACTAAGATGAAACGCCGCCACGTCGCCAAAGGCGGTTTTAGTCTGCGCCGTATTTATAGCAGGATAAAAATCCACCATAAACGCCGTAAAGTCTCTAAAAGCCGCGTGAGCGGACAAGATATCTTCGGGCACGGCAAATAAGCTAAGAGCTACCAAAGCGTAAGCGCCCAAGCTAACAAAAAAGGCAATTTTAAGCTTCCTTGCGGCCAATCTTAATCTTGCTTTTAGTCTTATAATCTTATTTTTCGGCTCTATAACTGCGACCTTTTAGCGATTTTTGAGCGTATTATACCATCTTCTTGAAGTCTTCCTTGCCCAAATTTACGCTCTTTATATGCCGCCTATTTGACTTTACGCGGTTTAATCCAGCCCGCTTTTGGCAAAAACTAAAATTTTGGCGCCGTTTGCGCGTATCTTTGAGCAAGTTTGTTTGCCGCGACCGACTTTAAAGCTAGGCAACCCGTCCGCAATCAATAATCGCGCTTTTTGCGTAAGCTTTTGTTTTTAATTTGCTGAGATATTTATTTCTTGACGCTCCTTGCGTAATCTTAGCAAAATCCTTTAAAACACCCTTTATCCGGCTATTTTACGGGCATCAGCGGTAACGGCGCTAACCGCTTTTACGTATCTTGCAAGGCCTGTCTGCTTCTTTGATACCGTTTCGGAGTCAGGGCGTCTTTTCTACCACTTAAAATTTTCAAATTTAGGCGCAAGATAAGTCAAAAACTTTCGCAGGCATTTTTCTCAAAGCAACTGCGTCCCATCGGCAGAAAACGAAATGAAGTTAAATACGAGAACTATGATTTTGACGAAGCTCTTAAAGCGGCTGGCGCAGAGAAGTTAAAAATAAGTATATACGTTCCCAAATTTTAGATAATAAATTTAGAGAAGTTCTAAAGTATTTAGCAAAGGAAATAGAAGCTACTAAAATAGCAAATCTAACCGGCTTTTAGGCAAAATTTTCGGTACGTTAGCTCGCCTAGGCGCTTTGTTTGAGTAAATAAAAATCGCCTTTACTTCGCTTTGCTTACTACTTTGCAAGAAGCTAACGGCAAAACCGTATAAATGGCATTGAGAATTTTAGTTGCTACTTGCTTTGCTACCGCCCACCCAAAGGCTACGAGTATAGTAAAGTAGAGGCAGAAGGGATATGCTAAGCATGGATTTCTAAATTTAAAGGGAATTTTTAGGCGTAGTGACGACGGCAATCGTAGGGAAGTTGAGAAAAAGAGAATTTATTACCTTATCTTAAAGAGTGCATTCTGCTCTACATCGCCGCGTTTATAGCTTTTTAAGACGCGGCTACAAGCGTAAGGAGTTTAGACATAATACTAAAACTACGCAATAAAATTTATATCAGAAATTATTGAAATTGATAAGGTAAAATTCACTTAAACTATCTTAAACTAAAAATATTAAGAAAATTTTTGTGGTTATCTTACGTTATGAGTGGTGCCCCGTGTAGGGTTCGAACCTACGACCCCATCATTAAGAGTGATATGCTCTACCAACTGAGCTAACGAGGCAAATGGCGCAGCGGACGGGGCTCGAACCCGCGACCTCCGCCGTGACAGGGCGGCATTCTAACCATCTGAACTACCGCTGCACCTAAAATGGTGGTCGCTATAAGACTCGAACTTATGACATCCACCTTGTAAGGGTGGCGCTCTACCAACTGAGCTAAGCGACCGAAAAAGACTAAATCGTGGCGACCCTTAAAGGATTTGAACCTCTGTTGCTACACTGAGAGAGTAGAGTCCTGGGCCACTAGACGAAAGGGTCTATGTAAAAATGGTGTCCTGTGCTGGACTCGAACCAGCGACCCCTTCATTAAAAGTGAAATGCTCTACCGACTGAGCTAACAAGACAAATGGCGCAGCGGACGGGGCTTGAACCCGCGACCTCCGCCGTGACAGGGCGGCATTCTAACCATCTGAACTACCGCTGCACCTAAAATGGTGGTCGCTATAAGACTCGAACTTATGACATCCACCTTGTAAGGGTGGCGCTCTACCAACTGAGCTAAGCGACCGAAAAAGACTAAATCGTGGCGACCCTTAAAGGATTTGAACCTCTGTTGCTACACTGAGAGAGTAGAGTCCTGGGCCACTAGACGAAAGGGTCTATGTAAAAATGGTGTCCTGTGCTGGACTCGAACCAGCGACCCCTTCATTAAAAGTGAAATGCTCTACCGACTGAGCTAACAAGACAAATTTTCAAAAAACGAAACGTGATTATATATAAAAAAGGCTGATTTGTCAAGAAAATCGCCGTCGTTTTTAAAATATCGTCGTAAATTTAAAAATTTGCGACGATATTTACGTTTAAATTCGATTTAGCAAGAAAAACAAGTCTTAAACTCGTATGCCGTAGGTCTTGCCTCGTACGGCCACACTTGGGTTTCAAATTTATAATGCTGATAATCGTCGATGAAGGTCTCGGTCATTATCGGACGGAGATATTCGTTGTCGCGGATTAACGCTTCTAGGCTGCCCCTTAACGTATGCGGCAGCTGCTCGATACCGCGCTCGCGAATTTCGTCCAGGTGCAGTTTAAATAAATTTTCATCCATCGGACCTACCGGCTCCATTTTATGCTTCACACCGTCAAGTCCGGCCATCAGCATCGCAGCAAACGCTAAATACGGGTTTGCCGTGCTATCCGGGAATCTCATCTCGGCGCGCACGGATTTTTCTCCCGAGCCGTATGGGATACGGATCGACGCCGAGCGATTTTGGCTGGAGTATGTGAGTATCGACGGCGCTTCAAAGCCCGGGATTAGGCGCTTGTAGCTGTTTGTGCTCGGGTTTGTAAATGCCGCTACGCTTCTTGCGTGGTTTAAGATTCCGCCGATGTACCAGCGCGCGAAATCGCTTAAATTCGCGTAATTTCCCTCGCCGTAGAATAAATTTTTACCGTTTTTCCACACCGACTGATGCACGTGCATGCCGCTGCCGTTGTCGCCGTAGAGCGGCTTTGGCATAAAGGTCGCGGTTTTGCCGTTTAGGTGCGCGACCATTTTTACGACGTATTTGTAAATTTGCACGTTATCGGCGGCCTCTACGAGAGTGCCGAATTTCACGCCGATCTCGCCTTGGCCCTGCGCGACCTCGTGGTGCCCGACGAAGACTTCAAGTCCTACTTGCTCTAAAACCTGCATCATTTCAGCGCGCAGATCGACCATGCTATCGGTAGGCTGCGTCATCAGATAGCCGCCTTTTCTGCGCGGCCTGTGGCCCGTGTTGTAGCCGTCGGTAAAGTCCTTAGCGTCGTTCCACTCGCCCTCTTCGGTATCTACTTCGTACATCGCGCAGTTTGGGCTATCGACGATTTTTACGTTATCAAATATAAAAAATTCGTTCTCCGGCCCAAAATACGCCGCGTCGCCCACGCCGCTTTCTTTTACGTAGGCCATCGCTTTTTTGGCTATCGAGCGCGGACATTTTTCGTAAATTTGCCCCTTGTAAATGTCGTAAATATCGCAAAAAACGACTGCGGTAACGTCGGCGGTAAAAGGGTCTAAAAAGGCGCTAGTAGCTTCCGGACGCATTATCATGTCGCTTTTATCTATCGGCTGCCAGCCGCCCAGCGAGCTCGCATCCATCGGCACTCCGTGCTCGAAATGCGCCTTTTCGACGGCTTTTACGTTATACGTGATGCTGTGCCAAGCGCCGTTCATATCGGTAAATCTAAAATCTACGAATTTAACCTCGTGCTCTTTGCAAAAATCAAAAAAATGATCGACGTTTTTTACGAATTTTCCCATTTCCCGCTCCTTTGTTTATTAATTTCGTAATTGTATCATAAAATATTGCTTTTAAGATTAATTTAAATAATTTTTTCTACCCGATCTAAAATTTTACAAATTCTCTATCGCGATTTTTAAATATCGCGCACTTGCTAAAGCCTAAATTTCTAGCGATTTGTTCGCATTTTTCGCCGTTTAGACCGACCTGATCCTTTGCGTGCGCGTCCGAGCCAAAGGTGATCGGTATCTCTTTTTCGGCGATCATTTCTATCAAATTTACGCTTGGATACTGCTCGCCAATCGGTTTTCTAAATCCGGACGCGTTTATCTCCACCGTGAGATTTGCCTTTTTTATAGCATTAATCGCGTCTTTAGCAAGGAGTCTAACGTCGATTTTTGGCATAAATTTAAACACCTTTAGTAAATCCAAATGTCCGACTATGTCAAATTTACCCAACTTTGCCATCTTTTCTACGCAGTAAAAATAATCCCGCCAAATTTGATCTATGTCGCGGTTTTTATATTCGCCGATAAATTCGGGATTATCAAAGCCCCAGCCGCCTAAAAAATGCACCGAACCAATGAGATGATCTACGTCGCGCGATAAAACCCGCTCGTCCATAAAACCCTCTAAAAAATCGACCTCGTAGCCGAGCATTATTTTTATCCGCCCGTCAAATTCGTCTTTTAGGCGCAAAATTTCGCTTTCGTAAACGTCCATCTGCGAAAAATCCATACGGTACGCTTCGTCAAATTTCATCGGCGCGTGGTCGCTAAAGCCAAAATACTCGCAGTTTGAATTTATCGCGCTCAAAACATACTGCCTAGGCTCGTCTACGGCGTGTTTGCAAAGCGGAGTATGATTGTGAAGATCGACTTTCATTTTCGTCCTTTTATTTTCGAGATGCTATCTAAAATTTAATAAATTTAAGGATAAAATTCGCTTTTTAAACTTACATTTCGTTAATTTTTTATATAATCAGCCTAAATTTAAATAGGAGTTTTTATGACGCAAGAAGAACTTGACGCCTTGATGGCGGGCGATTTAGAGGGCGTTGCCGCCGCGACCGACGACGCGCAAACTAGCGACGATGAAAATTTAAACCTAGAAACTGCCGAGGAAGCCTCGGTAGAGAGCAAAGACGCAGACGTTAAATTCGACTCCGGCGACTACAAAGTATCCTCAAATATGCCGTGGCCTCCGCCTCCTCCGACGGATGATCACAAGATGGTTCATCAGCTAGACGACGTCACAAAGGATAGCGAGGAAAAAGCCACGCAGATGTTTGACAAGCTTGATGCGATTAATAACTTTTCTATGGACGCGGAGAGCGGGCTTAGCGAGATTATCGGCGGTATAGAGGCTAATATCGAAATTTTTACCAAACTGCACGAAAAATTCCCAAATATCGCCGCGTTTTCCGAAGCGCTAGAGAAAAATAACGCCCTAAAAAGCTCCGCCGAAACGACGCTAGATAACGTCAGAATGGCCGAGGACGAGATAATGATGGCGATGGATATGATGCAGTATCAAGACATCCACCGTCAAAAGATCGAGCGCGTAATTAACGTCATGCGCGCGCTTAGCAAGTATATGAGCAGCCTATTTGAAGGCAAGATCGACGACGATAAGCGCGTGGCCTCGGCCGTACATATCGCGGGCGATACGCACACCGAAAACCTCGTCAGTAACGACGATATCGAAGCTCTGATAGAAAGTTTGGGCAAAAAATAGTGCTAAAGCCCGAGCTTTTATCTCCCGCAGGAAATTTAACCAAGCTAAAAATAGCCTTAGAGTACGGTGCGGACGCGGTTTATGCATCGGTGGCGAGCTTTTCGCTTCGCACTCGTTCGGCGCGCGAATTTAACCTTGAAACCTTTAAAGAAGCTATCGAATACACGCACGCAAAGGGCAAGAAATTTTACGCGACGGTAAACGCGTTTCCTTTTAATTCGCAAATAGAGCCGCTAAAGCGCCACTTGCAAACGATTTCTGCAATGAAGCCCGATGCCTTTATCATCGCGACTCCTGGCGTCATGAGCCTGGCAAAAGAGATCGCGCCCGAGATTGAGATCCACCTCTCGACGCAGGCAAACGTTATGAATGCGCTTGACGCTAAAATCTACCACGAAATGGGTGCAAAACGCATCGTCGTAGCGCGCGAGATGAGCCTAAAAGACGTCGTGAAAATAAAAGAGCAAATCCCGACGCTAGATATCGAGATTTTCGTACACGGCTCGATGTGTTTTGCTTACTCGGGGCGCTGTTTGGTTAGCGCGGTTCAAAGCGGCCGCCAGTCAAACCGCGGCAGCTGCGCGAATGACTGCAGGTTTAAATACGAGCTCTATGCCAAAAACCCCGAGAGCGGGACGCTGTTTCGCCTGGAAGAGGACGAAGAAGGCGGTACGCACGTGATGAACTCGAAGGATTTAAATTTATCCGCACACATCAAAGATATCATCGAAAGCGGCGCGGTCGATAGCCTAAAAATCGAAGGCCGCACGAAAAGCGAATATTATGCCGCCTGCGCGACTAGAGCTTATCGCATGGCTATTGACGACGCCGTGGCGGGAAAATTCGACGCGCAAATTTACGCAGGCGAGCTAAATACGCTAAAAAATCGCGGCTTTACCGACGGCTACTTGGTAAATCGCCCGTTTGAAAAAACGGATACGCAAAATTACGCCAGCAGCCTAGAAGAAGGCACTCATCAGGTAAACGCTATGAGCGAGGACGGCGAGTTTTTTAAATGCAAATATAAAATTTTCCCGGGTAATGAGTACGAGATCGTGGCGCCGCTGGACTCGCAGATAGATGAGTGCGAGAGCGAAATCTCGCAAATTTTCGCTCGCGACGGTAAGAAATTTATCAAATTTAAAAAACTCGTAACCAAAAAAGGCAAGGAGATCGCCGAGATCCACAGCGGCAACGAAAACGAGGTAAATTTGGGCGCGAAACTGCCTAAATTTAGCTTTTTAAGAGAGGAAATAAAATGAAATTCGTATCTATAATAATGGGAAGCAAGAGCGACTACGACGTAGTTAGCGAGGCGGCAAATGTGCTTGAAAAATTTAATGTCCCTTACGAGCTAATCATCAGCTCGGCGCACAGGAGCCCGAAGCGAACGAGCGAATACGTCGCCGCAGCCGAAGAAAAGGGCGCGCAAGTTTTTATCGCGGCGGCCGGCATGGCGGCGCACTTAGCGGGCGCTATCGCGGCAAACACCACTCGCCCCGTGATCGGCATACCGATGGCGGGCTCCGCGCTTAGCGGCGTGGACGCGCTCTACTCCACCGTGCAGATGCCAGGCGGCATGCCTGTTGGCACCGTGGCAATCGGCAAGGCCGGCGCGGTAAACGCGGCGTATTTGGCGCTACAAATTTTAGCCCTAAACGACCAAAATCTAGACGAAATGCTAAAAGCCGACCGAGCAGCCAAAGCCAAGCAGGTAGAGGATGACTCGGCGAAGGTGGAAGTTTTACTCGCCTAAAGGAGCAAATATGCAGACATACTTAAGCATAGACGAATTTTGCAAGCTCGTGCACCTAGAACGCGAGGTAATCGAGGGGATGATAAACCGCGGCGTGCTAAATACGAAAGAAGAAGGCGGCGAGATCCTCATAGAAGCCAGCCAAGGCACGATGAGCGTGGTGCCTAGCGTCGTGGCCGTACCTGCGCCCCAGATCGGTGCCGACGGCTTTAGCTTCGTGGAAAAGACGATCGGCACGATACTGAATTTGCACGAAAAGGTGCTTGATGCTAAAGACGAAACGCTAGAGACCCTGCGCAACGAAAATAAGTTTTTAAAAGAGGCGCTAATCTCGATGCAAGAGCTCTACGACGAGGATAGAAAAACGGTCGAGACGCTCACGAAGCAGCTAAAAAATTCGCAAGACGAAGTCGAGTTTTTAAAACGAAAATACAAGCTCATGTGGAACAAAGCGGTTGAAAATTTCAAAGGCGATAAGGAGTAGTCGTGGAAATTTTAGCGGTAGAGGGTTTTAAAATTTACGGATTAAAAACTCGCACCAAAAATGCCGACGAGATTAACGGCGACGGTAAAATTCCGGCATTGTGGGCTAAATTTACAAAAGAAGTTTATGACGGTAAAAGCGAAATTTACGGCGTTTATTGTCGCTACGAAAACGGCGTAAACGGGTTTTATGATTTATTTATCGGAACCAAATCGCTTTGCTCAGGCGGCGAAATTTTAGAGATAAAAAGAGGCAAATACGCCGTTTTTAGCTTTCCATGCGAGCCGCAAAACGTAGCGAAATTTTGGGGAGAAATTTGGAAATATTTTGAAAACTCTGAGCCAAAAAGAGCCTACGAAACGGATTTTGAGAAATATTTAAACGAAAAAATAGAAATTTACATATCAATAAAATAAAAGGTAAAAAATGACGTTTTCAGAGATTATTTTGACGTTGCAAAATTACTGGCGCGAGCAGGGTTGCGTGATACTGCAGCCATACGATATGCCTGCGGGCGCGGGCACCTATCATCAGGCGACTTTTTTAAGGAGCCTTGGGCCAAAGCCGTGGGCGACGGCGTACGTTGCCCCATCTCGCCGCCCGACTGACGGTAGATACGGCGAAAACCCAAACCGCCTGGGCGCTTATTATCAGTTTCAGGTGCTCATTAAACCAAGTCCGGAAAATATACAAGAGCTTTATCTAAAAAGCCTTGAAAAGCTCGGTTTAAATTTGAAAAATCACGACATCCGCTTCGTCGAGGATAACTGGGAGAGCCCGACGCTGGGCGCTTGGGGCCTTGGCTGGGAGGTCTGGCTAGACGGTATGGAGGTGACGCAGTTTACGTATTTTCAGCAAGTTGGCGGCATCGCGTGCGAGCTGGTTTCGGCTGAGATCACTTACGGCCTCGAGCGCCTTGCGATGTATCTACAAGACGTAAATAGCGTCTACGATATCGTTTGGGACGATAGGGGCGGCAACATCGTGACCTACGCCGACGTGCATAAGCAGGGCGAATTTGAGTGGAGCAAATATAACTTTGAAATCGCAGACGTAGATATGCTGTTTCGCCAGTTTGAAAACGCATTTGGCGAGTGCAAACGCTGCTTGGAGGCTAAAATTTCGCTGCCTGCGTATGATTATTGTATGCTAGCGGCGCATACGTTTAACGTCCTTGACGCGCGCGGAGCGATCAGCGTAACGCAAAGGCAAGACTACATCCTAAAAATCCGCGAGCTAGCCAAAGAGTGCGCTCTGACGTATAAAGCTAGTATCGACGATGCCGCCCAAGACGACGCGAAGGGCGAATAAAATTTGATGAAAATCGGCGAAATTTATAAAATTTTAGACGAGATTAGCCCGTTTGCGAGTCAAGAGGAGTGGGATAACAGCGGACTGCTCGTAGGCTCGTTTGAGGCTAGCGCGGAGCGCGTTTATCTTAGCCTTGACGTTGATGATGGGCTTTTAGACGAGGTGCAGCCAAACTCGCTCATCATCACGCATCATCCGCTCATTTTTAAAGGGCTAAAATCCCTAAATTTGGACAAATATCCAAGCATCCTAATCGCAAAGATGATGGCTAAAAATTTAAGCCTGATCGCTATGCATACTAATTATGATCTAAGCCATCTAAACGAATACGTGCTAAGCGAAATTTTGGGGTTTACGCCAAAGGAGCGCGACGGATTCGTGCTTTATGCGGATGTAAATTTGAGCTTTGACGAGCTTTGCGAGAGAGTAAAAACAAAGCTAAATTTGAGCCATTTAAGAGTTTGCAAAGGGCGAAAATTTGACTGCAATGCGCCCGTAAAGCGTCTTGCATTTTGTACGGGAAGCGGCGGAGATTTGATAGATGGCGTCAAAGCGGACGTGTTTTTAACCGGGGATCTGAAGTACCATCAAGCCATGAGCGCCGTGCAAAATAATCTTACTATGCTAGACATCGGGCACTTCGAGAGCGAGCGGTATTTTGGGGAGTCGCTTGCAAAATATTTGCAAATTTTGCCGATTCCTACTATAATATCCAACTCAAAAAACCCGTTTTCATACAGTTAAAGGAAAAAGATGAATAAATATTTAGAACAGCTAGTCGAGCTCTCGACGATCGACAAAGATATCGACGATTTTACCCCGCGCCTTGAGAAGGTTCAAAGCGTTTTAAAAGCGACTAAGGACGAGCAGGCGGCGATTTTAGCGCAGATCGAGGAAGCGGCTACGAGCGTGACCGAGCTAAAAAATCAAAAATCTCAAACCAACGCGCACATAGCCGAATTTAGCGCAAAGATAAAAGACGTCGCTAAAAAGAGCGGCGCTGCAAAAACAGAAAAAGAGATAAAAGCGCTTCAACTAGAAGATGAGCTAGCTAAAGAACAGCTAGAGGCCGCAAATGAAGAGGTCGAAAGACTAGAAAAAATCATAGATAGCAAAAATGCGCTAAAAAGCGAGCTTGAGGCAAAGGCTGCTGAACTTGGCGAAAATTTGACCAAAATCGAGAGCGAAATTTCGGCTGAAGTCGGCGCCATCGAGAAGCAAAGAGACGAAATATACGCTAAGAAAAATAAGTTAGTCGGCGAGATGAATCAAAAAATCTTGACCTTTTACGAGAAAATCCGCAAATGGGCGCACAACACCGCCGTCGTGCCGGTCAAAAAGCAGGCCTGCTACGGCTGCTTTATGCAGATAAACGACAAGACTTATTCTGCCGTCATCAAGGGCGAAGACATCGTGACCTGCCCTCACTGCGGCCGAATTTTATACAAAGAAGCGGCGAACTAGTCTTTAAATTTGATAATAATTTATTACGTTTTAGTCCTCGCGGCGCTTGCCTTGGGGGCTTTACCGCTTGCGATTTTAGCTTTTAAGAAAAAGTACAGAGCCTCGATCCCCGCTAGATTTTTTTTGTTTAAAAATCCCAAATTTGACGCCTCGCGCGTGCACTTTCACGCGTGCAGTTTTGGCGAAGTGCGTTCTATCGCGCCGCTAGTTAGTAGATTTAAAGACGCGGCCGCAGTCTCGGTCGTAACCAAGACGGGCTTTGACGAGGCAAAAAAGATCACGCCAAATACGCGATTTTTGCCGTTTGAGATATTTTTACCGTTTTGGCTAAAACCCGCTAAAATCACGGTTATTTTTGAGGCCGAGCTTTGGTTGGGGCTTGTTTTTTGGGCTAAAATTAAAGGCTCTCGCGCTATTTTGATAAACGCTAGGATCTCTGATAGGAGCTACAAAAGCTACCTTAAATTTGGCTTTTTTTACAGATATTTGTTTAAATTTATAGATAAAGTTTACGCTCAAAGCGATCTGGATCAACAGCGCCTAGAGCGGCTCGGTGCTAAAAATATCGTCGTTAGCGGCAATATAAAATCAGCTTTTTTGCCAAACCCGAGTAAAAATTACGCCAAACCAAAAGAGCGCGTGATCGTGCTAGCTAGTACTCATGCGGGCGAAGAGGAGCTGATTTTGCGCGAGTTGAATTTGAGCGCAAACGATAAGCTGATACTCGTGCCGCGACACCCTGAGAGATTTGGCGAAGCGGGCGAGATTTTGGTTAAATTTGCCGCAAAAAACGGACTTAGTTTTGCTAAATTTAGCGAAACTAAAAACTTTAACGCACAGTGCGTGCTGGTCGATGCGATGGGCGAGCTGGTAAATATTTATAAATTTAGCGACGTCGTCGTGCTAGGCGGTAGCTTCGTGCCAAACGTCGGCGGACACAATCCTATCGAGGCGGCGCAGTTTGAAAACGCGGTGATAAGCGGAGAGTTTATATTTAACCAAAAAGCCCTGTATGGCGTGGTGGACGGTATAAAATTTGCAAAAGCGTACGAGATAAATTTGCTTTTAAAGCAAGATTTACCAAAGGCAAAAATCGTCGCTAAAGGCGATGCAAGCGAGATTTTAAAAGATATTGAGGAAAATTTATGAAAGAAGAAAAAGCCTATAAACTGCTGGCGATCCAGGAAGGCATATCAAACAATGAGGCAAAGGAACTAATCGACGCGGGGCTGGTTAGCGCCAAAGGACAGAGGATCGCCGTGGCGCGCGCGATGATGAGCGCGGCGACTAAATTTAACGTGCAAAAGCTACCGCGCCCAAGCGTGATTTTCGAGGATGAAAACCTAATCGCGGTTGATAAACCGGCGTTTTTGACCTCGGAAAAAGTGAGCGAAACTTATAAATTTCCTCTGCTTCACAGACTCGATAAGGAAACTAGCGGCGTACTTTTGCTCGTAAAAAACGAGGAATTTCAAAAAAAAGCGATCGAGGAGTTTAAAAACTGCCGCGTAAAAAAAGAGTACGTCGCGGCTGTAAAAGGCATCGTGAGTGAGGAATTTAGCGTAAACGAACCTATAATCACGCTAAAAAACAGGGGCGGCGCATTTTCTAAAATCTCACCAAACGGCAAAGAGGCATTTTCGCACGTGACGCCGGTGATGGTTGCAGGCAAAAAAAGTCTCGTAAAAGTCGAGATAAAAACCGGCAGAACGCACCAGATCAGAGTACATCTAAATCACGCTGGATATGGGATCGTAGGGGACGAAAAATACGCTAAAAATAAAGCCGCGAGAATGTATCTGCACGCCTATAAAATAGAGCTTTTAGGATATAAATTTAAGTCAAATTTGAGCAGTGATTTTAATAGACTCGGTTTTGAAATTTCAAGAAATTTTGAGATTTAAAGAGCGATAAAGCTTAAATTTAATAAAATACGCGCTTTAGCTATAAATGTAAATAAAAGGTAGAATGTGTTTGAACAAATCAGCGAGTCGTTTCGTTTAGCCGTTAGTAAAATTCGTTTCGTAGACGATGAAAAAGCGCTAAATAACGCGCTTGACGTGCTTAAAAAAGCACTACTAAAAGCCGACGTTCATCACAAGGTTACCAAAGAATTACTAGCCCTCATAGAGGCCGATCTAAAGCAAAGTGGAATAGGCCAAAAGCAATTTTTAGACGCTATAAAGTCAAATTTGACGAAGGTTTTAACCGCACCGGGCAACCAGGGCTTTGTCTTTGCGCCCGTAGCTCCTACGATCGTGCTAATGGCTGGCTTGCAAGGTAGTGGAAAAACCACTACGACGATAAAGCTAGCTAATTATCTAAAACTTAGAAAGAAAAAAGTTTTGGTCGCGGCGTGCGATTTGCAACGCTTGGCGGCCGTCGAGCAGCTTCGCCAGCTTTGCGAAGCAAACGAGATAGAGCTTTTTAGCATAGAAAACGAAACAGACCCGCTAAACGTAGCCAAACAAGCGCTAGCTAAAGCAAAAAGCGGGCTTTACGACGTACTTTTGGTCGATACGGCGGGACGTCTAGCTATAGACGAAGCTTTGATGAAGCAGATAAAAGATATCAAATCAGTGCTCCAGCCACATGAAATTTTTTACGTAGCCGACGCTATGAGCGGACAAGACGGCGTAAAAACTGCGAGCACGTTTAACGATGCGCTAAAAATAAGCGGCGTGGTGCTAAGCAAATTTGACTCTGATAGCAAAGGCGGCGTAGCTATCGGCATAGCCAAGCAGCTAAATATACCACTTAGATTCGTAGGTATCGGCGAAAAAGTCGGCGATATGGAGAGCTTTATTCCCGAGCGTATCGTAAGCCGCATAATGGGCGAGGGCGACTTGGCAACGTTGGTTGAAAAAACTAGCGCCGTGATAGACGAGCAAGAAGCAAAAAGAATAAATAAAAAGATTAAAAAAGGGCAGTTTAACTTTAACGACTTTTTATCGCAAATGGAAAGTGTCAAAAAGCTCGGAAATATGAAAAGTTTAATCGGTATGATACCGGGCCTATCAAGCGTAGCAAATCAGATAAAAGATATCGACCTTGATAACTCGAAGGAAATTTTACATATCAAGGCTATGATAAATTCGATGACACAAAAAGAACGCGAGAATCCTGATTTGCTAAACAACAGCCGAAAAAGACGTTTGGCTGCGGGATCTGGACTATCTCAAGTAGAAGTAAATCGCTTTTTGAAGCAGTTTGAAAATGCATCAAAAATAGCAAAGAGGTTTTCTGGTAAAGAAGGTCTAAAAGGGCTTGGAAATTTACTAAACCAAGCTAAAAACTCTCGCCCTAATTAAAGGGCTTAAATTTGGCTACGAGCGTGGCTAAATTTAAGCCTATTTAAAAAACAAAAGGAGAAATATAATGGCAACAGTAGTAAGACTAACGAGAATGGGACGCAAGAAAAAACCTTTTTATCGTATAGTCGTAACGGATAGCAGAAAAAGAAGAGACGGCGGCTGGATAGAGTCGATCGGCTACTACAATCCTATGATTGAGCCTGAGGTAGTAAAATTTGACGCTGAGCGCTTGGCTTATTGGAAAGGCGTCGGTGCAAAACTTAGCGATAGGGTTGCAAAAATAACTAGCAAATAATTTAAAAAATGGTAGAAAATTTTTTACTTGAATACGCTAAACTCATCGCCGATTTCCCGGAAAAAGTGAAACTTGAACGAGTTAAGCTTGACGATGATTTTACCGAACTAGTAATATATGCCGACAAGGTTGATACCGGTAAACTAATCGGTAAAGACGGCAGAACAATAAATGCTATAAAAACCGTTATTGTCGGCTATAAAGCTAAAGATACTACCTCATACCGCGTTACGGTAAAACACCTTGAGTGAATTTGTAGAAGTCGCGTTACTTGGAAAAACCGTAGGACTAAAAGGTTTTGTCAGGCTTCACAATAGAGGTGATTTCCCTGATCAGTTTAAGAAAAATACCGTTTTTTATGATACGGACGGCAGTAAACTGATCGTCAAGAACTACAACTGCGCAAATGATACGATTGTTTTTTATGGTTTTGAGGATGTAGATAGTGCAAAAACTCTCACGAACAAAATAATTTACACTACAAAAGAAAAAACTAGAAAAAATTGTAAACTAAAAAAAGGCGAATTTTTCTATTTTGATATCATCGGTTGCGAAATTTACGAGAATAACCAAAGGCTGGGTGAGGTAGAGGATATAGATGCAGTCGGGGCGAATCATCTATTTCTCGTAAAAACCGATGAAAATTTAATCACCAAAGGGTTGGAAAAAAGTTTTTATATTCCATACATCGACATTTATGTAGAAAAAGTCGATGTAGAAAATAAAAAAATCTATACCAAGAATGCTATCTTGATTTTAGAAAATTCCTGATGAAATTTACCTTTGTTACGCTTTTTGAAAGCCTTGTGCTACCCTATTTTCAAGATAGTATTTTAGGCCGTGCCGTAAAGGAAAATCTTATCTTTATTGATTTTTTAAATCCTCGAAATTTTAGTACCGATAAGCACAAAAAGGTAGATGATTATATGGTTGGCGGCGGTGCGGGTTTACTCATGACATGTCAGCCTCTTGATGATACTTTAAATTTTTTATTGAAAAATGAGCCAAGAATCCATACTATTTTTCTCGCGCCTGCCGGAAAAAAATTTACTCAAAACGATGCTAGGCGTCTAGCAAAAAAAGAACACATCTGTCTAGTTTGCGGTAGATATGAAGGTATAGACGAGCGCATAATAGAAAAATACGCGGACGAGATTTTTTGCATAGGCGATTTTGTGATGACCGGAGGGGAACTGGGCGCGCTTTGCATTGTCGATGCGATTTCTCGCAATATCGACGGCGTTTTAGGAAATAATCAAAGTCTTGAAGTTGAGAGTTTTGAAGGCCATTTGCTCGAAGCCCCCTCTTTTACAAAACCAAGTGATTACAAAGGTTCTGGAGTGGTTTCAGCGTTTTTAAAGGGAGACCATGCTAAAATCAGAGCTTTGAAAAATAATATGGCGTTCTTAAAAACTAGGTTTTTTCGTCCGGATTTATACCGAAAATTTGAGCCGCCGACTAAGGAAAAAATATGAGAAACAAGTATATAGAGACATTTGAACAAACTCAAATAGCTCAAAAGTCTGTGCCTGATTTTCGCGCTGGAGATACTTTGCGTATAGCTATCCGCATTAAAGAAGGCGATAAAACTAGAATTCAAAATTTCGAAGGTATCTGCATAGCAAGACGCGGTAGCGGAACAGGCGAAACTTTTATTATTAGAAAGATCGGCGCAAACAGCGTAGGCGTAGAGAGAATTTTCCCTATCTATAGCGAGAGCCTAGAGAGTATAACCGTTCTAAGACAAGGTCGCGTGCGCCGCGCTAAGTTATTTTATCTACGCGATAGACGTGGTAAAGCTGCTCGCATTAAAGAGCTTAAAAAATAATTTTACTTCCTGCAAAAGTCTATTTTTAGGCTTTTGCTGCCTACCTATTTTCTTAAATTTCAAAAATCGCTTAATTAAAATCAATCCTTTTATCTAAATTTAGAGTTACAATGCTGTTATTATTTTATAATAAAGGTTGTAAATGGAAAAGATAGTATGGCAAAATAGTATATTTGACGGCGTTACCATCGCTAAGCTTTTTGATGGTCCGCATAGCAAAGAGATACGTATAAATTTAGAAAAAGGCGCTGAAATGAAAGAGCATAAGGCGCCTGGAGCGATAATGGTTCAAGTTTTAAGCGGAAAAATAGATTTTAGCGTCGGTGAAGATTCCACAATAATGAATGCGCTTGATATGGTTACGCTTGATCCAAACATTCCTCATGCACTCATTGCACTGGAAAATAGTATCGTAAGACTTAGCTTAAGCAAAAATGACGATGTAAGTCGAGTATTTAAGGTTTTAAGATCTTGAGATATCAACTTATTAGGTATTAAAATTCGCCAAACGCCTAAGCATAGCCGGCGCAAAAATCATCGGCACCAGCGCGCGCACGATCGACGTCGCCGAGGATAGAAAGAAATTTAGCGAATTTATCTCTAAAATAGGCGTCAAACAGCCGCGAAACGACACTGCGACAAGCGAAAAAGAGGCGCTAGAAAAGGCCGCGGCTATCGGCTATCCGGTACTCGTGCGCCCTAGCTACGTGCTGGGCGGCCGCGCGATGAGACGAGTTCATAGCGACGAGGAGCTGCGCCTATATATGAGTGAGGCGGTCAAGGTCAGCAACCACTCGCCCGTGCTAATCGATAAATTTTTACAAGACGCCGTGGAGCTCGACGTGGACGCGATCAGCGACGGCAAGGACGTCTATATCGGCGCCGTGATGCAGCACATCGAGGAGGCGGGCATCCACAGCGGTGATAGCGCGTGCATACTACCTCCGCTAAATTTGACCGCGCAGATGATCGAAAAGGTAGAAAACCAAACTCGCGACATCGCGCTAAATTTAGGCGTCGTGGGGCTTATGAATATCCAGTTTGCCATCTACGAAAACAAGCAAAGCGACGGCGAAGCCGATGTTTCTGAGGGAAGCGAAGCGACCGGGCAGAACGAGCTTTTCATGATCGAGGTAAACCCGCGCGCCAGCCGCACCGTACCGTTTGTTAGCAAGGCGACGGGCGTGCCGATGGCAAAGGTCGCCACGCGCGTGATGTGGCAAGGGGGTTTGCGCGAGGCGCTTAAATTTTACGATAACTACGGCGCGGTTTACGAGGAGCGCGGCATACTCAAGCCTCGCGTGAAAAATCACGTCTGCGTCAAAGAAGCTGTATTTCCGTTTAATAAGCTCTCTGGCGCGGATCTAATCCTGGGTCCTGAGATGAAAAGCACGGGCGAGGTCATGGCGTAAAATAGCGCGTTAGTTAGCATGCTATCGGCCCTTGTCGGCATACCGACACAGCATGAGATGCGAGGTAAATTTTATAACTTAACTATGGCGGGCGCCAGACAGCCACGCAATCGGAGTTAGCACATAAAATCAACAACGGCTTTGACGCCTCATATAACGCCTAATCAAGGCTAAAAACAAAAATATCCCTCTCAAAGAACATACGAGCGCAATAGTTAGACCCCCCCCCATTTGCTACAGCAAGTAGGCGGAGTTACGCTAATAAACTAAATTTAATGGCATTATTTTTTATTGTTTTATCTTAAAGAATGTCGCTCCACTTGCGTTTGCAGTCCCAAAACACGGCTATAAGCAAGGAGAAGCGGTTAAATGCGGTTAAGTTACATTTGGTCTAAATTTAGGCGAAAAGTTTGATTTGACTGGTTCGTCCCGCTACGCTACCGGTTGCGCCCAACAAGCAATGCCGAAAAATTAAAAGCAAAATTTCAAAAAAAAGCGACGAAAAGCATAAAAAGATAGCCAAGACCGCGGCGAATTTGCTTAAACTGGCAAAGCGCCGCCTGATGATAAGGCGGCAAGCGGGCTTAAGGTTTATTCTTTTTTGAAGTTTTTTGTTTGTCTAGCCTTCTAGCAAGGCGCTAGCAACCTTTGTTTCCGCTCTTGCTTACTTATTTTTTGTATTTTTATTAAATTTATCTCCGTATCCAGCACCCATAAAACGCGGCCAAAGCTTGCCATACGGCAAAATCTTTTGGGCTAAAGCAAAGACGAACTTGCGCCGCTCATAAACAAAAACCAAAAACTCGTTTTAGCAATCCTGCGCCGAATTTAGAGCCGTTTTGCCGCCCTGCTTCGTTCGTAATGCTCGATGATTTTGTTGTGAATCAGCAAAGAAATATAAATCACCGCACCGCCGAGGCAGAGCCTTAGTATATCCGCATCTTTGTGCCAAAAGACCAAATTTACGATGATGGCAGCAGGTATGAGAGCGTTATTCATGATAGCTAGAGTGCCGCTGTCTACCTCGCACGCGCCTTTGTTCCATAAAAAATACCCAAGACCGCTAGCTCCGATACCAAGCCAGAGCAAAACCGCGCCTTGGGTTAGATCAAGGTTTATTTTTTCAGGATTTCCAAACATGGCAAATGCTACGCCCGTAACCGCCGAGGCTCCTACGAAAAAGTAGCCAAAAACCCCTCTTTGCTCGCTAAAATCACGCTTTTCCAGCAGAAATTTATACGCGCTCTGTCCGACGCCAAAGCATAAATTTGCCCCCTGCACGAGCAAAAATCCATGCCAAAAGCCGGCATTTACGTTGCCGTATTTGATGATGAGCGCGCCAAAGACCGCGATACCGACGCTAAGCAGATACAGCAGCCTAAGCCTGCCCGCCAGCACGTCGTAAACCACGCTCACGTAAAACGGCGTAAATATCGTAAATAGCGCGACCTCAGCGACGCTAAGGTAGGCAAACGAGTTGTAGTAAAAGATATACATCGCGCCGATTTGCACTGCGCCGATCGCGGCTACTTTAGCGTAGAGGGCGAGGTTTTTTGCGGCAAAATCCTTAATCATAAAGGGCAAAAATACGCCAAGCGCAAGCACGACGCGCGAAAACGCGGCAAAGTAGCTATCCACTCGCCCCGCCAAAAACTCGCCGATGAGGCTAAAGCTAAACGCCCAAAGCACGGTTACGAAAATTAGTTTTTTCACTTTTTCTCCATTTTTAAAATCAAATTTTAGCCCAAATAGTAGCGAAATTCGCCTAAATTTAAAACCTAAATTTAAGCCGCAAAAGCGCCCGTATAAATTTACCCGCTCTGGCAAAATCTCGCGCAGCCGCTTACGCCTAAGCCCGTAAGTAGGCGCGTATACGGGAGACTAAACGGGCGGCTTTGCAAATTTTCTAGTTGAGAGCTTTATCTTAAAACAAAAGCCGACCGACCCCGCCCAAAGCTTAAAGCTCTAGATTATTTTTGCTTTTGTAAAAATACCGAAAAGTGCTTGTATTTAGGCTCGTTAGCTAAATACTTTTGACAATCCTTCCTGATATCCAGATGCAGTCCTCTTTTATCCGTAAATCGCTGCAAAGCGGCCTGTATTTGCGGAGCAAAGCCCGCTATCTTGCGTCTAACAAGGCCCCAGATAATCGTGCTTGCAAACCGCGGATTTTCCCAAAAGTCGCTACGATTTTGAGCGATTTGTATAAATGGGATATCTAGCCTATTTTCCCATAGCACTAGGATAAAGTCGTGCCGTCCGCCGCCGTATTTTTCGTTTTCTATGACGGCTAAAATCGTATCGACGACCTTTTGAGAGGATTTTAACTGCGGATAAAATTTCTTCAAACCCATCATCAGCCGTAGCCCTACGGTAGCAACCCTGTACTCGTACAAATACTCGAAAGCAAAAGTATCTTTTTCCTTAAAGTTATCAAAAGCAAACTCGCAAGCCTCTAAAATCCACGCGCAAAGCGTATCTTCGTTAAAATTATGATCCGGGCTAATCAGCCTTTTTTCGTAGGCTATCATTTTTTCGACGATTATCTTTTTGTTTTCGTCCATTTTTGTTCCTTTGCGTTTAGTTTATTATCGCTTTTTAAGCGCCGCGCAAAACGGTTAAATTTGCGCCTATGTTATTTTGGCGCGACCGTTTTGCCGTTTTTATCCACGATATACCATTTGTCCTCTTTTTGAGCAGAAGCGATACCGCCTTTAAAAGCGCTTGCCCTGCAGTATCTAAACGGTATCGCAACTCGTCCGTTTACGTCTAAAAAGCCGACTTTGCCGTCCTTTTCAGCCTTAGCCAGCCCATCCTCAAAAATGTCTATATCGTCAAAGTCTAGCGGAGCGAGTATATCGCCCGTGCTTGATATTAGCCCGTATTTTTCGTCCTTTTGCGCTATGAATACGCCGTCCTCGCACTCGTCTAGAAAATCGTATTCAAAGGGGACGGTTATGCCGTCTTTGCCCGCGATTGCGTACTCTTCGCCCTCTCGTACTACCGTAAGGCCGTTTTTGCCCGGTATACCGACCTCGTCAAATTTAAACGGTATTATTGCTTCGCCGTTTTTGTCTATGACGCCCCACTTTTCGCCTATTCTTGCACGGCAAAATTTGCCCCCATACCAGACCTCTCCGACCTCGTCAAATTTAAAAGGTATCATAGCTTCTCCGTTTTTATCTATAAAACCCCATTTTTCGCCGTCCCTTGCCGCGGCTAGTCCTCTACAAAAATCCCTCGTTTCGTCAAATTTACAGTAAAACGCGACCTTATCGTTTCGGTTTATAAAAAGCTCGCGTCCGTCCTTTTTAACCTTAGCCAGCCCTTCGCAAAACCACTCTGCCCCGTCGTATTTGCAGGGAATAACAAGCTCGCCGCGACTATTTACGTAGCCCCATTTTCCGCCGATTACGGGCCTAGCGGATCCGCCTTTTTGCACGGCGGCAAAACCATCCAAGAAATAATCTATATAGTAGCCCGCGGGCAATTTCGCCTCGCCGTTTATATCAACCAGCAAAAACTCGCCATCTTTTGAAACTTTAAATAAACCCCCGCGACCAACCAAGCTCGCGCTGCTATAGCAAAACCCGCCTGGAGCTTCGCCGCGTTTATTTGCTATGCCCCATCTTTCGCCTTTTGCGGCGATGATAAAGTCCTGCCCGACCTCAGAAATTTCATCAAATTCAAAAGGCGCCAAAACGGTCCCGTCTTTATCTACGACGCCCCATTTTTCGCCCTTTTTCGCGCGAAATAAAGGCTCTAAGCCAGCCCCTTCATCGCCTACGATATCGCCGTATTCGCAGGGCAGGATGATTTTTCCTTGCGCGTTTGCTAGGCCGAGCTTTCCGTTTTTTTCGAGCGTAAAAAACTCGGGCAAGCACCAAACGTTATCGTAAACGCAGGGCAAAACCTCCTCGCCGCTTGAGTTTATCAGCCCCCATTTTTTGCTTTTACCGCAAATCGCGGCCAGACCGCCATTTGAAAACTCGCCGATAAAGTCGTATTCTAGGCCGTTATCTCGCATTTATTTCCTTTAAATTTAGTTCGCGCAAAGCCCTCGCGCACCCAATTTTCAAGTCTTTTTAGAGCCGCGAGCGTATTTTTAAACCCAAACGCGCCGCAAGCGCGGTTTAACGGCGATGCGCAGAGTAGCAAAACCTACGAGCTTTTGCGGCAAAGGCTAATTTTTATTTTTGCGCTACGGCTAGGATTTGATCTGATTTTCGGTACCGGCGAGTAGGCAAAGCGCTCTAAATTTAGCCTAAAAATCCCCGCATCATATACGCGCCGGCCGCGCCCGCATCCTTGATCTTGCTTAAATTTTCAAAATTTATCCCGCCGATAGCGTAGGTTTTTATTTTTAAGCTCTCGCAAATCTCCTGCAAAAATTTAAGCCCCCTGCCTCGCTCTAGCGCGTGAGACGGCGTATCAAAAATATGCCCCGCCACGACGTAGTCGGCACCGAGATCCTGCGCCGCTAGAGCCTGCTCTAAAGAGTGCACCGAAACGCCAATTTTGAGATTTTGCGTCAAATTCGGCACATAAGTGCCGCTAATTTCATCTTTATCCGCACGAACGCTACCTGATTTAGCCGAATTTAAATCCGCTAAATTTACAGCCCGCTTGCCGCCTGATGCCCTAAATTTAGCAAAAGGCAGATGCAGTTCGCCCATGCCGAGCTTGCTTGCGACGCTTGCGTGAGTATGCAAAACTAGGCCCGCGCTAGAGCCGCACTCAGCGATGATCTCAAGCGTTTTGCGGGCTAAATTTTCGTATTCGTCCCCTGATAAATCGCTCTCCCTGAGCAAAATTTTATCCGCCTTGCCGCCCTGCGCTACGCGCCTAACGTCCGCGAAAAAATCCTCGCTCAATCGGCGGTTCGTCACCCAAACGAGCTCAAATTTACCAAAACCCATCGCCCCTACTCCAAAAGCCAAATTTTACGTCCGAAAAACGCGCGACCGATAGCCGACCGACCTCAAACGTAAATATGCTCGCTCATCACGGGCTGCAAATTTAGACCTCGCACGACGCCCAGTATCTCATCAACCGAGCGCGCGTCGCTGATCTCAAACTGCTCGTCGCCCTTTTTGGTTTTATCCGAGTGCGTCCCCACGCCAGTGCTAACGCCGGCTGAAATTTTGTTTGCGGCGACTGCGATGACGCCGTCTCGAAAGCGCGCCGACTCGCGCGTGGAGATCGTGATATTTGCGTAGGGCAAAAAGAGACGGTACGCGCAGATAACCTGAAATAGTGCCCTCTCATCGACGTCCCTCGGCCCGACGTGAGCCTTGTTTATCGCGGGTCGCAGGCGCGGGCAAGATAACGCGATCTCGGCGTGCGGGTACTTTTGCTGGATAAAATGCGCGTGCAGCGCGGTGGCTAGCGCGTCTTTTCTAAAGTCGTCAAGCCCCAAAAGCGCGGCAAATCCGACGCTGCGCATACCGCCCATGAGAGCGCGCTCCTGGGCGTGGAAGCGGTAGGCAAACGAGCGCTTGACGCCGCGGAGGTGAAATTTCGCATACGCCGCAGGGTCGTAAGTCTCCTGAAAAACCACGACGTAGTCCGCGCCGCAACCGTGCAAAAACGCGTATTCGTCGGCATTTAGCGGATATATCTCGACGCCTACGTTGCTAAAAAGCCTAGACGCCTCCTTGCAAACCTCGCCGATGTAGCCCAGGTCGCTTTTTTTCGTGCTTTCGCCGGTTAGGATGAGCACGTCTTTTAGTCCGCTTTTTGCGATATTAGCTAGCTCCGTCGCAGCCTCGTCCGCCTTTAGCCGTACGCGCGAGATTTTATTTCGCGAGCTAAAGCCGCAGTAAACGCAGTCGCTATCGCAAAAATTTGAGATATAAAGCGGCGTAAAAAACTGCACCGAGTTGCCAAACTGCCTGCGCGTCCTATCTCGCGCCACCTCCGCCATCTCGCCTAAAAATGCGCCCGCAGCGGGGCTTAGAAGAGCTTTTAACCCCTCTATGCTTAGATTTTCCTCGTTTAAAGCGCGCCTAACGTCGCTAGCGTCAAATTTTGCGTACTCGTAGCCTTCGCGCGCCGCTAGTACCCGCCGCATCAGCGTTTCGTCGATACGCTGGGCGCCCTGCGCATACTCCATCACGTCTATATTTTTCAAATATTTCTCCGTTTTTCGTCTAAATTTCGGGCGTTAAATTTGACGGTTTTGGGTTACAATGCGGTAAATTTTACGCGCCCAGACCCGTGCCTTTTCGGCACTAAATTTAAAAACCGCGCGAAATCGTCAAATTTAAAATTCGCAGGATTTAACGAGGCAAATTTTATCCTCGCCCGCATCGAATTTGACGCAGTTTTTATGCCATCAAATTTAAAGCCGAATTTACTCCAAAAATCCCGTCAGCGGACTCGATGCCCGCGCGCTATCGCTCACATTGCCAAGTCCAGATAGATACGCCAGCCTACCCGCCTGTATCGCTAGCCCAAACGCCCGCGCCATAGTCTTTACGTCGCCAGCAGTCGCGATAGCGGTGTTTGCCATCACGGCCGCGCAGCCCATCTGCATCGCCTCGCACGCCTGCGCGGGGCTACCGATACCCGCATCCACGATCACGGGCAGATCTACCTCGGCGAGTAAAATTTTGATAAATTCGCGCGTACAAAGGCCTTTGTTCGTCCCGATCGGAGCGCCCAGAGGCATCACGCACGCAGCTCCCGCCGAGGCTAGGTCGCGCGCGACGTTTAGATCGGGGTACATATAGGGCATCACGACAAAGCCCATGTTTGCGAGCTTTTCCGTCGCTTTTATCGTTTCGTAGTTGTCGGGCAGCAGGTATTTGCTGTCTCTGATGACCTCAACCTTCACGAGGTCGCCGCAGCCCGCCTCTCGCGCGAGCTTTGCGATACGCACGCACTCATCGGCGTTCCTAGCGCCCGAGGTGTTTGGCAGCAGCGTCACGCCCTTTGGGATAAAGTCTAAAATATTTTCTACCCCGCCCTCATTTACGCGCCGAAGCGCTAGCGTCACGATCTGCGCGCCCGCCTCGTGTACCGCAGCCTCCAAAAGAGGTAGCGAAAATTTACCCGATCCAAGGATAAAACGCGAGCTAAATTTATGCCCGCCAAGCTCTAAAATATCGTTATTTTCGTCAAATTTCATCTCAGCCTCCGCCTACAAAATGCACTATCTCGGCCGAGTCGCCGTCTCTTAGCGCCGTATCAAATTTATCTTTTGGCAAGATTTCGCCGTTTAGCTCGACTGCGATGCGCTCAGGCTTTAGCCCCTTTGCGGCGAGGAGTTCGGCTACCGTTTTGCCGATAAATTCGCCCCCATCTTTGCCGTTTATTTTTAGCATTTTCTTTCCGTTTTATTAAATTTAGCGCGCCCTTGCGGGTCAAATTTCGCGCTGCGTAAGCTCGCGATTATACCGCTTTTTGCTAAATTTAATCCAAATTTTTCATCGCGAGCGTGCATGCGGCAAGCCCGTAAAACGCGACGCAAAGGCTAACGGCTAGCCCAAAAACGCTAACTGCCGGCGTCTGGCTAAAACTAAGCGCAAAAAACGAGATAAAGCTCGTGATAAACGCGGCAAATATCCCAAATACGCGCTCCCGTCGCGACAGATCCTCGTTTAGCGCAAAGATGAGATAATCGATCCCGACCGCGCTCGCCAAAATGAGCCCGAAAATCGCAAAAATATTTACGTGAACGCCGAGCGCCGCAAAACCGCAAAGCACGGCTAGCACGCCAAGCGCGATGACGCTCATAACCAAAAGCGAGCGCGCCGCCCCGAAAAACGCCCACAAAAGCGCAAACGCAACCAAAAACGCGCCGCCCTTTAGCGCCGCAGCCCAGGCCTTAGCCTCAGTCAAATTTTGATTTAGCGCGCCGACAAAACCCATGCTAAAAGCGCCGTTTGCTTTTAAAATTTCATCCGTTTTAGCACCGCTTGCAAGCCCCTCGGCATATATCGAGCTCGTGCTCGCGTCAGGCAAAAATCGCGTCAAATTTTTTGCCGCGTCAAATTCTAAAATCTCGCTAACGCCGATAGTTTTGGCGTTTGCGATCTTTTCTAGCTCGGGTTTTACTAGCTCGCTGGGCAAGCCAAACTGAGCGTAAATTTTAAATATTTCCTCGTCTTGCGCGGCCTCTTTAAAGATATTTTTTACGGTTTCCTGCTCGGCGCGGCTTAGGATAAATTTAGAAATCGAAGCGTAGTCTTTGACGAGATTTGCCTGCTTTAGCTCGCGCATTAGCCGCTTTTCATCGCCGACTAGATCGCTGCCGCCCTTTAGCACGATGACGAAGTTTTGCGGCGCGGCGCCCGTCATCTCGCTGATCTTTTTAGACTGCTCCAGTAGCTCTGCAGGCGAGTTTGCGTAGTCTTTGATCTGCTCTGGTGCGCTTAAGCTTTTAAAATTTAGCGCCAAAATTCCCGCACAAACCGCAAGCGTGGCGAGTAAAATTTTCAAATTTACCGCTCCCGCCGCGCGCTCGCAAAGTCCCGCAAATTTATCAAAAAATCTCGAAAACGCGGCGCTTTGCGAAAACGTCACGCCCTCAAATATAAAAGGCAGGCAAAAATAGGTAAATAAAAACGCCCCAAGCAGCGTAAATAGCGAAAATGTCGCGGTTTGGCGCAGTAGCTCAAGCGACGAAAAGGCAAAAACTCCGTATCCGCTCATCGTGATGCAAAGTCCGAGCAAGAAAATTTTAAGCATCGGACGCACGCTTGCGGCCGCCACGGGCTCATTTTGATTTTTACCCAGCCAGTGCAGCGCAAAGTCAAACATCAGCCCGACCAGGCTCGTGCCGATAACCACGACCATGACGCTAAGGCTCTCGTAGATCAAAAGCGAAGCCGCAAGCCCGCACGCAAAGCCGAAAATCGCGACGAAAACGACGCAAAAAATGCGAAAATTTTTAAACGCGAGCAGCAAAAAAATCGCGCAAAGGCTAAGCGAAACCGCGCTCATAACGGCGCTTTCTTTGTCGCCGCTCCTTTTTCCGTAGGCTCCGTATAGCGCGCCGCAGCTAGCGTAAGCCTGCACTGCGTCCTGCGCCGCGAGCTCGCGTACGCTTTCATAAAATTTGATCAAATTTCGCGGATCGTAGCCGGACTTTAGGCGCGCTTTTACGAGGTAAAATTTCCCGTCCTCGCTTGCGGCTTCTAGCATCAAATTTGACAAATTTAGGCTGATTTTTGAGCCATCCAGGCTCATGTGCGAGCTTAGGGCGAAAAAATCGTCCTTCGCATTAAGCGGCTTAAAGGCGAATTGATTAAATAAATTTTGCGCGCTTTGCTTGAAAAACTCGTTTTTGTCTTTTACTAAAAGCTCATAGGTTTGCTCGTTTAAAAGCGCGATTTTTAGGGCGTTTAGCTGAGTTAGATAGGATGTTAAATTTACGTCCTGCTTTGCGCGGTACTCCTCAAAAACTCCGCTTTGCTCGGCTAAAATTTCGCTTTTTTCTAAAAACTCAGGCGAATTTGAAACTAGCAAAAACTCGCTAGAAGCGCTATCAAGCATCGCTTTTAGCGCTGCTTGCTCGGAGGAGTTTTCGTAATTTACGAGAGAAAAAATATCCGCGTTTATCTTTTTTGCGCTCAAAATACAAACGGCGAGCGCGGCTAAAAACGCCGCTAAAAAGATAAAAAAACGCGCGGATTTTTTCATTTTACGTTGTAAAAATCATTTACCGTTTTATCGCCGCTAACCTCGTTTAGCACGATCTTTTTGACGAATTTATCGCCTCCTACTAAGATTCGCGTAAAGATTTGCTTTAGCAGCAGATTTTTAGGCGTCAGCTCGATTTTCCAGTTGTTTTTGTCGCCTGAGATTTTAAAGATAAATTCCTTCTCAAGCTCGGCCTTATCGAGCTTTATGATGGATAAAAAGAGCTTTTTATCAAAATTTTGATCGATTTTTATGAGCTGATTGCCACTTTTTTGAAAGATACCGCGCTCGTTTATGACGATGCTAACCGCGATGGGACTTAGCGTGTCGTAGAGCAACTCGCTTTGACTGAGTTCAAATTTACCGTAGCTTTTAAACTCCACGTTAAATCCGCTCAAAAACTTCGTCTGAGCAAACTCGCCGCTGATATTTTGCGTTTTGATTTGAGATTTTATCTCGTTAAAATCAAGCCCCATCAGGCTCGCCGCCAAACTAAAAATTATCGCTATTTTTTTCATTTATATACCTTTTTATTGCATTTTGTAACTCTTGCGGGATCTCAAAGCACGTCTGCATCGCACGCATATCCACAGCCGCCTGTGAGGTCGCGCCCGTACACAGCGTCTCACCGCTTTTGGCGCTTTTTACGACGTAGCCGATCTTTAAAAAGCACTCGCACTCCTTTAGCGTCGCTTCCACCTCGATCTCGTCGCCAAAAAACACGGGCTTAATATATTTTGCTTCGATTTTTACGATCGGGTAGGCGTAGCCGTCCGCTCTCATCGCCTCGTAGTCGTAGCCTATCTCCTCTAGCAGCGCGCACCTAGCCGTCTCGAAATACTTCACGTAGTTGCCGTGCCACACGACGTTCATGCTATCTACGTCGTAAAACTGCGCCTTTAGCGCGACTGATTTTGATATCATCTCATCTCCAAAAATCAAAAAAATTAAACCACTGCGCGGGCGTTTGTTTGCAGCGATTTTCTAGCTCGCGGACGTAAATTTGTAGATACTGGCGCGCTGCGGCGGCCCTATCTCGCCCCAGCTTTACGGCGCTTGCTAACGGCACTAGCTCGATCCTAAATTTGCCATCAATCTTTTGACACCACAGCGAGCTTATCTTTACGCCTAAAATCCCCGCGATGAGGTATGGACCGTAGTTAAAGCCGGCCTCCTTGCCTAGAAATTTCACGCGCGCGGCCTTATCTCCGCCAAGAGGTGTCCTGTCGCCCATTATGCCGATGTGCTCGCCGCTTTCGACGATATTTTTTAGCTCCAGCATCGCGGCCACGTCTAGCTTATTTACCGCCATCATGCGCACACTGCCGTCGTTTTTGCTGATTTCGCGCAGCACTTCGTTAAATTTGCGCGAGTTCTCGTCATAGGTCAAAATTACCATCCTAAAGCCCTTGACCCGCGCAGCCAAAGCCTTGCAAATTTCGACGTTTCCAAGGTGCGCCGTGAGCAGAATTTGCCCCTTTTGCGCGCCGATTAGCTCGCTTTTTATGCGCTCTAGGTCTATGATCTCTAGCTCGTCATCCTTGATCTTGCCTTTCCAGACTCTAAATTTATCGCAAATAGCGCCGCCAAAGGCTTCAAAATGGCTAAAAACGCTCGTTCCTTTTAGCGTTTGCGCGCCCGCAAATTCGCTTAAATTTCGCCTAAACGCTGCGATATTTTCGCGCTCGTTTTTTGAAAATATATAATAAAACCAAACCACGATTTTAACGATAAGCTTTAGCGCGAACTCAGGTAAAATTTGCGACAAAAATAGGCTAAGTCTTAAAAAAAACGCCCCTCCTCTTTCCTGCTTTTTCCACCAGAGATTTTGCTCGGCGTTTTCCTGAGGTTCTACGGAAATTTGAGTGCTTGCCGCGTTTTTTTCGCCCAAATTTAGCCCGCACGCTCGCCAAATTTTACCCAGCGCAAATTTAGGCAGAGAAAAAAAGCATTTTGCGTGCATGAGGCTGATTAGCGCGTTATCTCGCAGCATCTTAAAGTGCGAAACGCCGCCCTTTTCGTAGCGTACGTACGTATCGATCCAGCGCACGCTAATGCCCTGTCTTACGGCATTTACGAGGATCTCGATGTCAAATTCCATCCTATTTGTTTTGCTTTTTGCCGCCGCTTTTTTAAGCTGCTCTAAAGGATAGACGCGAAAGCCACACATAGCGTCTTTGACGCCAAGGCTTAGCGTATTTATCGCGACCCAAAAATTCGTGATCTTTCTGCCATAAACGCGTGATTTTGGCGCGTCCTCGCCGTAAATAGGATTTGCGCAGACGATACTTTGCGGGTGCGCCTCGCTCTGCCTCAAAAACTCGCCGATGAGCGCCGCGTCGTGCTGAAAATCGGCGTCTATTTGCAAAACGTGGCTAAAGCCGCGCTCGGACGCAAATTTAAACCCGTCCTTCATCGCAATGCCCTTGCCGCCGTTTTGCGCGCGCGTGAGTAGCAAGATGCCCTCCGTGCGCTCAAGCTCCGCTAAGATTAGCTTGCTCGCCTCGTCCGAGCCGTCGTCTACGACGATAACGGGTAGCTCGTAAGCTTTTAGCGCAGCAATGAGGGCTTTGATGTTTTGCGGATGATTGTAAAAGGGCACTAAAAACGCAAATTTATTCAAAGCGCCGCCCTGCCGACCGAGCACTTTTCGCCGTTGCAAAATAGCTCAAAATAAAGCTTGCCGCCGCTTTTTTCAAAACAAACTAGGAGCAAATCGCCAGGTCTTACAAACTTCATAAATTTTAGATTTTCCACAGCTCTTGCGCCGCTAATGTCGATACCCACCCTGCTAGCTAGCTCAAAGACGTAGTCAAGCTGCATGAATCCGGGCAGTAGCGGTAAATTTGGAAAATGGCTCTCGAAAATCTCAAGCCCGGCGTGCATGACGGCGCTAAATTCGTATTTTTGCACTAGGTTTTCTAGTCGCTCGCCGCCCCCCTCAAATTTAGCGCAGACAACGCTTGCATCAACCGTGCCGCGGTTTTGGCCGCTAGCTAAATTTTGGCCGCTTCCATAAATTTGACCGCCGCAAATTTCGCCCGCTTCATTTACGCGCCCGCCGCTCCAGACGGGTTTGGGACTAGCAAATAGCGTGTTTTCAAATTCGCTTTTTTCAAATTTACCCTGCTGGTTTCGCGGCATTTTTTCTACTATTTTAAAGTATCGGACGCTGTTTTTAAACTCAAGCTTCAAAAGCTCTTTTAGCTCGGCTACTGCGCCTTTTTTGCCTATTTTTCTAAATTTTTTTAGCCCCTCACAGTTAAGCTGCAAAAGCGCGGCGATGAGTTTAAATTTGGGATGCGGCGCGCAGTAGCAGTCCGCGAGCAGGCCGCTTTCTAGCAGCTTTGCTTCGATACTCTCCAGGCTCACGCGCTTGTCGTTTAGCTTGACGATGCGGTCTATCCTGCCCTGTAGCGCGAGGCGATCCTCGTCAATACTCGCCGCGTCGTTAGTCTGAAAAAACTCGCACCAAGGCGAGCTCACATTTAGCGCGCCCCTATCGTCCAGCCCTGCATTCACTGCACCAAACAGCCTAAGCCCGTCGCCGCAGTCTTTTGCCACTATGCCAGTTTCCGTACTGCCGTAGATTTCGATGATCCGCGCGTCGCAGATTTTGCCTAGCTCGCTTCTTAGCCCTTTTTTTAGCGGCGAACCCGCACTTACGATCCCGCTTAAGTTCTTTAGCGAGCTTGCGGCAGGGCTTTGAACTAGTGCGCCTAGTAGTACGGGACTAGCGATAAACACGTGATTTGCAAGCTCTAATCCCAAAATCGCCTCGGGGTAGTTTAGCTCGTCTGCGATGACGCGAGCGCCTAGAGCTAGCGGCAAAAAGACCTTAAACGTAAGCCCAAACATGTGTCTGTGCGAAACGCTCGAAAAAAAGGTGTTTTGCTCGCTAAAATTTAGCTCGCGGGCTAGATACTCGCTCTCTTTTATCATCTGCGCGAGCGATTTTTCTATCATCTTGCTTTTGCCGCTCGAGCCTGAAGTTTGCAGGTAAAATTTAGCCTGCGGATCAAATTTAAGCCCTTTCGCGGGCTCGCTTGAGAGAAAATTTGAAAAATTTTCATCGTTTACGGCGGTCAAATTTGCCTCATAGATCGGCTTTGCCAGCACGCAAGGCGCAGCGCCCGCCAAAAGCGAGCCAAAAAACGCGGCGTAAAATTTAAACGCGCCCTCTAGATAAATTTGCAGCTCTTTTACGCCGTTTTTTTCTAAAAACGAGGCAAATCTAAGACACGCGTCAAAGACGTCGCGCGAGTCGTCCGCGAATCTAAAATTTTTTAAATTTTCCTCAAAGCTCATTATTTTTTATAAATCTCTTTCTAAACAAAATTTCCCCGAAAAATAGCGTCCCCATTAGCGCGTAAGATACCGCGCCGCTATAAACGCTCCAGTAAAGTTTATCCTCTATCAAGGCTAGCGCAAGCGAGAGGGCGGCGTTAAAAACAAAAAAAGCGCACCAAATTTTGGTCAAATTTCGCGTATAAATCACGCCTTTTTCATCCAAATTTGGCTCTTTTAGTTTTGCGATTTTGGTGATGACGGCTTCGTTTTTTAGACTAAAAGAAAAAAACGCCAAAAACGCCAAACTCACCAAAACGGGATAAAGATACGCTAAAAATCCGCCCCTAAAAATCATGCAAACTATGAAAAAAACGGCAGCCGCGATACTAAGCCTTCTCTCAAAACCGCTTGAATACGCCCCGCGCGCTATCCACAGCACGGCAAGCACCCAAACGACCCAAAAGGCAAAATCGCCCGCGAAAAATAGCGCGAACGGGTAGATGACGCTAACTACGCTTAGGACGATTTTAAGCTTGCTCGTCAAATTTTTTAGCCACCGCGTTTACGATGTCTTCGAGCGTTTTTACGTTTTTAAAGTCTTCGGGCATCAATCGGTGGCCCGTTTTGCGCTTGATGTGGTCTATTAGATCGATCGCGTCGATGCTATCTATCTGAAGATCCTCGTAAATGCGCGTCTGCGGCGTGATTTTAGCCTCGTCGATCTCAAAAAGCTGCACTAGCGCGGACTTTAAAATCTCAAAAATTTCTTCCTGCTTCATCGTTATTTCCTGTTTTCAAAGATATATTGCGCGAGGCTTTTTACGCTGTAAAAAATCTCTTTTAAATTTGCGGTTTTAGAATCAAGCACTAGGCCGTAGCTTTTTTGTATCGCAAGGCCAAGCTCGAGCGCATCGACGCTATCAAGCCCTAGCCCTTCGTTAAAAAGCGGCGCGTTTTCGTCGATATCGCTTGGTTTCATATCCTCCAAATTTAAGCTCTTTATGATGAGCTCTTTTATCTCATCTATTAGTTCGTTCATTGTTTAAACTCCTTTGTATAATTTTCGCTGATAAAAGCGTGCAGCTCTCTAGCCCTGATCGGGTTCGGCCTATGCGCGCAAAACCCGTCCAAATTTAGCCTAAAAAGTTCTTTGAACTCGTATTTTATCATAACGCTCGGGGTTTTGTACCAAGGCTCGTGTTTTTTGAGACTAGGCGGATCCATTTTGATGGCGACGGCGACTAGCTGCTTTGCCGCATTTACGGCGATATAGGCGGCCGCTTTGTGAAAGACGATCTCGCCTGCAGTGCGCGTGCCTTCTGGAAATATTATCAAACTCTCGCCGCTTTTTAGGGCATCCGCGCTTTTTTGCAAAAGCTCCTCGTTTGCCGTGTTTAGGATGTAGCCGCAGGATTTTATCGCGGGAGCTAATAAAATATTTTTAGCAAGGCCTGCTTTTACCACGCAGTTTGCGCGGCGGATAAAGGCCAGTAAAAAAACGACGTCTAAAAGCGACGGGTGGTTTGCGATGATTATCTGCGAGGCGGTGCCAAGCCCCAAAGAAAGGTTAAATTTAGTGCGCTGATAGCCGGAAATTTGCGTAGAGAATATAAAAAATCTCCAAGCCAAACGCACCAGATCACGGCAAAAATAGCGGATAAATTTAAATTTATAAAGCCCAAGAAGCGCAACCGGAACAAAGATCAAATTTCCAAGCGCGCAGATGAGTCCAAACAGCGCGAAATTTGCCCCGACGATAAAAATTTTAAACCCGCGACGAGGGCTCATAATCCCACCGCCAAGCGGAGTTTTTATCCACGCTTTGCCAAGAGCATTTTTGCTTCGGATCAAAATTTTGTAGGAATTTAACAAGCAAATTTTCATCCGTCTTGCCGCCTGGTTCGCCTTGAGACAGGCTCAAATTTTTGCCCTCGCTAACTAGCAAACAAACCATGCATGAGGGCGCAAACTCATCAAAATACTCCTGCGAAATACTCTCGTGATAGGCTAAAACTAGAGCATTTTTGGCTCCGCTTTTTAGCATCAGATGCGCCTGCACCAAAGCGTACTCTAGCGGCGCATATGCAGAAACGGCGGAGATTTCGCTACTATTTTTAAAATTTATCGCTAAAAGCGAGGAAAGGGCGTTGTGTACCGAGAGCGAAAAAGAGGTCGGCGATATGAGTTCGCCGCGAGCTAGCGTATTTTGTAGCTCAAAACAGCGATTTATCTCGCCCTCATAAGAGCTAAAAACGATAGGCATATCAAGCGGCGCGATGTTTTTAGTTAGATCAAAGGCGCATTTTGCCGCGCGGCTGAGCCTACGGCGCTCAAGCGGGGGCACGTGCGAGACGTCAAGCTCCCTCTCGTATGCCGCTAGCTTCGCATCCTGCGCGCCGTTAAAAACTACCGCGTCAAAAAAATCGAGTTTAAATTTTAGCCCCATTTCTCCTTTTGCCGCCTATTTTGCTATATCACCTTTTAGCGTTACGCCCGCCATCAAAGCGCCCGCGCCGCACTGAAACTGCGTTTTGGAGTCAAAAGGCTGTTTTTTGTAGTAGCCGGTTAAATTTACCACTCTCGAGCCGCCTTCTTGCACCGCACGCTCTTGGAAGGTCTTTACCGCCGATAAAAACGCCCACTCGCACGCCTCTTTGTCGCTTTTGTTAAAGGCGTTGGTTTTTTTGTTCGCCATTAGGCCGCTTTTGATGATGCCGCCTTTCGTACCCGAGCCAAAGCTTAACTTGATGTTTGGATTTAGCACCTCTTTAGCCTTTGGCGAGTTTAACGCCTCCTCGATCGAAAAGTGCTGCACGTCGTCGCGCGCGCTCAAATTTAAAGCCAAGGCGCAAACGCCTGCTAAAACTAATGATTTTTTCATTTTTTCTCCTTTATTTTGCCGTATTAGCGCGTAATATTACCGTAAATTTCGTTAGTATAAACATAAAAGCTCGGTTTTAGCCCAAATTTTACCCCGCAAAGGCAAACGACGCTCGCGGTCTTGCTTTGCTTTATCTTTAAAAGGCGTTTGCCGCGCAAAAGCGCCGCTTTATGCTTTGGTTTTTTCGTCGATATTTAGACCCGCTTTGCCGCTTGGTTTTAAATTTTTTTAAAAATTAGCGAGGTATTTACTCCGCCGAAAGCAAAGTTGTTGCTCATAACAAAGTCCGTATCTATCGCGGTTTGCTCGGTCAGGTAAAAAAGCCGCGCGCACTCCGGATCGACGTCGGTTAAATTTATCGTCGGGAAAAATCTCTTCTCCCGCATCATCATCACGCTAAATATCGCCTCCAAACCGCCGCAAGCTCCCAGCGTATGGCCGAGGTAGCTTTTTAGCGAGCTGATAGCGATCTTGTCGCCGAAAAGCTCGTTTGTAGCGATACTTTCGGCTATATCGCCCTGCTTAGTCGCCGTGGCGTGAGCATTTACGTAGCCGATCTTTTCAGGCGTTAAATTTGCGTCTTTTAGGGCTAAAGCCATCGCGCCTTTCATCGTCGCGCTTTGCGGGCGAGTGACGTGCGAGCCGTCGCAGTTTGAGCCAAAGCCCACGACCTCGGCGTAAATTTTAGCCCCGCGCTTTACGGCGCTCTCTTCGCTCTCTAGCAAAAGTATTCCGGCACCTTCGCCTAGCACTAGCCCGTCGCGCCCCTCGTCAAAGGGGGCCGGCGAAATTTCAGGCGAGCCGTTTTTCACGCTAGTGGCATAAAGCATGTCAAACACGTACGCCTCGCTCGGGCATAGCTCCTCGGCGCCGCCTGCTAGCATCATGTCGATCTTACCGCTTTTTATACTCTCGTAGGCGTATCCGATCGCGTGCGAACCGCTCGTGCAAGCCGACGACGTCGGGATGATGCGCCCTTTTAGCGAGTAAAAAAGCGCGATATTTGCCGCCGTGGTGTGAGGCATCATCTTGATGTAGGTGTTGGCGTTACACTCGTTTTCGCCGCGCTCTAGCAGTTTTGCCATCGCCAGTATCGACTCGGTGCTGCCCGTGGACGAACCGCACGCGACCCCTAGTCTGCCGTCTTGCACGCTAGGATCTAGGCTCGCGGCGTCTAAATTTTTGCCTCGCATCAGTCCTGCGTCTCTTAGCGCTAGACCCGCCGCCTCGACGCTATACATCGAGACTATGCCCAGGCTCCTTAACTGCTTGCGGTCCCACGAGCCGGGACACTCGTAGCCCTCTATTGGCGCAGCCAGGCGAGTATTTAGATCCTCGTATCTATCCCACTGCCGCATATATCTCACGGCGTTTTGGCCGAGCTCAAATTTAGCCCTTATCTCGTCCCAACTCTTGCCAAACGCGCTCACCATACCCATGCCGGTTATAAAAACTCGCATCAGCAAAGCCCTCCGTTTACGCCGATAACCTGCCTCGTTATGTAGGCTGCGCCCTCGCTTAGCAAAAACTCCACTAAAGGCGCGACCTCGTCTGCTTTGCCCGCTCTTTTAGCGGGAATTGCCTTTAAGATCTCCTCGATCGGCAAGCCGCCGTCCGTCATATCCGTCTCGATGAGTCCGGGCGCGATACAGTTTACGGTGATATTTCGCGAAGCTAGCTCGGCGGCTAGAGACTTTGCCGCGCCGATGAGGCCAGCTTTGCTAGCCGCGTAGTTGCTCTGTCCGCGGTTGCCGATGACGCCTGAAACCGAACTCATGACCACGATACGAGCGGGCTTTTTAGCGCGGATCATAGGCATGAGAGCGGGCTTTAGGACGTTATAAAAGCCGTTTAAATTCGTATCCACGACGCCGAACCAATCCTCATCCTCGATGCCAACAAAGGTATTATCGCGCGTGATGCCGGCGTTTAGCACGACGGCGTAGTAAGCGCCGTTAGCCTGGGTATCGGCTTCGATCGCCGCCCTTGCCGCCTGCGTATCGGCTACGTCAAATTTTAATGCGCTCAAATTTAGCTCGTTTTGTAAATTTAATAATTGCTCGCTCGCGCTTTTGCCGTGTAGCACGACCTCGTATCCCGCCGCCGCCAGCCGTCTAGCCACCGCTTCGCCGATGCCGCGACTAGAGCCCGTTATCAGCACTCTTTTACTCATCCAGTATCCTTTTTACGTATTCCTCGTCCGGGCTTAACACGTTTAGCGTCGCGCGCGCTCCAAGCTCGCCGTTTACGTAAAGCTCGCAGTCGTAAACGCCAAAACCGCTTGCGTCCTGTATCGAGCAGGCGGCTTCGATGACGACTTCGTCTCCGACCTTTAAAAACGGCTTAAATGTCTCAAATTTTCTACTGCCCAGCAAAAAGCCCAGTCCGAATTTCATCCCCTTTAGCTCGCGCATCTTTGAGTCGTAGATACCCAGCGACTGAGCCATCATCTCGACGGTTTTATGCATGGCGAATTTGCCGTCCGCGAGAAATTTATTATCCTCTTTTATAACGCTTTTGGTTTTTATGCGCCCATCTTCAAATTTAAGCACCTCGTCGATAAAAATGATCGCCGTGCCGTGCGGGAGATAACCCTCTAGGCTCATTTCGCCCTCCCAAACACGATCGCCGCGTTATCGCCGCCGAATGCAAACGACAGCGACATAGCTGAATTTACGACCGCTCTTTGGCCAAATTTCACCAAATTTACCCTCTCTATCTCATCATCATAAACGCCGTCATATACGTGCGGCGGTAGCGCGGTTTCGCCCTTAGCGCAAAGCATGGCGCAAAGCGCGCTCTCGATGGCTCCTGCGGCTCCTAACGTGTGGCCGATTAGAGGCTTGACGGAGCTTGCGGGTACGAGCGGCAAAAGCGAATGCACGATCTTTGCCTCGATTTTATCGTTTGCCTGCGTGCCGGTACCGTGTAAATTTATATAATCAACGCTGCTTAAATTTGCCGCCTGCAGCGCCTTTTGCACGCACTTTGTTTGCATCTGAGCGCTAAAATCGGGCTGCGTCATATGAAACGCGTCGCAGTTTGAGTGTTCGCCCGCGATAACGACGTTTGAGATTTCATCTCTGCTCGCCACGAAAAAGGCCGCGCCTTCGCCGATATTTATACCGTCGCGATTTTTGGAAAACGGATTGGTCTCGCGCTCGCTTAGGATACCTAGGCTATCAAAGCCGTTTATCGTTAGCGTATTTAGGCTATCCACGCCGCCGCAGATTACGGCGTCGCAGATACCGGACTCCAGCAGCCTTTTTGCCGTTATGATCGCCTTGACGCCCGAGGTACAGGCCGTCGAGACGGAAAACGCAACCGAGCTAAGCCCGTAAAAATCGGCGATAAATTCGGACGGATTGGCTAAGGAGTTGCGACTGACGCCGAATTTTGAAGCATCAAAAAACCCCGTCGCGGCAAAATCCTTAAACGTTTCGTAGTTTTCCTCCACGCCGCTAGTAGTCGTGCCCACCACTACGCCGACGCGATTTTTGCCGTACTTTTTGATAGCGTCTCGCACGTCTTTATCTATCTGCAAAAGCGCGCTTAAAACCAGAGCGTTCGTGCGCGTTTGCAAGTGTTTTGGCGTATTTTGGCTAAATTTAGCCAGCGGCGCGCGGGCTTTGCCGAGGATAAAGCTTTTATCCGCCCTAAAGCCTTCGCAAACGCTCAAAAATCTCTTTTCGCCGCATAAATTTGCAAAATTTTCCTCCGCATCGACTCCGGCTGCGCTGATGAGGGCCGGCTTACTAACGTATATCAAGGGCTCTTACCTTAAAATTTTCGTTATTTGCCGTTATGACGGCCTCTTTTTGATTTGATTTTACGATACTTAGCACTTTAATAAAAAGCTCGTTGTAGGCGCTATTTGGCGGTAAAAAGCCGATAGCTTCGAATTCGCCGCTCGGCCTTAAAACCCGCCTAGCCAGCGGAGTACCCATGGAATTTATCATCGTAAAATAAAAATCCTCTTTTTCATGCGAAATATAGAGCAAATTTGAGCCGCTTTGAGAAATCACTTCAAACTCGCGTTTATCGAAATTTACGATATGCGGAACATCAAATTTAGCCTTCGCCGCACATCCGCAAAAAAAGATCGTCGCCGTAAAAATAAGTAAAAATTTAAAAGCTCTTTTAAGCCTCACTCTCTAGCCGCCCTATTAAAATCTTTATTGTTTTTTAGAATAATTTTAAATTATATCTTTTTTACCTTAAACCTACAGCGCAGAGCTTGCCTCCGGCTAAAGGCCGCGCAAATTTACGAATGCGAATTTGACGGCATACGAGATTTAAGCGCTTAAAATAAGCTAATCTACTCCCCCAGCCCCATCCTCACGCGGTTTACGCAAGTAGCCGCTAGTAAAAAT
>CAURQE010000015.1:0-62660 GCA_963527315.1 uncultured Campylobacter sp.
TTGAACAATTGGCACCTTTAGCCGAGACTAAAAAACAGCAAACCACTATTGCTAAGTTTATTGAAAAGGGATTTAAATTTACCCGCCAGCCTGATGCGCAGAAGTTTACTTTCCTCGTATATGATTTTTTCATAGCGGGCAATATGCCTGCTGTGCAGCTTTGCATAGACTATCTTGTAGCGCAGGCGTACCCAACTGCTGAAAACAAAAAAAGTTTCTTAACTGGGTTTTTATGGAGCCTGTTTACTATCTGAAGTACTTTATCAGTGATGCTTCGATACAAAAGAAGCTACACCATGATCTCCTTAATCTCTGGTATGAATCCACTAAAAGACAGATATTAGAACAAGATAAGGGCAAACACGATGAGGCTTATATAGATGAGTGGAGCAAAGCAAACGTTAATAAGACGCTTTCTATCATTCGTTCAGGAGAAACGATTGCTTCTGGAAAAGAAGATGTCGTAGAACTTGCAGAAAGTCTCAATGATGAATACGAACTAAATATAAGTTTGCTTTATGAGTATTGCCGTGCATTGCTCTATACGGCTGAGACTACGCAGAGCCAGCAGGAGCTTGTAGCCCAGACCCAAAACCATATCGCCTTGCTTAAGGATTTGTATAAAAAAGTCAATAAGATAAAGTAAAATTTAACCCGCCGTCCGTAAAAATTTAGTAAAATACCAAAAAACCGCCGAAAGGATAGTAATGAATATAGAAATTTTAGCGCCGTATTGCACTACAGCAAAACAGCAAAAACTCCTTGAAAAGCTCCGCAAAAAGCTTTCGCTCAAAAGTAGCAAAGACCTACAAACCGTTGTCGAACTCATAGAGCGCCTGTTTGTAAGCAAACAATATGAGGGCTTATTAGCTTTCTTGCCTGAAATACTTGCAGTGCCTTTTGCCGCAAATTTTAACCTATGGTACCCTATAGAACGCTCTTTTGCGCTCATTGCCGAAGTACCTACCATTACGCCGGAACAGCGCAAAGCGTGTTTCCTACACTTTAAAAGCGTTACCGAATATAAAGGCTTGCCTGATTTTCAAGATATGTATGATGACTATTTCCAGGATTATTTGGCGCTTTACTTTTTAAACAATACCTTGAAATATCTTCACAAGTGCATAGAGGAGAAAGAAACTTCTTATGAATTTTCATATCGTATGAGCCTAATCATAGATGCTTCACGGGTAAAACTCATCAATGAAGAAGTTGATTACAAAACGCTTGAATTTCCCGATAAGGATCGCCAACCTACTTATAAGAGCAGGGAGGAGCTGCAAAACTATATGAACGCCCTGATAGCCGAACAACTAGACGCCTTGCAGGATGAGAAATTTAAAAAATATTATTAAAGGAAAAACATGAGCGAATTTAACTTTGAGCTTTTTAAAAAGCGTTTAAATATATTTTTAGAAAAGATAGAAGACTTTGGCGGCGAGACTGATCCCCTCACGATAGAAAAGCCCGCTACCGAGGAGGAAATCAAAGCAGTAGAAGCAAAATTAGGTTATACATTGCCTCCGCATTTGCGTGAAGTGCTTTTAGAAAACACCGCTCATTTGGAGTTTTATTGGAGTATCTATACGGATGAAGACGAGGATGAGGAGGACGAGGGTTTGCTCCCTGATGAATTAGCAGAGATCTCCTCTGGAGAGTTGCTTTTTGGGCTGGATTTGCTTTTAGGCTATGAAGAAAGTCGCAAGAGCTGGGCGGAGGACGTGTATTCTGATTACCGTAATGCATACGACCGCGTTTGGCATAACAAAACGGCTTTTCACCAAGTAGGCAACGGCGATTATATCGCTATTGAGTTAGAGCCGGAGAACTATGGCAAGGTCGTGTATCTTAGCCATGACGGTAGCGAAAATCACGGGCTTTATATAGCGGATAATTTTAAGGAATTTTTGATGAACTATGCCGCGGTGGGTTGTACCGGAGGCGATGATTGGCAGTGGGAGCCTTTTTATACCGAAGGCAAAGGCATAGACCCAGCCTGCAAAAACGCTCGCAACTGGTATAAAATTTTAAACATAGATCCGGCTAGCCTGCGCTAAAGCGGTTTTGCGCTCTAAAATCAAGCTAGCCTGCGCGAGGCGGCTAAATTTACCCAGCTGGCTCGCTTAATCTCAAATTTACCCTTTATTTTATACAATTTTTAAAATTTAATCCAAAGGATTTCTATGAAAATAATCTCTAAATTTACGCGGATTTTAGCCGTCTTTTGCCTGCTCGGCTCTATGGCAAACGCGCTAGAGGAGGGCAAGGAGTATCAGATACTACAAAAACCTCTAGACGTGCCTAAAAACAGCGTCGTAAAGGTCTTTAGCTACGAGTGTCCGCACTGCTATAAATTTGACAAAACCGTCACGCCCAAACTCTTTAGCAAGTTAGACGGAGTTAAATTTATCCCGTATCACCTAAAAACAAAGGGCAAACTGGGCGAAACGGCAAGTAAAATTTTTGCCGCGATGATCGCTCTAGACGAAGCAAACGACGTTAGTTTGCTAAGTGAGAAGTCTAAATTTAAAAAAGCTAAATTTGCGGTTTATAACGCCGTTCACGACAAAAACGACGATTTTAAAGACGGCAAGGACAAGGCCAGGTTTATCAAAACCGCCATTAGCGCCGCAGGCGTGAGCGAGGCGGACTACGACAAGGCGCTAGCTAGCCGGCGCGCGCAAGAAATTTTAAAAGCGTGGGACGAGAGCTACGACGTAGCCAAGGTCCAGGGCGTGCCCGCATACGTCGTTAGCGGTAAATATCTGCTAAACGCGCAGGCGTTAGGCTCGATCGACGCCATGGCTGCCGCCGTCAAAGAGCTATCGGCGAGATAATGGACTACAATATCGAAAATAAGGGCTTTGTCTGCTTTGTTTATAACTTGCAGCGAAGGCGAGCGTTTTGGGCGGTGTTGCTCGCGGTTTTGGCGGTCAAATTTATCTTGTGCGAGCTGTTTTTGGGCGGCGCGGTAGCCGACGCGCTTGTTGTGAAGCTGCGCTTTGCGACGCTGTTTGCGGCGTTTGGCGTGTGCGTAGCGATGTGCGCGCCTAAGGTATTTGGCGTCAAGCTCGTGGGATTTTTCCTGATTTTTTTGGGCGTGATATTTGGACTTGATTACTCTACGAGCGATTTTAGCGGCGTTAGCGAGATTAGCTTTCCTTTTGCGTTACCGCTAAATGAAATTTGCCCGAGCCTTTTTACGCCTGATTTTAGCGCGGCAAACGAGGCGGGATTTGTCAGAATTTACGCGCGAGCGAATTTTGCGTTTTTTGCGGTGTTTGGGGCGTTTTGTTTGGTTATGATTTTGAGCTGGTTTGTGTATAATGCGCGTAGCAGCGAGATCAATAAAATTTAGGTTTTGGATTCCCCGCGCTTGACGGATTTCAAAAGTAGTTTTTGATTAAGGCGCTCGGTCGCATACTATATGTATGCTCCCGTCACGCCTAATCAAAAACTATTTAAACTACGCCTACCGACGTCTGGAATATTTATCTCATAGCTTACTAAATTTACAAATTTAAAAACTCAAATTTGGCATTTTCGATGAGCAGGTCTCGGTGGCTCAAATTTACAAATTTGACTTCAAATTTGAGTGCAAAAAACAAGGCGCGGTATTTTTTCTTTTTACTTCGTGCAAGCGCTCGTAACGAGACTTCGCTACGAGGAGACGAGGCGAAGGAGCGAACTAGTCGCCCGTAACCTATTTGACATTTTCAAGATGCGGGTCTCGGCGAGTAAAATTTGAGCTAAAATTTACAAATTTGACTTCAAAATCTGAACATAAAAAATCAAGGTGATGTATTTTTTCTTTAGACGAGGCGGAAATGAGCCGAGCGAGGGCGCGTATATGAAATACGCAACCGAGCTTCGGCGAAATTTCCAACGAAGTATAAAGGAAAAAGGCAAGCCGCAAAGTTAAATTTGATCGCCGCTTAGCATTATATACCCGCTTTCGCTAATATTTTTAAATTTAACCCCCAGCTCTCGCTTTAGCCTCAGCACGACGTTTTGTATCGCGCCCTTGCTAGGCAGCTCGCCCTCGTAGACGAACTCCTCGATCATCTCGTAGCTCACGAGCTTGTTTAGATTGTACGCAAATAGCCAAAAGAGCTTGTTTTGCAAAAATGAGAGATAAATTTCCTCGCCGTTTTTGTAGATCTTTTCTTTGGCGAGATTTATGCTAGTTTGCGGGCCCAGACGCACTAGCTTTTCGTCCTTTTCGTAGGTTAGAGTCACGAGCAGGCGGCAGAGCGCGGCGATATCGATGGGCTTTTTTAGAAACGACGCCGCACCGTGCTCGATGCTTTTGATGAGGTTGTCGTCGGTGTCGTAGGAGGTAAAGACGATAAATTTTTGCGCGGGCTTTATGCGCATCATCTCCTTCATCATCTCAAAGCCGTTCATCGCGGGCATGTGGATGTCGGTGATGACGATGGCGGGAGCTAGCTTTTTAAAACGCTCCAGCCCCTCTAGCCCGTCGCCTGCGCCCCAGACGCTTAGGCAATACGGCTTTAGCCCGCCTATTAGCAGCTCCCTTGCGATCTCGTCGTCCTCGACGATGAGGACGCTCAGGTCTTTAAGCAGCTTTAAGTGCTCTTGCATCTCACTCCTTTAAATTTATCTCAAAGCCGAGCTCAAATGTCGTCGGATTGCCCGCGCTTAGTAGCTTGACGTCGCCTGAAAGCTTTTCGTTTGCCAGCTTTTTGCCAAAATACAGCCCGATGCCGCTTCCTTGCTTTTTGGTGGTTTTTGGCTGGGTTAAAATTTTATCCCGAAGCTCCTTGCTTACGCCTTTTTCCTCGTCCATCACGGCTAAAACGGCAAAAATTTTACTCGCCGCCTCACCGTATTCGCCCTTGGTTTTTAGATGAAACGGCACGTATTTTAGCCCCGCGACCTTTTCTACGACCTTTGGCGTGACGGTTTTATCGTATTTGTAGCAAAACGGGCATGCGTAGCTAAAGACTTTAACTAGCGTGTTTTGCTCGACTGGTAGCGGCTTTTGCAGCTTTACATAGTCCTCGCCCTCGGTAAACGCAGACGCGCTAAGGGCGCCAAACATCACTACGGCTAAAAAGCCTTTGCTAAATTTAGAAAGTAGGTTCATGGAGTGCTCCTTAAAATGATTTCGTTTGGGTTAATTTTATATCCTCTCGCCGCCGCAGAACTCACGCTAAGATAAATTTTAGATTAAATTTATGAAATTTCGGCTAAATTTTAGCGCAGAAGATAAAATTTGAAATTATTTTTTATAATTAAGTGATTTTTAATAAATACGTGATTTTTATGTTAGCGAGGTTGATTAAAATTACGATATCAAACCAATTTCAAAGGAGAATAAGATGAAGCGAACTCTTTCTTCATTTGCGCTAGCTGCGGCGTTACTCGGCGGTCTAAGCACGGCCGCGCTGGCTATCGGCGGACCTAGCGGCGCATACATCGACTACGCCGTCCCGGGTAAGATCGGCGAAGTGGTCGTAAACCCGTACGATACCGCGCCTCTAACGGCGGTCATCAAAAACGGCGGCTACACGCTAGCAAACGCGAAAGTCACCATCGTGCCGAAGCCTGACGGTCAGACGATCAGCTATAAGGTCGCGGATAAACACCTTCGCACGCACGGCGGAATCCCCGTTTTCGGGCTCTACCCCGACTATCAAAACACCGTCGAGGTAGAGTACGATAAAATTTATAACGGTGGGACCGAGCACGTAAAGGAAACCTATAAAATTTACGCTCCAGCGATTTATCTAGAGAGCTCTGGCATGCCGTCTCAAAAGGGCGCGCTGTTTGATAAAATCGAGGTCGTGAAGGCTCCGAGCGCGAAATTTGCCAACCGCCTCTACTACGTAAATAACTTCGTAAATAAAACCGGCAAGGGCACCAAAGTCGTGTGGAACAACCCCGCAGGCGGCGCGATCGAGTGGAACTACAGCCCAAACAACTTCGTGCTGGATACCAAAGGCGAAGTGCGCTGGTATCTGGAGCCGAGTAAAATTTACGACCTCAAACAGCCGTTTAGCGCGGGCGTCATGATGGGCTTTAAGCAAAACGACGACGGCGCGATGACGTGGGGATATGGCCAAAGATACGCCAAATACGACATAATGGGGCGCGAAATCTTTAACCGCGAGCTACCTGCGGGCTACAACGACTTCTCGCACTCTATGGACGTAGCGCAAAACGGGCATTATTTCCTCCGCGCGGCAAATGCCAACTATAAACGCGCCGACGGCAAAAACGTCCGTACCGTGCGCGACGTCATCGTCGAGGTCGATCGCGACGGCAACGTCGTGGATGATTTTAGATTATATGAAATTCTCGATCCGTACCGCGACATCGTGCTAAAAACGCTCGATCAGGGTGCTGTTTGCCTAAACATAGACGCTAGCAAGGCGGGCCACACCGCGAGCACGGACGAGCTAGCCGCGATGGATACGAACGAAAAATGGGGCGACATCGTGGGTTCGGGCCCCGGACGCAACTGGGCGCACGTAAATAGCGTGGATTATGATCCAAGCGACGATAGCATCATCATCTCCAGCCGCCACCAGGACGCCGTCATAAAGATCGGCCGCGACAAAAAAGTCAAATGGATAATGGGCGCGCACAAGGGCTGGAAGGATCAGTTTAAGGGCTACTTGCTCCAGCCGGTAGATAAAGACGGCAAAAAGATCGTCTGCGAGGACGAGTACTCAAAATGCCCGGGATATGAGAGCGAGAAGGGCGGATTTGACTGGCAGTGGACGCAGCATACGGCGTTTCGCATCGATAGCAAGTCTAAAAAGGGCGTAGTGTATCTAACCGTCTTTGACAACGGCGACACCCGCGGCATGGAGCAGCCTGCGATGGCGGGTATGAAATACTCCCGCGCGGTCGTTTATAAAATCGACGAGAACGCTAAGACCGTCGAGCAGGTTTGGGAGTACGGCAAACAACGCGGCAGCGAGTGGTACAGCTCGGTCACTTCGCTCGCGCAGTATCAAGACGACCTTGATAGCGTGATGGTTTACTCGGCGGTCGCAGGCATGCAGTTTGACATCGTCAAGGGTCGCCCGGTCGGCGTGCCTAGCCCTCACATCAACGAGTTTGAATGGGGCGCAAAAGAGCCGTCGATCGAAATCAAAATGACCAACGCGATGGGCTATCAGGCGTTTCCGTTTAGCCTAGAAAAGGCGTTTGAGAAGTAAAATTTAGCGGTTCCCGGCCGGTGCGCTTCGGGGCTGCTTTTTAGTAAATTTGGATTTTTGCGCTTGCGGCTCGGTTAAATTTGCCCGCTCAAATTGATGGGTTGCAGGCTTTAAATTTAGATCAAATTTGATCTTGTAAGAGGTAAAATTTAGGCTCGCGTTTCCATCCTTTGCGCTAGTCTAAATCTTACCTTTTCCTGCCAAGCGTTTGGGAAAATAGGACTCCGAAAGACAATAGCAATGCCTAAACGCTTGGATTCTAGTAAAACGTCGCCTAGAGGTTGCCGCTGTTTAAATTTACCCGTTTTCCTCATAAATTTGCTTTGAATTTTCAAATTTACACCCCTATTTCCGTAAAACCGATATAATCAACAAAAATGACGGAGGCGAAATATGCAAAAATTTGTCGAGCAAAAATTTATCGGCGAGCGTGCTATGTTTGGCGCAAAGGACGCGGAGTTTGAGCGGTGCGGGTTTGCAGCGGGAGAGTCGCCGCTAAAGCACGGGCAAAATTTGCGTCTAAAAAACTGCACTTTCGAGTGGAAATATCCGTTGTGGTACACTAAAAACGTCGCCGTAGAGGACGGGTTTTTGATGCAGACGGCGCGCGCTGGCATCTGGTACGCGCAGGAGGTTAGCTTTAAAGATACGCTAATCCAAGCGCCAAAATCCTTCCGCAGATGCCAGAACCTGAGGCTAGAAAACGTAAATTTGACCCAGGCCGAGGAGACGCTGTGGAGCTGCGAGGACGCGGAGATAAAAAACGTCTGCGCGCGCGGGGATTATTTTGCGATGAACTGCGAAAATGTGCGCGTTTACGGGCTAAATTTGGACGGGAACTACGGCTTTGACGGCTGTAAAAACGTGCTCGTCGAGGATAGCAAACTGCTTAGCAAAGACGCCTTTTGGAACTGCGAGAACGTAACCGTGCGAAATAGCTTCATAAGCGGCGAATATCTCGCGTGGAACAGCAAAAACGTGACCTTTGAAAACTGCGTGATAGAAAGCCTGCAAGGACTTTGCTACGTGCAAAATCTCGTGCTGCGCGGCTGCCAGACGCTAGATACCACGCTAGCCTTTGAGTATTCAAGCGTGGACGTAGAAATTTTAGGCGGCATAGCTAGCGTGAAAAACCCGCTCTCAGGCGTGATAAGAGCAAGCGAGATAGGCGAAATTATAATAGATAAAGAGTGCGTAGATCCTGTCGCGACTAGGATAATTTTAGAAAAATAGTAGTTTTGCTGGCGGCTTTTATGAGTTTTTGCCGCTTTGCCTGCGCGGCAAAGCATAGCGCAAACTTTGCCTAAAGTCCGCAAAAACGTATAATAAAAAATTTATCAAAAGGAATAAAAATGAAAAAATATATCGCGATTACGGGCGCAAGTTCTGGTATCGGAGCGGCTACGGCAAAGGCCTTTGCCGGGCGCGGAGAAAATCTAATCCTAATCGCGCGCAGAGCGGAGCTACTGCAAAGCTTAAAGGACGAGATCGCGCAGATCGCGCCGGAATCGGACGTAGTCGTTAAAATTTGCGACCTTGCTTGCAGCAAAAACGTTCGGGCGCTTTGGGAGGAGCTAAAAAGCTACGAGCTAAAGGCGCTCATCAATAACGCCGGCTTTGGCGACTACGGAGCCGTAGGCGAGCAAAATTTAGATAAAACCGAGCAGATGTTGCAGCTAAACGTTGTCGCGCTTACGCTGCTTTCTAGTCTATTTGCGCGCGATTATAAGTATAAGCCCGCCCAGCTCATCAATATCTCCTCCGCGGGCGGCTACAGCATCGTGCCAAACGCCGTGGCCTACTGTGCGAGCAAGTTTTTCGTAAGCGCCTTTACCGAGGGCTTGCACCGCGAGCTGGCGCAAGATAAAGAGGCTAAAATGCAGGCTAAAGTTCTAGCACCCGCCGCGACTAAAACGGAATTCGGCTTCGTAGCGACGGATGACGCGGACTACGACTACGACGCGGCTTTTAAACGCTATCACTCAAGCCTTGAGATGGCGGAGTTTTTGCTCGCGCTTTACGATAGCGACGCATGCGTGGGCGCGGTTAATCGCGATAGTTTCGAATTTAGCCTAAGTAAGCCGAGATTTGACTACGCGGGCAAATGACGCTAAATTTAGGGCTATGCGCATGGCTAGATGGTTAAAATCTAGAAAAGAGCTAAATTTTAGATAAAATGCCGAAATGTTTTATAAGGAGAAAAATATGGAATATAAAATCTTAAACGACGGTAACAAAATGCCGATTTTAGGCTACGGAGTCTATCAGGTGGAGCCTGCGGAGGCTCAAAGATGCGTTGAGGATGCAATTAGCGTGGGCTACCGCAGTATCGACACGGCGCAGGCATATTTTAACGAAGATAGCGTTGGCGCGGCGATCAAAACGGCTCTTGCAGGCGGCATAAAGCGCGAGGAGCTTTTTATCACTACTAAGCTTTGGATCAGCGACGCAGGTGAGGAGCGCGCGCTAAAGGCCTTTGATGCGTCGATGAAAAAGCTAGGGCTTGATTATCTCGATCTGTATCTCATCCATCAACCATATAGCGATATTTACGGCTCGTGGCGAGCGATGAAGCGTCTAAAAGACGAGGGTCGTATCCGTAGTATCGGCGTTAGTAATTTCTACGCTGATCGGATCGTCGATCTGTGTGAAAACAGCGGCGTCATCCCTGCGGTAAATCAGCTTGAGTGCCATCCGTTTTATCAGCGTGAAGCGTTAAAACGCGTACTTGATGGCTACGGCATAGCATTTGAATCGTGGGCTAGCTTCGCCGAGGGTAAAAACGATATATTTAAAAATGCCGTGCTAAGCGGTATCGGTGAAAAATATGGCAAAAGCTCGGCTCAAGTTATTTTGCGCTGGTTAATTCAGCGCGGCATCGTCGTCATTCCAAAAAGCGTAAAAATCGAGCGAATGAGGCAGAATTTCGATATTTTTGATTTCGCGCTTGCGCCTGATGATATGGCTGCTATCGCTGCGCTGGATACAGGCAAGACGCTATTTTTCGACCACAGAGACGACGACAAGGTAAAATGGCTCATAAACTGGGCGAAAGAAAATACGCCCAAATCTTAAATTTTAAAAATCTACGAGCTTTTTAAAATTTGCCTGCATTAAATTTAATCTTACGTCGGGTTTAAATTCGGACGGAAATTCGTATCAAAGACGGTCAAATTTGCTAGCGCGAATTTGATCGCCGCTATAAACTCGCCGAGCGGATCTTGAAATTTAAACCTTTTTGGCTTAAGTCGCTCGTTTAGGACAAAACGGCGGTAAATTTCGATAAAAACGTTACGGACGCGGCTTTGCGTCCAAATTTAACCGATACGAAAGCTTTGCGGTTTGCAAATTTGCGCAGTTAAATTTAACGAGCCGTTTAAAAATAAATTTAAAGGAAAAAGATGCCGTTTTTTGAAAAATTAAAGCTAGCTTTTTACACGATTTGTCGCCCCGAAAAGCTTATTTCATTTAGGCTTGAAAAGCCAGATTCCCGCTACACGCGGGAAGCTAATTTTACCCTAAAATACGGCGTCCTTAACGCTCATCAAAATATGAACGCCGTCACGATCGCCTATGACCGCTTGTGCGAACAATATGCGGGATTTAAGCCGCTTTTTATCATCGAAAACGCCCCGCAATGCGAATACACGAATATGCACGCAAGCTCTAGTTTCGAGATGCTGGACGAGGAGGAGTATAATGCGCAAAATCCGGATGCGCGCGACTTTCCCGTTGCACAGTTTCGTTTGATGCTGGACATCCTAAACGATCCCGAGTATAAGGCTGAAGTGAGCGAATTTTACGGTAAATTTAGCCTAAACTACCCTCACAAACTAAAAGCGCTAGAGTACGTAAATACCCGCGACTACGACGCGCTTGACGAAGATATCGACGTTTATCTGTGCCCTTGCGAGCGCAGTACGGACGCTTTTGCGAGAATGATTCAGGGGTATTTTGCGGACGATTTTGATCCAGAGCAGACGTATGCGTTTATTTTGATGGTGAACGAGCGATTCGGGTTTGAGTTTATCGGTATCGGCGCGACGTTAATGCTATTTTATCGCCGAGAAAATTTAAGCGACGATAAGGCCGAGGAGCTACTGCAAGAGCTGGCTAAAATTTACGATACGCCTTACGAAGCGATCAAAAAAGCCCTGTGGCATAGCGCGTTTGGATCTCGTAAGACGCTCGTGCTGCCTTTTGCCGAAAACATCGAGGATGCAGTGACGGAGAAGCTGTAAATTTGGGGTAAAATTTACCCCGAAAACTCAAAATTTTAAGCCCAAATCTTAAACATTACAAAATTTTAAAGAAATTTTAGCTACACTCAGCAAATTTTATAAAAAAGGATACTAAATGAACCCTTCCGAATTTATCTGGATGGATGGAAAATTAGTCAAATGGGAGGACGCTAAAGTCCATGTCCTAACCCACTCGCTTCACTATGCAAACGCCGTATTTGAGGGTACAAGAGCCTATATGACGGATAAGGGCTTAGCGATATTTCGCCTTAGCGATCACACCGCGCGCCTACTAAAATCAGCCAAAATGACGATCCTAAACGTCAAATACACGCAAAAAGAGCTTGAAGACGCGCAGGTCGAGCTACTTCGCGCAAATAAATTTAAATCAAACGTCTATCTACGCCCGATCGTTTATCTAGGCTACGGCGTGATGGGTCTAGCTCACACTAAAGCCCCGGTAAATACCGCAATCGCCGCATGGGAGTGGGGTGCGTATCTAGGCGAAGAGGGCCTAAAAAAGGGCATCCGCGTGAAAATTTCGAGCTTTGCCAAACTAAACGTCGGCGGCCAAATGAGCCGCGCGAAATCAAGCTCGAACTACCTCTGCTCGCAAATGGCAAACTACGAAGCCAAAGAGGCGGGCTACGACGAGGCACTGCTGCTTGATAGCGAGGGCTACATCTCAGAGGGGCCGGGCGAGTGCTTTTTCATTGTAGAAAACGGCGCGCTCATCACTCCTCCAAACGACAGCAGTCTAGCTAGCATCACGCAAGACACTGTCATCAAAATCGCTCGCGACCTAGGTATCGAAGTGCACAGAGAGCGCATCACTCGCGACCGCGCATACACTGCGGACGAGGCGTTTTTTACGGGTACGGCGGCCGAGGTTACCCCTATAAGCGACATCGACAACCGCGTGATCGGCGCGGGCGAGCGCGGAGCGGTAACCAAACGCTTACAAGACGCGTATTTTGACGTAGTTTACGGACGCAATCCAAAATACGCCTCGATGCTAACTTACATTTAAGGAACGAAATGCCTGCGGATTTGAATGATTATTTTAATAAAAAACGCGGCTCCGGCGGCGGAGACGATAACGGCGGCGAGAGCAAAGGACCAAAAGTAAATTTTAAAACGCCTGATTTTAAAGGGTTCGGCAAAATTTCGGCCTTTGCCTACGTTATCATCGCGCTAGTGGCCGTGATCGCGCTCACGCAGCCTTTCGTTACGATAAACTCGGGCGAAGTGGGCATCAAGTCAAATTTGGGTAAATACGACCCGTCTCCGATGCAGCCGGGTCTGCACTTCTTTATCCCGTTTTTGCAAAAAGTTATCGTGGTTGATACGCGCGTTCGCCTCATCAACTACACGTCGGGCGAAGATATGGGCGAAGCGGCGCAAAAGTACGGCGCGCAGGCTCAAGCCGGCATCATCCGAAAAAACTCGATCTCCGTTTTGGACGCGAGAAACTTGCCCGTTAGCATTGACATCACCGTGCAGTACCGCTTAAATCCTGAAAACGCGCCTCAAACGATCGCGTCTTGGGGGCTTAGCTGGGAAAACAAGATCGTCGATCCAGTCGTACGCGACGTCGTGCGCAGTATCGCGGGTAAATACACCGCCGAGGAGCTTCCGACGAAGCGAAACGACCTAGCCACGGCTATCGACGAGGGTATCCGAAAGGATATCGACGCTCAGCCAAACAAACCAGTTGAGCTGCTAACCGTGCAACTACGCGAGATTATCCTACCTGAAAAGGTAAAAGAGCAGATCGAGCGCGTACAAATCGCTAAGCAAGAGGCCGAGCGAACCAAATACGAAGTAGAGCGCGCAAATCAAGAGGCGCTCAAAAAAGCCGCGCTCGCAGAAGGTACGGCAAAGGCCGCTATCATCGAGGCTCAAGGTCGTGCGGATGCGGCTAAGATCGAAGCCGACGCGCAAGCCTACGCAAATAAAGAGGTCGCAAAAAGCCTCGATCAAAATTTGCTAAATTTAAAGCAGATCGAGACGCAGGGTAAATTTAACGAGGCGCTACGCGAAAACAACGACGCGAAGATATTTTTAACGCCCGGTGGAGCGGTGCCGAATATCTGGGTAGACACGAAGGATAAAGCAAAACAAAGCGCGATAACGCAATAACTTTTGCTTGAAGCGGCTCGTCTCGCGAGCGTCTTTAACGGAGCTAGTAAAAATTTAGCTCGGCGGACTACTTGTCCGGCCTACGCTAAATTTTTACGTCGCTTCTACTTGCAGTTGCGACAGCAATGGAAGCAAAGCCCTTTCTCGCTTTAGCGTTACGATCATAGCGAAGTAAAAATCCATCTAGCGATATTTCTCCTTGACTTTTTTGCACCCAAATTTGAAGTTAAGTCCGTAAATTTAGCTTCAAATTTTACCGCTGAAACCCATGTCAAAACGCCGTATTCGGCTATTTTCGTAAAATTAAAAAACAAGACGTAAAACTATGTTTGCGTAGTTTGAGCTTTATCGCCGCATTTATAGCAATTAGTGCGTAGTTTGTAAATTTGATTTGTAGATAAGATTAAATTTTCGTAGCTTTGCGTCGCAAGTAAATTGCGCCATAGTATTTTTATGCGTCGCTCTTTTATTGCATTGGTTTTTGCGGTATTTTTGGTTAATTTAATATCAAATTTACTTAGCTTTTGATATTCTTGCGAAAAATTTTTTAGTTAAAAGGATAAAAAATGGCAGTAAAAATAACAGACATTTGCATAAGTTGCGGCTCTTGCATCGACGAGTGCCCGACAAACGCTATCGTAGACGACGCAGATAACCCGACCGGAGAGGACGCATACTACGTCTATGCCGATAAATGCGTCGAGTGCGTAGGATTTAACGACGAACCTGCATGCGCCTCAGCCTGTCCTACCGACGGTTGCATCGTTTGGGACGCTCCTTATGCTGGCCAGCCTTCTCGCGCCGAGATAACCGTCGATATGCGCATGGGCTCAACCGCGGTAATACAATAAATTTAAGCCCGCATTTTGGGCTTATTTTGAATTTTAATTTTTTTTTGATATAATCACCGCCTTATAAAAATCACAAAAAGGAAATTTTATGCAGCAAACGCTTTCTATTATTAAGCCTGATGCCGTAAAAAAGGGCGTTATTGGAAAAATCGTGGATAGGTTCGAAAGTAACGGACTAAGAATCGCCGCTATGAAAAAAGTCAAACTAAGCAAATGCGACGCAAAAGCTTTCTACGCAGTTCACAAAGATAGACCTTTCTTTAATGATTTGGTTGATTTTATGGTGAGCGGACCGGTCGTAGTTATGGTGCTTGAAGGCGACGATGCGGTAGCTAAAAACCGCGATCTAATGGGTGCGACTAACCCGAAAGAAGCAAAACCTGGCACAATAAGAGCCGACTTTGCCGAGAGTATCGACGCAAATGCCGTTCACGGCAGCGACAGCCTAGAAAACGCCAAAAACGAGATTGCGTTTTTCTTTGCGACAAGAGAAATTTGCTAAATTTGGGCTAAATTTTGAAAATATCTTTCGCCAAAATCGCAAATAATCAGATGCCGTTTGAGTTAAACTCGGACGGACTGATTTTTAACGGCGAATTAGGAAAAATAAGCCAAAATTTGGTTAGTTGCAAAGGTAAAATCGTAGGCGAGATAGCTCACAACTGCGACCGATGCGGCGAAGACATAAATTTAAAGCTTGATGAAGATGTAAATTTGATATTAAGCGACGGAATTTATAAAGATAAAGAAGAAAACCTCGACGATGTGGTTGAGTTTTTTGACGGTTTTATAAATTTGGAAGAATTACTAACAAGCGAAATAGAAGCTTTTAAAAGCGATTATTTTTATTGTGAAAAATGTAAAAATCTATAAAGGAGAATAAAATGGCAGTACCTAAACGAAGAGTAAGTCATACTCGCGCGGCAAAGAGAAGAACACACTACAAAGTAACGCTTCCTATTCCCGTAAAAGATAAAGACGGCTCATGGAAAATGCCTCACCGCGTAAATAAAACTACCGGAGAGTATTGATACAAATGACCAGCATTTGCATTGACGCGATGGGCGGCGACTTCGGTCCGCAGCCTATTATCGGTGGCGTGATCGAGGCTTTAAAAGAAGTAAAATTTGAAGCTATCTTGGTAGGCGATACGAAAATTTTGGAAAGTCTCGTCCCGCAAAATTTAAAACAATACGTAAAATTTATTCAAGCCGATGAGATTGTTTCTATGAGCGACGGCGCCACCGACGCGTTAAAGCGAAAGGAAAGTAGTATTTTTAAGGCTATAGAGCTACTTAAAAATAAACAAACCAAGGCCGTAGTTTCTGCTGGGCACAGCGGAGCCACGATGAGCCTTGCCACGCTTCGAGTCGGACGCCTAAAAAATGTTTCGCGCCCGGCTATTGCGACGTTGATGCCAAATGTTACTGGTGGTAAAACTCTAGTTTTGGACGTCGGAGCAAACGTAGACTGTAGGCCGGAACATTTGTTTCAGTTTGCGGTAATGGGCGAAGCTTATGCAAAGGAAATTTTAAAAATAGAGTCGCCTAAGGTAGCGCTTTTATCAAACGGCGAAGAAGAGTGCAAGGGTAATGATGTTACCAAGGAAGCCTTTGCGATGATTTCAAAACTTGATAGTTTCGTAGGCAATGCCGAAGGCAATCAAGTCTTTGATGGAAGCGTCGATGTCATAGTTTGCGACGGATTCGTAGGAAATATTTTGCTAAAAACCAGCGAAGGCGTAGCCGATGCAATCAGCAAGATTATTAAAAAACATGTTAAAAAATCTCCCGTAGCAATCGCCGGTTCGCTTCTCATGAAAAAAGTTTTTAAGACTTTAAAACAGCAAGTCGACTACGATGAATACGGCGGAGCGCCGCTGTTAGGCGTAGATGGTTGCGTCATAATCAGTCATGGAAAAAGTACCTCTAAAGCTATCAAAAACGCGATATTTCAAGCATTAAATTTCGCAGATTCTAATATAAATAAAGTTATCGAAGACGAGCTTGCACGCTTTGTCAAATAAAATATAAGGTTAATACAAATGCCAAAAGCCTCGCTAATATCCATAGCCGCATATGCTCCACCTAAAATTTTAACGAATTTAGATCTTGAAAAAATGGTAGATACGAGCGATGAATGGATAACTAAACGAACGGGCATTAAGCAAAGGCGAATAGCGCAGGATGAAGATACTAGCGACTTGGGAACAAAGGCGGCGAGGTTGGCAATCGAAAGAGCAAATCTGAGAGCAAAAGATATCGATGCCGTTATCTGCGCGACTATTTCTCCCGATCATTTTTGTATGCCCTCGACCGCCTGCAAAATCGCTAAAAATTTGGGTATAAATTCCGTCACGGCGTTTGATATAAGCGCAGCGTGTACCGGTTTTATTTATTTGCTTGAACTTGCTAAGTCTCTAATAGAAAGCGGCAGTAAAAAAAATATACTCATAATCGGGGCCGAAAAACTAAGCAAAATATTAGATTGGGCGGACAGGACGACTTGTGTACTATTTGGCGACGGAGCCGGCGCGGCAGTCGTAAGTGCCGATAGTAAAAATGAGATTGTAGACGTACATACCGCAGCCGACGGCAACTATGCCGAGCTGCTTATCACGCCGGGCGGAGAAGAAAAATTTATTAAAATGTCCGGTAACGAAGTTTTTAAAGTCGCAGTTCAAACATTAACCAAAGACGTCGTAGAAATTTTAGAAAGAAATAAAATCCCCAGCGATAAAATCGATCTTTTTATCCCGCATCAGGCAAATTTGCGCATTATCGAAGCGGTCAAACAACGTTTAAATTTTTCAGACGAACAATGCGTAGTAACGGTCGGAAAATACGGTAACACTAGCTCGGCCTCCATACCGATGGCAATGAACGATGCTTATGAGGCCGGTAGGCTTAAAAACGGTGATTTGATTTTATTGGATGCTTTTGGCGGCGGCTTTACTTGGGGTTCGGCCTTACTCAAATTCGGCGGCGAAGACTACAAAAGATAATTTTTTACAAATGCGGTAATTTTTGTAAATTTAGGTTATTTTAAATAACGGCAATTTGCTTAAATAAATTTTGAAATTTTACTATCTCAACTACAACCCTTCTAAAATCAGCCGAATACGAATACGATAAACAAATTATTTTTCCAAGGGCTACGACATGATAGTAAATAAAATTTACAAAATTTTTTTCTTGCGACGATGTAGAGCTAAATATCAAACAAGAGTCTATGCTCGAGTTTAAACTATATTGCGACGACAGAGGACCGGTTAAAGCCATAGTCTTCATAGTTCCGGGTCTAGGCAGTGATTACGAACAACAGTTGCCGCGAGCATCTAGGGCAGTTTGTATCCGATAAATTTAACCTAGAGTAAATTACCGCCGTATCGGCAATAGACCGCAAAACGGAGCGACTTATTTTTTAGAGACCTAGATAAAATAGTTTTCAAGAAAAATACCCAAAAATTTTGAGCAAAATTAGTATCGAAACGCTACCTGCGCTAGATACTAAAATTAACAAAAAAGCGAACGGCGATTTGCCAGCAATTTTAAATCGCAAATGTCGGTTACGCTGCAACCGACCAAAAACGAATATCAAAATTTTGTCAGCATGCAAGCTCAAGACGAGATAGAGACCGCGCTTTTATTAAGACAGTCCGCCGCTTAAATATGCAACCGATAAACGTTAGCCGTAGTCTTAATTAGTGGTTTGCACGGGGGGTATATATAAACGCCCTAGCGGCAAAATTTAGGCCGCAGCTATAGAGGCCGTTTTAGAGAATAACGGCTGTGTAAAGCTAAACCAGGAACTCACAGATCTTGACAAAGAAGTAGATTACGCCAAATTTAGCAAATATTTTACCGATATATTTTAAAAGCATCCGTATCTTTATCTTTGCTAAAATAGCGCAGGCGTCGTTAAAGGTCCTTGTTTTGCTTTTATGAGCGCGCGAAGATAGACGAAGCTCGCTCGTCTAAAAATCCAAAACTCACGCCTCAAACCAAGCTAGCTATCGCCGTGCCGTAAAAACCACTGCGCGCCTTCTAAAGAAAAACGCAACTTCATAGGTGGCTTAAAATTTAGGTTTTTGATGCGACGCTATACTGGATAAAATTGGAATTTATTAAGTCGCTAGTTTGCGGTTTAAATACGCGGACAAAGGTACTAGTCTCAAAAGCGCCACCGCAAATACCAGACAAAATCATGACGCGCGAAAAATAAATTTACGATAATAAACTGCAAGTTAAACTACGGACGCTCTATGCTTGCCCTGGCCTAGCGTTAAATTTAGTAGTCAAAAGCCAAACGCCTATTGGCGTGTTATACTAAAGCGGCATTTTGACTTCGGAGTAAAATTTGAAACATTGCAAAAGATTAAATTTATCTCTTTTTAATTTTTAGATGATATAATTTCGCTACAAATAAAAATTATTAAGGAGAAAAAATGTTAGTAACAAAAAAAGCACCTGACTTTACGGCTGCAGCGGTTTTAGGAAGCAATCAAATCGTAAACGATTTCAACCTATATAAAAACATCGGCGAGAAAGGCGCGGTAGTATTTTTCTACCCTATGGACTTCACTTTCGTTTGCCCTAGCGAGATTATTGCATTTGATAAGAGATACGATGAGTTTAAAGCTCGCGGTATCGAAGTCATCGGAGTTTCAACGGATAACCAATTCTCTCACTTTGCGTGGAAAGAAACTCCTGTAAATAAAGGCGGCATCGGCCAAGTTCGCTTCCCACTAGTAGCCGATATGACGAAGTCTATCGCTCGCGGTTTTGACGTACTTTTAGAGGATGCGGGCGTCGCGCTTCGCGGTAGCTTCTTGCTTGATAAAGACGGCACCGTTCGCCATGCGGTTATCAACGACCTTCCGCTTGGAAGAAACATCGACGAGATGATAAGAATGGTCGATACGATGCTATTTACAAACGAACACGGAGAGGTTTGCCCTGCCGGTTGGAACAAAGGCGATAAAGGCATGAAAGCCGATACCGCAGGCGTCGCAGACTATCTATCTCACAACGCGGATAAGCTATAATCATCTAAATTTAAGGGCGAACTCTCGCCCTTATTGATCCTTTTTAGATTAAAATATCGCAAATTTAATACAAAATATCAAAAATTAAATCAAAAAATAAGTTTTTTTTACTATAATCTAGCTTAAAATTCAAATTTATTCGGAAGGACTTATAATTCAAATGAACGTTACGTATAATGACGGCTCGTTTATGCGCGAGGATGCGGTAAACGTATTTGCAAGAGCTATGAAAGACAACCGTCAGGTGCATTTTTTAAATCTTTACAACGGCGTGAAAGTAGAGTGCATGGGCGAGGTAAAGCACACGGAGGATGATACCGTCGTCTGCAAGGTAACGCTAGAGCAAATTTTAGCTATAAAAGAAGAAAAAAACGCCTACGTAGTACGCGATGAATATTTTCCGGAAAATTTAAGAGCCGACATCGTCGGATCTGATCTTACGAATTTAACCGTTACGCTACAAAATTTCACGTATATGCAAAATCTGCACGCAAACCTAAGAAAACACCAGCGCGTTTATCCCGATCGCTATACTAGAGTGATCTTGACGCAAAACGGTAGCGAAATAAGCGGCAATCTATACGATATCTCAAGAGGCGGCCTAGGCGTCGTTAGCTTGGATGACGGCGAGTTTAAAGAGGGAGAGTCTATAAATGCTAAATTTGAGCTAAGCATACCGGACGAGGCGGGCGACTCTAATAAAAACATAAGCATAGATACCGATCTAAAACTAGTCGCTGCGTTAAGATATAAAGGTGCGATGAGATATTGTTGCGAGCTAGCCGATAAAGACGGCGCAGGCGAAGATATAGCGAAATTTACCAAAAGACGCGTAATAGAAACTCTCGAAGAGCTCAAAGAACAACTAAAAACTTACCAATAAATTTAACGCAAAATTAAAGGCGAGCCTCGCGCTTGCCTTATTTTATTTTACCCGCCTCGATTTTAAATTTACCCCACGGCTTCACCCGAAATTTAATCAAAAATCAGTAAAATAGCCCAAAATTTACAAGGAAGCACATGAAAACCATCCAAGAAAATTTAAAGCTGTTTTACGTCGGCCTCAAAAACAAAGAGCCGTTTTTTTATAAAAATAAAGACCTCACGACGCACGCAGCCATCATCGGAATGACCGGTAGCGGTAAAACCGGCCTTGGCATCAGTATCCTAGAAGAAGCCTGCATCGATAACATCCCGACCTTTATAATCGACCCCAAAGGCGATATGACCAACCTCGCCTTAGCGTTCCCGCAGATGAGCGCGCAGGATTTTGCACCCTACGTCGATGAAAACGAAGCGCAAAATAAAGGCATGAGCGTGGATGAATTTGCCGCTAGCGAAGCCCAGACATGGGCAAAAGGCATCGAAGGCTCGTTTCAGAGCTTGGATCGCGTAGGACTTTTAAAAAATAGCGCCGAGCTAAAAATTTACACGCCAAAGAGCAGTAGCGGCGTCGGCGTGGCGCTACTGGGGGATTTTGTCCGTCCGAATTTAGAGGTAGGCAGCGAGGAGTTTAGCGAGTACGTCGGCTCTCTGGCTAGCTCGGTGCTATCACTCGTGGGTATAGAAAACGACGTAAATTCAAAAGAACACCTACTCATCTCAAACATTTTTATAGATAAATTTAGCAGTGGCGCGGACGTGAGCCTAGAGGAGCTCATCGGCTTTATCGCGACGCCTCCGTTTGCCAAGATTGGCGTATTTGACGTGGAGAAATTTTATCCAAGCTCCGAGCGCATGAAGCTAGCGGTTAAAATCAACACGCTGCTTGCAAGCCCCGATTTTCGCGCGTGGCTGAGCGGCGAGCGGCTAGACATCTCAAAGATGCTTTTTAACGCAAATGGCAAGGCAAAGTGCAATATCTTTACCATCTCGCACCTAAAAGACGGCGAGAGGATGTTTTTCGTGACGCTGCTGCTAAACGAGATCATCGCGTGGATGCGCAAGACCGAGGGTACGAGCTCGCTTCGCGCGGTGCTTTATATGGACGAGATTTTCGGATTTTTCCCGCCAAACGGCAACCCGCCGTCTAAAACTCCGATGCTAACGCTACTCAAGCAAGCCCGCGCGCACGGCCTTGGCGTGATACTGAGCACCCAAAACCCGGTCGACCTTGACTACAAAGGCCTTAGCAACATCGGCACGTGGTTTATCGGTAGATTACAAACCGCGCAGGACAAAGCGCGCGTGATCGACGGTATGACGGGGCTCGCGGGCTCTGTGATGGATAAAGGCGAGATAGAAAATCTCATCTCAAATTTGCAAAAGCGCAATTTCCTCTTAAAAAACATCCACGAGGACGGGCTATCCGTCATCTCGACGCGCTGGGCTTTGAGCTATCTCAAAGGCCCGCTTAGCCGAGAGCAGATTTCAAATTTGATGAAAGAGCAAAAGAGCGGGTCAAATTTGAGCGGATCAAACCCGGCAAAAAGCTTTGCCGCCAAACCAGTGCTATCGCCAGACATCGCTCAAATTTACGCTGCAAGCTCAAATTTGCAGGAGGGCGGCGAGCTAGAGGGGTATCTTTACGGCGAGGCAAAGGTGCGATTTTACGACGCTAAAAAGGGGCTTGACGAGGTTCGCGAGGTAAATTTCACGCTAAGGCTGGATGAAGCTCAAAAAAGCGCCGACTGGAGCGAGGCTAGCGAAAATATGCATTTTACCGCAGTTTCGGAGCCAAATTTCAAGCTCTCCTACGCGCCGCTACCGGGCTTTGTCGCCGGAGCTAAAAATTTCAAAGAACTAACCAAAAATTTCAAAGAATTTATCTATAGAAACTACAAACTTAGGCTCTTTAGCGCGCTAAATTTAAGCTCGGCGCCTGGCGAGAGCAAGGAGGAGTTTTACGTCCGTTTGGCCGATAAATGTAACGAAATTTTAGAGGCGCAAACGGCCAAGCTCACGGCGGAATTTGACAAACAAAAAGCGCGCCTAGAGGAGAAGCTAAACCGCTCGGTGGCAAAGCTAGAAAAAGAGCAGCGAGACTTTAAAAGCAAGGGTATCGAGACTGCGATCTCGGTGGGAGCTAGCATTTTGGGCGCGATTTTTGGTAAAGGGCTACTAAGTAGCGGCAATATCGGCAAGGTCGCGACCTCTGCGCGCTCGGCAAACAGCGTGCTAAAAGAGCGTAGCGACGTTAAGCTAAGCGAGCAGGAAGTCGCCCAGCTAAACGTGCAGATCGAGGAGCTGATGGCGAAATTTGAAGAAGACGCTAGCGTGCTAAAAGCCAAAAACGACGTGCAAAACGTGGAGGTGACGGAGGTGGAGGTGGGGCCGAAGAGTAGCGATATATACGACGAAAAGCTCTATCTTCTTTGGAAATAAATTTAATGGCTTGTCTTTTTGTCCTATACTTTGTTACTTTTAAATTTGGCTCGGTTATTACCGACGAGGTAACTCCCGTCGCCAAATTTAAAAGCGCCTCGTCTAGAACTTCTTGAAAAGCTACGAGCTTAGCGAAGTAGAAAAATACTGCGCCTTAATTTTTTTGCACTCAAATTTGAAGTCAAATTTGTAAAATTCGGCTTCAAATTCTACCCACCCAGACCCGCACCGCAAAAATGCTAAATTTAACTAATCCAAATTTAGCGTCTTAAAGTCGCAAGTCTCGGTGCGTAAAATTTAGAAATATCTCCATGCAAAAAATATGATTTTTGCTTCGCTTGTAAAAAATATATAAATTTTACCTTAAGAATTATTTTTCTAAGGTTAAAGTGTGTAAAATAGTCGCAATTTTATAAAAAAGCTTGATAAAAGAGCTAAATTTATACGCAAAATGCGGATTTTGAGAGTAAAATCAGAAAAATTCTTTGAAAGGAAGTTAAATGAAAACTACATCTTTGGCATTAGCCGGGTTGCTTTTTGCGTCTGCGCTAGGCGCAAAGGAGTTCGTATCTATCGGTACGGGAGCGATGACGGGTACGTATTATCCGGTGGGCGGAGCGATATGTCGCCTCGTAAATAAAGACCCGCAGATGAAATGCTCGGTGCAATCAACCGGCGGCTCGGTCTACAACGTAAATAACGTGTTAAAAAAAGAGCTAAATTTCGGTTTCGTCCAAAGCGACGTGGTTTATGATAAATTTAACGGCGTAGGCAAATTTGAAGGTAACGGCGATCAAAACCTACGTGCCGTCGTCTCGATCTACCCTGAGCTTCTCGCGTTCGTCGTCTCAAAATCAAGCGGTATCGGCTCTATAAACGACCTAGAGGGCAAAGCGATCAACGTCGGTAACCCGGGCAGCGGCAATGAAATGACCGCGCTTGGTGTGTTTAAGGCTTACGGATTTGACGAGAAAAAGCTAAAACATCACGGCGTGCTAACTGCCGGCGAGTGCCCGCACGCGCTAAAAGATAAGAAAATCGATGGCTACTTTTACATGGTCGGCCATCCGACGGCTAACATCACCGACGCGGCAAACTCGCTACCTATCGACATCGTAAATATCGAGGGCGAGCAGGTGGATAAGATGCTGGCTGCGATGCCGTACTTTGCCAAAGGTACGATACCAAAAGGCACTTATGAGGGCGTAGATCACGACGTAAACAGCATCGGTGTTAAAGCCGTCCTAGTCACGGATAAGGGCATGAGCGATACTGCGGTGGCTGCGGTCGTGAAGGCGATTTTGGATAACTTTGACGAGTATAAGAGCCTGCACCCGGCACTTGCAGCCGTTACTAAAGAGAGCCTGATAGAGGGGCTTTCCGCGCCTTTGCACCCTGCTGCCGAGGCTGAGTTTAAAAAAGCCGGCATAATAAAATAAACTAGCTAAGCCGTGCGGGTTAAATTTGACCTGCGCGGCTTGTTTTTTGTTAAATTTAGGGCTTGTTTTTAGTTTTTGAGGATTTAAAATTTGACGCTTTGTTGGCCTATTTTCGGGCGGCGGCGAGTTTGCTTTAGCCGCATAAAGCGTCAAATTTTAGATTTGGCTCATACGTGCGTTTTTGATTTGACTTCGTTTGCCGTTTGCAAAACCCGTATGTTTACGGCGCAAGGTTAAATTTGCCTGTAAATTTAAGGCTTAAGCAAAGCGGGCCAAATTTAAAAAACTAAAGTCCCGGTTTACGCGGGCAAAATCGCCAAATTTTAGAAAAATTTAAGAGGTCAAGAAAAGAGCAAATATGGATAAAAATTTAAACGATACACGAACAAATACCGAGTCGGCGCAGGAAAAGGAGGAGTTCGTCGAGGTAAAGACGCGCGAGATAAACTCGAGCTTTTATATTTATTTTACGAGCATTATCTGCTTTGCGTGGTCGGTTTTTCAGCTTTATATCGCGTATTTTCCGATGAACGAGACGATGTCGCGCTCGGCGCACCTTGCTTTTGCTATCTGTTTGCTGTTTTTGCTCTATCCGCTTAAAATTCACAAAAAAGCCCATTCCAGCATGCCGTTTTACGACATCGCGCTTTGTGTTTTGGGTACGCTAGCCGCACTATATCCGCTCATAGAGTTTTACGCTCTAGCGCAGCGTCCCGGAGACTACACGAGCTTTGATATAGCCGTAGCCTGCGTCGCCGTGATCGTGCTGTTTGAGGCGGGTCGCAGGATCATCGGCCCGGCGCTTCCTATCATCGCGGCGATATTTTTGGCGTATGATTATTTCGGCCAATATATGCCAGACATCATCGCGCACCAGGGCGCTAGCCTAAACAAACTTGCCGGCCACATGTATCTTACGCCCGAGGGCGTTTTTGGCGTGCCGCTTGGCGTTAGCGTGAGTTTTATCTATCTTTTCGTATTGTTTGGTTCGCTTTTGGAACGCGCGGGAGCAGGGCAGTATTTTATAAATTTAGCCTTTGCGCTGCTTGGTAAATTTCGCGGCGGACCGGCGAAAGCTTCGGTTATCGCGTCAGGACTAACCGGCATGGTGAGCGGCAGCTCCACGGCAAACGTCGTAACGGTAGGCACCTTTACGATACCTCTGATGAAAAAGGCGGGGCTAACCAGCACCAAAGCCGGCGCCATCGAGGTGGCTGCTGGCGTAAACGGTCAGCTGATGCCGCCTATCATGGGCGCGGCGGCATTTATCATCGCCGAGTTTTTGGGCCTTAGCTATACAAACGTCATGATCGCGGCCGTGATTCCTGCGTTCGTGTGCTATATGTCGCTGTTTTTCATCGTGCACCTTGAAAGCTGTAAGCTAGGGCTAAAAGGCATGAAGCAGAGCGCAGGCGTGTCAAAGCTTAAAATTTTCGTGAGTGGACTGCACTATCTCATCCCGATTTTGGTTTTGCTCTATACCTTGCTAATCGCAAACGAATCTCCTATTTCAGCGGCTTTTAACGCTATTTGCGTGCTGTTTTTGATCATCCTTTTTCAAGAGCCCGTTAAAAAAATGGCTCACGGCGAGGACGTCGGTAAGGAGGACTTTATTGTTGGCTTTACGGATATATTTTGGGCGATGGTAACGGCGGCTAAAAGTATGACTACGATCGCGATAGCTACGGGTCTAGCAGGTATCATAGTGGGTTCTATCTCGCTAACTGGTATCGGGCAGGTGCTGTCTGAAGTCGTTGAAAATTTAGCCGGCAACAACATCGTACTCATACTCTTTCTCACGGCGGTAATGTCGTTGATACTAGGCATGGGTTTGCCGACCACAGCAAACTACATCGTCGTTAGCTCGCTAGTCGCGCCTGTGATTTTGTTTTTGGCGCACAAAAACGGCTTTCTTATTCCTGCTATCGCCGTGCATCTTTTCGTCTTTTACTTCGGTATCCTAGCAGACGATACGCCTCCTGTGGGCATCGCGGCATACGCTGCGGCCGGTATCGCCAAAGCAAACCCCGTAACCGTGGGTATGCAGGGCTTTTTTTACGACCTGCGCACGACGATTTTGCCGTTTTCGTTCGTGTTTAACAACAAGCTGCTTTTGATAGAAAGCGTAGATGCCGCAAACCCAAACGACGCAAAAGGTATAGTGTGGATAACAAATCCGCTAGAGATGGCGTTGATTTTCGGTACGGCGCTAGTAGGCATGTTCGCCTTTTCTTCGGCGCTTCAAGGGTATTTTGTTAAACGCGTAAACGTACTCGAGCGCGCGCTGCTTTTGGCTGTCGCGCCGCTAACCTTGGTGCCTAATATGTGCGCTAAATACATTCCTTTTATTGCGAACGAATACGTGTCTTACGCGATTGGCGTGTCGCTTTACGCGGCGTTATTCGCGTTTGGCTGGATAAGAAATAAAGCGGAGAAGAGAGTCGGCGTAGGCGCTTAAAGCCTGCGCTTTCTTATTATTCTGCGACTGTTGCTATCTCTTAAAATTTAGCCTAGTTTCTTGATTTGTTTTTCGTAAATTTAAGCGCAATCGTTCTGGGGAAAAAGATAAAATCGGGTTAAATTTGATTGCCGAATTTAACCCGAGTAAGGAAAATCAGAGTCTTTTTGAGCGTTTTAGATCGCCTGCAAATTCGCATCCTAGCTTATCTTTTAGCTCGCAAGCCTTCTGAAAAAGAGCGTAGGCGTCTTTAAATTTTTTCTCCTCTAGCAGATACGATCCTACCGTCGCACACGCAAATCCGTCGCCAAGCTCGCAGCCTTTATTTAGCAGCGTGCGCGCCTTTTCTTTGTCGCTAGACATGTATATGCCGCCAGCACCCGAGCAGGCCTCTTTAGCACCTAGTTCGCAGCCTTTTTCGTATAGCTCAAGCGCTTTTTTAGGATCGGGCACGATGTCCTTACCTAGCTGATAGAGCGCACCGGCTCTTGCGCAGGCCTGCGCATTATTTGCGTCGCAAGCAGATGCGAATTTATCGCGAGCTACGGCTAAATTTGAGCTTTCGTAGGCTTTTATGCCGTCCTCGAAATCGCCGCCCAGAGCAAAAACCGCGGCAACTAGCATTAGAAGTTTTTTCATTATCTCCCTTTAAATTAAAAATATTCTATTTTAGCATATTTAAAATTATTTTTTGTTTAGCCGTTTTTCTCTCGACCTAAAATCGGGCATCAAGGCCGCGATGAAGCTATAAAAGCTTTTTTGGTGGTGGGGGTAGATCAGATGGGTAAGCTCGTGAAGCACGACGTATTCGACTAGCTCTGGGGCTTTTTCGATCAAATTTAGACTTAAGTTTATATAGCCTTTGCGCGAGTTGCAGCTACCCCATCGAGTTGTCATTTTGCGCACGACGACGCGGTTTATTTTGCGGTTTACGGCTGGAGCGAATTTGGCTATAAAATGCCCGTAAATGCGCCTCGCAAAAGCTTTTTTATAATTTTCTAGCGCCGCTAAACTCGCAGCGTAAATTTCGCCGTCAAATTTACGTCCGTCCGCGCTATCAAATTTAGCCTCGCTAGACTGCGACTTAAATTTAATCGCGCTAAATTCTCTGTCAAATTTAGTGCCGTAAAGGTGCGGGTCTAGCCCGTCCGCGCTAAAATTTAAGCCATTAAAAATATCCAAACCGCCTGCAAAGCGTCTTAAATTTACGCCCTTTAAATTAGGTTCTAGCACGATACGGTAAACCTCGCCTAGTAGCTTAAACTCGTCCTCGCGCGGCAAATTTGCTAGCGTTTTTTCGCGAGCCGATTTTAGCCAGTCGTAGTGTTTTTGCACGAACTCTAGCGCATATTTTTGCGCGGCGTAAAAGGGCAGCGAGACCGAAATTTCGCCTGATTTGGCGACCTTTAGGCGGGTTGTTTTGACGCCTTTTTTAAAATTTAGCGTGATGCCAAATTCGCCGCATTTTACGCTAACGGTTTTTACACGAGGCGTTTTGATTGCCATTTTCTGCTTCTCCAGCGCCACGTATTAACAAGACCGCGCAGCCACTCATCGGCGGTAAATCCGATCCAAACGCCGATGATACCCATGCCCTGCACTATGCCTAGATAGTATCCTAGCGGCAGGCTCACGCCCCACATAAACACCGCGCCCGTCATCAGCGGAAATTTAGCATCCCCGCTCGCGCGCAGGGCGTTTACGATGACGATGTTAAATGTTCGACCCGTCTCAAGCGCGATAGAAAGGGTAAAAAGCGGCAACATGACGGCCTTTAGCTCCTCGGTCAAATTTAACCGCTCCATGATCTCAAATTTACCGAAATACGCCGCCAAAACCACCGCGAGCGTCGCGATAAAGCCGATACGAAGCGCACGGAAAGTGCGCGAATAGGCCTCGTCAAATCTCATCGCGCCGACTAGGTGGCCGACGATGACTTCGTTTGCCACGCTGATGCTGGCTCCGCAAAGTAGGATTAAAAGCGTGATTTGAAAATAAACGGTTTGCACGTTTAAGCTAGCCTCGCCCATGCTCGCTACAAAGCCGAAAGCCACCATATACTGCGCCATCCAGAGCAAATTTTCGCCGGCACTCGGAAGCCCGACGGATAAAATTTTACGCAAGATCGCAAACGGCAGGCTAAATAGACGTTTAAAGAAAATTTTGACTTTGGCGTAGCGGGTCAGGATCAAAAATAGCACGATAACACCCACTAGTCGTCCCGCGACCGTCGAGACCGCGACGCCGTAGAGACCGTAGTTTGGCAGTCCCAGCCAGCCAAAAAGCGCGATAGCGTTGCCGCAAAGAGTAATGATGTTCATTAAAAGCGAGACTAGCATGACAGCGGCGGCGAAGTTGTAGACGCGAAGCACGGCTGCTAGCACCATGCCGATACCGTCAAAAGCAAGCGCTACGCCTAGCATGTGCAGGTAGCCAAAACTCTCCTGTCTAAGCTGCTGCGGGACGTTTAAAAGCTCTAAAATTTCAAATCCGAAAAAGTAAATAAAAACCGCGCTAAAAAGCCCGATTATCGTATTAAATGTGATGCTGGCGTGTATGACGTGTTTGGCTAAATTTATATTTTTAGCGCCTAGAGCCTGCGCGACTACGACCGAACAGCCGACGCTCAAAAAGTTAAAGATCGTCATAAATAAATCCATGACTTGATTGCCCGCGCCCATAGCGCCCACTAAATGGACGCTGACCTTAGTCACCATGTAGGTGTTTATGATGAGCGTAACAAAGTGCAAAAACATATCTAAAAATATCGGTATAGTAAGCTTTTTGAGCGATAAATTCATAATTTCTCTTTTGTAACGTGGATTTTAAATAACGCGCGATTATATCCAAATATAAATTTAAAGCGTTTTAAGGCGGCGCGGCGGGCTTGCTCGGTCAGCGGGCATAATCTTTTTATTAGATTAATCAAGTATAATTTAAAAAATCTACTACGAACGGACGTCAAAATGCATAAAACTTTTACCTCTAGATGGGCCTTTATCATCGCCTGCGTTGGCTCTGCCGTGGGCATGGCAAACGTCTGGGGCTTCCCGTATAAAGTCGGCTCAAACGGCGGCGGCGCATTTTTGCTTATTTACGTGCTTTTTATCGCGATATTTTCCTACGTCGGGCTATCTGCGGAGTATGCTATCGGCAGACGCGCTAAAACCGGTACGCTAGGCTCCTATGAATACGCCTGGAAGAGCCGAAACTGTGGAGCTTTCGGTAAAATTTTAGGCTGGATACCTCTGGCTGGCTCCATGTGTATAGCTACCGGCTACGCAGTCATCATCGCGTATGTCTTAAAGGCGCTGTTTCAAGCGATCACGGGTTCGCTTATGACCGTGGATACCAACACTTGGTTTGATTCCTTTGCGTTTTCGTCCTATTCGGTCGTGCCGTTTCATTTTATCGTCGTTGCCGGCACGCTATTTACGCTATTTTTCGGCGCGCATAGTATAGAAAAAACCGGCAAAATCATGATGCCGCTTTTTTTTATTCTATTTTTTATTTTAGCGATTAGGGTGGCGTTTTTAGACGGGGCGTTTGGCGGGTATAAATTTATCTTTCACAGCGACTGGGGCAAGCTAGCCGATCCTATGGTGTGGGTTGCGGCGATGGGTCAGGCATTTTTCTCGCTATCTATCACGGGTTCTGGTATGATAGTTTATGGCGCGTATCTGCATAAAGACGAAGATATCGTCGATAGCGCGCAAAAAACGGCGATCTTTGATACGATCGCAGCGATGACGGCGGCGCTTGTGATGCTGCCTGCGGTCTTTGCCTACGGCATGGATCCAGCGGCGGGGCCCGGACTACTTTTCGTAACGCTGCCTAAAATTTTACAAGACATGGTCGGAGGCCAAATTTTTGCGATTATTTTATTTACGGCGGTGATTTTTGGCGGCGTGACGTCGCTACAAAATATGTTTGAAGTCGTCGCCGAGTCAATAATGCACAAATTTCCTAAGCTAAAGCGCGGCGTCGTGCTAATTTTGCTTTGCGCGGTGTGCTTTGGTATCGGCGTAAATATGGAAGCCATAACCAGCTGGGGGCCGTGGATGGACTTTGTGTCGATCTATATCATCCCTATCGGTGCGGTGATCGGCGCTGTGTCGTGGTTTTGGGTCATCAAAAAAGAAGAGATCATGGACGAGATAAATACCGGCGCGGCAAAAAAGCAAGGCGCGCTGTGGTATTTTGTCGGCAGATATATCTACGTGCCGATGGCGCTTACGCTTTGTATCATCGCGCTTAGCATGCATATCTCGTTTTAAGGCGCGCGCGTGGCACTCATAGATCTAATCGACGTTAGTAAAAAATTCGGCCCCAATGAAATTTTAAACAAAGTAAGCCTCAGCGTAAACGAGCGTGAGCGTATCGCTATCATCGGTAAAAACGGCAGCGGCAAAAGTACGCTGATGAAGCTAATCGCGGGCGCGCTAGAGCCTGATAGCGGCAGGCGTATCGCGCAAGGCGGCGTTAAGGTAGAAATGCTCGCGCAAAATCCTAAATTTGACGATGCGGCTACCGTAAAAGACGCGCTAAATTTAGAGCTAAAAGAGATATTTGACGCTAGGGACGAGTATGCGGCGGTGCTAGAGGCGCTCGGCCGCGATGCGCAAAACAAAGAACTAAACGCTAGGCAAGACGAGCTAATCAAATTTATCGAAGCAAAAGACGGCTGGCAGATCGAGCGCAAGATCGAGCGCGTGCTGGAGGAGTTTAAGCTAAAAGAGTACGAAAACCGAGCTGTCGCAAGCCTTAGCGGAGGCGAGATACGCCGCGTAGCTCTGGGCGCGCTGATACTTAAAAAGCCAGATGTCTTGCTACTTGACGAGCCTACCAATCACCTTGACGTTTATATGGTGAGATTTCTTGAAGATATGCTAAAAAGCTCGCGCCAGACGATAGTTTTTATCTCGCACGATCGCTATTTTATCGATGCGCTAGCAACTAGAAGCGTAGAGATCGAGGAGGGCGCGCTGGCGTCATTTGATGGCGGTTACGCAAACTATCTAGCCAAAAAAGAGGAAATTTTAGCCAGCCTAGCCAAATCTCACGAGACGTTGCTAAAACAACTAAAAGCCGAGGAGGAGTGGCTACGCAGAGGTGTCAAAGCGCGTCTAAAACGCAACGAAGGGCGCAAAGAGCGAGTGCTAGCCATGCGCGAGGAGGCGAAGAAAAACCCGGGCGTGATACGCCGCGTTAGGCTCGAGCTTGAGCGAGCGAGTAAAAATTTTAACCAAACGCAAAGCGTAAACCGCAAAAAAATGCTATTTGAGATCAAGCAATTAAGCAAAAATATCGGCGGCAAGCAGCTTTTTAGTGATTTTAACGCGCGCGTTTTGCAAGGCGAACGTATCGCGATAGTCGGACGAAACGGCAGCGGTAAAAGCACTCTTATTAAAATTTTACTCGGGTTTGAAAAGCCAAGCAGCGGCGAAGTTAGGCGCGGCGAGGTGCGAGTGGGGTACTTTGATCAGTCGCGAAGCGCGCTGGATGACGATAAGAGCCTCATTGAGACCTTTTGTCCAAACGGCGGCGATCACGTTATGGTGCGCGGGCGAAATATGCACGTCTACGGCTATCTTAAAAATTTCCTATTTCCTAAAGAATTTCTCGATAAACCCATCGGCGTGCTAAGCGGCGGCGAGAAAAACCGCGTGGCGCTAGCTTTGCTTTTTAGCAAAGAGTACGACGTGCTCGTACTAGACGAGCCTACAAACGACCTGGATATCGCAACTATCAACATCCTTGAGGACTACCTGCAAAGCTTTGAGGGCGCCATAATCATCGTTAGCCACGACCGCTACTTCGTCGATAAGATCGCGCATAAACTCTGGGCATTTGAGGGGACGGCGATCGAGGTGCTACATCAAGAATACAGCGTCTATCTCGAGCTAGAAGACGAATTAGCCGAGCTTGGTAAATTTGAAGCAAGCCTGGCCAGCGAAGCAGAGCAAGCGCAAAAACAAAAGAGCAAAACCGGCGCGAAGCTAAGCTACAAGCAAACGCAAATTTTATCCTCGCACCCCGAAAAAATAGCCGCGCTGGAAGCTAAGATAAAAGAGCTAAACGCCGGCCTTAGCGATCCAAAAATCTATCAGCAAATCGGCCTAACCGCGCTTTATAATGATCTGGAAGCAGCAAAAAGTGAGCTAGAGACGCTAGAGAACGAATACTTTGAAGTCTTGGAAATCGCCGAAAATTTGGAGCAAATTTGAAAAAATTAACTAAAACGGGCAGAGTTAGCGCTCTAAATTTACGCACGATTAAGCGAGACGAGTTTATCGGCGCTAGTTTTGAGCTGGACGGGATTAAATTTAGCGGCGTTTTTTCGGCGGATTTTAGTCTGGAACAGGGCGACCTCGTGCGCGTAGAGTACGAAAGAGACGGCTTTATAAATAGAATAACCCTGCTTGAAACCCTGGCTAAAAATAGCGAAAACAAGAGCATGACGGCAAAAATCATGAATATTACGGTTTTTATCTCGCTTGCGCTTCTTGCTCTTTGTATCGCGGGCGGAGTGATTTTTTCTTTGATTACTGGCAGATTTGAGATTCGCGATTTTACCGATGTTGTTAGGCTTATTGGCATTTGTTTTCTCGTTTGGTCGCTAGCGTACCTTACGATAGGAAAATTTAAAATTTTGAGATATTTTACTTGATTTTAGGCTTAAATTTACGTTTAGTCCGCTTAAATTTAGGCCTAAAATTTAGAAAAGATTGAAAATTTAACCCAAATTACCGCAGTTTGCCCGTAATTTTAATTAAATTTTTTATATAATTTCGCGTTTTATTAAAAGGTTTATGATGGATAGAAAAACTTGGAGTTCGAAAATAACGTATATTTTGGCTGTTGCGGGCGCTACGGTCGGTTTTGGCGCGACGTGGCACTATCTCGCATCGAGGTAGATAATCCGACCATCATACCTTATATCACATTTGGCATAGCTTTTATCGTTGCGATCATCTTTGGCGTTTCAAAAGCTAGGGGTGCAAAGAGGGATTGCGGATAAATTTAACGTAAATTTTTTAAAGCGCCTTTTTTAGGTGCTTTGCTCCTTAAATTTAGCTCAAAATTTAAGGGGCAAATTTGACCCATTTACTTTTTTTCGTTATTTTGAAATGAAGCTGAAATTTACAAAAAAGGAGAAAAATGATCAAATTTCAAAAGTCGAAATTTAACAACTCGGTATTTATCCCATCGCTTGTTGTCATATTTTTAATAACGGCATTTGCAGCGATATTCCCAAAATTCTCAAATGAGTTTTTTAAAGGCATGCAAAACTACATCGCGGCCAAATTTGGCTGGTTTTACATCCTGGCCGTCGCCGTCATACTTCTAAGCATCATCATCCTTGGCTTTAGCAAGCTTGGCGAGATCAAACTAGGAGCCGATCACGTAAAGCCGGAGCACAAAAATATCTCGTGGTTTTCTATGCTTTTTGCCGCCGGCATGGGCATCGGGCTTGTGTTTTTTGGTGTGGCCGAGCCGCTCATGCACTATCTAAATCCGCCGCTCGGCGACGCGCAAACTATCGCAGCGCAAAAGCTTGCGATGAATATTACCTTCTTTCACTGGGGCATGGGCGCATGGTCGGTCTATGCTATCGTGGCGCTAATCCTTGCCTTTTTCTCGTACAGACACGGCTTGCCGCTCACGCTTAGATCGGCGTTTTATCCGATAATCGGCGATAAAATTTACGGCAAGATCGGCAACGCTATCGACACATTTGCCGTCGTAGCGACGCTATTTGGCGTAGCGACCTCGCTAGGATACGGCGTACTTCAGGTAAATGCCGGCCTTACGCACGTTTTTGGCCTGCCGACTATGCATATCACGCTTCTAATAGTGCTTTGTTTTGCAGCGACCATCTCAGCGGCAAGCGGCGTGGATAAGGGGATTAAAATTTTATCAAACTCAAATATCGCACTAGCTATATGTTTTATGTTTTTGATACTATTTTTAGGCGATACGACGCAGCTTTTAAAGTCGTTTGTGCAAAACAGCGGCGACTACGTCTCGACGCTTATTTCAAACACCTTTAACCTCTACGCCTACGAGAGGCAAAATGAGAGCTGGCTTGGCGGTTGGACGCTGCTATACTGGGCTTGGTGGCTATCTTGGTCGCCGTTTGTGGGGCTTTTTATAGCTAAAATCTCAAAGGGTAGGACGATAAGAGAATTTGTGATCGGCGTACTTTTCGTGCCAACCGGCTTTACCTTTGCTTGGATGAGCTTTTTTGGCAACTCGGCGATCGCGCTTGTTCAAGGCGGCTTTAGCGAGCTTGCGACGACCGTAAATTCCGACTCGGCTTCGGCGCTTTTTATGTTTTTAGAAAAATTTAGCTTTTCAGGCGTGCTAAGCACGATCGCAGTCTTTATGATCGTCATATTTTTCATCACTTCGGCCGACTCAGCGGCGATCGTGATGAACATGCTTTGCTCAAACGGCAAGGACGATACGCCGGTTTGGCAAAAGGTCTTTTGGGGCGTTACGGTGGGCGTCGTGGCGGCATTTTTGATGCTAGCCGGCGGTCTTGGCTCGCTTCAAGCGCTTACGATAACTACGGCGTTGCCGTTTGCTATCGTGCTACTTGGCGCCATTTACGGACTATTTAAAGCCTTGCGCGTCGATGCGACCAAAAAAGAGACAAATAACTTTAACAACATGCCTCTTAGCGATCTTTCAAAGCCTTGGCAAGAGCGACTAAGCGCTATCATCACTCTACCTAGCAAAAAAGACGGCAGTAAATTTCTAAACGAAGTCGTGCTAAAAGCCTTTAACGAGCTAAAAGATGAATTTGCCAAAAACGGACTTGAGGCAAATGTAACAAAAGCTGAAAATTTCGTAAATTTAAACGTCGGACTTGGCGACGAGATGGACTTTAGATACGGCGTATATCTCACCAAAAGCCAGAGCCCGGACTACACTAGAGAGCTTGAGGGCGACGATCTTTACTACAGAGCCGAGGTATATCTAAAAGAGGGCGGTCAAGACTACGACGTGCTTGGTTGGAGCGAGGCCACGCTGATAAACGACGTCATAGAGCAATACCGCAAACATATGCAGTTTTTACATGTCGTTAGAAAATAAAAAATTGGCGTAAATTTGCAGAAATTTACGCCTTTAAATTTATGCCAAGTAGCCTTTTTCTAATAATATTTACCGATTTTAATCCAGATTTGTTTTAAATTTCAAAGATGGTTCTAAAAACTTTAAATAAAATTTTTATATAATCTCTCTTTTTCGTAAAGGTATACAGATGGATAGAAAATCGTGGAGTTCGAAGGTAACGTATATTTTGGCGGTTGCGGGCGCGACCGTGGGCTTTGGCGCGACGTGGCGCTTCCCGTATTTAGTCGGGCAAAACGGCGGCGGCGCCTACGTACTCGTGTTTTGCATCGCGATGATCGTGATCGGTATACCGATGATTTTGGCTGAAAATGCGATCGGCAGACGCCTAAAATGCAACGCCGTGGACGCATTCGGCGGTAAAAATATAAATCCGGCGTGGAAAATCGTGGGCTGGATGGGGCTGCTTGGGGCATTTGGCATCATGGCCTACTACATGGTTATCGGCGGCTGGGTGCTAAACTACATCGCGCAGATCGCATTTGGTATGCTTGATCTTTCCCAGGTGCTGAGTTTTGAGGCTACGAGCGCGTTTTACGAGCAAAATATCGTTAGCGATCCGCTGGCTATTAGCTTTGCGACGCTCGTGTTCGTACTCGTAAACTACGCGATCTTGGTGCAGGGCGCAGTCGGCGGTATCGAGCGTTCGGCAAAGTACCTCATGCCGCTGCTTTTCGTGCTGATGATCGTGATGATCGTAAAAAACTTAACTTTAGATGGCGTGGCGCAGGGGGTTAAATTTTACCTCACGCCAGATTTTTCAAAGATAAATTTAAAGCTTTTCGTCGAGGTTTTGGGGCAGGTATTTTTCGCGCTTTCGCTTGGTTTTGGCGTGATGATTACGCTTTCTAGCTTTGTTAAAAAGGACGAAGGGCTGGTTAAAATCTCTATCATCACGGGCATCCTAAACACCCTCATCGCCGTGCTTGCGGGCTTTATGATATTTCCGTCGCTCTTTAGCTACGGCGTCTCGCCCGATAGCGGCCCAAGCCTCGTGTTTAAGAGCTTGCCGATCGTTTTTTCGCATATGCCTTTTGGCGGATTTTTTGCAGTCGCGTTTTTTGCACTGCTGATGATCGCCGCGCTCACGACCTCGCTGCCGATCTACGAGGTTATCATTACGACGCTTCAGGAGAAATTTAAAATAAAGCGCAAAAGCGCGATTTTGCTGGTTCTAGGCACGATATTTATATTTGGAAATTTACCGTCCTTGATGGCTACGAATCTGCTTTCTGACGTTAAAATTTTCGGTAAAAATATATTTGACGCATACGACGCCATCAGCGCTACGATATTTTTCGTGCTGACCTCGCTAGGATGCGCGATATTTGTCGGTTGGGTGCTAAAAGACGAAGCCAAACGCGAGATAATGCAGGGCAGCGAAAAATACGCAAAACTCGTCAATATCTGGTTTTGGTATATCAAATTCGTCGTGCCGTTTATCATTTTGGTGCTTTTTATCAGCTCGTTTTACGATAATTTTTTAAAGTAAATTTGATGGCAAGTCTCGTAAATTTAGCTAACGGCGATCGCCTAAATTTGCGCGTAGAGGGTCAAATTTTGCTCAGCGAGAGCATCAAAAACGGCAAAACTAGGCAGACGCAAAAGGAGTTTGCTAGCATAGATGAAGCGCAAAAAGCCTGCGTGAAAAAGGAGTGGGAGAGCCTGAAAAAAGGCTATGTCCTGCAAAATGCGAACGCGAAAGCTGGCGAGGCGAGTCTGCACGTCTATATCGGCGGCGGATACACGGGCGCGCTAGCCTTTGCGGGCGCGGAAGGCGAGCTTTTTGTATATAAATGCGGCGACTACAAAGAAGAGGACTCGGTAGATTTTCTAACTAGGCTGAGCGCAGACGGAGCGATAAGAGGCGATATCATCCTGCCAAAGCCGCTTACGTGGCACGCGGAGCGTGCCGGCGAGATTTTGCTGCTGGACTTAGATCACGATATTTTTAAATTTAACCCACAAACGGGCGAATTTACAAATGTCTTTAAAGAGCTAAAAATAAAAAGAAACGGCGATATTACGAGCTGCATCTGCGCATCCGGCGAAACGGCGGCATTTGCGGTTTACGGCCAAATTTACGTTTTGCGAGACGGGGGTTTTTCGTCTCTTGGCAAATACAAAACGGACTCGGGCTGCGGAGCTGCGTTTTGCATAGCGCTTAGTACGGACGGCGCAAAGCTAGCTCTAAGCTGTAAGCAAAACGAGATCAAAATTTTAAACGCGCTAAACGGAGAAATTTTAAACGAGATAAAAGAGGACTTCGGCGCGCTTAGCGACGTTTGCTTTTTAAATGACGGCTCGCTGCTAGGCAGGGAGTATTACAATGGCGGTCTAGTCTTTTTTGACGCGGCAGGCTCGCGGCAAACTCCCGCGTGGATGCGGGGCGAGTGTGCCAAGGCTCAGAAGATTTGCATTAGCGCGGACGGTTCGCAGCTGGCGTTAATAAACTACGACAAAGCCCGCGTCATCGATCTAAAAAGCGGAAATTTGCGGCTTAGCTTTGAGCTTTCGCACGTCGTTAAGCGCTGCGAGGCCAAATTTGAGCGCATAAACGGCGAGGAATTTTTAGCCGTTCGCACCGACTACGGCTGCTTTAGTCTTTATAAAATTTAAGGGAAAACATGTTTTGTTTTTTACTCGGTATTTACTTTTTTTACGTTGCCGTAAAGGCGATTTTGGCTATTTTACAGATAAACTTCATCCGCGCAGAGGCTAAAAAGCCTGCCGTCGTGCTAGAGCAGGACGAGTACGAATCAGCCGCCGCGGCAGCGATAACGAATCAAAAATTTGAGATAGCAAGCCTTTTTTATCACGCCGCGATATTTATGATGTGGGCGTGCTGGGGGCTTGGCGCGATATCGGGGCATGCTTATAAAACGGGAGATATAGGCGATAACGTCCTTATGGTTATGGCATTTTTGCTCGTTTCGTCGCTGCTGGAGCTACCGCTAAATATCTACGAAACCTTCGTCAAAGATAAAAAGCTAGGCTTTTCAAACGCCACGGCTAAAATTTTCGTACTCGATCTAGCTAAAACGCTCGCGCTCACGCTGGTGTTTGGCACGCTGTTTGTATGGCTGGTGCTGCTTTGCATTAGATTTTTGGGCGATTTTTGGTGGTTTTGGGCGTTTTTACTAAGCTTTGGCGTCGCGCTCGTGATAAATCTCATCTACCCGACGCTCATCGCGCCTATCTTTAACAAAATGCAGCCGCTAGAAGAGGGCGAGCTAAAAAGCCGTATAGAAGGGCTTTTAGCGCAGTGCGGGTTTAAAAGTAGCGGTGTTTTTACGATAGACGCTAGCAAGCGCGACAACCGCTTAAACGCCTATTTCGGCGGCCTTGGCGCGACTAAACGCGTCGTGCTTTTCGACACGCTCGTTAAAAAACTAAGCCTAGAGGAGATAATCGCCGTTTTAGGGCATGAGCTTGGGCACTTTAAGCACAAAGATATCCTAAAAATGATCGCTCTAAGCGCGGTTATGCTTTTTGCGATGTTTTTTATATTCGGTAACATCCCTGATGCGGCGTATGGAGCGCTGGGGCTCAGTCCGGCAGGCGGCGGAGTGATCGCGTTTTTGCTACTTTTTTCGCCGATTTTCGGGTTTTTGTTTTCGCCTATTAGCTCGTATTTTAGCCGCGCAAATGAATTTGGCGCCGATAAATTTGCAGGCGACGTCTCAAACAAAGCCGATATGATAAGCGCGCTAAAAAAGCTAGGCTCCGAAAACAAGGCCTTCCCGAAGGCTCATCCGCTCTACGCGTTCGTCTATCACTCGCACCCAGGCCTCTTTGAGCGTATAAACGAGCTGGAAAATGACGGTAAATGACGCGCTAAAGGCTGCCTCATCTCAGATCGCGCCTGCGTGCGAGATAAGCGGCGCAAATCCGGCGCGCGTAGCCAAGGCGCTTTTAATGCGACACCTCGGCGTAAAAATCGAGTGGATATTTTTAAATTTAAACCGCGAGCTAGAGGATGTGAGCGGGTATTTCGCGCTTATAAAGCGCTTCGCAAATCACGAGCCGCTAGAGTATATCACGGGCGAGGCGGGCTTTTACGGGCTTAGTTTTAACGTAAAAAAGGGCGTCTTAATCCCGCGCCCCGAGACTGAAATTTTAGTCGAAAAATCGCTTGAAATTTTATCAAATTTACCTGCACAAAAGGAACCGCCGCTAGTGGCTGAGATAGGCACGGGAAGCGGGATAATCAGCATCTGCCTGGCGCTAAACTCAAACGCCAAAATAATAGCCTCCGATATCAGCGACGACGCGTTAAATTTAGCTAGGCAGAACGCCACGAAATTTGGCGTAGAGGACAGGATCGAGTTCGTAAAATGCGCGTATTTGGATCAAATTTACGGGCGATTTGACCTGCTCGTTTCAAATCCGCCATATATCGCGCGGGACTACGAGCTTGATAAATTTGTACTAAACGAGCCGCACGAGGCGCTGTTTGGCGGCATGGCGGGCGATGAGATCTTAAAAAATATAATCCTCGTCGCTAAAAATCGCGACGTAAAATACCTAGTCTGCGAGATGGGCTACGATCAGCGAGAAAGCATGCAAAACGCGCTTAAATTTAACGGCTTCGAGGCGGAGTTTTACAAGGATTTAGCGGGGTTTGACCGCGGATTCGTCGCGCGAAATATATTTGCGAATTTTTAAATTTGCACGCGGTTTGGGCTTTGGCAATAAACTAAATTTGCCCCAGTTTGCGTCAAATTTAGCGCTCGCCAATTTCCGCCCTTCTTGCTCAAATTTAGCGGATTTTAAATGCTATAACCCTAAAATGCGGGCAGTAAATCAAAAAAAGGAAAATCATGAAAAGCATTTATTTTTTACTTTTGGGCGCGCTCATCGGCACGGAGCTGGCTCTGGGCGCTCTGGTTGCGCCGACGATTTTTTATCCGCAGAGCATACTTGGCGAGGGCGTACTCACGCAGTTTCAAAGCGGCAAACTGATGGCTACGATATTTGTCAAATTTAACTACGCCTTGCTAGCCGTTAGCGTCATAGCCGCGCTTTACGAGCTTGCTTCGTTTAGATCAAGCGTCAAATTTGGCGCTAAATTTAGCATGGGTATGCTTTGCGCGATAAATTTAGCCCTCGCGCTCTCGTTTGTTTTTTACTTCACGCCTTTTGTCATGGACGCGCAGGCTGCGGGCGAGGCGGCGACGCAGACGGCCGAGTTTGCGCAGATGCACGCGGCTAGCGAGTGGACGATGAAGCTGATGTTGTTTGCGCAGCTTGCTTTGTTTTTTATCAAATTTAAAACCGCCGAAAAATGAGCGCAAAGCCCGACATCCAAATTTTAACCGATTTTCTATCTGACTACACGATGGCGATGGTGAGCGCGGGCACCTATACCGCGCGCGTCGAGAAGTGCGTGGACCGCGTGGCTAGGTGCTACGGATACGACGTTAGCGTGACGATTTTCGTGAAGTATTTTACTATTAGCGTCATGGACTCAGCCGACAACTCACTGCGCCGAACCTACGTGAAAAAGATCCCGCTAGGACAGGTGAGCTTTAACCGCATTTCCGAGCTTTCGTCGCTTAGCTGGCGGATTTTGGATGAAAATTTGAGTCTAGACGAAACCAAAGAGCAGTTTAAGGGCGTCATGCGAATAGGGGCAAATAAATTTACAAGCTCGCTTATTTTTATCAGCCTTGCAAATGCGGCGTTTTGTAAGCTTTTTGGCGGCGATATGGGCTCGGTGGCTTGCGTATTTTTCGCGACGCTCGTGGGCTATAGCCTTAGATTTGCGCTTGCTAAAATGGGCGTAAATTTAAAAATCCAATACGTCCTAGTCTCGTTCGTCGTCTCTTTTATCGCCTATCTTGGCGTATTTTACGGCTTTACGCACACTAGCGACGTGGCGATCGGCTCGTCGATACTCTTTTTGATGCCGGGCGTTTTTCTCATAAACTCGGTCTTTGATATCCTAAACGACAACACTCTTGTAGGCATCAGCAGGGCCGTGAGCACGGGCATCCTGATACTTTGCATAGCAGTGGGCGTCTATATCACGCTCTCGCTTAGCAGCGCGGAGATTTTACATGTTTGAGCTTTTTACTGCGACTCTTATAGACGGCGCTTTTGCCGCGGTGGCAGGGCTTGGCTTTGCCTACGTTAGCTCGCCGCCAAAAAGGACTCTCGCATTTTGCGCGCTACTTGCGGCGTTTGCGCACGCCAGCCGCTTTTGGATCATGCAGATGGGATTTTTTAACATCAGCGTCGCCACTCTTATCGTCTCATTTTTAAGCGGGATTTTAGGTATGCTCTTTGCCAAACGGCTCAAAGTGCCCGCCGAGATCATCGCGTTTCCCGCGCTTTTGCCGATGGTGCCCGGGGTTTACGCGTATAAGGGCATTTTGGCGTTGTTTTCGTTTCTAAACGAGCCTAATATCGCTAAGAAAAACGAATACCTAATCATATTTTTCGATAACGCGATCACGACCACGACGGTCTCGCTAGCGCTTGGCGTGGGCGTTTCTGTGGTGCTTATTTTGTTTTACGATCAGTCGTTGATGATTACTCGCGGCGCCAAGTGCGAGTTAACGGAAAAGTAATTTTACTCGTCGTCTCTTGCGTGCCTTTAAATGATTGCGTAAATTTCGCCCTGCGACAGACTATATGTCTAGTCTTGGGAGGAAATTTACTTCTTCTATTTAGCTGCAAGCGTAGCGAAGCAGAAAACATTTAAATTCATCGCAAGATGCTTCCGCTTGGTTTTTGAGCGGTGTATTATCTCGCGTGCTTCCGCTTATCTTTTTTACGTTCAAATTTGGTAATCCGTAAAATTTGTAATAAATTTATCTCTCAAAACCTGGCTAAATTTGATAGCCTTTCTTATCTTTACCCTAAATTTTTTTCAAATTTGCCGATATAGCTTAAAACTCGTTTTAAAGGATTAAAAATGATAAGCGGCGTAAACGGATTTAACGCAAACGTAAATTATGATTTTAGTAGCGCTCGCGAGCGAAATTTAAAGACGCATGAGGAAAAAGAGGCTATAAATTTAACCTCAAATCAGGCTTCGAATATGGCGGTCGCGCAGCCAAATTCGACAAATCAAGCGAACCCAAAAAATAGCGAAAACGTATCAAGCCTAAAGGGTATCGACATAGACTTTAACATCAAAGAGATGGAATCGGCCATCAGGGAGATAAAAAAGCTCCCGCCCGGCGCACCGGTTAATATACGAGGCGTTTTTTCTCTGAGCGGATATACGCTGGATGAAAAGATAAGCGTATGGGGTAAGATAAGTGGATTAGACGGCTCTTTTAGTAGGAGCGAAGCGGAAAATCTGAAGAAATTTATAAATAGTAGTGGGGCGTTTGGTTTCGATAAACTTAATCGGGATTTGGTGGGATATGATACGACAAATGTTGATGAATTTGCGAAAAAATACATAAACCACGAATACCCATTTTTGGGCATAGAATATAATGCAGGTAATATGGGGATGGAAATCCTCGACTCCGATATGAGCGTGGACGAGTTTAAGGATAGGTGGGCTGAATATACCGTGCTGAAGCGTTTGGGCGAGAGCGGCGCGGAAAGAATATCCGTAGAAGGCGAAAATATCACGATAGTCATGAATAAAAACAAGGCTCCCGTGGAGTTTAGGGAGCTTGAGAGTATCGAGTATAAGGACGAGCAGAGTAAAAAGGCGTTTATAAAATTCGTGCGAGATGCGATAGAAAAGGGTCTGGATATACAAAATCTACTTGAGGGCAGGGCTGAATTTAAGGAAAACAGAAGCGAGGCGATGGCGTTTAAACCCATCCAAGCCACTAGTAAAAGCAAGACTTACGTAAATAAAGACATCAGACGAGAATTCTTTGAAAATTTTCTGAAAGCCGAACAGGAAAAGGGGACGGATATAATGGAGCTTTTAAGAAAACTAGGTAAAATAGAGCTTGATCTAAAAGCCTAAGGAGCAGCCTTGAAAATACGAATCTACTACGAAGATACCGATGCGGGCGGCATAGTTTATCACGCAAACTATATAAAATATTGCGAAAGGGCGCGCAGCGAGATGTTTTTTGGCTCAGACGTTAAGCCTTTTAGCAAGGACGGGCATTTCGTCGTGAGCGAGATTTTGGCGAAATTTAAAAAACCGGCCGTCCTTGGCGATCTGCTCGAGGTAAAAACGAGCGTGGCAAGCCTAAAAAAAGCCTCCGCGCTCATAAATCAGAAAATTTATAAAATCGCAAATTTAAGCGGTGAATGCGAGCCCGAGCTCGTCTTTGAAGCGGACGTCGAGGTTGCGTTTGTTAGAAACCTAAGACCTGCTAAGATGAGCGAGGAGATAGTGGATTTTCTCTCCTCTTATTGCTCGTAAAAGCCGTATTCGCCGGCTTTTAAAACCTTCGTATCATAGATGATTTGCGAGTCCTCGACGCTCTCGTTAAAAAGCCTCTGCGCGCCGCGGTTTAGGTAGGTTGCGTAGATGTAGTCAAGCCCGGCGCTAGCGGAGTAACCCACCCAGTTGAAGTTCAAATTTTGCCCCAAAATTTCGTTATTTGAGTCCAGCGCGCCATCGGTTTTAGAAATCGAGTTGGCTATGTAGAGCTTTTCTCTATCCTGCGGTTGCGTGAGTTTAAAGATGCTTGGCGCGTAGTTGATCTGGGTACTTAAAAGGGCGTTAAATTTGACGTCGTAAAGGCGCATTTGGGAGCTTACCATCGAGGCTTTTACTAGCGGAACGTTTAGAAAAACGGTCGCGCCGCTTAGCCTTGAGTTGCCGGATAGCATCGGCTTTAGATCCGTGACGCCGCTTGCGATCTCGTTTTCATAGGCTAGCCCGCCGCTAAGCTCGTCCGCGTAGCGATTTAGCGCCGCCCCTAGCGCGCTGCCGTCTGAAAACGCCGCAACTTGGCCGTTTGAGAAATTTAGCAGCTTCTCGACCTGCCCTTTGTAGTCTATACCGCCGAATATCAAATTTTCCTGCGGCGAATCGACGCTAGAGATGTGCAGAGTCGGTACGAAAGCCATCATGGCGGGGTCTAAAACTTCGTTTAGATATTTTGCGCCAATAGGCGTAAACGGCGCGATGATATAGGAGACATTTTCGCTTTTCGCGCGGGCTAGGGCGCCGTCGATAGCGCTTGGGGCTTCGTTGCCGATGTTGTAAAATTTAACGTCGATAGGTGCGTTTTGCCTGACTACATAGGCGATAACCGCGTTTGAGACGACGCCGGCGTAGCTTTTTATACTATCTTGCGGGATGATGACGGCGATTTTAAACTCGGCATTAGAATTTGACGTCAGGCTTTCGGTGCCGGCGTTTGCGTAGGAGCCGCTTAGGGCGTTAATGGCTTGCAAAATTTCTTGATTCGAGCTGTTTTCGTAGCGGGCCAATAAGCTATGCAAAAGACCTTCTTTAACGAGATCAAGCAAGCAAGCATCGTCGCATTTTGCCGGTTCTAAATTTATATAAACTTCGCTTGCGGGCGGTATATCAGAGGTTTTTTCGCTCCTGGCAAACAGCGCCGAGCAGATCAGTAAAGCGGTTAAAATTTTTCTCATAGGTACTCTTTTATCTTTTTTAAATCGTTGAAAAATGGCTCTTTTTTGCTTGGATTTTTCGCTACGACGCTTGGCGAATAAGTCGCCAGCAGAGCCGAGTGTTTAAATTTCATTATATTTCCCCTTATTGTCTCAAAGCTTTGCGCGCTTTGTTTTATTATTTTGTAAAAGACCTCTTCGCCAAGCGCTACGATGAGTTTTGGCGCGACTAGGCGGGCTTCCGCGCTAAAATACGGCTCGCAAAGCTCGTATGCGCTTGCCGGAGCTTTGGCGGCGGGTTTGCATTTTAGCAAGCTAGTGACGTAAATTTCGTCCTTTTTTAGTCCGGCCAGTTCATTTAAATTTTGTAAAAACTTATCGTCGCCTGCTAAAAACTCTCCGCTCGCGTCCTCGGCGGCGTTTGGCGCGTCAAATACGAAAACTACTTTAGCGCTTTTATCTCCAAGGCCCGTTAGCGCGTGGTTTGCGCTCTTGCAAAGCTCGCATAGATTGCACTCTTTAATGCTCGCGTTTAGCTCGGCAAGGCTGCTGGGTAAGGCCGCGGACGAGAGCGAAAAATCGGCGAATTTATACCCGAACGCCCTCAGATAGTAAAGCTCTCTTAAAATTTCGTTTGCGTAACTCATCGCGCGATGATATCTAAAAGGGCGTTAAAAACAGATAAATCAAAGCGCTAGTTTGCTTAAATTTTCGCCGTCGAGACGGTAGTTTCGCCACTGCTCAGACCGGTTTTTCGCGCCCATTTTTTCGTAAAATTTGATGCCGGGCTCGTTCCAGTGCAGGCATGCCCACTCGAGGCGTTGGAGGTTTTCGTCCTTGCAAATTTGAGCTAGATGCCTAAAAAACCCTTTTCCTATGCCTTTGTTGCGATGCTCTTTTTGGACGTACAAATCTTCCAAATACATCCCGCCAAGCCCCAAAAACGTGGAAAACGTGTAAAAATATATCGCGTAAGCTATGATTTTGCTCTCTGCTATGCAGACTAAAATCTCGGCGTAGTTTTTCTCAAAAACAGACTCGGCAAAAATTCCCGGCGTAAATTTTACATCATCGCTCATTTTTTCGTATGCGGCCAGCTCTTTAACCAGCTCGCAAACGGCCGGGATGTCGGCCCTGGATGCTTTTCTAATAACGTAAGACAAAATTTTCTCCTAAATTTTAATGAGCGATTATATTTTTATTATTTTAAAACGAAGTTTAAAAATTTATTAAAAGGATTTTAAGCGATTTGTTGATAAAATCACCGACTTATATCAAAATCACCATAAGGAAAAATTTATGAAAAGAACATACCAACCTCATAAAACCCCTAGAAAACGCACTCACGGGTTTCGCGTCCGCATGAAAACTAAAAACGGCCGCAAAGTGCTAAACGCAAGACGCGCAAAAGGCAGAGCAAGATTGGCCGTTTAAGCAAATTTAGCTCTATAAGCAGCCAAAAGGAGTTTTCAAGCGTCTACAAAGAGGCCGTCAAATGGCACTGCGAGGAGGCGATAGTCTTTTTTAAGCCTTGCAATGAAAACAAATTAGCCGTCGTAGCAAGCAAAAAGGTGGGCAAAGCCGTCGTTCGCAACCGATGTAAAAGACTTTTGCGAGCAGTCGTAGTCGAGATTTCAAATGAGCTTGCGGACGGCATTTACGTGATAGTCGTTAAAAACGGGCTAGAGAAAAGCTCGTTTTTAAAGCTCAAAAAAAATATCTCTTGGGCTATGAAAAAACTCGGATGTATAAAATCAGGCATATGAAAATGATAAAACAAGCTATTTTATTTTTGATAAAAGCATATCAAGATTATATCTCCAAATTTACTCCGAAGTCTTGCAGATACTATCCCTCGTGCTCGGAATTTGCCGTTTGGCAGTTTAAATTTAACGGCTTTTTCTCGGCGCTTTTTGCGGTTATTTTTAGAATTTTACGCTGTAATCAGCTCTTTAAAGGCGGCATCGACTATCCCGTCATCAGTAAAAATTTCGACTCTTTTTTTATGTTCAATCAAAATTTAGAATCACACATCGCATTTTGGTTCGTCCCGTATAAAAAAAATAAATTCTACGTTATTAAAAATTTAGACTTTCAAAAGGAAAAATAGTGTTAGACAATATGTCAGTTCAAAAACGCGTGATATTAGCGACCGTTTTATCTTTTATCTTTTTTATCGCTTACGATCATTTTTTTATTCCTAAAAATTTGCCGCTAGATCAAAACCAAACCGTGACGGCACGGCAATCAAATCAAGCAAACGCCGCTCCGAGCGCAAATACCGCATCAGGCGCCAGCGCTCCGCAAGCCGTAGCGACGCAAAGCCGCGAGATCGCCGTGATAAAGGGCGAACACTTTGAGGCGCGCATCGACGAGCTGGGCAGGATTTCTAAATTTTATCTAAACGACGAAAAATATAAAAACGCCGATGGCAATCGCATCGAGCTAGCAGGCGCCCAGCCGCTACCGCTTGAAGTTCGCTTTAGCGATAAGGCCTTAAACGAGCAGGCCTTCAAGGTAGCTTACGCGAGCGACGTTAGCGAGATAAATTTAACTAGCGAGCCAAAAAGCATAGTTTTAACGCAAAATTTGGAAGGCTCTAGCGTAACCAAGAAAATCACGTTTTATCCAAACGGAAGTTACGATCTAGATCTTAGCGTGAGCGCGGGTGAATACTATGTGACTCCGGGCTTTCGTCCAAGCGTCGCTATAGACAGCTACACGGTTCACGGCGCGCTACTTAAGCATAACGACGGCAAGCTAACTATCATCGAGGATGGCGACGTAGATGCGACCGAGAGCTTTAATAACGTAAACATAGCCGCAGCTAGCGACAGATACTATACGGCTTTGTTTTTTAAATTTGACGGACTTTTAAATCCCGTAGTTTCAAAAGACGGCGCGGGCAATGCAGTGATATTCGTAAAAGGCGAGCAAAATTTTAAAGCCAAAGGCTATATCGGCGCTAAAGACCACGCGACTCTAAGCCAGATAAACGAGGAGCTCGTGGACATCATCGAGTACGGCTGGTTTACCTTTATCGCAAAACCGATGTTTGCGTTTTTAAATTGGCTTTACGGTTACATCGGTAACTGGGGCTGGGCGATCGTCGTACTAACGCTGACTGTTAGGATTGCGCTTTCCTGGTTCACCTACAAGGGTATGCTATCGATGAATAAGCTAAAAGATCTAGCGCCGAAGGTAAAAGAGCTGCAAGCCAAATACAAAGGCGATCCGCAAAAGCTAAATATGCACATGATGGAGCTATATAAGAAAAACGGCGCCAACCCTATGGGCGGCTGCTTGCCGATACTTATGCAGATACCGATTTTCTTTGCGATTTACCGCGTTTTGCTAAACGCGATCGAGCTAAAAGCGGCGCCGTGGATACTCTGGATACACGACCTTTCGGTGATGGATCCGTATTTCGTGTTGCCTATTTTGATGGGAGCGACGATGTTCCTTCAGCAAAAGCTCACGCCGACCACGTTTAGCGACCCGATGCAAGAAAAGATAATGAAATTTTTACCGCTTATCTTTACGTTTTTCTTCGTGACCTTCCCTGCAGGGCTTACGCTTTACTGGTTTGTAAACAACGTCTGCTCGGTCGTTCAGCAAATTTTCGTAAATAAACTCTTTGAGAAGCATAAAAAAGCGGAGGTAAAGGTCTGATGCGAATAGAAGCCGAAAATTTGCAAGAAGCTTTTAAGAAAGCCGCCGAGGAGCTAAACTGCTCCGTTACCGAGCTTGATATCAAAATTTTGCAAAATCCGAGTGCCGGCTTTTTGGGATTTTTCAAAAAAACGGCGATCATCGAAGCCGTAAAAGAGGGCGCGCATAAAGAAGCAAAAAAAGTCCCTCAAGCCGCTCGCAAAGAAAACGTAAATGAAAAAAAGAAGGAGTTTAAGAAAAAGGAAAGCTTAGCCGAGGAGCAAAGTTGCCAAGACGATAAAGAGAAGAAAAAAAATCATAAAAATCGGCACGAACATCACAAGTCCCAGACGATCAAGCAAAATGAAACAAGTGCGGCAGACGAGCCGAAATTTGTCGAGCCGCACGTTGAACTGCAAGTAAACGAGCCTCACAAAAAAGAGCGACCAAAAAAAGAAAGCGGTAAAAATATCCTTGATCACTCAATCATTGATACCTTTAATAAAAACGATTTTTACGAGGGCGATGAAAAAATAGGAAGTAGCGAAAATTTTGACTCGCCGGCTTCCGGCGGCGAGACGAATTTGACGCAAAGTGCGCCAAATTTAACCAAAAAAGAAAAACAAGACTCTCGCACAGATCGCGGCTTGGCTCAAAAACAAAAAGAGCAAAAACCAAAAGCCGACATCGATAAAGCGCTACCTGAAATAAAGCAGGGCGTAGAAAAGCTCTTTGGAGGAAATTTTTTTACGATAGATAAAATAGACGTGCGTAAATTTGACGACGATACCGTAATAGTCGAGCTTGACGGCGAGGATGCGGCGCTACTTATAGGCAAAGAGGGCTACCGTTACAAGGCGATCTCATATCTGCTTTATAACTGGATAGGCTCTAAATACGGCCTTAGCGTACGCCTTGAAATAGCTCAGTTTTTGCAAAATCAAGAGGTCGCGATCGAGCAATATCTAAAAAGCGTAATCGAGCGCGTCGAGGAAACGGGCAAGGCAAAAACAAAGCATCTAGACGGCGTTTTGGTTAAGATCGCCCTAGAAAAACTGCGCGAGAAATTCCCGGATAAGTACGTCGGCATCAAGTCAAACAGCGACGGACAATACGTGGTCGTAAATTATTTTATAAAAAAATGAACGAAACTATAGCCGCCGTTGCCACCGCACACGGCGTAGGCGCGATCTCTATCATCAGGCTAAGCGGCGCAAACGCCCTTAGCCTAGCTCTAAAACTCACTAAAATCACCTATCTAGTCCCGCGTTACGCGACTCTAACTAAAATTTACGCCGAAGGCGAGATTATCGACGAAGCCTTGCTTATTTATTTCAAGGCTCCGCATAGCTTCACGGGCGAGGACGTGGTGGAGTTTCAGCTCCACGGCGGGCTAGTAGTGGCAAATTTGATCCTAGGCGAACTTATCAAAAGGGGCGCCAGACTCGCGCGCGCAGGCGAGTTTAGCAAGCGAGCGCTCATAAACGGCAAGATGGATTTTAGTAAGATCGAGGCGATAAATTCGCTAATCAACGCAAAAAGCGAGGACGGCGCAAAGATTATGGCTCGCACGATGAGGGGAGATTTGGCTAAATTTACGAACGAGATTCGCCGAGAGCTCGTGAAAACTCTTGCATTCGTGGAGACTAGCATCGACTATGCCGACGATGACCTGCCTGCCGATCTGCTAGAAAGCATCAACCAAATGCTAAAACAAAATAGCGCCAAACTAGATAAAATCGTCGCTATAAGCCAGAGTAGAAAAGGGTTGCTCGAGGGCTTTAAAATCGCGATAGTAGGCAAGCCAAACGTCGGCAAAAGCTCGATCTTAAACTCGCTTTTGTCTTACGAGCGCGCGATCATCAGCGACGAGGCCGGCACGACTAGAGACAGTATCGAAGAAGCCCTAAAAATAGGCACTCATCTAGTGCGCATCATCGACACGGCAGGCATCCGCAAAAACGCTGGCAAGATCGAGCAGATCGGTATTTCGTATTCGTTGCGGGCTATCGAGGAGGCCGACGTTATCCTGGCCGTTTTTGACGCGTCGCAGGAGGCTGATGAGCAGGATAACGAGATCCTGGAGCTTTTAAAAAACTTGCAAAAAAAGATTTTTTACGTTTTAAATAAATGCGACCTCGGCGTTAAATTTAACGCTCCAGTGGACGCGATACAAATTTGCGCCAAGCAAGGAACGGACGAGATAATAAATAGCCTAAAAGCCTATCTCGACGCACAGGATACGAGCGAGATATTGCTAAACTCCGCTCGTCAAATTTCATGCTGCGAGGCGGCGAGCGAGGCGATAAAAAGGGCGTTAAATTTACTTGCCCAGTCCGAGCTCGAGCTTTTTGCTTACGAGCTAAACGCGGCAATAGAGCAAATCTCGTCGATCACGAAACCGTTTGAGCGAAGCGAAATTTTGGACGAAATGTTTAGTAGTTTTTGTCTGGGCAAGTAGCAAGCTCATTTTGTAAAATCCGTAGCTTGCTAAGGCTTATCTAGCTTGAATAGCGTCCGCGTTCCAGCCTTAGTCGGTAAATGCTAATCTTGCTAAAATAAAGAGCGCAGCACGCCTAACAAATAAAATTAAGAAAAAGTAAAACGAAAAATGCGGTAAATTTGCTCGCCAAACTCGTCCTAAAATTACGGCTAATTTACCATATGCTCATTTTTTGCGACTAAATTCGGCCGAGCACCCGGCGCGAAACTCGTTAAAATTACTAAGCGCGAACAAGCGCATAAAAAGGAAAAATATGAATCCGTTTAAAATTTTGATTTTTGCGGTTGTCGTAAATTCGGCTTTTGCCGGCGACGCGTCAAAGGATATAAATTTGACCACAAATGCCGCTCGCAACCAAAAAGAAGTAAAAATGCTAGAGACGCTTTGCGGATAGATTTTGCCCTTTAGCATAGCCTCCATGCGAGCAACTAGCGGACAAGCGTTTGGACGAAAACAGCGCATTTTACGATAGGCAAAAGGGTCTAGCTGCGCTGCAAAAAGTCTGCGACTCAAAGGATAAGAAATGGGCGGGACGAGCCTGCGAGGAGCTAGCGTGCGAGTCGGGCAATGGGCGCAAATGCCTAAACGCCGCCAAGTACTATCAAACGCTACTTAGCGTTAACGAAAAAATGTCGGCGCTTTTTCAAAAAGACTGCGACGAGCGAGGCGGCATGGATTGTTTGTATGTTAAATTTTTTGCTAAGGCGGACGAAACGGGTATAACCAAAACGTATTCTCGCAAGATGAAAAAATATCTCAAAATGTCGTGCGATGCGGGCGAAAAAGAGGGCTGCAAAGAGTTTGAAAAACTGCGCGGGCTTTGAGCTGCTAGATAAAATTTAATGCAAAATGCGGTTTTGCCTAAAATTTAGTTACTCTCCGAGACCAACACCCCAAAAATTCTAATTTTTATTCGGCTAAATTTAGAGCCGAATTTATTCTTAGCTAAGAGTTGGGCGCTTTTAAATCGTTTAGTTTTGTAGCGCGGCGCAAATATTATAAAAAGGCGGTAGTATAAATTTGCATACTGCGTCAAATTTTACCCGTCAAATTTGCCTCGTTTTCGTCTCTTTGGTTTATCAAGTTTTTATGCGAATTTAAGTAAAATCAACCAAAATTTTTTAAAGGCTAAAAATGGACAAAGCTACCGTAAAAGCGCATAAAATCAGCGACGACGAATACGAAAATATACTTAAAATCCTAGGCAGAGAGCCAAATTTGCTCGAGCTTGGGATATTTTCCGCGATGTGGAGCGAGCACTGCAGCTACAAGTCGAGTAAAAAGTACCTAAACGGCTTCCCGACTAAGGCGCCATGGGTGATCCAGGGTCCTGGCGAGAACGCGGGCGTCATCGACGTCGGAGGCGGCGTCGCGGCGGTGTTTAAGATGGAGAGCCACAACCACCCGAGCTTCATCGAGCCTTTTCAGGGTGCGGCGACGGGCGTGGGCGGGATACTGCGCGACGTATTTACGATGGGCGCGAGAGTCGTGGCAAATATGAACTCGCTGCGATTTGGCGAGGTGAGGGGCGAGAGCGAAAACGCGAGAAAACAGCGCTATCTGCTAAAAGGCGCGGTCGCGGGCATCGCTCACTACGGCAACTGCATGGGCATCCCTACCATCGGCGGCGAGACGACGTTTGATCCTAGTTTTAACGGCAACATCCTAGTAAACGCATTTGCGCTTGGGCTTTGCAAGAGCGACGAGATATTTTACGGCAGAGCCGAAGGTATCGGTAATCCCGTGATTTATGTCGGCTCAAAGACCGGCCGCGACGGGCTCGGGGGAGCCGTGATGGCGAGCGATAGCTTTAACGACGCAAACAAATCTCTGCGCCCGACTGTGCAAGTGGGCGATCCATTTGCCGAAAAGTTGCTGATGGAGGCGTGCTTGGAGCTCTTTAAAACCGACTACGTCGTGGGTATCCAGGATATGGGCGCGGCGGGGCTAACGTCTAGTAGCTTTGAGATGGCCGGACGCAGCGGCAGCGGTATGAAGATGTATTTAGACCGCGTGCCTATGCGCGAAACGGGCATGACGCCGTACGAACTAATGCTGAGCGAAAGCCAGGAACGCATGCTCATTTGCGCCAAAAAGGGCTGCGAGCAAAAGATACTCGAGATATTTAAAAAATGGGATCTAGACGCCGAAATCATCGGCGAAGTGACGAACAGCGGCGTGATGGAGCTTTATTGGCACGGTGAGCTAGCGGGCGAGATACCTATAGCGCCGCTTAGCGAGGCCTCCCCGGTGCTTGACCGACCGACTGCGCGCCCAAAATACCTAGACGAAATTAAAAATTTGCAAATCCCGGGGAACGCGGATAATAAAACCGCGTTTTGGAAGCTACTTAGCGAGCCCGAGGTGCTAAACAAGTCGCTAATCTACGATCAATACGATGCAAATATCCAAACAAACACCATCAAGCAGCCCGGACTCCTCGGAGCTGCGGTTATCCGCGTGAAAGAAACGGGAAGGGCGATCGCGATGGCGGCGCAGTGTGACCCGCGGGCGAATTTCGTTGGTCCCAAAAACGGCGCGGCTAGAGCGGTCGCGGCGGCCGGACGAAAGGTCGCGATGAGCGGAGCGACGCCTCTAGCCATCACCGACTGCCTAAACTACGGCAACCCGCAAAATCCCGAGGTCATGTGGCAGTTCGCGCAGGGCTGCGAGGGTATCAAAGAGGCTTGCCGCGAACTAAATACGCCGGTCGTCAGCGGCAACGTGAGCCTATATAACGACACCGAGGGCGTGAGCGTCTATCCGACGCCGGCGATCGTAACGGTAGGCGTGAACGAGGACGCAAACGCGAGCCTTCCGAGCGTCTTTACGCGCGCCGGCACGGCGATATACGTGCTTGGCGAGACGAAGGGCGAATTTGCCGCGTCGCTTTACGCTAAGGCGCTATTTAATGCGGTGGGCGGCGAGCTAGCTGCGGTGGACTATAAAAAAGAGCGCGCGCTGTGGGATCTGGTCATCGAGGCAAATAAATCGGGCGCGCTAGAGTTTGCAAACAGCGTAGGCGTGGGCGGCGTAGCCATAACGCTAGCAAAAATGGCGTGCCTAAGCGGGCTTGGCGCGGAGTGTAAATTTGACGTTAAAAAGCCGAATTTCATCTTTGACGAGAGCTTTTCGCGCGCGATCGTCGGCGTAAAAGACGAGGCTAAATTTGAATCTCTAGCCGCAAAACACGGCGTCAAATTTGAAAAAATCGGTAGCGTGGGCGGAGATAAATTTAAGCTAAACGATATCGATGAAAAGCTAAGCGAGGTTAGCGAGGTTTATTTTAGCGAGTTTGCCAAGATTATCAAGCAAGAAAGCTAAATGATAATCTTAAACGGCTTTAAAGAGATAAATTTTGATCCGCGCCTTATACCAGGCGCCGAAAAATTCGGCAAAAGTCCGGATAAAATAGACTTCGATAAAAACGCGGCTTTGATCGGTTGTATCGGGGCTTGTAAATTTGAGCTGTTTAACGTCAAAAAAGAGCTTATCTGGGAGATAGGCGGCGATTTTTTACGTTTTGCCTTTGTGCCAGGATGCGCGCAAATTTGGCTGGTTAAGAAAACTAGCGAGCTTGCGTGCGAGCTTTTGGTTTACGACTACGAGCGAAATTTGATCGCTAAAGAGGAGCTTGACGCGCTTAGATTCGGGGGCGCATTAGTTTGTGTAAAGCCGTTAGGCGCGGCTGTCGCCGTGGAGTTTGATTGCGGCGCAGACGGCTCTAGCGGATTTTTAGCGCGGTTTGAAAACGGCAAGATAAAAGCGCTACCTTACGGCGAAAATATTTTTTTATCGCTCTTGGACGGCGAGCGAGCGTTATTTATGAGTAGTTCAAAAAATTTAGCCTTCATCGCCCGCGCGTCCGATTTAGCGCGGCTAAAGGAGATAAATTTCGACCAAACGCAGCTTGCGCGGGATTTAGACGGCGAGTTTTTGTTAAACGGCATTATCCCGCTTAGCCTGAGCGTCTGGCTGGTAACTAGCGTCAGTTTTGCGAGCGGTTATCGTCATTACGTATTTGACGCCCAAAATTTGCGTTTTATAGACGAGGCTGCGATAGAGGGATTTTTGCCTTATGCGCAGGAGTGGGGTTACGTGCGCAGCGAGATAACCGCGCTAAAGCTAGTAGAGGGTAAAATCGCTGCGTTTTGGGACAAAATCATAAAAAACGTTACGAAAAAAAACAAAGAAACGCAGATAATAAGGCGCTATTTTACGGCTGATTTTGCGGACGTCGTAGCTCAAATTTTAGCCGCCGTAGAACTTGGAGGCAAGAGATAAAATCTAGCGTTTGCGAGGCGTCCGGCTATTAGCGCATGGCATATAGCTTAAGCCGCGCCGCGCGATTTTAGCGGCTAATTTTACTAAATTTAAGGCGGAGCGTGATAGTAATTAGCGATTTTACCGAGCTTGACGGCGATCCTAGATACGGCGGTATAAATGCTGCCGATTTTGACGCGAGTAAATTTTGCTTTAGCGTAGGTACGCTAGCAAAGCTAGTCGCGGTCTGGGGCGACGAATACGAGGACGAGGAACCCGGTTTTAAACTTTACGGCTTTGATCGCAAGCTAAAATTTAGCCTAAATGAGCCGATAATCTATGCTAAATTTGAACCTCGCGCGGCTCAAATTTGGTTAGCCAGGCGAGATAGCAACAAGCAAATTTCGATTTTGATTTACGGCTACGGCGGCGAGCTAAGGGCAAATTTAGCGCTACCTGATGAGCTTGAAAATTCAGGCGTCTGGATGGACGAGCTACCGCAAACGGGCGGTATGGCCGTAGGTCTTGGCGCGGGGCAGGACGGCTCTAGGTCGTTTTTGTTGCAGGCAAAGGGGAGTGGATTAAATTTAACCGCCGAGCTTGAGGACGATTTTAGTTTTTTGTTTGTTACGGCCGGCAAAAAGGACGAATGCGAAGGAAACTACGCGCCTGATGATAAATTTGGCAAAGAGCTAGAAGACGCGTCAAAACGCAAATGCCAAAACGAGCAAACGCGCAGGCAAAAATGCATTTTAGGCGGCAACGCAAAAGAGCCCAAAAGCCAAATAAGCAATCAACCGCGCGATTTTAAAAATAACTTCGCGCTCGAAGCGGTGCTGCTAAATTTATACGAGCAAGAGATCGCCTTATCAAGCTACCCGCAGCTAGAGCCGCTACGCAGATTTAGCTTTCCTGACGAGATCGCGCTAGACGGCGAGGCTCGCGGATTTATGCTAGGCGGTATCGCGCCGCTTAACGACCGAATTTGGCTCGTGCGCGACGACGGATATTTTCGCCACTATCTTTTTGACGCGAGCAAATTTGAGTTTATCGCCGAGATCGCTCTGGTGGGCTTTGAGCCTAAAAATGGCGGCGCAGGCGAGATAACGTCGCAAATTTGCGATTTGGACTGCTTTGAGGGCAAATTGATATTTACGCGCTACGAGCTAGGCGAGCCGGATCGCTATTTTGAAGCGGACGTAGCAAAGGTGTCGGCGTTTATGCAAATTTAAAGCCGATTTCGTAAGCTTAAAGACTAAAATTTAAGCCGTTTTAACGTTTTTGAGCCGAACTTAAAATTTAATAAGTTTAAAAAGGCTAAAATTGAAGCTAGCCTAATGCTTTTAATCAAATTTAGCAAGCTAAATTTAGACGGCTCAAAGCCGAATAATCAAAAAAGGAGACGAAAAACAAAACGGCTTTAGGCGCAAACGAATTTATAAATCAACGAAAGGAAAAGTAGATGTCTTGGAAAGACTTTTTAAACAACAAAGAGGACGAGCAGCCGCAAAAGGAGGGCAGAGGAATGGATCAAAAAAGCGTAGCTAAGCCACCGGTGCTATTTAGCGAGACGCAGCAGGTATTAAAAGAAGTCGAAGCTAAACTAGGCGGCACGCTCATCACATACTACAACTCAAACGCGGGCAGCGTCTGCGGCAACGACGCGAGCGCGATGTATGAAATTTTAAAGGGCAAAAAGATAGAAAACGCGTTTTTGTTTATCAAAAGCGACGGCGGCAGCGGTATAGCTGCACTTCGCATCATCAGTACTCTTAGAAACTACTGCAAAAACATAACCGCGCTTATCCCCGCTAACTGCGCGTCGGCGGCGACGATGATGGCGCTTGGCGCAAACGAGATCGTGATGGGCCCGCTAGCGTATCTAACCGCCGTCGATACCTCGCTAAAACACGCGATGAGCCCGATAGATAACGGCAACGAGCGCGTCAGCGTGTCGATGGACGAGCTAAACCGCGTGATAAAACTCTGGAAAATGCACGAGAAAGACAACGACGAAAACCCGTATAAATCGCTATATAACTACATCCATCCGCTGGTTTTCGGCGCCGTAGACCGCGCCAGCTCGCTCTCGCTAAAGATCTGCTGCGAGCTTTTGCGCTATCACATGAACGACGAGGCAAAGATCCAAAACATCTCCGAGCGTCTAAACAGCGACTATCCGGCGCATGATTATCCGATACTTTTCCGCGAGGCCGAGGAGATCGGACTGCACGTGCAAAAGATGGACAACGAGCTAAACGAGATGCTCCAAGAGCTAACGCTTCTTTACTCCGAGATGGGGCAGCGCGCCTTTACCGACTACGACGAGAACAGCTACCACGACAACAACATCGCAAACATCATCGAGGCAAACGGCAAGCAGATTTATTATCAGATCGACAAAGACTGGTTTTATCGCCCCGACGAGCGCCGCTGGAACGTGATGAACGACGAGAGTTCGTGGCGTAAAAACGAGCTAGTAGGCGGCAAGCTCAAAAATACGATTTATCATTTATGGTGATATTTTGAGTTTCATTTTTTGGTTTTTGATATTTTACGGGATTTATTATCTGGTTTCAAATTTTAGTCAAAATCCCGTAAATTTAGGCGGCTCGCAAAAAAAGGCGATGTTTGAAGAGGCTAAATTTCTAGTTAGCCTGCTTGCTAAAGTCGCCAAAAGCGATGGCAGGGTAAATGAGCTAGAGGCTCGCCTCATCAGCGAGACGCTAGATGATATCACTCTAAGGCTCGGTAACGACGCAGCGATGAGGGCGGAGCTAAAGCAGATCTATAACCGCGAAAAAGAGACGGTGCATAATGCTTATTTTATTGCTCGGCAGTACAAAGATTGCTGCCGACTTAGCCAAGACGCCGCGGCCGCGAAGCTATCTTTTTTGTTAAATTTAGCCTATATAGACGGCGAATTTAGTAAAAGCGAGCATAACGTCATCGAGCAGATCGCTTTGGGATTTGGACTTAACGAGATCGATTTTTGGTCGATTTTAAAGAGATTTGACGATTTTTACGGGCAAAGGCGGCAAGATAGGGGAAGACAAAGCGATCCGTACGTAAAACGCGCTAAAAGCCCTTACGACGTGCTTGGGCTAGAAGAGGGCGCGCCGTTTGACGAGGTAAAGAAACGCTACCGCGAACTCGTAAAAAAATATCATCCCGATATCCTTATGGGGCGCGGCGAGAGCGAAGAGATGATAGAGAAAAGTACCAGAAAACTGCAAGAGATAAATGAGGCGTATGAGACGATAAAACGAAATTTGGGTGAAAAGTAAAGTTGAATCGAGGTAAAATATATGGAAGAAGAAAATAAAAACACGAAAGTAGTTAAAATTTTGCATATAGGCGAAGAAGTCGCCGCTAAATACATATCTGGCTTAATAAAACGAAGTTTTGAAAAAGTAAATTTTTTATACGATAGTATTATTGATAATATATATTTTTATGAATTGGATCAAAATAGGCGAGTATATTGTTTTTTTGATGTTTATTTTTTGGTTATTAGTGCAGATTTAAATATTACATTCGATAAAAATAAAAATGTCGAATCTAAAAATAAGCTTTATAAATATCATAATGAAGCTGATTTTAAAGAATGTGAAGAGTATTTCGCATATTATATGAGCTATAAAAATGGCGAAGATATTGCTTCTATGGCTATTAGGAATTCTAAAACTCTAAAAGCAAATGGAAAAAATTCTTATGATAACTACGATATAAAGGCTATTTTTGATGCTCGCGCCTTTGTGATTTTGTATAAATTTAACCAAGACGATAACAAATTTTATAGACAAGTAATATTATTTATTTTAGGCATAGCTTACAATAAAAAAATGCTGGAATTCTTAAATGATGTTTATACTTCATATAAAAATAAGGATATAAACAAGATGGTTGCGACTAGGGACGACTTTTTGGGTTATGATTTATCCGTTTATTTTACTAGTCCGGTGAAGCCGCAAAGTCATCAAACTTATGAAATTTGGGGGCGAATATCCGATGTTTTGGCTATTAAAAATACCCACAATGAGATTAAATCTCAAATTTCGGATTTAGTGCAGGTTATTTACAATAAGCGAAAAGACGCTCAGGATAGAAAATGGACGATTTTTGGTATTGCTATAGCCGCATTCAGTTTATTGTCAGGCATAATTGCATTAATAAAATAAAAATTTAAAGGAGAAAATATGAGAGCATTAATCAGCGTCAGCGACAAAGAAGGCATCGTAGAGTTTGCAAAAGGACTCGAGCGACTCGGTTTTGAGATACTAAGTACGGGCGGTACGCACAAACTGCTAAAAGAGCAGGGCGTAAAAGCGGTCGAAGTGAGCGAATACACGGGCTCGCCCGAGATGTTTGAGGGGCGCGTGAAAACCCTGCACCCAAAAATCCACGGCGGGATATTGCACAAGCGAAACGACGCAAACCACGTAAGCCAAGCCGCGCAATACGGCATCGGCGGCATCGATCTGGTCTGCGTAAATTTATACCCGTTTAAACAAACCACCATCCGCACCGATGATTTTGACGAGATCATCGAAAACATCGACATCGGCGGCCCTGCGATGGTGCGATCGGCGGCTAAAAATTTCGCTAGCGTTTATATCGTCACGAGTCCACTTGATTATGACGAGGTCTTACGAGTCATAGGGGGTGCGGACGAGAGCGAAAAGGCCGCTTTTAGGCGAAATCTGATGATAAAAGCCTACGAACACACCGCGGCCTACGACTCGATGATCGCAAACTATATGAACGAGCGCTTTAACGAGGGCTTTGGCGAGATGAAATTTATCGCCGGCAGCAAGGTTTTTGACGCGCGCTACGGCGAAAACCCGCACCAAAAGGGCGCGCTATACGAGTTTGATTATTTTTTCAGCAACAACTTTACGGCGCTAAAAGGCGAAGCTAGCTTTAACAACATTACCGACATCAATGCCGCTTTGGCGCTTGCAAGCAGCTTTGATACCGCGCCTGCGGTCGCCATCATCAAACACGCTAACGCCTGCGGCTTTGCCGTAAAATCAAATCTGCTAGAAAGCTACGTAGAAGCGCTAAAATGCGATCCCGTCAGCGCATACGGCGGCGTCGTAGCGATAAACGGCACGCTAGACCGCGCCTTGGCAGAGAAAATCAACGAAATCTACGTCGAGGTCATCATCGCCGCAAACGTGGACGAGGACGCGCTTGCAGTATTTGAAGCCAAAAAACGCATCAAAATTTTCACCCAGGGCAATAAATTTTTGCAGCGAGCAAACGACAAATACGACTTTAAGCACGTTGACGGCGGCTTTGTCTATCAGCAAAGCGACGAGGTGAAGCCTGGCGAGCTAGAAAATATGAAACTACAAACCGAACGCGCAGCCAGCGAGTCTGAGCTAAAAGACCTTGAAATCGCGTGGAAGGTCGCGGCACTCACGAAAAGCAACTGCGTCGTCTATGTGAAAAATAGCGCCGTGGTCGCCATCGGTATGGGTATGACGAGCCGCGTGGACGCCGCGCGTGCGGCCGTGGCTAAGGCGCGCGATATGGGGCTTGATTTGCGCGGTTGCGCGCTTGCTAGCGAGGCGTTTTTCCCGTTCCGCGACAGCATCGATATCGCAAGCGAGGCTGGCGTAAAGGCCGTAATACAGCCTGGCGGTAGCATCCGCGACGACGAGGTCGTGCAGGCGGCAAACGAGCACGGCATGGCGATGTATTTTACGGGCGTGCGCCACTTTTTACACTAAAATTTGATCGTTTTTGCGGCGAGCAATTAGCTACGCCGCTTTACTTTATCCGGCTTAAATTTACAAATAGCGGTAAAATTTATCTTTTAAATTTAGTTTAAATAAACCCACGCAAATAGCTGCGCTAAGATAAAAAGAGGAAACTCATATGCTAAAAGAAAATATCAAAAACAAAATAGAAAAGCTGGCTCCAAATCCGTTTAGACAAAATACGGATGAGGTTGCGGAAATTTTAAGCAAGCTAAATATAAATAAACAAAGTTGCTTCGCGCAGTTATATCTTACTTATACCGGGCCTTTTGACCCGATTTTTCAGGATGTAGAGATACTGGAAATCACGGACATCCTTAGCCCTAATATCATAGAAATGACGGAATATTTTCGCGAGCATTTTTTGCTACCTCAAAGATATATAGCTCTTAGTGACGATGCTTTCGGGATAGTTCGCGTCTATGATATAAACAGCGATAGAGTGTTTGAAATAGATATGAACGAAGTAGATACTTTAGACGATTTTAGCGGCATTGCGAATTTAAAACAATGGGATAGTTTTGAGCGATTTTTGGACGATTTTCTTACGCAAAAACAGCATTAGCTTAAGCCTTAGCGCCGATACGGTAAATTTAAGCAGATTTTGATTAAAATTTAGGCTGATTTTTTAATTTTTGGGTTCGTCGGTAAATTTACGTTAAGCTGGACGAGTGTATTGCGTGGAGTAAAAAGTCGCTGCGGGATGAATTAAATTAAAGGAAAGTTATGGTAGCTTATAGTCGCCCTATTACCTTAGAAGCTGCGCTCAAGGAAGTAACCCAGGAGCGCTTTTGCAAGGGACATCATTACAAGGATGTTGCCCTAACCGACGAGATGGTCGCACAGATCGTGCAAGTAAAGTCGTTGGTCAATATGGGATTTATCAATACCGCGATTACCGATGAAGCCCTCCAGTATTTGGCGACTTTGCCCAAACTAAAACTCCTTATCTTAGAGGGTAATAAGCAAGTTACAGGCGAAGGCTTTAAGTACTTTACGGGCAAACCTATTGGCCATATCTCGCTGGACGGTTGCCCCGTAACTGATGAGACACTAAAAATCGTCTTGCAAGTACCGCGCCTGAAGTCTCTTTCGCTAAAGAGAACGCGGGTTACTTTTG
>CAURQE010000016.1:0-59637 GCA_963527315.1 uncultured Campylobacter sp.
TATATATGCTCGATAAAAAACGAGCGAACAAGATAATCACGGGGCTTGAGGCCGTAATCAAGACGCAAAGAGCCAAGGCTAGAGGCTAATGCGGTGGGAAAAATTTTAAAGAAATAGTAAAATACCTCTAAAAAACGGAGGTGTTTCATTTTTTGTCCATACTGCGGAAACGAAAAAACAAGAGTCGGCGCTACCGTAAAAGGACTTGAAACCGTGCGCTTTAGGCGTTGCGACAAATGCGGCAACACATGGACGACGGTGGAGAGCGTAAAACCCAACGACGAATATCTGGAAAATTTTATTTCAGTGACAAAGTCTCGTAGTGATCGCTTTTGTAAGCCGAAAGATAAAGCATGAGCGTAGAAGTAAACGGGCTTGAACAAATCCAAGATATGTTAAAACGACTCGAGGAAGGCAATGCCCTATCTCAAAGCACGTTTGATACCATCGGTAATATGATCTCAAACTCCATAGAATTTGCGTTTGAAAACCAAAAAAGCCCGCTTGGGCAGAGCTGGAAGCCGCTTAAACAAAGCACGCTGACCCAAAAAGTAAAAAGAGGCGGTTCGGAGCGCATACTGCGAGATAGCGGGCGACTAGCTGACAACTGGCACATAAGCTCGGACGCCAAAAGCGTGACCGTCTCAAATAATAGCTCTCATAAAGGCTTTGCCTACGGACTATCTCATCAGTTCGGCGCAAATGCGGGACGCGGAGGCAAAAGCAAGATCCCGGCTCGTCCGTTTTTGCCAGTCGATGAAGATGGAAAGCTGGAGCCGAATTTAGAGGAAAATATCAAGCGCTTTTTGGCTGCCGAAATAGCAAGCAAGCTAAATTGACTTTTGAGGGTAAAAGAGTTATAATCTCATTAATAAGACAAGAGATGCCCTCAGATTTGGCAGAGGGATACCCGCCAAAGGCGGCTATATATGACTTGGGTTCGATGCCCGGCCTTGTCTTATTTTAGTTTTATGTATTGTTTTTTATTTTTCAATATGCTTTTAAAGCTTTTTAATGGCATTTTGCTGATTGTAGCCACAAAATTATCCGTTCTGAATTTTTTAATAGTATAATCTAGATTTACGACTATATAATTTGACATATCGTCATCTTGCATGGATGGATAAAAAAATATAATATTTTTGTGTTTTATGTCGTAAAAACAGTGCTTGCTTTCATCTAAAACGCGAACAGAGGCTTTTATTTCATCAATATCTGGTTTTTTTGCCTGCGGCTTACTATCTCTCATAATATGCAAAACCGCATCTTGATAGATTGCGATAGATGCGGCCCTTGGAGTAATATTAAGTTTTTTTAGGCCATTTTTTACATTTTTTGTTAGCATCCCTATTTGAGCTATTTGATAAATTTTTTCTTTTATAATATTACCGCTAGCCAAATAATCAACCATATCATCTAACCCCTTTTGCCAAACGTATAAATTCTTATCCTGCTCGTAGTTTTTAAGATCGTTTTTTACGATATTTTTTAGTTCGCCGCTTAAATTTTTAGCTTTTTGCGCTAGGACGTTATCTAGGCTCTGGGCGCTTTTGCCCGGATTATACGCCCAGTCCTCGCTCGCTACGTTTAAAGGCGTGCCGGCATAGGGCTTAAATCCGTAGCTTTCCATTTTGTATTGCGTGAGTACTTGCACCTGGCATCTACATCCCCAGTCGTTTGGCGGGTAGTTTTTCTCCCAAAATTTATGCGTTTTTGGTAGGATCATGCCGTGCAGCTTAGCGTGAGACGGCCTTGTGCGGCGGTCTAGCACGGCTTTATAGCGGAAGTATTCGCCCGCGCTACTCATCTGGCTTTCATATCTTGCCTTTGCGACGCTTACGCGCATATTGGTCTCAAAAATTCGCTTTAGCCGCCGCGAGCCCACGTAAATTTGTTTCGTTTCTCCGGTCTTAGGATTTGTTACGCTTACGTCTCCTAGCCAGCCTTTCTTTGCTAAAACGGGTTTTATGTTATCTCGCCACTCCCCAAAGCCCTGCCCCTTTGTATAGGCCTCGCTAAGGCTAGCCTGGATATCTGAAAGCAGATCTATCCGCGTAATCTTTGCTACCGTAAAAGCTCTACTATGAGCCTCGTGTATGATCTCGTCGTAATCAAAGTGAAGCTCGGGCGTGCGGGCGGCGAGGGCCTTGATGACGTTTACGGGCTCAGCAAAGAACGAAAAACCGACGCTACTCATCTTCGTATCCGTAAATTTGGGCGTTTGATACGGCGTTTATCATCGCGTTTTCAAGTAGCGCTATATCAATACCCCCATACATCTCGCCTAGCTTTTTAAAGGCTTCCTCGTAACTGCTCGCGTCCTTTAAAAGCTTATTTAACGAACTTTCGATCTCTTTTAAAATCTCTTTTTCGGACTTGTTATATTCTTTGCTCTCAAGCGCGGCATCGATATTGTCAAGGGGTAAATTTTGCCTTTGAGCGTTTTTCGATACGCCTTTTTTGTCCGAATTTTGCAAAATTTGCGCCTCTGCTTCGCCTTTAAATTTAAGCCCCTTGATCTTAAACGCCGTTTCCATAAACTCAAGCGGGATCTCATAGCCCATGGACGTTATGCGCTCGTATACCTCGCTTAACGCGTTTTCGTCGGCTTCAAGATTAGCGTCGAGCATAAATTTAAAAGGCTTCACGTTAGAGAAATTTAGCTTTAACGTCTCATTGATAAGCTCGCAAAGGCTAGCTGAAATTAGCATCGCGTCAAAGCGCAGTATGTCTTGCCTCACCTCGTTATGCACTTTGCCTAGAGCCTGCGTGCCGTTTATTTGCGAATTGCCTGCTAGCACCTGCCCGGTGATACTTTTTGCTATACAGTCGTCGCAGTACTTAATAAACTCTAAAAACGTAGCTTTATCGACATTGCCGTTTAGTAACTCTACGATATCTTCTTTGGAAAACAGCCCTACGCCGTTAGCGCGTAAATTTACGGCCGCCTCTATAATCGCGTCGCTTTGTTTTTCGTCGCCTACGCTATTTGATTTGATGACTAGCGGCGGCACCGAGAGGCTATCAAAGAAGTTCATATACTTTGATATAGCAAGATGTTTTAACGCCGTTATAGTGACGATGCGGTACATCAGGCTTTGGGTGATGACGTCGCCGCTATCTGTTGGGTGAAAGTGTATCCACATTAGATCTGCTGCGTTTTGGACGTAAATTTTATCTATACCTTGTTTGAGATAAAGCTTATCTTCGTTGTCGGTATTAAAATACGTCGGCGGGATATATTCAAAATCAGGTAAAATTTTGCCCTCGTCGTTTCGCCACTGCTTGATAAAAGGCGCGAACCCATAGGCGATAGCAGCCGTGCAGGCAAACAAAAACTTTTTAAATTTGATACTTTCTAAAAACTCCTGTATAAAAGCGCCTTGCGCCTTGTCCTCGCTTTCAAAAAATATCGGTAGCGCGCTAACGTAAACCTTGCGCTTAAAAAGTTCCGAGCCTATTTGCGTGTCGGTGGCTTTAAAGTATTCAAATACTTTTACGAGGCTTTCAAAGCTTCCGCCCGAGACCGCCGCGCGCACCAGATCGTAGTTTACGCTGCTTAGCACCCCCGCGGCGTCGTTTTTTTTGATGATAATTTGCTGTTTCACGTATATTTTTCCTTTAATGATTTTATGAGCTTTTGGTTTCTTTTGATTACGCGGTTTAGGGCGCGGTAGTCGGCGACTGCTACACTGGAGGCTATCCTAAAGGCCATTTCGCTAGCGTCTAGCAAGTCGTCGTGAGGAGCTTTGGGATAGGTATCTAGCTCTTCGATTAAAAGCGTATTATCCACGTTTATGAGTATCGTGCCGTCGGTTACGTAAGGGGCTAGAGCATCAAGCCTTAGCTCTTTTGCGACCGAATTTTTCAGCTCGCAAACGCTCAGGCTTATGCCTTTTGCGACAAACTGCTCTTTTAGCTTGTCTTTGAAAAACTCCTGAAAAGCTACCGTTTCTATGGCGATCTTTATAGGCTTACCGTAAAGTAGCAGCCGCAAATAAAGCTGCATAAATTTTTCTATCATGACGTCGGGCTTGAGCTTATATCCTTTTGTGTCTAAATAATATTGTTTATCTTTTTTGCCAAGCACTGCAAGTCCAAAATAATCCCCTCTAGCCTTGCCCATCGCAGGATCAAGGCCGATATAATATGCGTCGCAAACGGGCATCTCCTCATAGGTCTTGTAGCCCGAAAATATTGCCCCGTCGCGGCTTAGCGGCTCGTTTTGGTATTCGGAGTAAAAGCTTTCCTTGTCGTCGAAAAACTCGGCGAGCACACTGCGCTTATCCATACTCTCGTCGTCTAAGACCATGTTTGAGATTTTGGCTTTTGATACGTTATCTTTGTTTAGCTCGTCGATATTGTCCGGAAATTTAACCACCAGCGGAAAATTAAAGCTAGTAAACGCGCTTAGCTTTTTTATGCGCGCTAAAAGCCCGTCGTGATGAAGCCTCGTGCCCACTACGATAATGTTAAAGCTAGGATCGTAGCGGCTAGGTAGTTTCAATACGGCCTTTCTAAACCACTTATAAAGCTTTTCTCTTTGAGCCAAGCTCTCTACGTTTTCGTCGTTTTCTATATCGTCGGCGATGATGATGTCGGGGCGCTTGCCTAAAAAGTTCGTGCCCCTTATCTTCTTTCCGGCGCCGAAAAATTTAAGCTTCTTGGGTTTTTTATCCGCCGAAAAGATAAACTCGTCGCTTTTCCATTTGTCGCCTATTTCTATTTTAAAATCATTTACGAGCTTGGCGTTTTCTTCGAGCTCGACGCGCAAAGTATCGCTACTTTCTACCGCGATGTCGATCGTAGAGCTAACCACTATGCCGTAACTCTTTTTGTCCGTGAGCAACAGCCAAAGATTGTATAACCGCGTGATAAGGGTCGTTTTTGCGCCGCCGCGATATGCTTCTACGAGGATATGGCGGCGCTTAATGCAAACGTTTTCGAGCTCTTTATAGACGAAGCTTCTAAATTTGGATTTGTCGTTAAATTTGCCGCCCTCTTCGACTCCTATCTGATGAGGAAAGTAAGTCAGTACGAAAAATTTAAAATCGTTTTGCGATTTTTTACGCCTATTTTCCCCCTGATCGTCTATAATGTTCGGCAAAGATTTGAGATATGCCTTTAACTCTTTTAACTCCATCTTAACTCCTCGCGAGAGCCGAGCTCCCGCTGCGGGCAGGAGTATAAATACTCCCTGCACCCACCTAAAGCACACCGCGTCTTGCGGACGCGCCGTATGGCTTCACTCATTATTACTCTTTGTATGGACAAAAACGCTTTACGGCTGTTGCAAAAATCCTTTTTAAAAGCGTTTAAACCCCTTTTAAAATCATTTAAAAGGTTTGCGTCTATACCTTTGCTAACATTGGGGTTAAAAACGCCTAGAAACGTCGCTTTTTTCATTTGTCGTTTTTTACTACGTTTGAGATAATAAGATCGGCATTTTCGCTAAGCCACTGCGCCACGTCCGTTTGTTTGTGCGACAAGGCGAGCTTAGCCACCGCTTCCAGCGTCTTTTTCGCGGCGTTTACGGCTATATCCCTCGGGTTTATTTGGCGCGGAGCCTTGATGCTCCAATACGTTTTTGCGAATTTATGAAGATTTTCGATATGCTCCGGGCTTAGCTCTCCGGCGTCTTTTAAAAATTTCTCGTAATTTTCGATGAGGCTATTTACAAAAAGCGCCTCTTTGTTTTCGAGCTCATCCTCGCTTCTTAAATTTGCCAGTTTTAGGCCGTCCCAGTCGATACCTTTTTTAAAATCCGCTTTTTTATGGTAGTAGAAAGTTTGGCGCGCGATATTTAAAGCGGCGCAAATTTCATCTACGGTCTTTCCTTGTATGTACAGCTCTTTTATTACGTCTTTCATTTTTTTCACGTCCGTTTTTTTACGCAAACTATAACGCAAAATTTTTTTACAAGCACTCCAAATAGCGGGTATTTAGAGTGGTTAAATTTTAAAAAAGCCATAAAATGCGAGGCAAGAAAATCCAAAAAGGAGCGAAATGGTAGAGCTTGAAAAAAGCGTGGTAGCGCTTGAGCTAAACAGCTTGCAAGACGGAAAGATAAAAATCAGCCCCGCCGGTCAGCAGGTTATGGGCTACGACGGCCGCGTATTTAACATCGACGCCTCGTTCGTGGTAGCCAACACCAAAAGCCAAAACGTAGACATCTTGCTAGACAAGGATCACTACGACGGCGAAGCGATGGGGTGGTTTGACGTAAATTCGCTTGAAGCTAGAGACGACGGGATTTACGCGAGCCTGGAATTTACCGAAGTAGGCAAAGGGTTAGTAGATAAAAAACTATATAGATACCTAAGCCCAGCCTACGAGGTTAATTACCGCGACAACGGCGTAAGAGAGGTGGTGAGGATCGCAAGCGTGGGGCTTGTAAATCGCCCGAATTTATTAAACAAAGCACTAAATAATAAAGGAGAAGAGATGCCCGAAAACAATTCCGAGCTAGCCGCTAAGCTGGCCGAACTAAACGAGAAAAACGCGGCTTTGCAGGCGCAAATAATCGCGAAAGATAATGAGATAGGAGAGCTAAAAACGGCGCTTGAAACCGAGCGCAATAACTCTAAAACTGTGCGAATAGAAAGCGCCATAAAAAACGGCGAACTTTTGCCTAACCGCAAAGAGATGGCTATGGCGCTTGAAGGAAATGCGCTAGATAGCTTTATGGAAGTTTCAAAAAGCGAAGCCGCAAGCGTGCTTAAAGAAAAAAGCTACGAGAAAAACAAAAAAGATGAGCTTGATATCGATCCGGATGTCAAAGCCCAACTAGGTCTATAAAAAGGAGAAAAAATGCCAAGAAGAGTACTTGATGCCGCATATATGGAGTCGGTTTCAAAAGGTTTTAAAACCGTATTTAACGACGCTTTAAATACGCAAAACAGCGATTATTTAAAAATTGCCACGGATATACATGCAAATACCGTAACGGTCGATTATTCGTGGCTAGCGGATATGCCTAGCATGCGCGAATGGGTAGGAGATAGAACGCTAAACGAGCTTGCGGCATGGAACTACACCATCTCTAAAAAAGATTGGGAATCATCGATAAAGGTCAAACGCGACGTCATCGAATACGATAACCTAGGCATCGTAAAGCCTCGCATTATAGACTTAGCCGCCGCGGTGCCCGAGCACTACAACTCTATGGTATTTGGCCTGCTTGAGTCAAACGGCGACTGCTACGACGGCAAGAAGTTTTTCGCCGCCGATCACCAAGTAAAAGGGCAAAGTTTTTCAAATTTGAGCAATTTGGAACTAACCGAGGAAAACTACGAAAGAACGGTAGCCGAGATGGGCAGACTTATCAAGGATAACGGAAATCCGCTTCGCATAAAGCCAAATCTCATCGTAGTGCCGCCTGAGCTAAAAGCAAAGGCTAAAGAGCTATTTTTGGCCGAGAAAAAGACGGGCGGCGGCAGTAATCCTCTCTACAAAGAGGTCGAAATCCTCGTTTGCTACGAGCTAACCAAGAAAAAAGCGTGGTACTTGCTAGATACTTCAAGGGCAGTCAAGCCTATCGTACTTCAGAAAAACAAAGAGGCCGAATTCGTCGCTCAAGATAAGCTAGATAACGAAGCGGCGTTTATGCGAAAAGAATTTAGATACGGCATAGACACCGAAGATAACGCGGGATACGGCCTATGGCAAATGGCGTATAAAAACGCGCCGACGGAGTAAGGAGCTGCAATGGGCAACTATGAAAGCTTTTTAAAAGCTCGCGATATTGATTCCGGCGTCGGCGAAATAGAAGAGGAAAAAGAAGCTGCGAATTTGGACGCTACAAATCCGTCCGAAGCGAGTCAAACAAACGACGATACGCAAAATTTGACGGATCAAAACGGCGATCTCGAACAAAACGAGGGTAGCGACGAGGATCCGTCTGCCGAGGCAGGCGTAGACGCCGCCAAAGAAGACGAAAAGAACGAGGATAAAAATGGAGATGGCGCAAAAGCTGGAGCTGAGAGCGAAGCAAAGCCTGCAAAATCCAAATGAAATAACGCAGGGGCTAATAACGCGCTGCGTTACGGATGCGCAAGAGGCTTGCAAAGGGCGCGAGGTGCCTTATTTTGCAAAAGAGGACTTTGCCTACATCAGGCTAAAGGTTTATTTAAAAGTAGGCCTTGACGAGCAAGATCTGCTGCTTTTGGAAGCGGCGCAAAAGATCATCAAAAACTCGCCTTTCGTAAACGACGCCGGAGAGCTAAGCTCGGCGAAATTTTACAAAAGTAAGGCAAGAAAGGACGTGATGTGAACTCGCTAAGCGAACTAGCCGCAAGGCTAAAGAGGGAATTTGGACTACTTGAGCTGCCAAGCCTCGAAGCTCTCGCGCAAAACGGCGACTATCTCGTGTTTGAAGGGCTTGAAAGCGTAGACGACATAACCGACAACGCCGTTTTTAGCGTCGTCGTAGCTAGAAATTCGCTTAACGCCGACAAAAGCGGCGTGCTAGATAAAATCGACCGACTAAGAGGCGAGCTGTTTAGATTCGGCGCCAGGTACGGCGAAAAAGTTATGTTTGGAGCAAAGGCTGCGTTTATAACCGGTACGCTTTACTGCGTAAGGGTACAAATCAAATTTAAGATCACAGGCTTCACGGAAGCATAAAAAAAGGAGAAAAAATGGCACAAGAAAAAGTAGCGAGACTTGCTGTAGCTACGGTGAGTTTCACGCCTCAAGGCGCAAACGAGAGCATCACGCTAGGCTATCAGCAAAGCGTAAGTCTAAATAGAACCATCGAAAAAAAAGAGCTACTCTCAAACGACGAGAGCCTAGGCGAAACGGTGATGGAGCTTGAAACGAAAGCGGAATATAACTTCAGCACCGAAATCGGCGATATAAATATCGCAAATTTGGCGCTTTGCTTCAAGGGCGTAGTAGAGGACGTGACATACGCCGCAGCGGGCAAATTTTTCAACGGCAAGACCATCAAAGCCGACACCGAGCAAATACGAATCGGCGACCCGGTTCTAAAAGACGGCAAGATCTACACCGCTACCGAAAACATGGCGGCGGGCAGCTTCACGGTAGACAAGTGCGCCCCGAGGATATATCCCGCAAAGTTCAAAAGAATAGCGCCGCAAAAACTAGCCAACTCTCTTGGCAAAATCATCGTCGAGGGCAAAAACCTAGCCACGGACAAGGCTCAAATTTTGGTTATTCCTCTCGTAAACCTAAGCTTTGAGGGCGACGTGAGCGTAAGCGGGACGGATTTTGCCAAACTGAGCTTAAAAGGCAAGGTGTTAAAGGCTCCGGGGGAAGAGCGATTTAGCTTTATGGACGGCGAGTAATTACCAAAGTAAAAAAGGAAAAAAATGAAGACAAAATTCCCGTTTGAGATAAACATCGACGAAAACAAATTCAAACTCGAGTACAGAGAGCTCAAAAAGAGCGAAGCAAGAGATCTGGTAGGAGAATTTGCCGAGCTAAAAAAGCAAATAGACGCTAGCGACGCGCTCAAAAGCGAGATAGCTTCGCTTGAAGAGAAAAAGGAGATCAAAAACGGTATAGCCTCTACCCAAAGCGGTGACAAAAAAGCCAAAACACTGCAAGAAGTGCTTGCACTGATTGAGCAGATAGACGCAAAGAGAGCGGAGCAAAAAGAGCTAGCTAGCGCCTCGATAGATCTTGATGTTATGGCAAAGAAGAGGCTTGATCTTACTCTTGGCGGAGAGGACTTGGAGAAATTTAAGGCCGAAATCAAGGATAAAGGCCTAAGTTATCTATCGGTTATGAGCGCCATTGATGCGGCCATTGAGGCAGAGCGCTCAAAAAAGTAGAGAGGCTGCTTGCCTGCGTCGAAAATAAAATGAGCCCGGACGATTTCGGGCTTGATTATTACGAAGCTCTTATGCTTCGGGGGCTTCAGACGGCAAGCGTGGTAAAGCGAGACTTTAACGGCGGATATTTTGAATGCGAGGTAGTCGTTTTAAAGGCTTTTTGCAAGCGTTTTAAAATCGATTTTTTGTGGATGTTTGAAATTTCAAAGGCATTTAATAGGATTTTAAACAAAAAGGATTAAGGGGCGAAACATGAACTATAAAGATAAATTTTTAGCTTTTTTTGCGTCGTCCATCATTTTTGCCGCCGCGACTATTAGCGTAGCCAGGCCTACTATCAAAGCGTTGCCCGAGCTTAAAACGTCCGTGAGCGCATATGCTACCGCTACCGTTAGCGCAAAAAGCAAGCAACCTAGCAAAGCGTATTTGATCAACCCTAGCATCTTAGCTCCTTTCGTTTTTCTATGTATATTTTACCATAAAGTAGTCCACTATGTCTAGAAATAACGACGTAAATATCACCATAAGCATAAACGGCGATACGCACAACCTAAGGGCAGCCAGAGAGGATGTAAACGCCCTAGGACGCAGCCTGAATAACACCGATACTATCGCAAACGCCTTGCGCAGCTCTTTTGGTAAGATAGCCGCATCGGTAGCCAGTATAGGAGCCCTAGCCGTTGGCGTCAAAGAGCTTGCGGCTTCGGGTATCGAAGCAAACCGCAGCTTTGAAAATTTAAAAATTCAACTAACCGGCCTAATTGCGGCCAATTCTTCAAACGTAAGTATGATGGGCAAGACTCTCGACGCTCATACCAAATGGAATATGAGCATGAAAGAAAGCGAAGGCATACTCAAAAAACTAAACGAAACCAACGCCAAGACCAAATTTACGCTTGAAGAAATAACCGGCGCCTTTAATATGTTTTACGCCACTTCAGCCGGACAAGGCAGCAGAAACAAAGCCGTGCAGGCTATGGATAGCATAGCTCTAGCCGCCCAAGCCGTAGGCAAAAATCTAGGCGATCTAACGCCTATGATGGATAGCCTAGCAACCGGCACGGTAGTGGCGGCTTCCGAGATGGGCTCATTTATGAAGATAGTGGGTCTCACAAATGAAGAGTTAAAAAAGGCGAGCTCCGAGGGCAAGGTCTACGACCACATCATAGAAAAGCTAGCAAAATACAAGGAATTAAGCGCCGAGGCGGCTAAGGGCTACGAGGTGGCTTTGGGGTCGCTAAAAAACGAACTCACCGAGCTCACTAGAGAGCTAACTAAGCCGATGTTTGACGTACTGACTTCAGGCATCGCTTCTTTTTCAAATTTCGTCAAAGAAAACAAAGCCACGATCATAGAGTGGGCGGGGTATATCGGGGATACAGTAAAACATCTAGGCCTGCTTGCCGGAGCATTCGTCGCCGTAAAGGGCGCGGGCATACTTTGGGGCGGCGCATTGTCTCTTTTACAGGGCGGACTTGCGGCTATAACCGGCATGTTGCCTATATTTACGAGCTCGCTTACGGCTAGCCTTACTGCTGCCACTGCGCTTCAAGCGGGGCTTGCAACGCTAAATAAAGCATTCGCTACGCTTTTGCCCGTAGCTACGATCTATCTAATATACGAAAGCATAGACGCTATAAAGGCGCTAAACGGAAATCTCGAAGAGGGAGCAAGCAAGCTAAATAGCGTACAAAAATTTATCTATAATCTTCTCGACACATTTACTACTCTGCTTCAAATGGCCCAGATAAAAATATATCAATTCATAAACGATCTAAAAATCTTGGCGCTAAAAACCAAGCAGTTTTTCGCCGAGCTCGACGACAACTACAACCCCTTTTCGGACGGCGGCGGTGCGGAAAAGATAAAAGGTCAGATAAGGCTACTAGAAGAATACAACAAAGGCTATCAAGGCCTAATAGAGCAGTACAAAAAAGATAGCGTAAAAAGATACTTGGGGCTTGAAGGCTTTGAAACGCGAGAAGTAGACGGACAAATAACCGTCATCAATAAGAGCGCAAAAGGCGCCAAGGCTAGCGTGGACGAACTAAAAGACGCCGTGAATTCTCTACCGGGCGCGGCGGGCAGCGACAAAGCCAAAGAAAAGTTTGGAAAAACGCAAATTTTAAAAGATCTGACCGACGATTTAGAAGAAGCTAAAAAGCTTTTAGCGGATCTAAAGCGCGAAAATAAAGACGAAACGCTCATAAAGCGGGCTGAAAAATATATCGAGGATCTCGAGTATAAAATCAAAAATTTCTCCAAAAGCGCAAATGTAGCAGTAACCGATACGGGAGCCCTAAAGAATGCGCTCAAAGATATAGCCGAGGTAAACTTCTCCGATATAGAGAAAAAGACTCAAAGAGTGATAGACCGCTATAACGAGATGCTAGGCCTTGGCGTAGGTCGCCAAAAAGCGAGAGAGTATCTAAACTCTAGCCTAGCGCAGATAGCCAACGAGCACCTAGCCGAGATTGAAAAAAGCGAAAAAGAGACGCTAGAAAAGCAGCTTGCGCTTAGAAGCGAGTACTACACGGCCATCGGAGACAAGGAAAACGCATGGCAGATCAAAAAAGCCGAGCTAGAGAAAAAATATCAAAATTTGATCTTTGAAGACGGCAAAAAGATAACCAAAGAGCAACTCGATAAGCTCCTAAAGATGGAAGAAAAGACCTTTTTGCAAGGTTCCAAAATCGCTAAAAACTCTTTTAAAGACATTAAAAATTCTTGGGCCGACACGGTTTCAAGTATGCAAAAAACCGTCGACGACGGCTTTTTCAATTTTTTCATAGGAAAAACAAAAAGCCTAAAAACCGCGCTTAAAGACATCGGCACAAATTTAATGCGCGATCTAATCAGCCCATACGCGCGCGTCTTGTCGCAAGGCATTTCAGGCGGCTTTGGGGCATTGCTTGGCGGCGGCTCAAATCTAGCCTCTATCGCTTCAAATTTGGGTCTTGCCAAAAACGATAGCGGCGGCTGGATAGGGTCAGTCGGCGGCACCACAGTAGAGCTTAGTAGTACGGGGCAGATACTTCGGGGCGCGGACGCTCTGGATAAAAGCACGACGAGCTTGCTTAGCTCGGTGTCAAATTTACAAAGCGCGTATTCGCTTCTAACTAGCGGCTATACGGGTTTTATCTCAAGCTTTACGAGTACGCCGGCGCTAAATGCTGCTAGCTGGCTATCTATGCACGGATACGCGGGACTTGGTCAAGGCGTATACGGCTTTGGCACCGGCGTAAAAGGCGCCTTGACGGCTACGCAGTTTAGCTCTGCCGGCACTGCTCCGTATATGGCGGGTTCGGCATTTGGCGGAGCGGCTCTTGGATACGGTATAGGCTATCTTGGCGACAAGCTTTTTAAGGCCAATACCTACGCTAGCACGGGCGGAGCTCTCGGAGGAGCCGCGGGCGGTCTGATAGCCGGTATGAAAGCGGGATCCTCGATGGGTCCTTGGGGCGCAGTCATAGGCGCGGTAGCGGGTGCGCTAATAGGCGGAGCATTCGGAAAGAAAAAAGCAACCGGCAGCGGCATATCGGTGCTTCAAGACATAACTGCAGGCGACATACTATCCAACCAAAACATCCGTTCCTACGTCGATATGCAAAAGAAAGGCTGGTTCTCAAAGAAAAGCTGGACTGAAATGAGCGACCTAGACGACGCCTCTATGAGAGAGATCGGCGCGCAGCTTCGCTCTATAAACAGAATGGCTAGCCGCGCCGGAGCTTTGGCGAGCCTAACCCTAAAAACGGGCAAGTATAGCGGCGAAAGCCTAGCAAACGAGGGCTTTGCCAAAGCAATACTTCGATCTATGACCGGGCAAGCCGAGCAGATGTGGGCGGAAGTAACAGAGAGCGGCGGCAAAAAGCGAAAAGGTCTGCTAGGCAAGGTGAGCGGCGTATTTGAAAAGGCTATGAAATTTAGCCCGTCGTCTATCATCAACCGTATAACCAAACCTCTCGACGACGCAATCAGTAAAACGATGAACAAAGCAGGCCTTGGCGCGATCGACGATATGGCGCGCGGTATGAGAGACGAGTTTGGCAAGGCTAGCGACGGCAACATATTCGGGCTCAAAAGTTCTCGAAAAATAGACGACCTGCTAAATTTGAGCAAAGACGAGACGAATAAAAATCAAAAACTCGTCGATAATCCCGAGTTTTCCAGAATGTGGAAAGACTGGGAAGAGCAAGCGAAAAAGGCAAACAAAAAGGTCATCGAGCTTATGAGCGAGAGCCTAGGAGCGATCGCGGATAGCTACAAGAGCCTTGAGCTCCTCAGCGTAAGAAATCCTATCAAGCAGGTAGAAATCTCAATGCGCCAAGCCTTTGAGAGCTTTACGGACGCGGCAGAAGCTTTGAAGCTTGATATACCAAAAGAAATGGGAAGCATAGCAGACCTTAGCGTAGCGCGTATGGCGCAGGCATACCGCAAAGCTATCGCGTCAGACTTCACAAAAAGCAACGTAGACAGCCTAAACGGCCTAGTCAAAGCCTACGAAGCGGCGAAAAAAGCGCAGGATGAATACACCAAAGCTCTAGTCAGCTTCACGCAAAGCATAGCTCAGACGCAGGCGGGCTTTTTTACGGCGGTCGGTCGCGATACGAACGTGCTAACTTTGCAAAACATCTACACCAAATTTCGCGCTCTAGCAGGAAGCATAGAGGGCGATCTGGGTGCTGACGAAATGAGCCGCGTCTCAAAGCTGGGAAACACCAACGATCCTAGAGTTTGGGCGGAGTATTTCTACCGTATGAGCGCGGCGCAGATGCAAGAGTTTCTAAGTAGCGGCAACGTCGAAATGAGAAAACAACTCTTAGAAGCCGTAACCGAGTACAACAACCACAGAAACCAAAACGGCGGCCGCGACGTATGGCTGAAGTCCCTCACGGGTTTAGAGGAAATCGTCAAACAAATCAAAGCCCTGGATCTAGCGGAGCAGGCAAGAAAGACGCTCGAAGCGCAAAAGCAGCAGCTTAACGTCCTAAATTTGCAACGCGCGGCGGTAGAAAAGCTAGCCTCTATGGCCTCAAAGATCCGCGAAAACGTCATCGACAATCAAACCGCGGGCATAAACTACGCCCTAGCGCTGCAAAAAGCAAAAGCGGCGTTTAGCGTGGGTAACTACGACGCCAAGGCCTACGACGAGCTAAATAGCGCCGTAGCCAAACAAGAGCAAAACCTGCGAGATAACGCCGCAACGTATCAAGACTACCGCTACGAAATGCTCAAACTAGCAAACGAAGTAGAGGGCATAAGCGGCGACGTAAATTTGGGCGACCTTTTGGAGCAAATCAAAAAGCTTGACAAACTGCTAAATAGCGCAAACGATACCTATTCGCAGCAGCTCGACGCGCTAAAAAAACAAAAAGAGGCGCTAGAGCTTGATAGCCAAAACCAAATCCACGCCCTGCACGATCTGCTCGGCAAAGATAGCCCCGTAGTTGCATATCTGCAAGCCGTTAGAGATGCGATCATAGCCGGCAAAGCCGCGCCCGAATACAAAGGCGCGCCGCCCGCAAACGTATCAAACGGAGCTACCACCGCAAACGGCGCTATCATAAGCTCAAGCCTGGACCGCGACATAAACGAGATATATAAAGACGTGCTAGGCCGCAGCGTAGAACAAGGCGGACTGGATGCGTGGAAACGAAAAGCGCAACTAGAGGGGCTAAGCAAAGAGCAACTACGAGCGCAGATAGAAGCTACGGCAAGAGCCGCGACGGGCGGCACCTCAAAACAAGACTACATCGAGTGGAGCAAGAAACGAGGCTACAAGCCTTTTGCCGACGGCGGTATAGTCACTCGTCCTACGCGCGCGCTCATAGGCGAAGCGGGCTACGACGAAGCGGTCATTCCGCTTGACGGCAGAGGTATCAAGGTGGATATGGGCGGAGCCTTTGAGGCGCTGGCAAAGAGGCTAGAGCGGGTAGAGCAAATAGCCGCAAACATAGGCAGAGACGTAAGAGAAATGACGATGAACGCAAGGCAGACCGTAGAAAACGGAGCCGTAAACGTAAGGAGCATAGCATGACCGTAGTAGAAAAAGTGGATTTAACCCTCAAAGAGACCAATGCGCCAGCAGATACGATAAGGACCTTTTCAAAAGGTATGAACGTCGAGCTTGGCGAGGAGATCATATACGAGGGAGAAAAATACAAGGCGGCAAAGGCGATGACGAATATCCAGGCCGAGCCGAACAAAGACATAGCAAATTTCGCCCACATGGGAGCGATAAACGAAAAAGCGATGTTTGATAGATACATCGGCACGCAAACAAGAAAAAAGGACGGACAGCCGCTGAAATTTAAGATCGACACGGGCAAAAAGCGAGTGAACTGTTTTAGCTTTTTCAATGTCGACGGCAGCGAAATTTTTATCCGAAAAGCCGGCGCCGTAATAGCGCATAAACGCCTGCTTAATGCCGGGAGCCGTAGCTGGTGGGAATATTTTTTTGAATTCGGCCAAGACTACAAAAAAGACGTGGTGCTATATACGGACAAATACTTTGGAGAATTTGAGATAGAGATCACTCCAAACCGCTTGGGGGCAAATTTAGGCCATTTTTCGGCCGGGCAACGGGTGTTTCTTGGATATACAGAGCTTGAAGCCGAGTTTGGCGTCAACGACTACAGCAGAAAGCAAAAGACGGCCTACGGAGACGTCTTTATCGCAAAAGGCCGCACGGCAAACTATATGAGCCTTGCGGTAGTGCTGCCCACCTCGCAGATAGACCGCACGAGAGATACGCTCAAAAACCTATGCGGGGAGCTTACGACCTTTATCGGAGACGAGAAAGACAAAGGCTTCAAGAGTCTGTTAGTCTTTGGCTTTCTCAATGACTTTCGTATAAAGATCACGGGCGAGCAGTATAGCTCGCTAGGTATCAACGTAGAGGGAATAATCTAAATTTAAAGGAGAGAAAATGAAACAAATAACTAAGTTTCCCCAGCCGCCTACCACGTCCGAGCCGCAAAATTTCGACGAACGAGCCGATGCGTTCGTAGGCGCGCTACCAAAATTCGTCACCGAGACCAATGAAGTGGCGGCAGAGGCAGAGCAAACCCTGCAAACCGTACAAACGCTCAAAGAAGACGCGGACGCCTCAAAGCAGGCGGCGCAGACTTCCGCGCAAACGGCTAGCGAAGCAAAAGAAGCGGCGGCAAGAAGCGCAAGCGAGGCCGAAAGTAGCGCGCAAACCGCAGAGCAAATCAAGACGCAAACGCAAGAAATCAAGCAAAGCGCGCAAGAAGCGCTCGCGGCTATCGCGGCCGCAGCCCAAAGTAGCGCACAGGCTGCAAAACAAAGCGAGCAAGCCGCAGAGCAAACAAAAACAGAGCTACAAACGGCAACAAATACGCTAGAGCAAATGAAAAGCATCGTAAAAGACGGCTTCATCGATGACGGCACGCAAAGCGAGACGAAAACCTACTCTAGCAAAAAAATATCCGAACTAAGCGAGACGCTAAAGACGGACGTAACACAAGAGATAAAGAGGGTCGATGAGAGCGTAAGAGCCGACGCGATAAAAGGAAATCTAAATTTACCTACTGCTTACGAGAGCGACCTTGCTATGTGGGATTATATGGAGCACTCACCCGCATCCTTGTCGAGCAAAGCGCGGTTTTTTAAAGACTGGGCGCTAGGTGCAGGCGAAGCCGTTAGGGGCTACACGATTTATCCAGGCTTAGATAGGAAAATAAAAAATAACTATTACGTTTCTCCTTCTGAAAAAATTACGGCTATTTTAGACGGGTCGGGAGAAGTAATTGCCGCCATAGCAGACAACGGCGTCATATACAAGCAAGACGGCACCATGACGTATTTAAACACCTCAAACTCCGACGGCGTAATTATAGACGCAAGCTTCAAAAAAATTAGCGTCGCCGGTAAATTCGTGCTTTACTGGTTAACCGGCGATGGCGTAGCGGTATTTGGGCTTAGCGGCGACGACAAGGTATTGAAATATCTTTACAAAACGAGCGTGGCGGATGTTTACAACGGGTACGTGTTTCACGACGTTTTAGTAATAAACAAAGACCAAGCCCCGCAAAAGACGTATAAAATCACGAATACGGGCATTAGCGAAATAACTGGCGTCGAGTTACCTAAAGCCATTCCGCAGTACCGATACGACGCATTTTATATGCCTTTTTATAAGGATTTTTTGCCCTCTAAAAACGCGCTTATCAAGGCGGACGGCACGGTAAAATCTATTCGTATCTGCGGAGAAATTTTAGGCTTTTTAGGCGGCACGCCTTATTTATTGCAGCGCATTACGCCGCTAAGCGGAGTCCATTACTCCACAAACGCATATTTATATGCGGTTTACGATGTGGAGAGCGGTAGCAGATGCGTCTTACTGCCGCTTGGCAAAGAGCCTATAACTGCATACATCGAGGATGGATACGCGTATATCCTTTTTAAGGACGGTGTTACAAAAATCCCCGCCAAATATCTAACCGGCGCAAATTACAAAGGAGAATAGTATGAAAGAGTATTTTAAAACGGACGCCAAGCAGTTTGCGTTTAGGCCAAAAACTTTTAGTGGGAAACAGCAAACCGTAAGGATAAGAAACGTATCTCAAAAACAGTTTCAGGGGGCTGCTAATGACTGTCAAATAGTCAAGCTAGACGAAAACAAAGTCGTAGTCTGCCGAAAAGACGGCTCGGGGTTTATGGACGGGCAAAATGCCAATATCTGGCTACTAAACCTAAAAGAAAAAACGCTAAATTTAGTAAAGCCGCCCAAAACATATCCTAGCGGGCAAGAGCAAACGGCTAAGACTGCCCCCGTAAATCTAGGCTTTTGCAAGCTAGAAAACGAGATATTGGCTTTTTGCGGCGCTAGCAATATTTCCGTCTGCGTTTTAAAAGGCGACGGGTGGGAATTTATTACGCCCAATATCTCATTCGCCCCTAGTGCGGGGTGCTGTTACGGCGGGCTAGCGTCGGGGAATGCCTTTTACGATTATGCCGATGGGGGGCTTAAATATAACAACAATAGTTCGAGTGATCTTGTTACTAGAAAAGTCGTGCCTATAAAAAAAGCGCTCGTAAACGTCTCGCCAATTATTGCGGGCAACGACAAGACAAATTTAAGGGTTTTTAACAAAACGGGCGTCCAGGGGCTATTTTGCCCAGTCGATCTTGAAACGGGCTGGATAGAGGGCAATACCCACTACGCGTTTGACGGCGAAAACCTTGTTATTACGGAGTTTATCCAAGACAACGTAATCGAGATAAAGGAGTAGCCGATGAAACCCACCCTAAAACAATGGCTACAGGTAGCCAAAAATTTCATCATCGAGCTTCCGCTTGAGATACTTGCTTTTTTCGTCGTGCCGATAGCTTTGCTTTTTGCCAAAGAAAGCGACGACCATCTGCCGCGCTGCTTTCGCTGGTTTGAGGACGCAGACGACTACTACGACGGACAAAGCGCCGCGATCAACGGCGACGGCGGATGGAGACGGGATCACTTCCCGCCTCCAAAAAACCGCACATACTGGGCGAGGCTTTGCTGGCTGCTGCGTAATAGAATCGGCTATTTTTGCGTTAAATATCTCGGCGTCAAGACAAGCCAAATAGACCCCGCCTCCATCAAAACTAGCGGAGATCCGTCCGTCACGTCAAACGGCGGCGCATCAAACTCATGGTGCAAGGTAGAGTGCAGACTCAAAGACGGCAGGGAGCGTTTTGGCTACTACCGCACGATTAGGTGGTGCAAACGGTTTTATATCCGCATTTACGTGGGATGGAAGCTCATGGACATAGCCGGCGCAAATCCCAAAAATTGGCACGAATACACCGAGGGCGAGGACAAAAAAGTGCTTAAAACCGTTTGGGCGTTTCACCCCATGAGAAAGGTCAAAGAATGAACGCATCGACAAAGAAATTCGCGGTTATCGCGGCGGCTATCATTATCTTGGCCGTCGCCGTAAAACTACTGAAAGGAGCGTGAAATGGGCTTTTTAAATATCAAATTTTTAGTATCCGTCGGCGTCGCTTTGCTGATAGCTCTCGGCGGCGCGGGGCTTGAAATCTGGCGGCTAAACGGCGCGCTAAATAGCGCAAAAGCCGAAACGCAAGACGTCAAAGACGAATTAAAAAAAACCGAAAAAGAATTAGCCCTCAAAGAGGCGGAAAGCCAAATTTATGCGGCAAACCTCTCCGAGTGCAACTCTAAGATCTCCGCTCAAAACGAGGCTATCGAGAGTATAGCGCTGGATATGAAAAAGATCCGTCAAAGCCAAGCGGGGCTGAGAAAAGAGCTACAAGCCAAATACGAGAACATGGAGCCTCCGCCGAGGGATAGTAGCTGCGAGGAAAACTTAGCCTATTATGAAAGGCTATTTAGAGGGCTAGGAAAATGAAGATAGAAAAAGCGATCGAATTTGTCCTTATTTGCGGCTTAATCATTATACTTTGCGGCTGCGCGGGCACGGAGTCTCGGATCATAGCACGCACCCAGTACCAAGAGGTAGATAAGCCCGTGCGCTGCGACGTGGAGCTGCCGTCAAAGCCTAGCTTTGACAAAACAAACCCGTCGACTGCCGGAAAGGTAGCGGCATATCACGAAGAGGTCGAAAGACTGCTTTTGCTGTGCGCGGGCAAGGAGCCACAATGAGCGAGCTAGTGATTAGAAAGATTATGGGTTTTAGGCTTAGCAAAAAAAGGATACTCGAGATAGTTCTATCGGTCCTGCTCGCCTTGATTTTCGGGGCGGTGATGGGATGAGCTGGATCGACAAAGAGTACTGGTACTTACTTTGGGTATTGCTGGTAGGGCTCATCGGCGGGGCCTTGGGGCTGCTCGACGACGACGGAAAACCAAGAAAACATCGCACGAAATGGGCGTTTCTCGCCGCCACTCTTACGGCAGCGTTTCTTTGCGGGGCAACGTTCTCGATCATAAAATTTCTTATACACGATATTGAATTTTCGCTAGGCGTCGGGGGCATTGTAGCATTTATGGGCGGAGGTTGGGTACGTAGAAAGATCGACAAGGCCGCAAACAAGAAGATAGAAAGCCTAGGCGCAGAGGGCGGCTGTGCAAAGAGCGAAAGCGAATACGAAGAGGAGCTAAAATGAGCGATGAAGAGATACTGCAAAATTTGCAAGCAAAGCGCACGCGCTGCATCGTTTATACGAGGGTGATGGGTTACCATCGCCCGGTAGAGAGCTTTAACGTCGGCAAAAAGGGCGAGCATAAAGAAAGAGTGAAATTTAAAGAAAGGACGAAAAATGAAACTTACGATACGCAGATATAAAGACATCGAAGACGGAACGATCGGCAAATTTGAGCTAACGGGCGTAAATACCGTGCTGATGACGGGCTATACGCTAGAGTCAGCCGGACCCGATACGACCGAACGAGGCAAAGATAGACGCATACCTGCGGGGCTGTATAGCGTAGTCTGGCACAAGTCGGCCAGATTTAACCGCGTGCTACCGGTGCTGCATAATGAGCAAGTACCGGTAGCACGCTACATAGAGATACATGCGGGCAACTACCCAAAGCATACCGAGGGCTGCATACTGGTAGGCAAGTGGGCGAACGACGAAGGGGTGTTTGAGAGTGTGAAGACGCTAGAGGCATTGCTTAGTTTCATTCAAAACAAGGATTTGGAAGTCGAAATTATAAACGACATAAAATGACATTTTAAAACCTTTTTAAAAAGGAGTTTAAAAAGGCATAAATTTACGTTAGAAACCAAAGTGAAAAAATCGCGGTTTATACCTACTTTGATTTTAAGCGTAAATTCACTTTGATTTGAAAAGCGGTTTTACAGCTTTTTTGAGGTATAATTTAACTAAAATTTGCCCAAAAGCGAGGTCAAAATGCACGAAAATCACGCCCATTGCACGCATTCGCACGCGTCAAATAAAACCGTTTTGAGAAATTCCTTCCTTATAATATCCGCTTTTATGCTGATCGAGGTCGCGGGCGGCTTCGCGACCAATTCACTCGCCCTGCTCTCCGACGCCGGACACATGCTATCAGACGCCGCGGCGCTCGGACTTTCGCTGTTTGCGTTTAAATTCGGCGAACGCAAAGGCAATCTGCAAAAGACCTTCGGCTACAGGCGGATCGAAATTTTAGCCGCGACGATAAACGCTCTCGCTCTCGTCGCGATCGCCGTTTTGATCGTCATCGAGGCGGTCAGGCGTCTGCAAAACCCGCCCGAAGTAGCCACCGCGGGCATGCTCGCTATCAGCACGCTGGGTCTTGCCGTAAACATCGTCGTGGCGCTATACATGCTACGCGGCGGCGACGTGAGAGAAAACGTCAATATGCGCGGCGCCTACCTACACGTGCTGGGCGACACTTTAGGCTCGGTGGGCGCGATCGCGGCGGCTTTGGCGATGATGTGCTTTGGCTGGGGCTGGGCGGACGCGGCGGCTAGCCTGCTCGTGGCCGCGCTCATCGTAAAAAGCGGCTGGGGCGTGCTAAAAGAGAGCCTAAACATCCTGATGGAGGGCTCGCCAAATGGCGTGAGCCTGGACGGGCTCGTCACGCGGATCAGTGGCGTGGACGGCGTGCTCTCGGTGCACGACCTGCACGTCTGGAGCATAACAAGCGGCGCAAACGCGCTCACGGCGCACATCGTGGTTAGCGGCGAGCTGAGCGTACGCGAGGCGGAGCGGATCATGGCCGAAATATCGCACGAAATGGAGCATCTGGGCATCACGCACACGACGCTACAGCTTGAGAGCAGCGATAACGAATGCGCTGACGAGCTCATCTGCGAAGTAAGGTCAAACGACGCAGGCGGGCATTTAGGGCATAGTCATTAAAATTTAGGCAAATTTGGGGCGAAATTTTGCGATCTAGCATATCAAATCCGTAGCCCGAAACGAATAAATTTTTGCTAAAATTTAAATCGACTCATTTTTATAAAAGGGGCGAATTTAGATGAAAAAATATATACTAGTCGTGATTTTCGGCCTGCATTGCGCCCTTGGGGACGGTAATTATATAGGTTTTCTTATCGCACTAAATTTCGCGGTAGCCTTGGTTTGCACCGCTTTTCCTTTTATGAAAAAGAATTATATATTTTTGTTACTGCTCGCGCTAAATTTGGCTTTGTATTTCAACGCTATCGACACTCCTTTTGAAAAGCCTGAGCTTTGGACGTATCATATACCCGCGCTCGCAAACGCGACATACGGGCTGAACGCTCTAGTTTATGCTTCGGGATTTTTCGCTTTTGTCCCGCTTGCGGCATATATCTGTTTTTTATATTCGCTCTGCGTGGTTATCTGCGGCGTACGTGAAAAATTTCAAAATTTACGTTAAATTTTACGGGCAAAACCCGCGTCAAATTTACCCCAAATCCCCCCGCCGCAAACCGCCGCCCGTTAAATTTGAGCCTGCCAACTTAATAAAACATAAATTTACTCTACTTTAACGAAATTTTTTATACAATCGCGCAAAATTTAACTAGGGACGTCATGAAAAACATCAGAAATTTTAGCATCATCGCTCATATCGACCACGGCAAAAGTACGCTCGCAGACCGCCTCATTCAAGAGTGCGGAGCAGTTAGCGACCGCGAGATGAGCTCGCAAATCATGGACACCATGGACATCGAAAAAGAGCGCGGTATCACGATCAAGGCTCAGTCCGTACGCCTAAACTACGTGCTTGGCGGGCAAAATTTCGTCCTAAATTTGATCGACACTCCGGGCCACGTGGATTTTAGCTACGAGGTGAGCCGCTCTCTGGCTAGCTGCGAGGGCGCGCTACTTGTCGTGGATGCTTCTCAGGGCGTAGAGGCGCAAACCATCGCAAACGTCTATATCGCGCTAGAAAACAACCTCGAAATCATCCCCGTTATCAATAAAATCGACCTCCCGGCAGCAGACCCCGAGCGCGTAAAAAACGAGATCGAGCACGTCATAGGGCTTGACTGTAGCGGCGCGGTCGAGGTCAGCGCAAAAACGGGCATCGGCATCAAAGAGCTACTGGAAGCCATCATCACGCGCATCCCCTCTCCCGGCGGCGAGGCGGAAAAACCGCTAAAAACGCTCATCTACGACAGCTGGTTTGACAACTACCTAGGCGCTTTGGCGCTCGTTCGCGTCTATGACGGCGAGCTAAAGAAAAACGACGAAATCCTAGTCATGGGCACGGGTAAAAAACACATCGTGCTAGACCTCATGTATCCAAACCCCATCGCGCCGATAAAAACGGCAAATTTGGCCGCAGGCGAGGTCGGCATCGTGGTGCTCGGTCTAAAAAACGTGAGCGACGTGCAGGTAGGCGACACGATCACGCTAGCTAAAAATCCCGTAAAAGAGCCGGTCGGAGGCTTTGAGCGGGCTAAGCCGTTCGTATTTGCGGGACTTTATCCGATCGAAACGGATAAATTTGAGGACCTACGTGACGCTCTGGATAAACTCAAGCTAAACGACAGTTCGATCAGCTACGAGCCGGAAACCTCGGTCGCGCTAGGATTTGGCTTTCGCGTCGGCTTTTTGGGACTGCTACATATGGAGGTTATCAAGGAGCGCTTGGAGCGCGAATTTGACCTCGATCTCATCGCCACTGCTCCGACCGTAACCTACGAAGTCGTGCAAACCGACGGTCAAATTTTACGCATCCAAAACCCCAGCCAGCTCCCGCCGGTCAATAAAATCGAGCATATCAAAGAGCCCTACGTAAAGTCCACGATCATCACGCCTAGCGAGTTTTTGGGCAACATCATCACGCTGCTAAACAACCGCCGCGCCGTGCAAACCAAGATGGACTACATCACGCCCGAGCGCGTGCTGCTCGAGTACGATATCCCGATGAACGAGATCGTGATGGACTTTTACGACAAGCTAAAATCGAGCACCAAAGGCTACGCGAGCTTTGACTACGAGCCTAGCGACTACCGCGTGGGCGATCTAGTGAAGCTTGATATCAAGGTCGCGGGCGAGACTGTGGATGCGCTCTCCATCATCGTGCCGGAAAGCAAAGCTCAGTCCAAAGGACGCGACTTCGTAAAAGCGATGAAAGAGATCGTGCCGCGCCAGCTCTTTGAGGTGGCTATTCAAGCCAGCATCGGCAATAAAGTCATCGCTCGCGAAACGGTAAAATCAATGGGTAAAAACGTAACCGCCAAGTGCTACGGCGGCGACATCACGCGTAAGCGCAAGCTACTCGAAAAGCAAAAAGAGGGCAAAAAGCGCATGAAAGCCATCGGCAAGGTAAATTTGCCGCAAGAAGCCTTTTTAAGCGTTTTAAAGATAGATTAAAATTTTAAGTTAAGGACAAAATATGAGCAGCAATAAGAAAATAGGCGAACTAGTAGGATATAAATTTAGCATACCAAATTACCAAAGAGACTATGCTTGGGGTGAAAAAAATATTGAAGACCTGTGGGATGATTTACTGGAAGCAAAAGAGGCCAGGATGGATGAAATGGGTCATTTTCTAGGCGCGATAGTAGTTTCCAATAATGCAGACAAACTAGATCTTATAGATGGGCAACAAAGACTCACAACAATTTTTATGCTCAAATATGCATTGAACCAAAGAACAAGCAATCCATCTTTTAATCTGAATCATTTTTATGATATAAATGGCAATCTGAATTTAGAAGTTATAGATAGCAATAAAGATTTTTTCAATAAAATTTTAGAGCAGGCAAAACACAATCATATAAATACAAAATTAGAAGATGAAATAAAAACACAGGGTCATCGAAATTTATACGACTGCTTTAAATCAATTTTTAATCACGTAAAAGACTTGACCCAAGAACAAGCTAATGAGCTATGGACTATATTAAATAGTATGATCATAATGCTATTAGAAGAGAAAAATGCAGGTAGAGCAATACGAATGTTCCAAACAGTAAATGACAGAGGAGTCCCATTACTACTTTTAGATAAATTAAAAGCTCTATTGATTTTGTATTCAAATAAATATTGCGAAGGCTGCTTGGATAATATTATAAATGAGAGATTTGGTAAAATATTTAGAATTATTACTGAAATAAAAAAACATGATGCTGTATCTACGATAGGAGGTATTGATTTTAGGAATGAGGCCGAAAATAGAATTTTTAACTTTCATATAAAAAGTAATATAGAATTTGAATCTTTATCACACTATAAAAATAGTCCAGAAAGTACTTATAATGAACTAAAATCTGTATTAAAAGACAAAATAAAAAACGATAATAAAAAATTAGAAAAATGGCTTGACATATACACCAATGATCTTCTAAATTTCACTAAATGTTTTTTAGAGTTGCTTGACGATACTAAAAAAAATATCAATATATTTAAGATGTTATATATTTTAAATATAAACCCATTTTTTTATCCATCAATAATAAGACTTAAGATAAATAGTTTACTTGATGACGAGATTATAGAAATGATTTCAAAGGCTGAAATTTTACTTTACTCTTTTGGTTCCACAAATGACGCGAAAGCTTATGGGTTATACAAATATACAAATAATAAACAAAGCTTTATAGAAAATCTTATAACTTCTTGCAAAAATGCTGCCAAAGGCGGTTATAATACGATCAAAGAAGCTATAAATGAATTAGCCGAAGACAACTACAATTGGGGTAAAAATTTCAAATTTATGTTTTTCACATATAGGTGCAAGGATATGAGAATCGATGATTACTTAAATTTAATAGAAAAAGATAAAAAAACTATAAACATTGATATAGAACATATTATTCCTACAAATGCATTAGAAAATGGTAGTTTAGAGAATTATAAATTTTTGAATGAGGATGACTTCAATACTATAAAAAATACTTTCGGTAATCTACTGGTTCTTGAAAGTAGCCTAAATAGAGCATGTCAAGATTTTAGTTTAATTAAAAAGCAAGAATATTATAAAAAATCAAAAATAAGCTACAATACTTCATTTGCAAATAGTGACAACCTCATTCATTTTAATAAACAACTCATAGAAAAAGAAAATAAAGAATTTGTAGAATGGGGGAAAACATATTTTAGAGAATTTCTATAATCTAGGTATAAATTTTGCTTGCGCGATGTAAAATTTACGAAAGGATTTTTATGAAAAATTTTATACTTTTATTTGCAGCGTTCCTTTTTACGGGATGTTTCAGGCTGTTCGAGAGCTCACCGGAGGTCGCTCAAACCGAGGGCGGCAACGCCAAAGGCTACAAAGAGGTGATGCGTATCAAAGCAGACTGCTCCTCGTGCGCTAGCGGCGGTCAGGACATCAAGATAAACGGCACGGACTACACCGGCGACGTCGCGATAAAGTGCTGCATCGCTCAAAGCAGGATCGATACGAGCGCGGCTATCAAAAAAGTCTATATCCACAAAATAGCCGACGAAAGAGCAGCTGATAGCGGCATAAAATTTATCTCCAAAAACGGCGCGAAAATGCTCTATCCAAAAGAGCGTTTAGAGAGGCTTTTTCATCTTTTCTTACAAGACGAGCTGTTAAACCGCGGCATCATGGTCGTAGATAGCCAGACCTCGCCTTACACCTACCGCGTGGATTTTGCCTTTACCGACTACGCGGCGTCGTATAGCGAGCCGTCGCAGTATCTAAGCGCTGCGATGAAAGGCAAGCTAGGCGTCAAAAATATAAATAAAACCCGCGTGCTAAATATCTCCACCAGACAAGACGTGCGCAAACTCGAAGCCGAGGACACTGAGGACTTTAACCTCTACGTCTACCTTCTGGTTAAACAAGCCGCCAATAAAGCCGCCGAAGAGATATCAAAACTATAAAGGAAAAGTATGAAAAAACTAGCTTTTTACGCCATTGCCGCCGCGCTTTTTGCCGCGGTCATGAGCGGATGTTCGCAGCGCAGTTCGGTGTTAAATTTAACCCCGTATCAATCAACCTCAAACCAGATGGGCTACCAAAAAAATATCCGCATAAATAGCATCGAGGACGCTCGCGCCAACAAAAGCATAGTCGCCACGATCACGGGCAGCAACGGTGACGTCAAGGAGTACGTCACGCTGCAAAACAGCATCGAGGGCTGGCTGCAAGACGGCCTTAGCACCGAGCTTAAGCGTCTGGGAGCAAATTTGAGCGACTTTGGCGATATCGTCGTGGACGTGCGGATCGTCGAGCTTAAAGCAAATCTAAGCGGCTACTCCACCGACAACCTAAAAGGCTCGGCAAAGCTTGCTATAACGGTGCACAGAGGCGATCAGACCATCACAAAAAACGTCTCGCAGGAGCAGACCAAATTTGCCCCGATTCACACGAGCGGCGCGTTTAAGAGCTTTTTTGACGAGCTACTACAAGACATCGTAAAACGCGCGGCGATCCAAATTCTAAAAAGCTGATGAGATGCGCTAACTGCGGGCATCTGAGCCTGGGCGTGATCTGTAAAATCTGCAAAGATCACCTGCTCGCCTCGCCCGCAAGGACGCGCGTTTTGGACGGCGATTTTAAAATTTACAGCTTTTTTGATTACTCCGAAATTAAAAATTTACTCCACTCAAAACACCTATTTCACGGCTCTTTCGTCTACGGCGCGCTCGCAAATTTGAGTTTTAAGATTTTTGCTAGCAAATTTAGCTTCGGCTCTCCCGTAAACGCCGTGCCGATCGACGATAGAGCGGCTAGCGGCTACTCGCATACGGCAATCTTGGCTCGCGCCTTAAAAAGTGCGGAAATCCGTCCGTTTTATACTTGCTTGCATGCGAGCTCAAACGTCAGCTATAACGGCAAGGATCTCGCCTTTCGCCTAAAAAATCCGCGAAATTTTAAGCTTTTAAAAACGCCTAAATTTCCGGTTATCTTGATAGACGATATCGTAACGACGGGCACTACGATAGACGAAGCCAGACGGACGCTGCAAAAAGCCGGCTGCGAGGTGCTTTTTGCGCTGACGCTTGCCGATGCAAAGTATTAAAATTTGATTCAATTAAGGCAAAATTTGGGCGCAAATTTGGCATTTTAAAACTAGCGAAGTAAAATTCTCAAACATCCCCAAATTTCGGTCAAATTTAACCTCATCAAGCCACTATAAAACATATCTATTTAGCAAGTTTTTATCAAATTTAAGCTAAAATCGGCAAGTAAATTTTAAGGAAAAATATGGAAAATATATTTGAAAACAATCAAGACATCCAAGCCGTCGATATCGAAGAGTCGATAAAAACGAGCTACCTCGACTACTCGATGAGCGTCATCGTCGGTCGCGCCCTGCCAGATGCCAGAGACGGTCTAAAGCCCGTTCATAGACGTATCCTCTACGCGATGAACAACCTCGGAGTCGGCAGCCGCAGCCCGTATATGAAATCCGCGCGTATTGTTGGCGAAACTATGGGTAAATATCATCCGCACGGCAATCTAGCCATCTACGATGCGCTCGTGCGTATGGCCCAGAAATTTTCCATGCGCTATCCGACTGTCGACGGTCAAGGAAACTTCGGCTCCATCGACGGAGACGGCGCAGCAGCAGAGCGTTATACCGAAGCTAGGATGACTAATCTCACCGAAGAAATCCTGCGCGATATCGAAAAAGACACGGTTGATTTTATCCCAAACTACGACGACAGAGAGACAGAGCCAGACGTACTACCTAGCCGCGTACCAAATTTGCTGCTAAACGGCTCTAGCGGTATCGCCGTCGGTATGGCGACAAATATCCCGCCGCACAGCCTTGATGAGCTAATCGACGGGCTTTTACTCGTACTTGAAAATAAAAACGCGACGCTAGAAGAGGTGATGCAGTACATAAAAGGGCCCGATTTTCCGACGGGCGGGATAATATTTGGCAAAAAAGGCATCATCGAGGCCTACCGCACGGGACGCGGCCGAGTGAAACTACGCGCCAAAACCCATATCGAAAAAAAGCCGAACAAAGACGTCATCGTCGTAGACGAGCTGCCGTATCAGACGAACAAAGCCCGCCTCATCGAGCAGATCGCCGAGCTGGTCAAAGAAAAACAGATCGAAGGCATCAGCGAAGTGCGCGACGAGTCTGACAAGGATGGCATCCGCGTCGTCATCGAGCTAAAACGCGACGCGATGAGCGACATCGTGCTAAATAATCTCTTTAAATCCACGACGATGGAGAGTACGTTTGGCGTCATAATGCTTGCGATAAACAACAAAGAGCCGAAGGTATTTAACCTAATCGAGCTTTTGAAGCTATTTTTAAATCACAGAAAAACCGTCATCATCCGCCGCACGATATTTGATCTAGAAAAAGCTCGCGCTAGAGCGCATATTTTAGAGGGCTTAAAGATCGCGCTAGATAATATCGACGAGGTAATCGAACTCATCAAAAATAGCGCCGACACGCCAAGCGCTCGCGAGGGATTGGTGGCAAAATTTGGCCTTAGCGAGCTACAAGCAAACGCGATCCTTGATATGAGGCTAAGCAAGCTAACGGGTCTTGAGCGCGAAAAACTAGAGGCCGAGCTAGCCGAGCTAATGGCTGAGATCGCGCGCCTTGATGAAATTTTAAAGAGCGAAACATTGCTAGAAAAACTAATCAAAGACGAGCTACTTGAGATAAAAAATAAATTTAAAGTGCCGCGTATCACCGAGATCGTGGATGACTACGACGACATCGACATCGAGGACCTCATCCCTAACGAAAATATGGTCGTAACCATCACGCACCGAGGCTACATCAAGCGCGTGCCGAGCAAGCAGTACGAGAAGCAAAAACGCGGCGGCAAAGGCAAAGTCGCGGTAACTACGTACGACGACGACTTCATCGAGAGCTTCTTTACGAGCAACACTCACGATACGCTGATGTTCGTGACTGATCGCGGACAGCTCTACTGGCTCAAAGTCTATAAGATCCCTGAAGGAAGCCGCACGGCAAAAGGCAAAGCGGTAGTAAATCTCATCCAGCTACAGCCTGACGAAAAGATCAAGGCGATCATTCCGACGACCGATTTTGCCGAAAGTAAGTCGCTCGCGTTTTTCACTAAAAACGGCATCGTAAAACGCACGAATTTAAGCGAATTTAAAAACATCCGCTCTATCGGCGTGCGCGCCATAAACCTAGACGAGAACGACGAGCTAGTGACCGCTCTCATCGTAGAGGGCGAGGAAGAGCCGATAAATCTAATCGACGAGCTTGGCGTAGAGACCGAGATAAACGAGATAGAAGCGATAGAAGCCCAGATCGATGAAGAAAATAGCGAAGAAAACGACGAGAACGCGGCCGAAGGAAGCGACGATAGCGAAAAGATGCTATTTATCGTAACCAAAAAGGGAATGTGTCTCAAATTTAAACTCAGCAAAGTCCGCCAGATGGGCAGAACGGCTCGCGGCGTGACGGGTATTAAATTTAAAGAAGCAGGCGACGAGGTCGTAGGCGCGGCCGTCATCGAAAGCAACGAACAAGAAGTGCTAAGCATATCTCAAAAAGGTATCGGTAAACGCACTACTGCAGATGAATACCGTCTAACAAATCGCGGCGGCAAGGGCGTAATCTGCATGAAGCTAACTAACCGCACCGGCGATCTGATCGGCGTCGTAATGGTCGATGACGAACAAGATCTGATGGCTCTAACCTCAAGCGGCAAGATGATACGCGTCGATATGCAAAGTATCCGCAAAGCAGGCCGCAACACCAGCGGCGTCATCGTCGTAAACGTAGACGGCGACGACGTAGTTAGTACCGCCAAGTGCCCTAAAGCCGAGGAAGACGGCGAAGATATAGGCGAAGAGACGCTAGAAAATTTAGAATGAATTTAGTGCTTTTGGAATACAATTTGCTCTAAAATGAAAACCAAATCAAATTTAAAGGATTAAGAATGAAGAAAATCGCATTCGCAGTTTTTGCCGTCACTGCTTTTTTAGTCAGCGGCTGCTCTCGAAAATCGGTTGAACCAAAGCAAGAGGTCGTCATCCAAAAAGTCGATAAAGAAGACATCAGAAACGTGATGAAACAAGAAAAGATGATATACGATCTTGAGCCGGTAGATGCGGTATTTAGCGCAGTAGGCGAAGGCATAGCCCCAACAAACGTCGTATCTCACGCCCAAGCTCTAGCTCTAGCTAAACGCGCTGCCATTATAGACGGCTACAGACAGCTAACCGAAAAATTATACGGCGTTAAAATCACATCAAAAGATACCGTTCGCGACGCGATCCTTAGAGACTCCAGCATCACAGCCCAAGTCGCAGGCTTAATCAAAAACGCGGCTATCATCGAGCAGGACTTTAAAGACGGGCTTTATCGCGTCAGAATGGAAATGAAAATCGACCAAAACAAGTGGCAAGAAATTTTTGCTTATTGATTGCCGCTACGGCGCTTCTCTACGGCTCGGAGGAGTTTATCCTCTGGGCTAAATTTTCAGCTAAAGACAACTCTGTCATCTACGACAAGATAGCCCTGTCAAAGGCTATGACGCTAAGCGACCCTGACTACGAATATCTATGCGAAATACCGCTACAAACGCCGCCGCAAGAAGCTCGGCAAGAAAATTTATATTTTTGGCCTAATAATAAGCGAGCTAGCGAGCAGACAATCTCGCAAGATGAGATCAAAAGGACATACGAAAAAAATGCGCTAGAGTTTTTAAATTTACGCAAAAACGAACTTTTCGAGTGCTTTTTGCCTTATAAATTTAAAGTAGAAGATCGCTTCGTCCAACGCAACAAAAACATAAACTCCGCAACCGATCTTACGCTATTTCCCGTACGTTTTACTGTAAAATTTAAGCCAAATTCAGCTATCATTAGCGTTTTTAAAAACAAAAAGTAAAGAGAGTAAAAATGAACATAGTGATAGTAGAAGACGACATCAATATGCGCAAGTCCCTTGAAATCGCGCTTGGCGAATACGACGATCTAAAAATCAAAAGTTATAAAAGCGCGGTCGAGGCTCTCAAAAAAATGGACGAAAATACCGATTTAATTATTACGGATATCAATATGCCTCAAATGGACGGGCTAGAGTTCATCAAGCGCCTGGAGGGCAAATTTGACGTCATCATCATAACCGGCAACGCCTCGCTAAACAAAGCCATAGAGAGTATGCGTCTTGGCGTAAAGGATTTTTTAACCAAGCCTTTTGACGTGCAAATGCTTTACGAGGCGATTAAAAGAGTAGAGTTTTTAAAACAAAAAGCTCCGAATATTCACGTAAATTTAACCGAAGAACACACGAGCTCCAGCGTAGATTCTAGCGATTTTGCCGCCAGCTCACCCGCGCTTGAGTACGCCCTAAATTTAAGCAAGCGCGTCGCAAAAACGGACGCTTCGGTGATGCTGATGGGCGAAAGCGGCGTAGGCAAGGAGCTTTTTGCCAAATTTATTCACAAAAACTCGCCGCGCAAGGACGGCCCGTTTATCGCGATAAACATGGCCGCGATCCCAGAAAATTTGATAGAAAGCGAGCTTTTCGGCTTTGAAAAGGGCGCATTTACCGACGCTTCGGCGATGAAAAAGGGGCAGTTTGAGCTAGCCGACGGCGGCACGTTATTTCTAGACGAGATCGGCGAGATGCCTATAAATTTGCAGCCAAAGCTCCTGCGCGCGATCCAGGAGCGCGAGATCACGCGCCTTGGCGCGACGAAAAGCATCAAAATCGACGTCCGTATCGTTTCAGCGACCAATGCCGACCTGCCCGAACTCATACAAAGCGGTAAATTTAGAGAGGATCTGTTTTACCGTCTAAACACCGTTCCTGTCGCCATCCCGCCGCTTAGAGAACGCAAAGAGGAGATCTTGCCTATCGCGGAGCGTTTTTTAGAGCAAAGCTGCGGCGAATTCGGCCTTGGAGCGAAACACTTTTCCGAGGCTGCCGTAAAAGAGCTTCAAAAATACGATTTTCCGGGCAATATCCGCGAGCTAATCTCCGTCGTGCAGCGAGCAGCGATCCTAAGCGAAAGCGAGGAGATACAACCGGGCGATCTTTTTTTGCAAGCTCGCAGCAGAAAGTAGCTTAAATTTAAGCTTCACGCGAGTAAAATAAGCGAAATTTTAGCTTAAATTTTAAATTTAGCCGGGCCGAGACGGCGACGCTGAAAACACGGTGCGGTTTTAGTAAATTTGAGCGGCGAATTTAAGCCGACGAGAAGTAAAATTTGAGTTAAATTTAATAAATAAGAGCGGTAGCGATTAGCTTTTTATGCCAAAAACCTAAATTTAGCCCGCAAAATAAGTTTGGTCTTAATTGCGCGACGCAACCGATGAGACTAAGCGTGAGACAGATCGCAGCTTAAAAAGCAAACAAAATTTAATCCGCAAAGCCAGGCGGGTCTTTGGCGCCGGGTTAAGCCAAAGGGGCTTGCCGCAAGGTCTTTGCCGACCGAGAAGTAAAAACAAAGGAGTCTAAAATGAGAAAATTTAACGTTGCCGTCGTGGGCGCGACGGGCGCAGTCGGAGAGGAGCTTTTCCGCGTTATGGAGGAGGTAGATTTCCCTGTAGGTGAGCTACTACCGTTAGCAAGCGCGAAAAGCGCGGGTAGCGAGATAGAGTTTAAGGGCAAAAACTACAAAGTAGTGGAGCTTACCGAGACCGTTTTTGACGAACACGAGATCGACATAGCGTTTTTTAGCGCGGGCGGATCGGTATCCGAAAAATATGCCAAATTCGCAGCCGCCAGCGGCGCCGTCGTGATCGATAACACCAGCCACTTTAGGATGGATGCGGACGTGCCATTAGTCGTGCCCGAGTGCAACCCGCAGGACATCGCGCAGTGGAAAAACCGCGGCATCATCGCCAATCCAAACTGCTCAACCATCCAAATGGTGCAAATTTTAAAACCGCTAGACGACGCGTACGGCATCAACCGCGTGGACGTCTCGACCTATCAGGCGGCTTCTGGCGCGGGCAAAGAGGGTATGGAGGAGCTAGTTACACAGCTGCAAAAGTTTTTCGAGTTTAAGCTTGATGAGTGCGAGCCAAAAGTCTTCGCGCACCAGCTAGCCTTTAACGTCATCCCGCACATCGACGTGTTTTTGGACAACGACTACACGAAAGAAGAGATGAAAATGGTCAACGAGACCCAAAAAATCCTCCACAAAAATATGGAAGTGAGCGCGACCTGCGTGCGCGTACCGGTGCTTCGCAGCCACTCAGAGGCTATCACGATTCATTTTGACAGAGACGTGGACGCCGCGGCCGCTCGTGAAGTCCTACGCAAGGCGCCTAGCATCGTAGTCGTGGACGAACCCGCCGCGAAAAAATACCCGATGCCAAGCATCTCAAGCGACACCAACGAGACCTACGTCGGACGTATCAGAGCGGATAACTACCGCAAAAACGTCCTTCATCTGTGGTGCAGCGCCGACCAGATCCGCGTGGGGGCGGCGACCAATGCCGTAAGAATCGCGCAAAAATGGATAGAGATGCAGGAATAATCGCTCGCATTTTATTTAAATTTGACGAATTTGCGCTTTAGTTCTTGGCGTAAATTCTGCTAAAATTTGATTATCTTAAAATATAAAATCGAGTTTTTTACAACTTAAATTTTCTCATTTGCGCCGATGTAAAATTTTTAATTTGACCCGCACACAATCTTTTGTAAATTCCACATATACATTTACCTGCATCTTTACGATAAACAGTCACAAAGAGGTCTTAAATTGCTATGCCATCTTGAAGCACAATTTGCTTAAAAATTTTAGAAAGTAAATTTGCTTTACCCATATACTTTAAATTTGTGAAATAAAGCTAAAAATATATAAAATGCTATCAAAAAAAGGATACTTGAATCATGAAATACACAAGCATTATAACTCCTAACGATTTGGCACGATATGCAGATACGCATGAGAGCGAAGGAATAATTCCCGAGCTTATTTGTCGACTTATCAGACAATCGGCAGCTAATATAAGCGAGTGCCGCATACCTTACGGTGATGCCGTAAATCAACCCGGCATGGACGGCATTGTAGATTGCGAGACCGAATTTTTTGAATTTGTTCCTGCGAGGAAATCATATTGGGAAATAGGCACCGGAAAAGATCCTCAAGAAAAAGCAAGTAGTGACTTTCAAAAAAGAACCGATGAAGAACGGGCAGACTCTGCTTTCGTCTTCGTTACCCCACGTTCAGCTGAGGCGCATGGTTGGGATGAGCCAAAACAGAGGGCTTGGATCAAAAGGCGGCAAGGTAAAGGATGGAAACGAATTATAATAATAGATGGGGTAAAACTAGCGGATTGGCTTAGAGAATTTCCCGCTATTGGTAGGTGGATAGCTGCTAAAATAGGAATTTTGCCAAATTTAAGCGGCGTTATAACGCCGCTTGAGCACTGGAATTTAACTCAATCTAAATTTAAAAATTGCAACTTGATCCAGTCGCAATTTAATGGGCTGACTCTTCCGCCGGAGCTTTTTATCTCTTCTCGCTACAAAGCGTGTGGTGCGCTTGAAACCATCTTTTCTTGCGAAGCTAAAAAGCTCTTTGTTATTGCTGAGCGCGAAAATGATGTAGATGATTTTGTAGCGGCCTACCTTATGACGCTTGAAAAAGAAAAGGCACAAAAATATGCAGATAGGTGTCTTTTTATAAAAGATAAAGATACATGGCAAGCGATATCCGAGTTGCGACGATCACATGTATTGGTTGCTAGCCCTAGGCTAGGCTTAGATGATGAACAACAAAATTTACTTGCATTAGCCATAGAAAAGGGGCATGGAGTGATCGTACCGTTTTGCGATGCCTCATCAAACGGCAATGACGATGTTATAGACCTTAAAAGTCCTCCATCATATAAGATCAAAGAGATACTGACAAAAGCGCAGTTCCCAGATGCTCTTGCAGAGGAATTTGCTAAAATAGGAAATAGGAGGCTGTCTGCACTTATGAGGTATCTCGTAGGAGTCGCTGCGCCGTCGTATGCGAAACGGAATACTGCTCGCGAATTGGCAAAAGCCTATTTAATAGGTCTATGGAATGAAGAAAATAAAGCGGACATTCAAGCTATAGAAGAATTTGTCGGCAAAAGCTATAAAGAATGGATGGAAAGATTTATAGTTGATGCTCTGCGTCCAGACTCTCCACTTACTTTGATAGAAGGAAAATGGAAAGTTATTTCTCGTGATGAGGCATGGGATGTCCTTAGAGGCTTGATCTCAAATGATGATCTAGTTCGCTTTAAGAATATGGCGATTTCAGTTTTAGAAGAAAGAGATCAGGCGCTTGATCTGCCAAAGGAAGAACGATACGCCGCTAGCATTTATGGAAAACAATTAAACTATTCGCAAAATATTAGAAAAGGAATTTCTCAAACGCTTGCTTTGATGGGTAGTCGCCCCAAAGCGCTTAGTAACTGCTCTTGCAATGAGGCCTTAAACACTGTAAATTTTATTGTGCGCACATTGCTTGATGGGGCGGATTGGGAGCGATGGGCGAGCATAGATTACTACTTACCGCTTCTAGCAGAGGCTTCACCTAGTGAATTTCTTGATGCTGTAGAGTCGGCATTAGTTGATATTTCGAATTCTCCTTTTCATAAACTATTTGAACAAGAAGGAAGTGGGATTGAAGGTCGTAATTATATGTGCGGCCTGTTATGGGCTCTTGAAAAGCTGGCATGGTCTCCTGATTATTTATCAAGAGTAGCGGTTACCTTGGCGGATCTTGCCTCTATTGATTCCGGCGGATCTTGGGCAAATCGTCCTATAAGATCGCTTGTGAATATATTTTTACCTTGGCATGTGCAAACTGCCGCAAAATTTGATAAAAGAAAAGCGGCGATCAAGGCCGTGATAAAAAATCAACCTAAAATCGGATGGTCCCTGCTGCTAGAGTTGCTTCCGAGAGAATGTCAAACCACAATCGGAACTTGCCGCCCTATTTGGAGAGATTTTATCCCGCTGGATTGGAAGGATGGCGTATTTCAATATGAATATTTGGAGCAAGCTACCGCGCTGTCCGAACTTGTGATTGATTTGGCAAAAGAAGACATGGATAAATTTATCGAGCTTATAGAAAGGCTTTCAAATTTACCCAAAAATGCATACGATTTTATTCTTGATTATTGCTTGTCAGATAGCATAATAAATTTGCCCGAAGAAAAGCGCGATTTGGTTTGGGAAAAACTTGATGAGATTGTGCGTCGCCATAGAAAATTTTCTGATACTAACTGGGCATTGCCCGAAGAAGAACTTTGCAAAATCGAAAACATAGCCGATAGTCTTGCGCCATCTTCGCCGGAAATAAAATATCGTTATTTATTTAATGGCGTAGCTTTTGAGTTATTGGACGAAGATGATAGCTATGATAAACAAATAGAAAAGCTCGCTAAAAAACGCAATTTCGCCATAAAAGAAATTTTGGACAGTGGAGGTTTGATAAAGTGCATAAATTTTGCCAAAAAAGTAGCTTCGCCGTTTGATGTAGGTCGAGCTTTGGGCGAAATAGAATATGATTTGATTGAAAATGAACTATTGCCAACATTTCTTGATTCAAATGATGAAGTTGAAAAGCAGGTTTTAAGCGGATATGTGCGAATTAAATTTTATAAAATCGGCATTGATTGGGCTGATATGATTATGCAAAAAGATTGGTCTTTAGGGCAACGCGCTAAATTTCTTTTGCTTTTACCTTTTAATGAAGAGGTATGGAAAATGGTTTCTAATCATTTAGGAGAAAATAGCGATGGGCTGTACTGGAAAAATATTAGAGTTAATCCTTATGAATCAGGCAGCGATCTAAATGAAGCAACCGAAAAATTGCTTACGCATGGGCGCGAAGGTGCGTCCGTTATCTGCGCTGCTCACAGGACAAATAAAGCCGAAATTAATGAAGCCCTAGCGGTTCGTTCACTTATCTCTGTTCTTAATAGCGAAAGTGGCATGCAAGAACTCACCAACTATAGCTATGTGACCTATGATGTAGTTGAGCTAATTAATCGCCTTCAAAAATCAAAAACCATAGATCAAGACATACTGCTTAAAATTGAATCTAGGTTCTTTTCTTGGCTAAAAAGATTTTCTACAGAAGAATCCCATACCGCAATCGAGAAAAAACTCGCTTCTGATCCGCAATTCTTTGCCGATATGATTGCCCTTGCCTTTCGGTCCAAACATGACAAAAGCGACGATACTAAAGAAATAGATGAGAATAAACGCTATCTGACCGAAAATGCCTGCGATATTTTATATGAATGGAAACTTTGTCCGGAAGTTAAAGAAGATGGAAAATTTGACGAAAATACATTTAAAGAGTGGATCAAGGAAGCCAAAAGGATCACCGAAGAGACAGGGCATATAGGAGTTGCTAGGCACTATATTGGACAAATTTTAACTTATGCGCCTGCCGATCCGGGCGGACTTTGGATCCATAAAGTCGTGGCCGATATTTTAGATGCTAGAGATGCCGATAAAATACGCTCCGAATTCACGCTCACGCTTTTTAATCGACGCGGAATGCATACCTTTACTTACGGGCGGGAAGAGCGAGAGCTTGCTAAGCAGAATCAAGAAAAAGCCGAAGCCCTTGATGCGGAGGGTTTTACTAGATTTGCAACGGCTATGCGAGAGTTTGCCGAACAATACACAAAAGAAGCGCGAGCGGAAGAAAAAAGAGATATTTATGACGAACACGATTAAGTTTTCGCTTTTTTAACTACGGCTATTTTTGATAGTTCTTGAGTCCCATCTTTAAGGAAAATACTATAAAATACGCGTTTTATTTTTTAACAAAGGATATCAATGCGCAAAATTTTTGAAAAAACTCTCCTCTTTAGCAACGCCTTCACGCTATTTCCGGTAGTATTCGGTTTGCTTGGAGCCATCGTACTGTTTATCATAGCAAGCTACGACGTTGGCAGGGTTTTTATCGACGTCTATCACTACTTTTTCGGCGATTTTCACCCCGAGAACTTCCACTCAGAAGTCGTCGGCGAGATCGTGGGCGCGATCGACCTTTATCTCATGGCGCTCGTGCTTTACATCTTTAGCTTCGGCATTTACGAGCTATTTATCTCCGAAATCGAGGAGCTTAAAAAGTCTAAGCAAAGCAAAGTCCTCGAGGTACACTCGCTAGACGAGCTCAAGGATAAACTGGGCAAAGTCATCATCATGGTTCTTATCGTTAATTTTTTCCAGCGCGTTTTGCATGCAAATTTCACCACGCCGCTTGAGATGACCTATCTCGCCGCCTCGATTTTGGCGCTTTGCTTGGGACTTTATTTCTTACATAAAGGCACGCACTGAGGCTTTTTGCGAGCCTGGCTTCGGGCTCGCTTTTAAATTTCGATTCAAATTTTACCTCCGTGCCGCATGTGAATAACTTTTAAATTTCGCCTTTATCATTAAGTTTTATTTCAAAATTTCCCTAAATTTAAAGCTATATGAATTTAAGTTCTATTTTAGCGACAAATACCGACTTCAAGGGCTTTAGAGATTAAATTTAGGATTACAAGATAAGCATAAATGATATAAATTATTTCACTTTTCACTCCGTGAAAAAAACGTGAAAAGTTACGTTTAATTTCAGTCTTTTTTGAGTAAATTTGACGCAGTTAAATTTGCTCGGCACGACCTGCATCTTTACGGCATAAACCAAAATTGATTTGAATCTTTCGGCTCGTAAATCGGGAGTTAAATTTGACGCTTAAAGATAGGTATAAATTTAAAAACGGCGCAGACTCGTCGCATGCGCCGTCAAGGGGTAATTTTAATCAAAACCGGCGACCAAAGCGCCGCCTAAAATCAGTCAAATAGCGAATTTACGCTTTCGTTGTGATACACGCGTCTGATCACTTCGCCAAAAATCGGCGCGACGCTAAGCACTTTTATCTTTTCGTTTTCCTCGCGTAGCGGTATCGTGTCGGTCACTACTAGCTCGTCTAGCGCGCTATCTGCTAGGTTTTCGTAGGCTTTGCCCGAGAGCACCGCATGCGTGCAGCAAGCTATTACCGAGGTTGCACCGCGCTCTTTAAAGACTTTAGCCGCTTTTACTATCGTACCGCCCGTATCGATCATGTCATCAACCAAGATCACGTCCTTGCCCGCCACGTCGCCGATCACGTTCATTACTTCGCTCTCGTTAGCCTTTTCGCGGCGTTTATCGACGATGACGATATCGAGATTTAGGGCTTTTGCGACGCTTCTAGCGCGCGCGACGCCGCCGATATCGGGGCTAGCGATGATAGGATTTTTGAGATTTTTGTTTTTGATGTGGTCATTAAAGATGATCGAACCGTAGAGGTTATCGACCGGGATATCGAAAAAGCCCTGAATTTGGCCCGCATGAAGGTCGATCGTGACAACTCGGTCGATGCCTGCAGTTTGCATCATATTTGCCACGAGTTTTGCCGTGATAGGCACGCGAGGAGCGGCCTTGCGGTCTTGGCGCGCGTAGCCGAAATACGGCACCACCGCCGTTATCGAACTAGCCGAGCTGCGTTTAAGCGCGTCGGTTAGGATCAAAAGCTCCATCAAATTTACGTTTGCGGGCGCGCAGGTAGGCTGGACGATGAAAATGTCCTTACCGCGCACGCTCTCGCCGATCTGTACGCTAATCTCGCCGTCGCTAAAACGCTTAATCGTGGCTTCGCTAAGCGGAAGCGATAAATAGTGCGAAATTTTCTTTGAAAACGCCGGATTTGCGGTGCCCGAAAAGATTTTGTAACCTCTCATAACGATTTGCCTTTGTGAAATTTTTGCTCAATTTTACCGAACTAAAACTTAAATTCGTAGATTTTGCGGTTAAATTTGAGATTTTTACGTAGCCCTAAAGCTTAAAGCGCGAGATTTTGCGCAGGAAGTAAGCAGCCTTCTTTAGCGCTTTTAGTAGGCTTGGGTAAATTTGGCGGCATCTTAGACTTGCGGTCGTAAATTTTAGATTTTAGGCTGCAGTTTTGCGCAGGCGGCTAAATTTAAAAACTGCACGTAAAATGCGGACGACAAACGCGTTTAGGCCGTAAAGTGGGCTGCGTTTGGCGTTTTTTGGATACTAGCAGACCAAGTAAATAAAGCCCAAATTCGTAAAATTTAGTTTTAAATTCGAGCAAAAGGCGGCAACGAAGCATTTTTCTTGGCGTTCACGGCTTTTAAAAATGTAAAATTAGGCGGTTATACGGCTGCGTACGCCAAATTTCGCGAAAAGCTAGGTCTTGCCCGCAGTATAAGCCAAGTCGGCAAAGCTAAAGCTAGCACAGCCAACAAGCAAGGCGCAAATGAGCCGAGCAAGGCTGCGCGCGACAAAGCTTTGGCACAATTTCTCTCCTACGTCATGCCTTAGCCCGCAGTCCGGCAAAAATATCCGCAAGCGCGCTAAAAGCAAAACTGCACAAAAACTCTACCGCAAGCCACACTAAGCGCGGCAAAATACAAAACCCTGGCGCAAACTTACTGCGTCGCTCCCATCATCACGCTTGCGTATTCCCCTTGCTTAGCGTCCGTTTTTTCAGGTTTTTTGATCTCGATCCTGTTTTGATCTAAGCCCGCTTTAACCAGCGCGTCTTTTACTACCTGCGCGCGCGAGTTAGCTAGCTTTATTAGCCTTTCTTTTTCTACTTCGATACTCTTTAGCGCCGCCTCTCGTTGCGCTTTTTCGTCGCCGTCTTTGACGCCTGGAGCTAGGATGGCCAACGCGCCTGCATAGTCTTTGCCCGTTTGCGCCATAGTTTGAGCGATCTTAGCGTTTAGTTTTTCGTTTTTAAACGCCTCTTCATCGACGTCCGCGTACACGGGCGTTATGCTTAGCTTCATCTTAGGCTTTGCGCTCGTTAGCTTGATAAAGTCGCCTATCTTAGCCTGCTCGGAGACTATGAGCTCGTTACTAGCGGCCATAAAGTCGATCGTGCTTAGATCCTCGCTGCCTAGCCCCAGCGCGTTTCCTAAAAATCTAAACGGAGCTAGCGTAATATCGGCAAAAAGTTTTTTTACCGCCGCCCAGACGATGCCGCCGTATTTAAAATCAGGGTCGTTTAGATCGCCCTCTACCGGCAGGTCGATATTTATCTGATTGTTTTGATCGCTTAGTATCGAGATAGCAAGCGATAAAGGCAGATCTACCGCGTCTTTAGACTCGACCTTTTCGCCTAGAGTTAGCGTGTCTAGATTTACTATATTGCTGCCTTTTAGCTTAGAGTCCGCAACCTCGTAGTTTAGGGTCAAATTTAGCTTGCCTTTTTCTATCTTATAGCCCAAAAACTGCCCGCTATACGGCGTCACATCTTTTAGATCTATATCTTTAAAACCTAGTTTTATCTCGGTGCTTTTTTTAAGATCAAACGGCAGTAGCTTTAGCCCGATCTTGCTAAAGCCGCTCTTGCCGACCACGCCTTCAAAAGTACCCATCGTAGGGCGTTTTTGATCCACTTCAAATAGCACGCCCTCAAGCTTAGCTATCCTCGTAGCAAAAGGCATAAATAGCGATGCATCCGAAAAATCTACCTCGCCGCCCTCTACTAAAATTTGCTTCACGGCAAATCCGAAATCGCCCTCTTTTTGGTCTTGCTTAGCGGCTTTAGCGTCGTTTGTTTTATGCTCGGTTTTTGCGGTTTTTTTATCGGAGACGCTAGTTTTTTTAGGCTCGGCATTTGCGGTTTTTTCGGCCTTGGCGCCGTCTTTATTTTTTACGAGACGGCTTAAATTTAACTCGCGCTCCTTGTTTAAATGCGCCTTTAAAAACGGCGCGCTAAGAGTCACGCGCTCTAAATTTAAGAAATTTTTCGCAAACGAAATTTTAGATAGTTTGAGGTTTTTAAAGGCAAAAACCTTATCGCCCGAGCCGTCCGCAAGCTCGATATTTGCGATATTTGCCTTACCGCTTACGGAAGCGTCCGCGGCGTATTTTACGTTTAGCTCGGCGTTTAGCTCGCCGCTTTTTAGGCTCGCGTCCAGATAGTTTTTAGCGTAGGCGAAGTAGCGAGGCAAATTTGCGTCGTTTAGCTTCACGTCCGCTTCGATATTTAGGGGCTCGGGCGTGATTTTGCCGCTAAAAGCCAAATTTAGCTTTTGCGAACTTTTCATGTCGATTTTGGCGCTCACGGGCGCGCCGAAATTTTCGCTGATATTTTGTAAATTTACATTTAGTCCGTCAAATTTGTGCGCTATCTTTTGTCCCTCAAATATATGCGTCACGCCGATATCTGCGCCCGTAACGGCGACGTTTTTGACGCTAAATTTAAATCCGCTCTTTGTATCTTGAGCGCTTTTTTGCTCGGTTTTTTTACTCTTTTTCGCAGCGGTTTTTTCTGCCGTTTTTTGAGATTTGGCAGGTTTTTTAGCGCTTTCGTTTTTGCTTTTGGCGCTTGATTTTTTGGCGGCGGTTTTTTCGCCGTTTAGTCCAAGCTCGCTAATAGCGCTAAGCTCGCCGTTTTCTTTTAACTCGGTTGTAAATTTAGGCTTATTTATACTGACGCTTTCGATGCGAAGCGCAATTTTAGCTAGATCAAAATCCGCATCCATCACGCCGATTTCAGCGATAGTAGCGAGCTCTTTGTTTTTTGTTTTTAGCGCGATTTTTTGCACTTTTACTTCGCCGATAGAAGCGGCGCTAGCGTTATTTTCCAGCGTAAATTTAGGCGCGTTTATAACGAGCTTTTCTAGGCTTGCCGCACTGTTTTTACCGACCGGGGCGGAGGCGACGTTAAGCGTCAAATTTTTTAGGCTAGCTGCGATATTTTGTCCGTTTATTTTCGCGCCCAGCTCACTTGCATTTGCGTCTTTTAGCTTTATCTCGCCGACGCTTTTTTCGGTCAAATTTATCCCGCTAATGCCCAGGGCTTTGAGCGCTGCAGAGGCGTTTATATCGCCCTTTTCGTTTATATCAGCCTTAAGCGCGACTCCGCTCAAATTTAGACTGTTTAAATTTGCCTGCGCCTCGCCTTTAAAGCTCGTATTTTTAAATTTTATCTCACTAATATCGGCCGCAAAGCTTCTTTTTTCGCTAACGTCGGCATTTATCTCTACGGCGGGCAGATCAAGCTCCTCTAGACTCAAATTTTGCCCGTCTAGCTGTGCTTCAAACGACTTTAAATTTAAAGCGGCGTTTTTTAAAGCAGCCTTGATAACGCCGCCGTCCTCGCTTAGTTCGTAACTAGTTTTTGCGTTTATGAGCGCGCTGTTTATGCGCAGATCTTGCGTGTCAATGAAGCTAAGAGCGACGGGGCGGACGTTAAAGTCCTTTAGGTTAAGCTCGCCGTAAACGCGAAGCGGCACGAGGTCGATGCCGCCTTGCCAGTCTAGCTTTTGCGCCAGCGTCGAGTTTGCGTCGAAAACGTGCTTGCCCGCACTATTTTGCTCGGTATTTATACCCGAGATTTCGTAATTTATACCCTCAAATTTGGCGCTAAACGGCTGTTTTAAACTCTCGTCCGAGTAGGCAAACGAGCCGCCGATTATCTTTGTGCTGTTTAGGGCAAAATTTATGCTGCTAGTTTCGTTGTTTTCGGCGCTAGTAGCGTTTGACTCGCCTAAAAACGTAGCTAAATTTAGCGTGCCGTTTTTATCTCTAGCGATATTTACGCTAGGACTCTCAAGGCGCAAAATATCGACCTCCGCTAGCTTTTTAAAGAGCGAAAAAGGCTTAAGCTTGACGTCGATTTGCTCCGCGCTAAAAAGCGGCGCGGTCGTATTTAGCTCAGGACGAGTAACGTTTAGCTCGAAGGTAAAGGGATTAAATTTAGCCTCCGCTACGCTAAAACTCGCGTTCATATCCTTTAGCTTTGCTGGCAAGATATTTTTAAGCGCGTAAGGAACGCCTAAAAAGCCAGCAAGCGCGTAGATGAGCAGCAAGCCCGCAAGCAAGCCTAGGATAATAAGAGCGATTTTTTTACTTTTTTGCATAAATTTGCCTTGATTTTTTAGCGGATTTTACTAGGAATTTGATTAAATAGCGGTTATTTTGATAAATTTAAGCGCCAAATCCAAGGCTTGATTTACGATACGTAAATTATGAAACCGGAGGTTAAATTTAGGCGCGAAATTTATAAGCTTAAGAGAGTTTATTTAAGACGGCAAAATTTAAAAAATCGCGATTTGCCTTAAAATTTAAATCTTGCTCGCTTCATAAGCCAAATTTAGCCCTTTGCTGGCAAGGCTTGGGCGGCAAATGGGGCAATGCCATGCTTAAAAGGCCGATTTTTAGTCAAGCGAAGGACTATCTAGGCGAGATAATCGCTACTCGCCTAGATTTCAGATAGATTAAAATTTCTTCTTTTTTACGTCTTCTAAGATAACTTTAGCCATATCGTCGATCTGCGCCGTTACGTCGTTCGTGACGTTTACTATGGAGATATTTTCGCGCGTGATGTTATCGATGGCGGCTACGGACTCGTTTATCATATTTATCGCGCTAGTTTGCTCCCTGATGCTCTCGCTCATCTCGTTGATGCTTTGAGCTAGAACGTTTGCGTTAGCTTCGATTTCGCCTAGGCTCTTTTGAGTTCGTTCGGCTAGTTTGCGTACTTCATCGGCAACTACGGCAAAGCCTCTGCCGTGTTCGCCCGCTCTTGCTGCTTCTATGGCTGCGTTTAGAGCGAGTAAATTCGTCTGATCGGCGATGTCGCGGATTATGACGATGATGTTTTTGATCTCTTCGCTTTGGCGAGTTACGTCCTGCGCCTTTTGGCTAATAGCGCTCATAGAACTAGACATCTCTTCGACTGCGGCGGCGCTTTCTTGGATGGAGTGGGCTTGCTTGCCTGCGCCGTCGGTTAGATTCTTCATAGACTGGGCTAGGATTTTAGCCTTTTCTTCTAGCATTTGAGCCTCTTTTAGGCTTTCTTTTAGCATATTAGCCACCGCATCGCCGGCGCTTTGTATGCCTACTATCATATCTTTTAGATCACTTTCAAGCTCCTCTTTTAGCTCGACTTTAGCGGTGTAGTCGTTTTTGTTATACAAATTTAGCACTCGCGCGATGTCTTTTAAATTTGACGAGATGGAGCCAAAAAATCGGTTTAGCAAGTCTTTTAGCTGTACCAAAGCCGGATTATTAGGATTAGCCTTGATAGTTGCGCCCATGTGGCCTTTTATCATGAGATTTGCGATGCCGTTCATCTCGTCGATTAGAGCGCTGTCTTTTTTGATACCATTTACGACTTTATCGATATTTTCGTTTATGGCGCGACTCATCATACCAAATTCATCCTGCGTCGCTACGGCTAGTTTTTGCGGGGCTTTGGACTCTTCGTAGGTGACGAATTTAAACGTATCTTCTAGCTTTTCTTGGATAGTTTTTACCGGGCTTAGGGACTTTTTGAGCAAGACATAAACGAAAATCGAAAGCGCGGCGATGAAAAGCGCGGCTAATACGAGCTGAGCCTTTAAAAGCGGCAAGGTATTTGACGAAAAGGTATCCGCGCCGATAGCTGCTACTGCTAGCCAGCCTTTGTCGTTTATGGCCATTACTTTTGCCGTTACGTTTTCGCCCTTATAGTTGGTGTAAGGGATTAGCCCGTTTTCGTCGAATTTTTTAGCCGCAAACGCCTCGGCTAGGTATTTGCTTGCGGGAACGGTTTTACCGACGTTGTTTGGGTCGTTATGCGCTAGCATAACTCCGTCTTTATCCATGAGATATACATAGCCGAATTTAGTTTTTCCCATTTCCAGCACGCTTTTTGATAAAGTAGACACGTTTACGTTTACGGCAGCGGCTCCTACAAATGCGCCGTTTTTATTAACCGGAGAAGCGAATGTTACAACCATTTGACCGTTTGCAGCTGAGGCATAAGGCGCTGTAAAAATCGTTTTTTTAGCCGATTTTACGTATTTATACCATTCGCGAGTTCGCGGATCGTAGCCCTGCGGCACTTCTCCGTTTGAAAAATACGTAGCTCCGTCGGCTTCGTTGCCGTAATAAGCCAGCTCCATGGTCGCTCCGCCGTACGTTTTGGCGTCTTTTATAATATCAAGGATGTCTTGTTCTTGGAGGGTTTGGATATTTGCCGAGAGAATGGCAACCTTTTCCTCATAGCCATCAAAAAACGTATTTATAGTACTTTTAACGTCTTTTAAAATTTGATCTTGAGTTTGACTAACCAGCTCCACTACTTTATCTCGCGCCGTATAGTAGCTCACTGCCGAAATGGCGGCAAAAGACGCGACTAGCGCAACAATAAGCATGGTAGCGATTTTGTTCGTGATGGATTTAAACATCGCTTTTTCCTTTAAATTATTTTTTAATACAGATTATACGACTAATGCGTTAAAAAAATACTTAATGAGCTTATTTGCGTAAAATTTAGAAAAATCGTCGTATAATTACAGAATGTTTAAAATTTTTAGAATTTATGATTTTATAAAAGACGATGAAAGTAGCGATTTTTACGGCGTATTTATCGATAGACTCTATCCTCGCGGGATAAAAAAAGAGATTTTTAGCTCATTTTTATGGTTAAAGTCCGTCACGCCTTCAAGCGAGCTAAGGAAGTGGTTTCATGAGGATAAAGAGGCTAGATTTAGCGAATTTAGACTTAAATTTAAAACCGAACTAGCGACGGCAGAGGCCAAAGAAGGGATTAAACAACTGCTAAATTTAGCCAAAACGCACGGCAAAATCGCGCTGCTAACTGCCGCAAAAGACGTAAATTTAAGCCACGCGCCTATCATTTTAGAAGCTCTAAATGCTAGGTAACGCTACGCGGAGCTTTAGATTTATGCGGTCAAATTTACAAATTTGGCAAGACGCGAAGTAAATATTCCAGACAGAATAGGCGTAGTTTAACTTTAAAATTTTAATCCGTGAGGGCGCGGACTCGTCGTCCGTGCCCCGAGTATCCTATCGGTAACGCACCGCTGAGTTTTAGATTTATGGAGTCAAGTTTATAAATTTGGTAGGACGCGAAACAAGCATTCCAGACAGAATGGGCGTAGTTTAAATAGTTTTTGATTGGGCGTGACGGGAGCATACATATAGTATGTGACCGAGCGCCTTAATCAAAAACTACTTTTGAAATCCGTCATTTATGGGGAATTCTAACCCGGTAAAAGGTTTTGATTAGTGTCGGCAGCAGCACCAGCGCCCCCAACAACATCATTATCATAACAAGATCTGTTAAAAGTCCAAAATATATCGTCGGGATAAAGTTGCTAGTTACCATTATGCTAAAGCCAAGGATGATCGCAAACGAGGTGTAGTACATCGCATAGCCGATACTTGCGTGCGAGGCCTTGATTGACTCGGCGACGTTTTTGCTGCGAAGCTCGATTTTTAGGCGGTGTATGTAGTGGATGATGTCGTCCACGCCGATGCCTATGCTGATAGCCGCTATCGTAATGCTCATGATATCAAGCGGGATACCCAGCGCGCCCATGACGCCAAATACCGCACAAAGCGGGATCAAATTTGACGCGATGGCGATGGCGGCTAGCTTAATGCTTTTAAAAATAATGCAAAAAACGATAAAAAGCGACAAGATAACAAAACCAAAAGAATCAACTTGCGAGGCGATGAGGCTTTGAAGGAGGTTGTTATAAAGCACCATCGCGCCGCTAACTTGGACGCTCGCGTTGTCGTTTGCGATCAAATTTGCGATATCGGTTCTAAGCTCGCGCAAAAACTCGTCCCTTCGTAGCGCGTCGTCGCTATCTAGGGTGCGCGCGGTAAAGCGCAGTTCGTTATCTTTTATGCTTACGTAGGGGCTTAGGATTATGTCTTTGTATTTTTGCGGGATCTGTTCGTATAGGATCGAGAGCATGAGGCCGTCGGCAGGCTTTTGCGTGATGCGCTCAACGATCTTTACGACCGTGTTTAGGCTGCTGGCGTGCCCGATGAAGCGCTTATTTTCTAGATAGTTATGTACTTTTTTCGCGACGTCGATTTTGTGCTGATTAAACCAATACTTATCCTCGTTCGCGCTAGCGGCGAATTCGTCGTCAAATTCGTCTTTGGGCTCGTTTTTGGCCGCGCTTTGCTCAAATTTAGGCTTGTTAAATTTGATCAATATATCGACCGGCACCGTGCCGCCTAGCTTCGTATCGATTACCTGCATGCCTTTGTGGATTTCGGTCGTATCTTTAAAATAGCTTATAAAGCTGTTTTCGACTTTTAGCTTTGAGATGCCGTAAAGCCCAAAAATAAGCACCGCAATGCTAATCGCGTAAACGGCGCGGCTGTGATTTAGCGCAAATGCGGCGCAGTGCTTGGTAAAGCTAAATTTATCCTCAAACGTCCTAACGGGAGCAAGCTTTGGCATCAGTGCCATCGCGGAGCCAAATAGCAAAAACGTGAGCGCTAGCGAGATAGATATCGATGCGCTCATCATGATGCCTAGCATTATGATAGGCTTGATATCAGAAAGCGCAAGCGACAAAAAGCCGATAACGGTCGTAAATATCGCAAAAAACGACGGACTGGCCTTATCGCGCAGCGTGAGATAGACTAGCTGACGGTTGCTAAGATGCGGCTTTGTGATGCAAAACTCGCGGTAGCTCACGATCAGGTGGATGACGACGGAGATGGTGATGATGAGCTGAAGGGCGATGTAGTTTGAGCTAATCACCGTAATCTCCCAGCCAAAAAATCCAAACAGTCCGCTCGCCCAAATAACGCTAATCACGCAGATAAAAATCGGCATAACGATGTGGCGAATCTGTCTAAAAAACAGCCAAAGGCAAAAGACCAAAAGCAGCGTTACGCTGATGCCGTATGTCGCAAGATCCGAGCGCACGAAGCTCACCATATCATCAGCGATCATATTTGCCCCGCCTAAAAACAGACTCTCGCCTCCGCCAAATTTCGATATCGTCTCGCGGATCTGCTCGATCGCGGCGTGCTCTTTTATGCGCACTTCGTCGCGGTAAGCCTTAAACTGCGCATTTACGGCGCTTAGGCGCTGTTTTTGCTCGCTTGTGATGTTGCCCTCAAGCTTGGCGTTTAGCAGGGCGTTTCGTTCGTTTAGTATGCTTTGATACTTTTCGTCGGTCTTTAAATTTAGCACGATCGCCGTAGTTTTTAGGTCGCGGCTAACGAGGTTATTGGTATATAGCGGACTATCCGCAAACTCGCGTCGCACCAAGGTTTTGTTTATATCGGCATCGGCAAGGCTTGGCACGTGCTTAACCAGCTCGCCAAGATCGTTAGTTCCGCTTTGAAGCAGCGGGATATTTAGTACCGAAATGACGCTTGAAACGAGCTCGTTTTTTTCAAGTTCGCGGCTTAAATTTTCTATCTTTTTAAGCGTAGAAGGCGCGAGCAGATCGTCTTTTGGCGTGTAGGCTATGACTATGTAGTTTGGGCTAACGTAGCGTTTAGAAACATCTCTAAAGACGGCTAGATCTTTATCGTTTTCAAGTAACAGCGTCTCGGTAGACGCGTCCACCTCGAGCTTGGCGCTAAAATATCCAAAAATCAGCGTCGCAGCTAGCACGCCCGCGATGACGCTTTTTGGAAAGTCTACGATAAATTTAAAAATCCGCTTCATCAGCGCCTTATTGCGGAGCTTGGACGGAGTTTAGCTTGCTAAGCAAATTTTCAAAACTCTCGTTTTCCATCAGGCTGTCAAACTGACTGCGGTAGGTCTGGATGATACTAACGCCTAAAATTTCGACGTCGTAGATAAGCCAGCCGCGCTCTTTGGCGTTGTAAAATTTATACGTAAAGCCGTAGTTTTTGCCGTCCTCGCCGACCAGATCGGCGTTTAGAAAGTATCGGTTTTCGTTTGGTTTTGTTACGTCTTTAAAATTTATAGTTTGGTTTTTGTAGCTTAAAAGTTTATCGACGTAGCTTGATTTTAATCTCTCTTCAAAAGCTTTGTTAAATTTAGCCTTTTGCTCGGCGCTTAAGTTGTTATAGCGCTTGCTTAGGGCGATTTTAGACATCTGTTCGTAGTCGAAATACGGGTCAAAAACGGCGAAAATTTTACTTATTTTCTCGTCTTTGCTCAAATTTACATTTTTTAGCACCTCGATAGCGTCTTGCGTCGCTTTTTGCATCGTAGGTTTTATCTGCTCCTCGCTGATCGCAAAGAGGCTAACCGCGCTAAAAAACGCAAGCAGAATGATTTTTAAAAACTTCATTTTATTCCTTTATTAGGTGGTTGCGGCGCTGTTCGTATGCGTCGCGTAGAAACGGATACAGATCGATCGCGTCTTTTTTAAGCTCGTCGTAAGCGTCTGGGTGCAAAGACAAGAGATTGCCTTGCCGAAAAGACTTTATCGCAAACGAATCTAACATCGGTTTTACGTAGCTGACGGGATCTAGGTAATAATCCCCGACCATGCCTGCCATATCGCGTAAATTTGAAGGCCCCAGAAACGGCAAAACCACGTGGAATCCGCTGCCTACGCCCCAGTAGCCTAGCGTCTGACCCAAGTCCTCGTCGTGGCGCTGCAGATTGTAGTATTTAGCGCCGTCGGTTAGCCCGCCAAATCCGATAATCGTATTTGCCAAAAACCTTAGCGTCTCCTCGCCCGCCTCGCTAAATTTAAGCTGTAAGACGTTATTTACGAAGCGGACTGGATATAAAAGGTTATCAAAAAAATTTCCCGCGGCGGTTCTTGCGGCCTCAGGAACCACGTAGTTGTATCCTTTTACCGCGGGATGGATGGCGTTTACATACATAAAATCGTTAAAACCGGTCATCATTCTATTATAACCGCTAAGCGGATCGAAAATCTCGCTAGGCTGCGTAAATTCGTCGTCAAATTCGCCCTTTTCTTGCGTTTGTTCGGCAAAAACGCAACTAAAAAAAAGCAAAAAAGAGAGTAAAATTTTTCTCATCAAATCTCCGAATTTCAAGTCTGCAAAGGCAGTAATCTAGGATTTTATCTCAATGTAGCTTTTAAATTTATAAATTTCAAAATGCCAGGTATTACGAAGTTTATTTAAGTTATTTTTCATATATATTTAAATATACTTCCTAGCAAATTATTTTTTTATATTTATAAAATTTGGGGGATTTTCATGAAAGCAGACGTTAGTTTAGAGCTATTTTTAGACGGCGGAGCATCGGTGCTGGCTAAACATATAGAGCTTTTAAAGGCCGTCGAACACACCAAAAGCATAACCAAAGCCGCCGAGTACGTCGGTATCTCGTACAAAAACGCATGGGACAGCCTGGACGCGCTAAACAACCGCTCGGACGAACCGCTAATCGCAAGAGCCGAAGGCAACAAGAAAAACAGCGGCTCGGAGCTCACTGCGTACGGCAAAAAGATGATCGCGCTATACGACGCGATGCTAGAGAGCCAAAAGATATTTTTAGAAAAAGTTTGTTCAAATATAAATGTCGATACGAACGAAATTTTAAATTTACAGCGCATGAGCATGAGTCTGAGCGCGCGAAACCAGCTAAGCTGCGAGATCACCGACGTAAAAACGGGCGCGGTAAATTCGCAAATCAGCGCCAAACTCTCAAACGGCGAATTTTTACGAGCTAACGTCACGGTCGAGTCTGAAAAAAATCTAAATTTAAAAGTCGGCAAAAAGGTCGTATTTATCTTTAAAGCTCCAAGCGTAATGCTCGCAAAAGAGGAAAATCTAAAGCTAAGCGCGGCAAATTTATTAAAAGGACGCGTTATCGAGGCTAAAATCGGCTCGGTAAACGCCGAAATCGTACTAGAAATCAGCAACCATCAGACGATAACCTCTATCATTACCAAAGAAAGCGCGATGCAAATGCGTATCGGCGTGGGCGACGAGCTCACCGCTATAATCAAAGCAAGTCAAATCATAGTAGGAGTATAAAAAATGAAAAAAACATTTTTTTCGTTAGTCGTCGCGGCCATCGCGGCTTTTAACCTAAACGCGGGCGAGATCAACGTATTTGCCGCGGCAAACGTCACTTACGCGTTTGACGAGCTAAAGGCTGAGTTTGCCAAATCAAACCCGGGCACCAATGTAACCGTCACTCTAGGAGCCAGCGGCGCTCTGTCTACTCAGGTCAAAAACGGCGCTCCTGCCGACGTTTTCATGGCTGCGAATATGAAATTCGTAGAGGACCTATACGATACCAAATTTGCCGTAACCAAGCCCGTAATATACGCTCAGGGCGCGCTTGCGCTATTTACGATCAGAGATATCGATCTAGCCAAGGGCATAAACGCGGTAGAAGGCCTAAAAGCCATCGCGATCGCAAACCCCGAAACCGCTCCTTACGGCAAAGCTAGCGTCGAGGCTCTAAAAAAAGCGGGCATCTACGATAAAGTCGAGAAAAACGTCATCCTAGCAAAATCTATCGGCGAAGCTCTAAGCCAAGCTCTAAGCGCTGCTGACGTCGGATTTATCGCGGCTTCTGCAATGCACGATAAAAAAATGGCCGAATACAAAGAGGGCAAAAACTTTATCCTCATCGATCCCGCGCTTTACACCCCGATCGATCAAGGCATGGTTATCCTAAAACACGGCGAAAACAATCCTGAAGCAAAAGCTTTCTACGACTTTATCAGAAGCGACCGCGCGAAGGAAATCTTTAGAAAATTCGGATACGTTGTCCCGTGATAAAGGCTAAAATTTCGGCGATAGAGCAAAATGACGGCGTTAGCGTTTTTGAGTTTAGCGCCGAAAATTTAAGCCTAAAAATGCTCTCTTTGGAAAATCTGCAAAATTTAAAAATCGGCGACGAAGTGAGGCTAAACTTTAAAAGCTCGGACGTATTCGTCGCTACTTCCCCGCTTTTAAACTGCTCGGTCTCAAACGAGATAAAAGCGCAAATTTCAGATATCGAGCAAGGACAAATCACGAGCTCGCTGCATCTAAACGCGGGCAAATTTGAGTTTGAAAGCATCATCTCGACATCATCGCTAAAGCGGCTAAATTTAGCGCCTGGCGATCAAATTTACGCCTACGTCAAGGCAACATCCCTCTACATCGCATGATAGAACTAAACTGTATAAAAAGCCTAAACGGCGCAAACGGGAAATTTGATCTAGACGTAAATTTGAACGTAAAAAAGGGCGAATTCATCGCTCTTTACGGCAAAAGCGGTAGCGGCAAAACTACCCTACTGCGGCTAATCGCAGGCTTTGAAACGCCTGATAGCGGAACGATAAAAGCAGGCGGTCGGACGCTTTTTGAGGGTAAAAACTTCACTCCGCCGCAAAGCCGAAATATCGGGTTTTTATTTCAAGACTACGCGCTTTTTCCAAACATGAACGTGATGAAAAACTTGCTTTTTGCAAATAACGACGTAAATTTAGCCCGCAAGCTGCTGGGTCTCGTCGAGATGAGCTCGCTAGAAAACGCCGCTATCTCGCAGCTCTCAGGCGGTCAAAAGCAGCGCGCCGCCCTAGCCCGCGCTCTCATGCGAAAGCCAGAAATTTTACTACTCGATGAGCCGCTCTCCGCGCTTGATAACGCCATGCGCGAAAAGCTGCAAGACTACCTTGCCAAGGTGCACGCCGAGTTTGATATGACGACGATTTTAGTTAGTCACGACGTTGCCGAGATCTACAAACTCGCGTCCAAAGTATTCGTACTTGACGGAGGCAAAATAACGCAAGAAGGCGGCCCGGGCGAGATATTTTTGAGACACAGCGGCTCGCAGAAATTTAGCCTGCCGGCAAAAATTTTAGAGATCTCAAAGCGCGACGCCATCTACGTAGCCGTCGTCTCCGTCGGTGGGCAGCTTTGCGAAGTGGCTCTAAGCGCGGCAGAAGCCGCAAATTTAAAATCAGGCGACGAAGCGTCGATAAGCGCCAAGGCGTTTGGGTTAAATTTACAAAAAAACGGTAGCGAAAATGACGAATTTCACGGCGCGAAATCGGGCAAATTTGACGAGCGAAACACCGAAATTTACGCGCAAAGCGAGCCGAGATGAATATCGATTTTACGCCCTTTTACCTCTCGCTAAAGCTTGCTTTTATCTCGACTGCGATCTTGTTTTTTCTCGTGTTGCCCGTCGCATTTTGGCTTAGCCGCGCGAGTTTTAAATTTAAACCCGTGCTAGAAGCCGTGATCTCGCTACCTCTCGTGCTACCGCCGTCGGTGCTAGGTTTTTACATGTTGGTTTTTCTCTCGCCTTACAACTTTTTGGGCAAATTTTTTGAGAAAACCTTTGATATCCGCTTGGTTTTTAACTTCTCAGGCCTCATCATCGCTAGCTGCATTTACTCTCTGCCGTTTATGTTTCAGCCGCTTCAGGCGGGATTTGCGAGCCTACCAAAGAGCCTTTTTGAGGCGAGCTACTCGCTAGGCAAAGGCAAATGGGAGACGCTTTTTAGAGTTGCTCTGCCAAACATCAAACCCTCGCTTCTAACCGCTCTCATAGTGAGTTTTGCGCACACTTTGGGTGAGTTTGGCGTCGTGCTGATGATAGGCGGCAGCGCCCCAGACAAGACAAAAGTCGCTAGCATCGCTATCTACGAGGCCGTCGAGCTCATGGATTATACAAAGGCGCACGTTTATTCGGCGATTATGCTGTTTATAAGCTTTGCGGTGCTATTTTTAGTCTATTTTTTTAACAACTCACACGCAAAGAGGACGCAATGAAAGATATAAACGCAAATCAGGTCAAATTTAGCGAGCTAACGGACGGCAAAAACTGCATCGTTTTTACCTATCCCAAAATGGGCGAGAGCGGGAAGTTTTTACCGGAAAATTTAAAGGATTTAAAGGGGCTAACCGGCTGCACGCTTCAGTGCAAAGCCTATCAAGAAAACCTTGCAAAGCTCGAGTTTTTGGGCTTTACGCTAATAGCCGTGGGCTCTCAAAGCGTAGAAAAGATGAACGATTTTAAGCAAAGCGTAGGCGCAAATTTTATATTTTTGAGCGACGAAAACTTCGAGCTAGAATCCCCGCTAAATTTACAAACCTTTACCACGAACGACGGCAAGAAATTTTACCGCCGTCAAACGCTGATCATCAAAAACGGCGAAGTCGTAAAAAGATTTAACGACGTAGCCGAGCCCGCAAACGACGCAGCAAACGTGCTAGCGGCGATAGAGCAGCTTTAAATTTCCGTCAAATTTACACAAGGCAGCGAGCGTTTTACGGCTCAAATTTGGACGCGAATTTGAGCCGTTTTGAACTCAAATTTAGGCCCCAAATTTGACGCTGAATTTAAAACGCGCACAAGCAAAACCGCAAGTCAAATTTTAAATTCCCGTCAAACGCAAATTTAACCTAACCCAAAATAATTTTTTTATATAATTACGCAAAAATTTAGGCGGGATATGAATCTTTTTTCCATAGAATTTGGTTTGTGCTTTTTTATTTTTTGGCCGATTTATTATTTTTTAAACGCGCGCCCGCACCTACAAAAAGCCGTTTTACTCGCCTTTTCATACCTATTTTTAGCCTCGTTCGGGCTTAAGTTTTTAATCATAAATTTTATCTTTAGCACAGCCGTTTTTCTTTTTGCAAGGGCGGCTCAGAGCAAAGACTCTGCTATTCATTTTGCCGCGGGCGTTATTTTCGTGCTTTGCGCGCTTACGTTTTTTAAATACGGCGACTATTTCGCGATCAAATTTACTCGCCTGCACCTAGAAAACATCGCGTTGCCGCTTGGCATTTCGTTTTATTCGTTTATGAGCATTTTGCTGCTAAAGGCCGTGCGAGACGGCGAGATAGAGGCGCCGGACTACCTTGATACGCTCATTTTTCTTAGCTTTTTTGCCGCGATTATTTCGGGTCCGATTTTGCGGCCAAAGCCCTTTTTCGAGGCGCTAAACTCCCCAAAGATTTTTCGCGCTAGCCCCGTTATATTCGCGCTTTTGTGTTCCGCGCTTTTTAAAAAGCTCATAGTCGCAAACCATCTTTTCGAGATAGTTAATCCCGTTTTTGCCGCACCCACCCTGCCCGCCTCGCAGCTTCTAGGCGCGCTTTTTGGCTACAGCGTGCTACTCTACGCCGATTTTAGCGGCTACGTGGACTTCGTGACGGCGCTTGGGCTCATGTGCGGCTTTGTTTTACCGCAAAACTTCAACCGTCCTTTTACGGCGCGAAATTTAAAAATTTTCTGGCAAAATTGGCACATCAGCCTCATGAATTTTTTCAAAGAGTGCGTCTATTTCCAGCTGGGAGGCAGTCGCGGCACGCAGGCGCAAACGCAGCTAAACGTGATGCTAGTCTTTGCGATATCTGGCGTCTGGCACGGCGCGGGACTTAGCTTTTTGCTCTGGGGGCTCATCCACGGCCTTGGCGTAGTGTTTTTAAACTTAACCGACGAGCGCAAATGGCTAAATTCGGTCATACTTGGACGATATTTTACGTTTATTTTCGTGAGCATGGTTTGGGTGTTTTTCACGATGGATTTTGAGGGGGCGGTGCGCTATATCGGGGCTATTTTAAAAAACTCAGACGGCGAGCTTCTTGCGATTTGCGCGCTATTTGCGTGCGTTTTCGTATTTGTATTTTTATACTCCGCGCTTGACGTTTATCCGGTTTTGGTTAAATTTTTTGAAAATATAAACGCCCTTTTTTCAGCCGTTTTTTTGGCGATTTTTGGGATAATTATTTACTTTTTGATGCCGTCCGGTATGCCTAATTTTATATATCAAGGATTTTGATGAGAGCGTTTTTTGGGGTATTTCTCGCGTTTTTTACGCTTATTGCGCTATTTTTGCGACCGCTGTCAAACTACTACGAAGCCAAATATCAAAAGGATTTTTTCATCACGGACGAGCGCGCTATGGCGTTAAGCGATAAATTTATAAACATCGCAGAGGACGGCTTACAAAGCGCAAAATCGGCTCTTGATAAATTTATGCGGGTTTTTTGGGCTAAATTTAGCAAGCCTGATTTAAAGGGCGATAGAGTGGCCATGAGCGTGGCAACGCAAAATCAAACAGTAAATTTAAACACTCAAAATCAACAAAATTTAGCCGCAAACTCTAGCGCACAAATAGACGAAAATCTAACGGCGCAAAACGCTCAAATTTCCCCCGTCGTATCCGATTTAAATTTAGACGAAAACGGCTCGCGGGACGCAAATTTAGCGAGTTTAGCGCAAAAAACCGCGCAAGAAGATAAAGCGCAGCAGCCAAAATCCCGGGCTTTTGACATCGAGTTAAATGAAAATTTAGGCGTCATCTTGATAGGCGACTCCATAATGCAAGGCTTTGGCTGGGGCTTTGAAAACACGCTAAAAACAAGCAAAATCACGATAAAAAATCTAGCCAAAGCAAGCACGGGACTAACTAATAAAAAATTTTACGACTGGAGCGAAGAGCTAAAAAATGCGCTGGAAAATCTAAAAAACCCTCCACAAAATTTGCTGATTTTAGCGCTTTTTGGCGCAAACGACGCTTATAGCTACGCCTTTGATGGGCGAGCGCTGGAGTTTGGCACGGATGCGTGGAAGCAGGCTTACGAGGGCAGGATAGCGCAGATATACGACATAGCGGACGAATACGGCGCTCAGGTCGCATGGCTGGGGATGCCGTGCATGAGGAGCGAGAAATTCGACAAAAAAATGAAAACGCTAAATCTCATCTATAAGGACGCAGCACAAAAACGAGGCGCGCGCTATATCGACATCGGCGGCGCGATCTGCGATAACGGCAAATATCTAAAGCAAGGCGCTGATAACAAGCCGCTGCGTAACGACGACGGCGTGCATATCAGCCTAAACGGCGCCAAAAAGGTCGCTATTTACGTCGTGGATAAACTTTTAAACGAAAAAAACGATAATTTTTAGCAAGGCGCCCTCTTTTGGTTTGCTAAAATTATGCGGCCTTGCCTTTTAAATGACTTCTTATTTACTTCATTTTTTTTGAAATTTACATGTGAAAGCGGCATAAGCGGCGTTTTGCTTGGTTTAAATTTGGCTACGAAGCTTAAATTTAGCCGTAGCGGTATTTGTAGCTTCCTAAAGACAGAGCGAGACTTTACGGCGCCAAAGCTTCGCTAAAGTCTTTAGCTTAGCAACTGTTGCAGCAAAACTATACGAGGTTTAAAGATAAACGAATTTAGACCGATTATGGATTGCTTTTGATTTTACAGACGGGTTTAAAGAGAGTTGCGGGACCTTAAATTTAGTCCCGCAGGTTAGTAAAGGAGCGATTTTGCTCCTTTAAATTTAGATTACGCGTTGGTTATCTCTAGTAGTTTGGTTA
>CAURQE010000017.1:0-43301 GCA_963527315.1 uncultured Campylobacter sp.
CGCGGGCGATGAAGTCCGCCGATGAGTTTTTATTTACGCTCATCACGGGCGCGCTGCCGAGCAGGCCGCCAAACTAAATCGCTAACGGTCAAAAGCCGTAAAATCAGTAAATCCACTTTACGACGTCGTTTATCTCGCGGCGATACTTTTTAGGTTGAGGCTTTAGGCGGTAACCAAACGGCACCACGATGGCTACGCGCTGTTTGCTCGTATCAAGACCCAAGATGCAGTTTAGCGCCGCCCCGTCAAAGCCCTCGATCGGGCAGCTATCGATGCCTAGGCTAGCTGCGGCCGTCATCATATTTGCAGCAGCTATGTAGCACTGCTTGCTCGACCAGTGATAGATTAGTTCGTCATCGCCGCCGAAACGTCCGCTTAGGAAATCTCCGTAAAATTTCTTCCTGTCGCCGATTATATCAGGAGCCTTGTCTTCGCGGCGCTCAATCATTTTTTCCACGTATTTACCGACGCTTTTAACCTCTGCTACCTTAGCCAGGATAACTACCAAATGCGAGCAAGTCGTAATCTGAGGCTGATCCCACGAGACGGTGCGGATCTTTTGCCTTAGTTGCGGATTTTGTACGACGAGGAAATCCCACTGCTCTAGCCCCGTAGAACTCGGGCTTAGTCTGCCTGCTTCCAAGATAAAATCAAACTCGCCCGCGCTGATTTTTTTATTTTCGTCAAAAATCTTGCACGCGTGGCGAAATTTCATCGCTTCTAAAAAATTCATATTTTCTCCTTTTATTAAAGTCGGGTAATTATACGATTTTAGCCAGAAATTTAACTTAACCGAGGGTTTTTACGCTTTAACTTGTGGCTCTAGTTAAATTTGATGCGGCGAGCAAGACCGTCCCGCGCCTAGCCAAAGGTAGCTTGAGCCTATTTAGATGCGGCGGCTATTTTGCATTTATTGGGCTATCTGCGCCAAGGATATTTGCGATTTTTAAATTAAATTTTAACTGATGCTGAATTTGGACGGCTTTTAGGCCAAATATGTAAAACCGGCATACGCGGCGGCAAATTTTAAGTAAATGATAAAAGTAACGATTGCTCGGTTTAGCGCCGCTTTTGTGATTTTACGCGCTAGATAGCCGAGTATACTTGGCGATAATTTAAACATAGTTTAATAAACTAAATGTTTAAACTAAAGGCTTACCGGCTAAGCCTACAAAATTTGTCGTAAACGCTAAATCAAATTTATCCCAAACTCCGTCTTTGCCGTAGCTGCGCCCACTACGGCGCTGTTTTCGTAACCGGCGTCCTTTAGGCGAGATAGAGCCGAATTTGCCTCGCTTTGCGGTACCGCTAGCAGTAATCCGCCTGAAGTCTGCGCGTCGTAAAGCAAGATATCGGCCTCGCCACGGACGAATTTACTCGCAAATTCGCGGTTTTTATAGCTGCCCTCGGGGATGATACCCATATCGGCAAACTCGCGCGCGACCGCTATCACGGGCACGTTACCCGCGTAAATTTCAAAGCTGATTTTATCGTTTAGCATTTCGCTTAGATGTCCTAAAAAGCCAAATCCCGTGACATCGGTTGCCGCCGTTACGTTGATACCTTTTAGCGCGTCTACGGCATAAAAATTTAGCTGTCGCATCGTCTCTACCGCCTGCTTTATCTGCGCCGAATTTAGCAGATCGGCCTTGATCGCCGTGCTTAAAACGCCCGTTCCTAGCGGCTTTGTGAGTATAAGCGCGTCGCCCTCGCGCGCGGAGTTATTAGACCAAAAGCGGCTTGGCGAAACGACGCCCGTGACGCTAAGACCGTAATACATCTGCTGCGTCTCTATCGTGTGTCCGCCTACGATCACGCCGCCGCACTCGGCGACCTTATCCCGTCCGCCGCGTAAAATTTCGCCCAAAATTTCGCCGCTTAGGTTGCAACTGTCAAACCCGACGATATTTAGCGCGTTTAGCACCCATCCGCCCATCGCAAATACGTCGCTTAGGCTGTTTGCGGCCGCGATCTGGCCGAATATAAACGGATCGTCTACCACCGGCGTGATAAAGTCTAGCGTCTGCACAAGCGCGATATCGTTCGTGATCTTAAATACGCTTGCATCCTCGTTCGTGCCGATGTTTGAGAGCAAATTCGGGTGAGCTAAATTTAAATCGCCGATAGTTTTGTGTAGACCCGACGGGTCAAGCTTGGCCGCTCAACCCGCCGCTTTGACGAATTTGGTTAGACGTTTGTCGTTGTAAATCATAGTTTGATTTGCTCGTGAGAAGTTAAAATTTGCATGATTTCGTAGGCATTTGATATCTCTCCGACGCTTAAATCGCCGACGAGTTTATACGCCTCCAAGCAGCTGCCGCAGCTTAAAATTTTAACGCCCGCAGCCTCTAAATCCTTAAGCGGTTTAAAGCCAGCATGCGCGCGGTTCGTAGTCATTTTGACGGCATTATTTACGCAGATTACGTATTCGGGTTTATTTTCTACCTGCAAAAGCGCTCCTAAAAATTTAGCCAGCAAATTAACGCCCACGTCGCCGCTACCGGCGCGCTCTTCATTTAGATAAAGGGCTGTTTTTTTGGCCTTTGGAGTGATCTCGCAGACGAATTCGTCAAAATTTGCTAGCTCAAGCTTTGATTCGCCCTTAACGGCGGTGATTTTTGTCTCGGCGCCGTTTTGTTCTACGCTAAATTCGACGTTTTGATTTTTTAAAAAACGACTAATGTTTTCTTTTGGAGCGATAGAATTTACTAAAATCTCGAGCTTTTCGCCGACTTTTAGGCTCTCAAGCGTATTTTTCGTCCTGATGACGGGTTCTGGACAAGCCAAATTTCTACAATCGATTTGCATTGATTTTTCCTTAAATTTATTACTCTTCAACCTGAAGTCTAGGGGGGATTTTATCTAAAAGATTTTAAATTTTGTATAAAAAGGCGGATTTCAGCCTAGGCTTTAAAATAAAAAAGGAGAAAAACTTCTCCTTTTTTATTATTTTAATTTCGCGTAGGTTTTTTCGTATTCAGATACGGGTATTTTGTTTTTAGAGATGAGTTCCTGATACCAGTAGTGGTGAAGTACGTAAACTTCTTCCTCTTCTTTATATCCCGTTACCATCGACCAGATAGCGCCGTGTATCGCGATAGCCGCCATATATATGTGTACTAGAAAAAATACGGCGCAAACTATACCAAGTACATTGTGAATTAGCGCAGAAGCTCTTAAAACTTCGATTTGCGATACGCCTAGCCAAGTAGCGACGTCAGGCGTTTTAAAATCCAAGAAGAACATCGCTGCGCCGGTTAGTATCATCACGATACCACCGGGGATAGCAACCCAGTACCATGCTTTTTGACCGGCGTTAAATTTACCTGCAGGCACGGGTCGCTTAACCTTTGAGAGATACCCGCCTACGATCAGCATCCATCTGATGTCGTAGATCGTCGGTAGCATTCTTTTCGTCCAAGCTATCAGCATCGGCAATACGGATACCGCAAATACAATAGTAGCTAACCCGTGGATATTTTTACAAAATCTAACGAAAGCTCCGCCGCCAAGCTCCGCGCCCCACATCATGATGATACCGGTCGGCACCAGCACTATCCACGAGATCGCGGCTAGCCCGTGAGCTACGCGCTCTATTACGCTAAATGCATAGACTTTGTTTCCGTCGTGGCTAAAATGCTTTGGCCCGATAATCAAAAAATGCAAAGCAAATGCCCCAATCACGGCTAAAATCAGCGACAAAACGGCTATAGCGAAGTAGTCGTTACCCTGAATAAACGTAAAAATCGGTCCCAAACCGTCTTCGTAAGGCTTGATGTTTTCGATTCTACCGGCAGCCCAGACGTTGCTCTGATACTGGTTGGTGCTAGGACTCGCCTCGATAGCGAAGGCCCAACAGGCGACAATCGAAAGCAAACTCAAAATTCTCGTCATGCTATCTCCCTTGTTTTTGTTTGTCCGCTCAAAGCCGCACGTAATTCGGCATCCAGCCAAAAGCTAAATTTCGCGGATTTTCGTGAAATTATATCAAAAAATAGCGTAATGCAAGCTTAGCGCCGAAGTACCGCTTTTTTAGGCTGTTACGGCGTATTTTTATCAAAATCGGGGGAAAATTTATAATCCGCTATATTAATTCATTCATATAAGCTAGATTTTATTTATATTAAATTTAACTTCTTTTGCGATTAAATTTGCGGCAAATTCGGCTACTGATAGGCTAAATTTCAAAATTAGCGCTAAAAAGGCGCAGGTTTAGCAAGCACTCACGCGAGGAGAAAGTTAAATAAAAGATCGCCGCAAAATTTGATTTAAATTTACAGCCCAAACGGCGCCTCAAAATATCAAATTTACACCCTAAAGGGCGCAGTTTCAGGAGGCAAATTTAGTTTCGCCTCTCGTATTCTTCAAAGCCGAATTCCCGCACGGCTACAAGCTCGCCGTTTTCTTTTAAAAGTAGCAAATCAGGCAGCTTTATGCCGTTAAAGGTCGTATTTTTCACGATCGTGTAGTGGATCTGGTCCTCAAATATCACCTTATCGCCCACGCTTAGCGGCGCATCGAATTTATACTCCGGCTCTCCAGCGTCAAGCCCTACGATATCGCCGGCTAGACAGGTATTTCCGCCGAAACGGTAGCTAAATTTACCGCCCTTGCTCTCGCCTCGTACCGCCGGTCGGTACGGCATCAGCACGGTGTCAGGCATATGCGCCTCGGCCGAGACGTCTAGGATGGCTATGGTTTTTTCGTTTTGTACGAAATCAAGCACCGAAGCGGCCAAAAATCCCGTCTGCCAGCCAACCGCTTCGCCGGGCTCTATGTAGACATCGACGCCGTATTTTGCGCGGAAATTTTTGATCAAATTTATGAGCAGATCCACGTCGTAGCCCTCTTTTGTCACGTGATGTCCGCCGCCGAAATTTACCCACTTCATGCGCGGGATAAACTCGCCGAATTTCTCCTCAAACGCCATCAACACGGTCTCCAGACTCTGCGCGCTCTCCTCGCAAAGCGCGTGAAAATGTAGTCCCGTGATACCCTCAAGCGCGCTCGCATCGAAATTTGCGCGAGTGATGCCTAGGCGGCTATAGCGACCGCACGGGTTATAAGCGTCAGTCGGCGCGACGGAGAGCTCCGGATTTACGCGAAGGCCGCAGGTAACGCCCGCAGCTAGGGCTTTTTGCTTAAATTTAGCCCACTGCACAAAGGAGTTAAAAACCACGTGTCTTGAGAGCGCGAGCACCTCATCTATGTCCTCGTCTTTAAATGCTGGCGAATACGTGTGAATCTCGCCGCGAACGTATTTTGCGGCAAATTTAGCCTCGTGCAGGCCGCTGCATGTCGCGCCGTCTAGATATTCACCGACAAGCCCCATCACGCCGCTAAATGCAAAGCCTTTTAGGGCGACTAGCACCTTCGCGCCGCTTTCATTCTTGACGCGTTTTAAAATTTCTAAATTTTTGCGCACCTTGGCCTCTTCGCAGACGTAGGCGGGCGTTTTTATTTTGCTTAATATTTCGTTCATTACGGCTCTTTCGTTTAAAATTTGGCGTAAGTATATCTAAATATTTTTTTAAGTAAAATCAAGAAAAAAATTTAATTTCAAAGGCGAATTTATGGTAGAAATCGAGTTTTTGGGCCCAATCAAAATGGAAAATTTAAAGCTAGAAGCAACAAATTTAAGCGAAGTAAAAGAAAAACTAGGCGAATACGCGCAGCTTAAAGAGTGGCTAAAAATCTGCGCCGTCGCCGTAAACGACGAGATCGCAAGCTCTCTTGACGCGCCGCTAAAAGACGGGGATAAAATTTCCATTTTACCGCCGGTTTGCGGAGGTTAAGATGCAGATTTTTGAAGGAAGCCTCGACGCCAAAGCGATCACGAACGCCTGGTACGACGAGTTTAAGGACGAAAACTGCGGCGCGCTCATCACGTTTACGGGCATCGTGCGCGAGGAAGGCGGCATAAGCGCTCTTAGCTTTGATATCTACGAGCCGATCCTGCGCAAATGGCTAGCGGGCTGGGAGCAAAAGGCGAAGGATCTGGGCGCATACGTGCTTTTTGCGCATTCGCGAGGCGACGTGCCGGTGCACGAGAGCTCCTACGTCGCAGGCGTGGTAAGCCCTCAAAGAAAGGTCGCCTTGCGGCTGATAAACGAGTTTGTCGAAGACTTTAAGGCTAACGCGCCGATCTGGAAATACGACGTCGTGGGAGGCGAGCGCATCTACGCAAAAGAGCGCAGCCAGGCGATCAAAGGCGCCGGACTTTTAAGTTAAATTTACTTGGCTAGGCTTTAATATACGCGCCGAGCAAATTTGACGACTTTTTAGATAAAAGTTTTATTTCTTGCGGGCTAGACCATGATGTTTAGCCCGCTTTTACTCCCAATCGCTATCAAATTCGGCAAATTTCGGCTCGCTTTTTATATAAATCAAATTTGAAAATTCGACATTTCGTCTTTCGCTCGCCCAGACCCGCGCCGCGAAAATGTCAAATTTACAAATTTAGTAAGATGCAAGGCAAATATTCAAGACATAATAGGCGTAGTTTAGCTTTAAAATTTTAACCCGTGAGGGCGCGTATATGAAATACGTAACCGAAACGGGTTTAAAATTTTAAAGCCTCCTCGTAGCGAAGTCTCGTAACGAGCGCTTTGTGCGAAGTTAAAAATCCGTTCGTCCGCAGCGAAGCGATTAGCGGTTGCGAGACGAAGTCAAAGCAAAATTATGGGGAATCAAGCAGCTTTTTTGTGAAAAAATCCCACATAAACCGCAAAAACAAACCCTATCGCCACCGCCCACGGAGCCACCGCCGTTACGGCGCTCGGAGAGCTAGCGAGCAAGAAGTTGTGCGCTACGGCCGCGCCAGCCGCCATACCGATGACGAATATAACCGAGCTTAGATTGCCCGTGCCCATTTGCACGAGATGTTTACCCGGGCAGCCTTCGCTTAGGCTAAAGCAAAGCCCAGCTAGCGTCATGCTAAGGAAGTTCCAAACCACGTCGTTGTGCGCGATAGGCTGGCCTTCAAAGCCAAATTTATACTGTCCAAGCGCCAAATTTATGATGCTGGCAAAAACGACGATGCTGATGATCCCCGTAAACATCGAGAAATCCCCTTTAAAAAGCCTACCAAACGCCCCTACGCTACAAAATTTGCTTTTGTGCATTAGCGCGCCCACGACGACGCTAAAACCAAGCGAGATCAGGATCGGAGCGTGCATGGAGCCAGGGCCCTTTGCGGAGGTAAAAAGCGCGCCGTTTTCGCCGAGCTTTAGTCCTAAAGCCAGCGCCGCGAGTAGCAAAATACCCATAACCGTCGGCAAAACGCCTATCGCGGCCCGAGTTTTAGTCTCGTGCGTGAGTCCGTAGCCGAGCTTTTTGAAAAATACGCCCGCGCACACGCCCGCAAAAATACCGACGACTCCCGCAATCGCCGTCATATCGCCGCCGCCCAGACGCAAAAACGCTCTCCACGGGCAGCCCAAAAACACGAGGCAGCCGATCATCGCGAAAAATCCGAGAAAAAAGCGCACGAAAGGCGACGAGCCTGTGGTCGCGCTAAACTCCTTCGTCCAAAGCACGCTGGCTAAAAAGCCGCCCAAAATTAGCCCGATGATCTCCGGACGCACGTACTGAAGGGCACCCGCGCGGTGAAAGCCGAGCGCGCCCGCCGTATCGCGCAAAAAGCAAGCCGCGCAAACGCCCATGTTGCCGGGGGTGCCGAAATACACAAGTAGCGCACCTAAAGCGCCGAGCCTGAAACGATAAACCATTTTGAGTTTGAAAAATTCATGAAGCGTCCTTTGAAAAGGTAAAATCGACCCGATTTCTTAGGTTATATTTTACTTGTCTTAAAATAAAGAATTAATAAATTTTAGCAAGGACTTAATCAAATTTGGCGAAATTTTTAAAATCCTGGATCATAAGATGCACGCATATAGATTTAAATTTGATAAAAATTAATCAAAAGGCTGCATTGTCAAATTTATATCCAAGGAAGCCTTTAAGGTAATAAACCGCTAAATTTATCGCCGTAAGATTACCTTGATAAATAATTATAACTAAATTTTAAATATCAGATTTAACAAAGAAATTTACCGTTAGAATTAAAAACGATTTGCTGACGACGATTTATTTTTCTGGCTTTTTGTAGCAAAATGAGCTTGTTTTAATGTTTGCGCAGCCGCATACCTCTGCTGCCGCGGACATTTACAATTTGACAATCTCGCAAAAGCCGCAAACAGATAAAGCAAAGACGCCTGTCTTTTTATTTTTACGACTTACGTTACCCAAATTGCGACGACGGATTTTTAAGGATGCAAAATTTACCCTGACTCGCGGATATTTTATAAGCAAATGGGGTCTAATTAAATTTAGCGGCCAAATTTGCAAAAGCGCGCAAAAACTAAATTTATACCCGCTCTTGCATAAACTAGCCGGTTTACGTATCGTTTATAGGATAAATCCGCTGCCGATAACCAGCTCGCCTCTATAAAATACCGCTAGCTGCCCGCTAGCCACGCCAAACGCGCTCTGTTTTAGCTCGACCTCGGCCGTGCCGCCACCCAGCACTTTTACGTGCGCGTTTAGCCCGATACTGCGGTAGCGCACCTTCACGTCGCAGTCAAACTCGCTCTCGTCTATGAATAAATTTAGGCTATTTACCGCTATCTTACCGCGCTCAAGCTCCTCTTTGCTGCCCACGACGATGCGGTTATTTGCCGCGTCGATAGCGAGCACGAAATGCGGCTCGTGCGCCCCAAATACCTCAAATCCGCGCCTCTTGCCGATCGTGTAGCGCATGTAGCCGTTGTGCCGCCCGATCACTCGCCCAGAGCTATCGACCACGTCGCCGGGTAGATCCGTCTCGTAGTGCTTGTTTAGCACCTCGATATAGGTGTCCTCGACGAAGCAAATCTCGCTGCTCTCGGCCTGCTCGCCGTACTCGCGAAAGCTCGGTAGAGACTTTGCCAGCTCTTTTATATCTTTTTTAAATTTATCCCCGAGCGGGAAAATCATATCGGCGATTATCTCTTTTGGCACCTGCGCTACGAAGTAGCTCTGGTCTTTGCTAGGATCGGCGGCGACTCTGATAAAGCCGTCTTGCACTCGGATATAGTGGCCGGTGGCGAGCTTTTCGCAGCCGATACTTTTAGCGAATTTTAGCAGCTCGCCGAATTTTATAAAGTGGTTGCAAAGCGCGCAGGGATTTGGCGTCTTGCCCTCTTTATAGGAGCTAACAAACGGCGTATAGACGTATCTGTCAAACTGCTCTTGTAAATCAAGCACGTGATAGGGGATGCCCAGATACCCGCACGCGCGGGCGACTTTATCGATATTTTTTTCATGATATCCGGGCTTTTTGTGTAGCTTCATATAGCAGCCCACGACCTCGTGACCTGCTTCTAGCAGCATTTTGGCGCTCATGGTGGAGTCGACGCCGCCGCTCATGGCCATTAAAATTTTCATTTTTCTTTCCTATTGCGAGGGCTTGTCTTTTTAGCGCTTTTTACGGAGTTTGCAAATTTTCGGCTCGATGAACTATATGTTCTATCTACGCCGAAAATTTACCGCACAACCGCAAAAATCATCTAAAAATACCGCACCCTAAAGTTTTGCATTTTAAATTTAGCTTTAAAATTTACAAATCTCGCCTTAGCCCCACAATAAGACAATTTCATATAAATTTGACGCGATTATATAAAAAATAGCTTAATACGCTATAAATTTGCGAGCCAAGGGTGGCGTAGCATTTAGCTTTCGCGCCTTGCCGGCTCTAGATTTTACGCGCCGAGACGGCAATGCGGGATTTGCAAACGGCGATGACGCGGTTAAATTTACCGAATTTGACGCAAAAGGCAAGCATATCGGCAAATCCGCTTAAAAACACAAACCAAACCGCGCGAACAAATTTACAAAGATCAAAATTTAACGCCGAACGCCAAATATAAGCACCGACCGAATTTAACTAACCCTTTAAGCCTTGTAGTATTTTAGAGCTTTAAATTTTCGCGTACCGTATGCGTCGTCGTCGTAGCGGCAAAAACAGTGGCAGTTAAGCGGCACCAAATTTGATGGCGCTATACGGACAAAAACGAGGCAAATCAGCACAAAAGCGATCCTATCTCGCATCCCGTCAAGCATCGCAAAATCCTTAAAATTAGTAAAATTTTAGCACGCTAATTTAGTTTAATATCCCCAAAATTTCATCCCTTACGGCGTCCAGATCGTCGCTGATCGTATAAAGCGACAGATCCTCCTTGCTGACGGCTTTTTCGTGTATCAGCGTAGTTTTGATAAAATCGTCGAGCTTACTCCAAAACTCTCTACCGATGAGGAAAATTTTAGCTTTTTTAGCGCCTATTTGCGCTAGTACCAGGATCTCAAATAGCTCATCAAGCGTCCCAAAACCGCCCGGAAACACCAAAAACGCGCTCGAACGCTCGATAAGAGCGAATTTACGCGCGGATAGGTTAGAAAAAATAAAGCTGGTCGTGGCGTATTTGTTCGTCACTTGCTCAAACGGAAGCACGATATTTAGCCCCACAGACGGACTTTTGCCGCTCTCGTACGCGCCCTTGTTCACCGCCTCCATCACGCCGGGTCCTCCGCCGCTAATCACGGCAAAACCGCCGTCGGCAAGCTCTTTTGCGAGGCTAAAAGCCATTTTGCAGTATTTGCTATTTTCGTCAAATCTAGCCGAGCCGAAAAACGTAACGCTCGGGTTTTTGTATGTCATAAAATCCCTAAATTTAGCCAGATCGTTTAAGATTTCATCCATCGTCTCTCTTTTTAGTTTAAATTTACGCGCTAGAGCCGTAAACCGCTACCGAATTTACCGCGCAAGCGTAAAAGCGATGATAGCTAAAACGGATTTAAAAATAGATGACGCGCGATTAAATTTGAGATAAATTTAAGTATATTTTAAATTTGTAAAACCGCTAAGACGGTTTAAATTTAGCCGAATTTATCAAAGGTTTTGGTATCAAACGGCGAAAAATCCGCCAAAACCCGCAAAACCGCCGCCTTAGCTTTTAGCGCGTAAATTTATTCTCCGGTTTATAAATTTAGCCTACGCCGCGATTTTGCTCTAAATTCAGCCAGACCGCGGCTTGATTTTAAACGCTTTTAGAAAAATTCGCTCAAATTTAGCACTAACGCAGCTGCTCTAAGCGCTCTTTTTTAGTACCGATTTGAGTGATCTGGATACCGAAGTTACCGTCTACGATGACCACTTCCCCAAGAGCTATAACTTTGTCGCTGATTAAAATTTCAAGCGGGTCGTTTGCTAGCTGATTTAGCTCGATGACCGAGCCTATATCCATCGTGAGTACGTCTTTTAGCAACATCTTTTTTGAGCCGATACGCACGCGAATAGGTAAACGAACGTCCATAATCAGACCGATATTTCGCATTTCGTCCGCGCTTAGCTCGCTTTTTGGCGAGTGAGAAGGCGAGGCGGCGGCCGTTTCTTTTTGGTCTTTGCTAAAAAATTTAACGAACGAAAAGTCCGCTATCATAGCGATTTGCTCGTCTAAATCGGCGATTTTAACCGGATAGATATATACCTTTTCATACGCGCTAAGGTCTAAAATCGCGTTTTCGTCGAGAAAATTTACTTTTGCGATTTCAAAACTGAGCTTTGGCATACCTTTTTGCGCACCAAGGCTCGTAGAAAATGCGCCGAGGATATTTGAAAACACCTCTTTTGCCGCATCTAGCTCATCTTCGCTTAAATTTTCGTTGCGAGATATCTCCTCCTCGCCAAGCATCCACTCGCTTACCGCGCTTACTAGCACGGGCGTAACCGCTAGCATTATCTTTGCGTTTATATCGCCGCTTACGCTCACGTTAGCCACGGCTAGAGGAGGTTTGATGCCTTCTTGCCCCGGGGCGTCGTATTCGTTTCTCTCGCCGACTCCGGGCGTCTTGCCGGTCAGTCCTTCGATCGTAGCTTTTATCTCGTTTGCGAAAATTTTAAAAAATTCATTCATCTCGTTCGTCCTCGTCTAGTATATTTTCTTCGTTTTCGTCGTCTTGGTCGTAGCTCATGAGCTTAGCCTTACGCTCTTCTTCGTATTTTTCCAAGATATTTTTGATCTCGTCTTTATCGCTTCTGATTAGCTCTTCTATGCGGATAGATTTTCTAAATCTATGCAGCCCGACTTCAGCCAAAAATACCTCTTTTTTATCTATCGTGACGATAGCTTTATCGTTTGCGGAGCGATCAAGGCGCAATATATCGCCCTCTTTTAAATTTAAAAACTCATTCACGCTCACGATGCTTTCGCCTAGTATCGCCTCGTATAACACCTCTGCACGTCCGATTAGCGTTTTTAGCTCTTTGTTTCTGCTCTTTTTCGCGCTCGTTTCGCCTAGCATTATATCGCGGTTAGCTAGGCGGCTTAAAATCGGCTCTAGGTAGATAACCGGATAGCAGATATTTATCATACCGCTTGAGTTACCGACTATGATCTCCATCACGACCATTATCACGATCTCGTTTTGGCTGACGATTTGCACGACGTTTGGACTGCTTTCTTTTGCCTCTACGTTTGGATACATATCAGTCACCGTAGCCCAGCTTTCCTTTAGGCGCTGCATTATCATCCTTAGGATCGCATCGAGTAAATTTATCTCTATATCGGTCAGCTCCCTGCTAGTCTCAAAGCCCTCGCCGTTGCCGCCTAGCAAGCGATCTATCATAGGAAATGCGATGCTTGGGTTTATTTCTAAAACGCAGTTGCCATCAAGCGGCTTGATAGAAAAAACGTTAAAGCTAGTGGGACTTGGCAAACTCATCAAAAACTCGCCGTAAGTCATCTGATCTACGCTATGCAGACGAATTTCTACGATGCTACGCATAACGCTTGAGATTTGAGAGGCTAAATTTCGCGCTAGCTTGTCGTGAATGCCCTTTATCGCGCGTAGTTGCTCTTTACTGACGCGATTTGGGCGCTTGAAATCATAGATTATTACTTGACGCTGTTCTTCTTTGCCGCCTTCGCCTATAGACTCGCTCGCCTCCTCGTCGTCTACGACCTCGAGTAGTGCGTCGATCTCTTCTTGACTTAAAATATCCGCCATTATTTACCTTCGAGTTTCTTTCTTATTTTTTCCATTAAACGCTTATGTATCTGAGAGATGCGCCCCTCTGATATCTGCAAGATCTCGCCGATCTCTTTTAGACTCAGCTCCTCATAATAATAAAGCTGAACGATGAGCTGGTCGCGCTCCTCGAACTCGTTTAAAATTTGAGTTATCTTTTCTATCAGATCTTCTCTCTCAACTCTCTCAAACGTATTTTCCTCGCTCATAAGCTCCATCTGATCGTCGATGCTAAGCACGCCGACGACGGCGCTTACGTTCCTAGCTTCTCTTATCTTTTCCACGCTTTCTTCAAGCATAGCGGCTAGATATTCATCCTCAGGTTCGCGCTCGAATTTATTAAAGTATTCGTTCACCAATGCATCGATATTTTTAACCAAAGTACGATCTGCGCGACTAACTACGTCAAGTCCGCGTAAAAAATCAAGCATAGCGCCGTAAACTCGTTTTTGCGCATACCCCCAAAACGAGTCGTTTCGCTCTTTGTCGTATTTACGAGACAGCCTAACCATCTCCTCAAGCCCGGCGCCCATTAGATCGCTAACGTCGATATGAGACGGCAGTCGCTCCTTTAATCTAAACGCCATAGCTCTAAGCGCCGGCGTATAAGCTAGTACGATATCGTCTTGTTCTTTTTTTATCGTTTGAGCGTAGGGATTAGGCTGCTTTTGCATTGCTTTCGTCGCCCCTACCCAAGGTCTGCTTTATTAGGACGCGTTCGCTGCCAAGCTGACCCAAAATAGTATCCATACGCTTTTCTCTAAGCCCGAGCTCCGAGACTAGATAATCGGAGCGCTTTTCGTATTCGTCCTTATCAAAAGGCTTTTTAAGTGTGATATCGACATAGTTTATGATAATGATATGGATCAAAAGATGAAAAAAAAGCGTGATAGCGAAAGTATACATAATCATCTCCAAAGGCTCGTTAAGCTTTAGCGCCGAGAAAACCACGCCGGCGAAAAATCCGCAAACTGTAAAAAACGCTATAAAATTTTCAGCTCTCAAAATCAAATCCTAAAATTTAAATTTGTTCCAGCAAACGCCTAGAAAACGCGCTAAAACTGCTTATCGTACCCGTATCAAGCACTTTTTGTTCCAATTTTTTAAGAAGCCTTGATGCTATCTGTTTCATCTGCTCGCTAGCAGGACCCGTCTCGTTATCGTCGGTAAAAAGCGTGCGGTATTTTATACTCCTAGATACGTCCTTATCCTCGCTGATATAGCCTAAAAATTCGAGCCTCGGAGCATCTTTGATATTTGCTTCCGCTACTTTTTTGATATGCTCAAAAATTCTAGCAGCCTCTTTTTCGTTTCTTACCATATTAAAAACCATTAAAAAATCGTCTTTTTGCTTAGCCGTCATTTTAATCACGGCGTAAGCATCGGTTATAGCTGCGGGATCTGGCATCGTAACTACTATTATCTCATCGGCGGCTTCTAGGAAAAAGTCGTTATTTTTGCCGATACCGGCTCCCGTATCTATGATTACGAAGTCAAGCTCGTCCAGACTGCGCGACTCGTCAAAAAACCGTTCGTATAAAAATTGATTGTTAAATTTAAGTATATCTGCGCCGTTTTCGCCAGGAATAAGCGTTAAATTCGGCTTTATCTCGATCAAAATATCTTTTAGGGAACACTCGCCTTTTAATACGTGCAACAAATTTTTACCCGCGCGCACGTTTAAGATAACGTCAAGATTAGCCAGGCCGATATCTGCGTCAAAAAGCGCGACCTTGTAGCCGCTTTTAGCTAGGACGTTGCCTAAATTTGCGCTTATCGTGCTTTTACCCACCCCGCCCTTTCCGCTCGTTACGGCTATAAATTTAGTATTTTTAGCCCTAGTTCTGGCGCTTACCATATCTTGTAGCTTTTGGGCTTGGTTATTCATTTTTTGTCCTTATTAAAGCCCTGCAATACGCAATCGACCAAAAATTCGCTCCTAGCGGCCATTATATCGTCTGGCACCTCTTGACCTAGGCACAAAAAGCTAACGGGCTTACCAGTTTCGTAAACTAGCGAAAATACGTTACCGAAAATCTTCGTTTCGTCAAATTTGGTAAAAATAAAAGTATCCACGTCAAGGAAGCTAAAGCTATTATAAACCTCTAGCAAATCCTCGACCTTAGATCCGGCTGAAAGCACTAAATTTACGTCTATTTCCGCGTCGCTACGCTTTAAAAAAGTCTCTAGTCTAGCCAGCTTTTCTTTATCGTATTGCGAGCTGCCGGTGGTATCTATCAAGATCACGTCGCAGTGATTTAGCTGCTTTAACGCATTTTTAAAATCATCGGCCTCTATGACGTCAAGTATCGGTAGCTTCATCATTTTAGCGTATTGAAATAGCTGCTCGACTGCCCCGATACGATACGTATCAAGCGTTATTATGCCGGTTTTTGCCCTCTTGCCCTCGCCGTAGGCAAAACGCGCTGCAAGCTTTGCTAGCGTCGTAGTTTTGCCAACTCCGGTCGGTCCTACTAGCATCATTATCTTTTGTTTGCCGTCAAATTCGTCGCTCCTGCAAGGCAGCATCTTTCGTAGCAGCGAGCTAAAATACCTTTTTACCGCAGTCGGACTGGCCTTCATCTGAGGTGGGACGTTTTCTACGGTTATTTTCATTATCTGCTCTAGATGCTCGTCCTTCATCCCGCTATTTTTAGCTTCTTTATAAATCTCGGCAAACTCAGGCGGTATGGCGATGTGGTTTCTAGCTGCGGTCTTCTCCTCCCAAAACATATTTGCGATCAAATTTATCTTTTCGCTTAGCGCGCTTACTTGCTTAGAGACTTCGTCTATTTTTTTGTCGTAGTTTTGCTCTTGGCGCACGGGCGGCGAGTCTAGGTTTGCGATTTGGCTTATTTCTTTGGCCGCTCTTGATATATTTAGTAGTATATCTTCGCCGCTTTGGGGAGCGTCGCTAGGCTCTATCTTGGCGGGCTGGATACTAACCGGTTTAGCCGCAGGCGGAGTTTGCGACAAAAAAAACTCTTCGCCGGAGGCTACTTTTTGCGCTTTTTTGGGCGGTTTTTGCGCATCCAAAAACTCCTCATAGGCCTTTAAATTTTGTTTTTGAGACTGGCGTTTTTTAGGTTCTGCCGCAGGGTCTTCTTCGACGCTTACTAAAATTTCGTAAAGCGGCTTTTTGTTTATCGTCTTTGGCTGAATTTGCTTTGTGGTTACCAAAATCGCCCTTTCGCCGCACTCGTCTTGCGCCTTTTTGAGAGCCTCCATACTGCTCTCGCCGGTAAACGTGTAAAATTTCGTCGCCAATTTCTCTCCTTCGTCCCAGTTACGTTTTATCGTCCGAGCCGCCTTTTTCGGACTAATTTCATCTTAGCTTTCGCGGCTTTACTTTACGCTTATTAGCTTTCTTAAATTTACCCGCAAAACCGAATTTAACCTATAATTCGCTAAACCTCAAAACCCTAAATTTTAACGCCTACGCGCAAGCAGTTTTCGTTCCGAGGTTTCGCCTGTTTTCATGCTTTGCAGCTAAACTTAGTTTAGCTCGTATTTGACGTCGCGGCTATTTTGCCGATAAAAATTTAAACAAAAATTCGCCGATTTATTTTTATCGCTAAAAACGGCGGCCAAATCTCGCTTAGTTTATAAATTCGCTCAAAACAGGGCCCGCAAACGTAAAGATTAAAATCCCGAATTTAGCAAATTCTAATCCCGCAAGCATAAACGCGCTTCATCGTCCCAAGCGGCAAAATCACGCTAGCCCTGCTTTGCGCGCCAGGATGGGGCAATGTTAGCCGCGCGTCGTTTCTGTTTCGCCCGCTAAAATACAAAATGTCTATATCAAGCGTCCTGGGCGCGTTTTTAAAGCTTCGCACGCGCCCCAAACGCCTCTCTAAATTTGCCGTTATTTTTAAAATTTGCCTCGCGGCAAGGCTCGTTTGCACAAGCATAACGGCGTTTATGAAATCAGCCTGCTCTTTAAACCCAAACGCCTCGTTTATGAGGAGCGCCGAGTTTTCCACGACGTGAAACCTGCTGTCACGGCTGAGTTTAAAATGCAGCCGATTAAAGCGCTTTTTTACGTCGCCGATATTGCCGCCAAGTCCCAAAATAACGCTATTTTTAAAGCCCGGTTTAAAATCAAAAACCTTCGGGAAAAAGAGGCATTTGCTAAAGCGCCTCGCCCCCGCTACTCTCATAAAATTTCAGCCCCGTTTTCGCGCACGACCACGACGTCCTCGATGCGCACGCCAAATTCGCCGGGCAAGTAAATCCCGGGCTCCACGCTAAAGACCATCCCCTCTTTTAGCACGGTATCTCCGCGCTTTGAGATGAACGGAAGCTCGTGGATATCGACTCCGACGCCGTGTCCGGTGCTGTGGAAAAACGCTTCGCCAAGGCCCTGGACGGCGATAAAATCCCTAGCGGCCGCGTCGATCTCGCGCGCCTTTTTGCCGGGCATAACCGCCGCGATAGCAAGGGCCTGAGCCTCTTTTACGATCTCGTAAATTTCTTGGCGTTTGGCGTTTTTAAAATTTTGCTCTTTGCCGAAGTTAAAATTTTCGTCAAAGCACGCCGTGCGCGTCCTATCCGAGCAGTAGCGATTAAATTTAACCCCCGCGTCAAGCAGGAGCAAGTCGCCCTCTCTCAGCCGCTTTTTACTAGGCAGAGCGTGCGCCTTGGCGGCGTTTTCGTTGATCGCGACGATAGGCGAAAAGCTAAGCGCGAGCTCGCCCTTTTTCTTAAAAATAAGCTCGGCGTTAAAAAACAGCTCCTCTTCGCTCATCCCTTCGCCGTTAGCGCGCACGAACGCGGCGAATTCGTCAAATCTTTCCGCGCCTAGCTGCGCCGCTTGTTTTAAAATTTTTATCTCGTCTTCTGATTTTACTATGCGCGAAATTTGCGAAAAATTTGCACGCGCCTTAAATCTTATCCCAAGCCCTTTGCTTAGCGCCTTCCATTCGCCCGCGCTAAAATCGTAAGGGTTATAAACAAGCTCCTTTACACCCATTTTTCGCAAAAACAGTCGCGCGTCTTTTATCAAATTTCGCTCGACCTCGATCACTTCGGTGTCTTTGCAAAGCTCGCGCGCCTCGATGCTATAACGCGCATCGGTGAGGAAAAATTTGCGCCCCGCAAGGCTCAAAAATATCGCGTTGTCGCAGCTGTATCCGCACTCGTAAAATACGGCATTTTCGTCCTTTAGGATAAAATTTTTCAAATTTTGCCTCGTTTTACTCCGCCTTTTCGCCCGCTCTTGCGGCTTTCATGGCTTTTATCTGCTCGAAAATTTGCAGCATCGCGATCATGGCCAGGTGGTAGCCCACAGGCCCAAAGCCCACGATCTGTCCCGCAGTTACGGGCGCTATGAGGCTTTTTTGGCGGAATTCTTCGCGGCGGTGGATGTTGCTGATATGCACCTCGATGACCGGGAGCCCGACGGCTGCGATAGCGTCGCGGATCGCGATAGATGTGTGCGTGTAGGCGGCTGGGTTTATGATGATGCCGTCAAATTCGCCGAAGCACTCTTGGATTTTATCCACCAGCTCGCCCTCGAAATTGCTCTGAAAAAACTCGATCTCTATATCGTTTTGCTCGGCAAAAAGCTTCATCTGCGCGTGAATATCCTCCATCTTCATCGAGCCGTAGACATCGGTCTCGCGCGTGCCTAGCATGTTGATATTCGGGCCTTGGATGACCATTAGTTTAGATTTTGTTTCCATTTTTAGCCTTTTAAAAGATTTAAATTTAGCCTTGATTATACATTTTTTAAGCTAAATTTTCGCTACAATCACGAAAAATAGGAGCTTAAAAATGATCATCGTTAAACCCAAATTTACAATGCTATGCGACGAAAATTTTACCGTTTTAGAGGACGCGGCGGTTGCTTTTGATGAACGCATTAAGGCGGTGGGCGAGGCCAAGGAGCTGCGCAAAAGATACCCTAACGCGCGGTTTTTCGAGTATCCGGACGCCGTTTTGGCGCCGGCTTTCATCAACCCGCACGTGCACCTGGAGTTTAGCGCGAACAAAACCAGCCTCGTTTACGGCGATTTTTTAGAGTGGCTAAGCTCCGTTATCGCCTCTCGCGGCGCGCTCTCGCAGGCGGCAAACGACGCCGTCATCGCCTCTGCGATAAAAACCATGCAGCGTAGCGGCGTGGCGAGCTTTGGAGCGGTTTCTAGCTTTGGCGGGGATCTAGACGCGTGCGCGAACTGCGGCGGCAGGGTCGTGTTTTTTAACGAAATTTTAGGCACGAACAAAGCTGCGTTAGAGCAAAATTTGGCAAATTTCACCGCCCGCTTTGAAGCGTCACAAAAGCGCAAAAGCCCGCTTTTTACGCCCGCGGTTTCGGTGCACTCGCCCTACTCTACGCATCCTGATTTAACCGCTGCGGCGCTAAATTTAGCACGCGAGCGTGGGCTGGTCGTATCAACGCATTTCATGGAGAGCGAGCATGAAAAAAGCTGGCTAGAAGGCGGCTCGGGCGGCTTTAAAGAGTGGCTGGGCAAATTTAACCCCACCGCGTGCCCGCTTTATACGCCAAGCTCGTTTGTAGCGATGTTTGCAGGCATTCGCACGCTCTTTACGCACTGCGTTTGGGCGGATGATTTTTCGGGCTTTGACCGCGAGCTTCACAGCCTCACGCACTGCGCGGTTTCAAATAGGCTGCTTAGCAAACGCACGCTAAATTTACGCGCCGCGCTGGACGTGGGAGCGAGTATAAACATCGGCACGGACGGGCTTAGCTCAAATATAAGCCTAAATTTCCTTGACGAGTTAAGGGCAAATTTACTCATTCACGCAGATTTTGATCCGCTAGAGCTGGCTAAAATTTTGCTTCTAGCATCGACAAAAAACGCGGCAAAGGCGCTAAAATTGGACGCAGGCGAGATAAAAGAGGGCAAGCTGTCCGACCTCGCGCTCTACGGCGGTTTTGCAGACGCCGACGCGGCGCAGCTACCGCTCATGCTCATTTTGCACGCGGGGGGCTGCGAGCGGCTATTTGTTGGCGGAGCGGAAGTAAATTTAAAGCAAATTTAGCGGCGATTTAAACTAGCCGCCGCGCTAAAGGCACGCCGCAAGGCAAATTTAAAGGAGAAAAATGGAAACTAAAATCGGCGACATCTTTGCCGTAAGATTAAAAAGAAAGGGCGTTTATTTCGTCGCGCAAATCCTTAGCGGCGGCGATGAGGCGGGGCGTTTCGCGGTCGTTTTAGACCTATTTACGAAGGAGCCGCCCGGCCTAAAAGAAGCGGCAAAGCTAAAGCCGTTTTACTTTGGTCATCACTTTTGGGAGCGCGAGGAATTTTATCTAAGTGCGGATGAAATTTTGGATGCCAAGCCCGTTTTTATCGGCAATGCCGCGCCCATTTGCAAGCCGCCCAGACAAGCAAGCCTGCAAAATACGGAGCAAATTTGCATGCAGCTTGCGTGGAACGAGCTGCCAAAGGATATCAGGGATAAATTTAAGTCCGCGAGCAAGCAAAAGCTTGAAATAAGGCAACTGCAAGACCGCGAATTTTACGCCGAGCTTGCGCGGCAAAATCCGTTTTGCTACGAGATAAAAAGCGAAATTTGGGATGAAAATTTAAAAGATTTTTTAGAAGCGACGCCGATGATAACGAATATAGAGCTAAACTGCGCCGCAAAAAGCCTAGATATCTCGCGCACGTACGTACAAGAACTAACCCTAGATACTAGCAGCACGCAGGAAGTTTTGCTAAACGACTCGCTATATAGGCTCACGCTAAAGGGCGACGCCTCACGGCTAAAAAGCGTGCGTTGCCCCTTTGACGGCGAGCTTTTAGGCATCCAGCTAGAGCTAAAGGGCGGCGGATTTTGCGTTAGCGGGCTTGAAAAACTGCGCGAACTACGGATATTTTCGCAGCACGGCGAGTGCGTCGATCTAGCGGATGTTGCGGCGAGTTTTCCGAATTTACGCGAAATTTTCATAAACGCGCAGGGCGGCACTCTAAAAAATATCGACGCGCTTGCTAAGCTTAAACGACTCCAAGCTATGCGGCTTAGCGACGTTTACGGATTTGATAGCTTTCCGGCGAGGGCGCAGCTGCCGTATTTAAAGCGTCTTTGGCTACGGTCGGTTCCAAAAACGGTCTGCGAGGCGGCAAAAAGGGAGTTTAAAGACGTAGAGGACATTGAAATCAAACAGCCGCGAAGCGATCAGTGGCTAGAGGCGAATTTAAACAATCCGTTACGCGGCTGGGACGGCAGAGAGGGCGTAAGCGCGGCAGCGTCCAAAAAGGCGATGAAAGCTTACGCGGACGCGCACAAAACGCTAAGCGCGATTAAAGCAGAGCCTGCTAGCAAAAAGCTGGAAACGGCGAGCAAAAACGCAAAAGCACAAACTAGCAAAAAGGCGGCGAGGACGGGTAAATTTGATACAGCTAACACAGGTAGCGCGGCGGCGCGGGATAAAGTTTTAAAAGATTTTATCTCCGTTTTTAATGCAGTAGGCGCGGGGCGGGGCATCGACACCATGGAGCGCGAGGAGATCTGGGAGGCGTTTTGCAAGCTTTGCGAGCTAGCCGCGGTAAGCGAAAAAGACCAGGAAAAAATCTGGGAAACAAACGCAGAGTTTTGATCTTCGCTTGCTTTGAAAACTAAGTCCGCAAAGGCTAAATCTGCAAGCTAAATTTAAAGCGACCGGTTAAACCGGCCTTAATGCCTAGGCCTTAAATTTAGCGGGCGCGAGCTTTAAGGCTTAGGGTTTTAAGATAGATCTTGTCGCTAAATTTGATTAAAAATTTCAAGGCCGAAAAAACCAAAGCGCCGAATTTAACCGCCTTTTTTCAAATTCGGCACGAAAATTCCTCGCTTTTAATCTGCAAATTCGCGCCCCTAAATCACCGCCCAAATGCCAATCTAAGACTGACCGAAAATTTACCGTAAAACGCGCGCTAGCTAAATTTATAAATTTAAATGGTAAAATGCGCCCCGATTTTAAATGAATTAAAGGAAAAAAATGGGATTTTTAAGGTTTATTTTCACGCCGATCGCGGCGATTTTTAGGTTCATAAACACCTATTTTAAAGCGATGCTGTTTTTGCTCATCGTCTTTTTGATATTTTTTAGCGGCAAGGGCGAAAACGTAAATCCGCCCAACCTAACCCAGATAAATCTATCGGGCGCGATCACGGACGCAGGCGAAGCGCTAGAAAAGATCGAGGCCGCACGCAAGGACGGCGATATAAAGGGCGTGCTGCTTTATATCGATAGCCCGGGCGGAGCGCTGGCGCCTAGCGTCGAGCTACACACGGCGATCAAAAATCTACGCGCCGCAAAGCCCGTGGTCGCATATGCGGGCGGATCGATGACGAGCGGCAGCTACTACGCGGGTGCCGGCGCAAACAAAATTTTGGCAAATCCTGGCGCGTTTATCGGATCGATCGGCGTGATAATGCAAGGCGCGGATGCTAGCGAGCTAGCGGCTAAAATCGGCGTCTCGCAGCAAGTCGTAAAAGCGGGCGAGTATAAAGAGGCGGGGACGTTTCTGCGCCCGTGGAGCAAGATCGAGCGCGAGCAATTGCAAGAGCTCGTAAACGCCAGCTACGAGATGTTCGTAAGCGACGTGGCGGCGGATAGAAATCTGGACGCAAACAAAAGCAAAGAGTGGGCAAACGCGCGGGTATTTCTCGCTCGCGACGCCGCAAAACTCGGGCTCATCGACGAGGTGAGCGATTATTATTCCGCGCGCGCCGAGCTAGAAAAGCTAAGCGGCGTGGCCGAGCCCGTCTGGGCAAAGCCGTCCGTCTACGAAAAAGCGATGCAAAAATTTATAAATCAAGGCACAAACTCGCTAATCTCGGCGTTTTTTGAGGCTAAGGCAAGGTAAAATTTAAAGGCGCGCCGTGAAAATAATCTCGAAATTTAAAGACAACTACGACTTTATGGTCTCAAAATACGGCCTTGACGAGACGCTAGTCTATGACCGCAGAAACTCGACTCCAGTCGGCGCAGATGAGCTATGGAGCCTTAGCCGGGCCGATAAGCCGTTTTTAGAAAACGCGGGATTTAGCTACAAAGTACGCGTAGGCAGGGACGGCAAGCTTAGCACTGATTTTTATGCGGGCGAGGGTTTGCCTAGACTGCTTCACTCCGTGATTTTTATCGGCAAAAACTTGGTTCATATTTTCGCCGCCGAGGGCAAAATTTACACCGATTTCGACCTTGCGGAGAACGAGCGGGAGGAGATGTATTTTAACGGCGATATTTTGACGTTTAAAGACGGATTTTGCGCTTATATCGCCTCGCGGTTTGAGAGCGATATTTTGCGCTTCGCCGCGCTTAGAGCAAACGACCCGGCGGCTCTTAGCAGCGCCGACAGGGCTAGCGAGAAGGAAAATTTAAGCGCGCCCATAGTGTTTTTTAAAAGGACGCAAACTACCGACTTCGTAGCGATAAATCCGCAGCTTAGCGCGATGGGGCTTTATCTGGACGCCGATTTCGTCTGGCAGAGTTTAGTTGAGTTTTTATCCGCGAAAAAAGACGCCGAGGCTCCAGTAGGTATGGTGCCAAACGAGATAAAAATCGCTAGCAAGGGCTTTGACGCAAAGCGTTCGTTTCGTCCGAAAATGAAATAACGCAGGCACCTTAGCCTAAATCGCTTTTTTATCTTTTCCTCCCGCGCGCCGTTTAAAAGATAAGCTTGGCGCAAAATACGACTCGTTTTTGGGTTAAGGCGTCAATAAATTTAAGCGACTACGCCGCGCATTTTAAACGCCGATAAATTTAACCGCGCCCTTTGCGCCGATAAAACCGCGAATTTAAAATGCTGATTTCAAACGCAAAAGCCGCGAAAAGATAAAATTTGCCGTAAATTTAAAACATAAAATCGCGCTATCGCTGGTTTTGAAGCGTAAATTTAAAGGCGTCCGTTTTAACGCGACCTTGATTTATCGACGCTTTAAGGCGACGAAAATTCGGCGCAAAGCGGCAATCAAAATAAACGAGGCGCAGCCTACTGGCAAAGTCGCGCAACTAGTAAATTTAGCTAACGGCTCGGTCTTATTTGTGAGGTAAATTACGGCAAATAAAGCATAAATCAATGACTAAATTTGCGGCGCCAGCGCCCTTAACCGCTCGTAACCCAGCCCCTCTACCAAAATATAGCTAGCATCGATAAAGCGGTAGCTCTCGCGCGGCAAACGCGAGATAAACTCTGAGTAGTCTAGCTCGGCTAGCACGCGGTAGCAAAAGGCCTCGCCGTCATCATCGCTTTCGTTGCCGCCGTCGCATCCTTCGCCGCCTACTAGCGTAATTTCCCAGCGCGCGACGTCTTTTGGCTTAACAAGGTCCAAATTTTGCCACTCGACGAAAGGCTCGTAAGGCAAAATAGTCGGCACGCCCTGCGTAAGCGCGTACGAGCCGATGATATCGCCTTCGCCGTTTGCGCGGTAAAAGCGCTGGTTTGCGCCGTAAGCGTCCAGATACTGCACGGCGGTTAGGCGCTTGCTAAACTCCTTTGCGGGGCTTTGCGCGGCTAAAATTTCGTCCATGATCGCGCGATTTAGGGCAAAAGGCCTAACGATGCCGTAGCAGTGATTTACGGTCGCGCCGCCCTCCAAATGTCCTTTTATCGCCCGCAAACCCGAGTTTATATCGCGCTCATAGTCAAATTTTTCTATCGTTTCTCGCGTATAGATTTTTCCGTCCTCGCCCCTGATGTCGCTTCCTAGCCTCCTCGATAAAATTTGTAGATACGAGATAGCCAAAACCCAGTCAAATACCGTCGCGGGCGTATTTACGCGCACTTTGTAGCTTTTTGCCTCGCCGTCGTAGCTAAGCTCAAATCCCCGCCCGCTCTTGCCCCAAATGCCCAAAACTACGCCTTCGCATTCGCCTAAAAGCGAGCTTAAAAACGCCTCTTTATCAAAATTTTTGGCATTCTCGTCTATGCCAAACACCGCCAAATCCGGTATCAGCTCCGCAGCCTTGCCTACGCTCATTACGCCAAAATATCCCAAAAATAGCGGCCGCTTTTTATTTTTGACGCTAAATTCTACGCTCATCGTTTCTCCTTTTAAACCGCTATTATAGCAGACGCTGGACAAAAAATAGAAAGCAAAAGCCGGCGCTATTTAGGGTTAAATTTAAGAGCAAGGCGCGGTTTTTGATTTGATAAATTTAAACGAATGAAAAGCGGAGCCAAATCAGGCGGCAAATTTGCAAAAACGGCTGGAATTTAGGTGCGTGGAGTTTGCGACGCGGGTAAATTTAGCGCCCGTTTGGACGCGAGGAAATTTGACGTGAAAATTTAAGCAAACGACCAAATTTAAGCAAGGCTGCGGCGCGCGTTTTGCGGTGCTTGCTTGCATTAAAACGCCTAAATTTACTTAAATCTAGTGACCCAGCTTCCCAGATTCGTATCGACTTTGACCTCGATTATCTTGCCGCATCCTTCATCTAGCGTAAATTTGATCTCTTCGCTAAAATTTAGCTCAAAACCCTTACCCAGCCGCGCTCGCACGTCTTTTAGAGGTATTTTTTGAACCGACTTCCAGTCAAAATCCTCGGGATCGTCCTTGTTTGGCGTCTTCTGCTCTATATCTACGAAATTTTCGTCCCTTTTACCCACGCGGATCGTCGCTTTCGCATCGTATCCCAAGCCTATAAAATCGTTCCACCGCGCAGAGCATCTGCCCCTGTTTATCTCCATACCCCAAAGCTCCACGCCGTCTTCTAGCGCCCTAAATATCAAAAATCTCGTATCGTGCGAGCCTATACGGCGGTCCCAGTAGTCTCCGTAGACCGTCGATGTGGTGGTCGTCGTTAAATCTAGCTCGTATGGTGCGGCATCTTGTGCCGAGGCTACCGCGCCTGCTATCAGCGAGGCTGCAAATGCAGAATGTAATTTTTTCATTTTTCTCCTTTAAATTTATTCGTTACTTTTGCGCTAAATTCGGCTAAATTTTAGCACAAAATTTGCGGCAAGAGACTGCCGCCTAGCATAATTTATCAAACGCCGCAACGCAAGTTTGCCAGCCGAACCTAGGCCGCCTCTCATCAAAAGCTGCAATACGCGGTGCAAACAACGTAAATTTGGCGCAAGTACGACCTTTGCTTACGGAGCTAAAATTTGCGCTCTTTCAAATACGCCCTCCGCGCAAGCCGCCGTATAAAACCGCTTTTACTCCGCCGCGCGCGCTTGCCGTGCCGCGCTTACGGTAGCAAAGCCGTATTTCGGCAAGAACTAGGAAAATTACCTTGCGGGTGCAGGCTGGTTCTATTGCCGCGGCGAAATAAAACCAAAGGCGACGCGAAATCTAAATCGCTTCGCTAAATTTTGCAAGGCAAGGCAAAATTTAGCGTCGCAGGCTCTTAGCCGCAAGCGAAAATCTAAGCAAGGACAAGACACTGTCTAGCAGCTTTGCTTATCGCCTAGCTCGCACGCTTTTTTTCGCATTTGCTTTGCCTTTTTCGCGTCTTTTTTTACCTGCTCGTATCTATTTTCGTTGAAATTTCCCTCATACAGCCACGCCGCCCTCTCGCAGCCGCCTACGTAGCCTAGCTTACACGAGCGCTCGTAATACTCCATCATCTCGCCTATATCGCCTCCCGTTCGCTCTATCATCCAGCCCACGTTGTAGCATCCGGGAGCGTATTTTTTGTTGCATAGAGTATTGTTTATCGCAAACGACTGCACCTCGTCGCCCAGCTCTTCTTGCATGAAATTAGCTAGCGCCAAGCAACCGGGCAAATACTCGTAAAGGACGCAGCTAGCCTTGTAATACGCGCTAATCTCGGTCTCGCGATCGCTCTTATCCGCGGCTTTTACTAGGTTGTTTTTATAAAGTTCGCCCAGATAAAAGCAGCCCTCGCCGTCTCCTTTGGCGCAGGCTAGGCTAAATAGCCCCTCCGCCGCGCCGTAGTCTTGCTTTAAGTTTGCCGCTACCATGCCCGCTTGCACGCACTCTTTGGTAGCGTTTAGGTCGGGATTTTTGCATTTTTTGACCTTTTCTAACGTATCTGCGGCTAGCAATGGCGAAAGGCTCGGCTCGCTAGCGAATAAATTTAACGCCGCAAGTAGCGCAAACAATAAGATTTTCATTTACCGCCTTTTATCAGTTTTACCGCGTCGCAACCGTCTTTACCGCCTAGGGCGCATGATTTTTCGTAGTATTTTAGAGCCTGATTTTCATCCGCTTTTACGTCCGCTTCGCCTACGTTGTAGATACCGCCTAGCTCTTCGCAACCGGCCGCGTAGCCAAGGTCGCAAGCCTTTTCGTAGTATTTCATCGCTCCTTTTACGTCTTGCTTAAAGCCACCATGCCCGTCGATTTTAAAAAAGCCGAGATTGTAGCACGCGGTAGCGGTTTTTAGCTCATCGCAGGTTTTTTCAAGTAGCTTTTCGCTCGCGGCTGCATCACCCTCGTCGATATAAGAAAGCCCTAGTCCCGCGCAGCCTTCGCCGTCTCCTTTATCGCACGCCTCTTTAAAAGCTGCGGCCGATAGCTTGCGCGCCTCTTCGTCGCCCGAAGCGATGTATTCTTCATAATACGCGTCGCCCAAAACCGCGCATTTTGCCGCATCGCCGCTTTGGCACTGGGCTTTTAGGCTAGCTAAATTTTCGCTTTGCAAATCAGTCGCAAATGCCGCGCTAAAAAGCATAACGGCGGCAAATAAAAACTTTTTCATCCGTATCCTTATTTAAAATTTAACGCATGATTATAGCGAAAAACGTTAGAAATTTGAGACGTAGCATTTTGGGCGCTACGGATAAATTTGCGGCGGATGCGAGCGAGCTTTACGGCAAACAAAATGCTATTAAGCATAAATTTCTAGCTAAAAGCGCCTTTAGCTAAAATCAAATCCTAAAAGCAAATTTCAGCCGTAATTTAAATTTACGTTTTAGTTCCGGTTACGGCCTTTAGGGCGTTTTAGGCAAGAAGCTACGCAAATCGTGTGTCGCCGGCTTTTGCGCCCAATATTGCCCAAATTGCATAAATCAAATTTTATATTACGAGAGATCGTTCGCTGCGCTAAGGCTCGGGGCTTTAAATCGGTACTTTGAAAATATAGCTATGGTCTTAAAAAATATCAGATGATAATTTTTATTAGCTAATATATTTTTCTTTAAGATTTTTGTGCTATAATTTCACTCATAAATCACATCAAAGGAGACGAAATGTCAAAAGTTGTTACTCAATTAAATCAGATTCAGGCCGACGCTCATGCGTTATTCGTTAAATTTCACGACTATCACTGGTATGTAAAAGGCATTCAGTTCTTTAGCGTTCACGAATACACCGAAAAAGCTTATGAAGATATGGCGGAGATATTCGACGACGTCGCTGAGCGTGCTATACAACTAGGCGGTAGAGCTATCACCAAAATAGAAGAGCTAAACAAGCTAGCTCATCCAAAAACAGATAACAAAGATAGCTACACTCCGACCGAGGTTTTAAAAGGCGTTTTGGCTGAGTACGAGCACTTGCTGGGCGAATTTAAAAAGCTAGAAGAAGTCGCTGAAGAAGCAAAAGACAGTACGACCGTAACTATGGCGCAAGATCAAATCGCCAAGTACGAAAAAGCTATCTGGATGCTAAAAGCTACTTTGGCATAATTTTCGGGGCGAAAGCCCCCTACCCTACTCACAGTTTTACCCCCTCTTTACGACTTTTATCTCACAAATGTATTCGCACCTTGATTTAAATTTAGTAAATCGTATCTTTTTAAAAGGTTGAATTTAGGCCTGGAGCGAGGTGCTAAATTTGCTCATAGAAAACGCGTCGTTATCACATTAAGAAATATGGAGTTTGCTAGAGTAGTTTATTGATTTATTTAGCTTTATGCCGTAGTAGTTTTTATCCGCCCTTAAATTTGCGCCGACTTACTTCATTCACACCTTCAACGGATTTCACCGGCGATACGCATACTAGCGGCAGTAAAGCAGGATGCGCACGGCTCAAATTTTATTTGCGTAACAGCTCTTGCGCCGTCGGTACCTTTTGCTACCGCCATAAAGATAAAGAAGCTAAATTTGGATATTTTACTACTACGATAGCAAATTTGGCTGCGATTTTTATGGTTTGCACTGATAACTTATTTTTTGTAACTTTATAAAACGAGTAAATTTAGGCAAATGATTTAATTCCAAATTGCAAAATCAAATTTAACGAAATTTTGCCGCATAGGTAGGCTATTAAGCATTAACGTAAAAAACTATATACAAAGTATCTTTTTGCAAGACAACCCAAGCTAAGATTAGCCTGAATCAAAAATAACCGTAGTGCGATAAATTTAAACGCTCGCGTTTCTAGCGAATTTATGTAAGCGAAAAATAAGCATCTAAACCAGGTCTTATGTTAATAATTTTACTAGGCTTTAATGCGTCGTCCATTAATAATACCGCTACCGTTTTGGATTTAGTTAGCAACAAGGATTTTTCAAACGCCAAAAAGATGTAACGGCTTGTAGAATAAAATTTCTGCAAAATGGATAGGGGCATAATACGAACTATCACAAAATAACACAGATCGTTACATCAATAGACAAATAAGCCGGCTTTGATTTAGTTTGGATAATGCCTTATTGCGTGATTGGCGACATTTTCTTTAAAAATAACTGCTGCTTAGAGCCTTGCCAATAAATACGCATATTTGATTCGCCATGCCAGCTATGTTGCAAAATGTATGTTCAGACATTCTTTACGTAAAAATTTTACATGTAGCTGATTTTAAATTTAGCCAAATAAGACATTTTAGAAATTTTATTTTTTATAAAGGCGCTTTAAATTTTGTCTTTCAGGTTTTTGGGGTGTAACTACAAATATTTTCACATCTGTCATAATTAGATAAAATTTGGGTGGCATAGAACGGAATACTTTTATGAAAAAATAATAGAGGGCTTCACAACTTATTCTAAACCTACTTCTTTAAATTTACTTCCTCTTCTTACAAGGGTAAAGGCCCTTTATTTACATAACGATATATTTTAAAGTCCAGATGTTGCTTCACCAACATCAAAATAAATTCACAGCACTAGCCGTCAATATACACTTTAAAAAGGTTGATTTGGACTATTTGAGCCCTTTAATCCAATCGCTAGTTTAATCTGACGCATTTATTTTTTAAGTTAGCAATGATTTTGCCGATATTATAAGCTTATAAATACAAACAAATAATGTAAAACGGATGATATTTAAGAAAAATATGAAAAATTAAGCAGTTTGCATAATCATCGGAGAGGAAAATTAAAATAGTAAAAATAAACCTCGGGACTAAGCCCGAGGTCTTAAATTAGAATGAGTATTTAGCTTGGAATCTTAAGAATTTAGTCTTATCTTTCGAGCTATCTTGGTGTTTATTGATTTCATAAGCGTAGAAGCTTGAGAACTGAAGCTTAGCGCTGTAATCATAAGATAGTCTAGCTACATACTCTTGATACTTCTCTTTTACGTTTGCAGCATCTCTAACTTTACCATTAGAGTATTCACCACCTAGTCTAAATTTATCAGCAAAAGTATATCCGCCTTTTAAGAACCAGAAGTTACCTCTACCTTGAAGAGCAGTATAATCAAGAGCTGATTTTATCTCGCCAACCTCTATAAATGAACCTTGGTCCTCTAGACTTACAAAACCGTTAGCTTTATCATGAACTTTATATCCGATATAACCAGCAGCTACATCAGCACCAAATAGTTTAGTACCAAGCTCAGTAGCATAAAAATCAGTATCTTTAAAATTTGCGCCTACATCATTGTCTATATCCGCGTGAGCATATTGAGCTCTTGCTCCGACATTAACGCTATCGGTAATATCAAGGCTAAAGTTTACGTCACCTATGATAAGATTAACCGAATCAACTAAAGATGCATACCATAGTTGAAAACTTACTGGATCATAAGAACCGATAGCAGCTACTGCATATAGGTTATTATTGAAAATACCAGGAGCATTAGTGTAAATAGCACCGTCACTCTCATTGTTGTTCTCTAGAGCATCAAATGCAAATGCGGTTAGAGTCAAGCCGGTAATATCTTGATTTTCTACTCTTACGCCAGTACCTACAGCATCATCGGTAAAGAATGAACCGATGGTTTGTTTTCCTGCAGTTATAGTAGTAGCGCCTACTTTATATCCTAAGTAAAATTCTTTAACATTAAATGGACTTGAAGTATCAGTGTTATCAGTTCTGTTGTCAGCACCAAAAGCAGAACTATCAGATGAATTGTATCTAAGCGTTAAAACACCAAAGAAATTATCATCAAGCGCAGCTTTAAAAGAAAATTCTGACTTAAACTGATGATGTGCAGTCGTATTATTTTTTACGCCGTTAGCATTTTTGACTGCTACATTGTTATATCTATATCTAGCATATCCTGAAAGGTCTACGTTTTTAATAGCTTCCTCAAGAGGCGTAGCACTCGCTACGGTTGAAAAAGCACCTAGTGCAACCAAAGTTGCCAATGAAATTTTAGCAATCTTCATTTATATTCTCCTCAAATAAAATTAAATATTTTGGAATATTAGCATAAAATAACCTTTAGTAAGCTTAAAAATCTAAAGATTCTCGTTAAAAATTACCGAACATTTACCGAGATATAATATAGAAACTGACATAAATTAAGAAAAATCTGGAGATAGCCGAGTTTATAAGACTCGGCAAAATTAATTATTTTAGGTAGCTTCCCTGGGTTGGAGTAGTTGAAACATCAGAATTTTCAGTAGATGAGTCACTAGTTAGCAGCGCATCCTTACCCTTTAAAAAAGCTATTATAGCACCTAAATCATTATAGGTCGTTTTTGCTGCTACGGTTTTCATTAAATTTCTCATATTTCCACCGTATTCAGAGTCGTTTAGATAGCCTGAAAAAGCAGCTTCGATAGCCTCAGCGCTTATATTAGTTAGCTTTTCTGATGAGCCGTAAGCTCTTTTGCTGCCATCTTGACCATGACAAGAAGCACAGTTTTTAGCGTATAGTTCTCGACCTTTTTCTACGCTATATCTTCTTTTGCTATCTACGCCGATATTTAAAAATTTGCCTCCGCTATCCATTTCGGGAGCTTTTTCATAAACGTTTATACTTATGTTTTCGTCTTTAGAATATTTTTCTACCAAACTTTTTAACTCTTTTGCAAATTCGCCCTTTGCCTCAAATATATAACTAGGCTCGTCGGCTGCAAAAGAAAAAATGCAAAGACATGCCAAAAGCGAAAATTTAGTAAATTTCATAAAAAACCTTTGTGGATAAATTTAAAAATCCCAAGCAAATGGAATTTTGCTTGGGATTATAGCATAAAAGAGATCGGTTTTTATTAGAAGCTATATTTTGCTTCAAATCTTATACGATCTTGTTTGTGTCTAAAGTCTCCGTTTTTCTCTTTAGCTGCCGCATAGAATGTAGAGAAGTTAAGTTTTTTGCTGTAAGCGTAGTTACCGCCGACGTTCCACTCATCTCTATCAACTCTTTTTGCATATTGCCAGCTATATCCTTTACCGTCTATATAGTTAGCAAAAACGCCGAATTTGTCAAATTTATACGAAGCTCCGATAAACCAATAATCATTCTTGTCTTTGATATTGTTGTAGTACTGAGCGCTACTTGTCATCACAGAGTTTATAATCTTAGCAGGGTTGATTAGCTTACCGTTATCTTCGATAGTTACAAACGATTTTTTATTATCGTCGGCTTTAAAGTAGATATAACCTGCATTTAAACCGACTCCAAAAAATCCTACGTCGCCCTTAGTAGCAAAGAAATTTGCATCGCCAAAGTCGTTATCGTCAGATTCATTGTGAACGTATTGACCTTGAACGCCTACTTTTACAGCATCAAAATCTAATTTCAAGGCAGCATCAGCCGCAAAAAGGTTTGCAGTATCTTCAAGATATGCCCACCAAGCTTTGAAATTTACGATATCATAACTTCCCATAGCTCCTAAGCCATAAAGGTTAAGGCTATTAGTTTTACCGCCCGCGTTTAGGCTTGGCAATAACTTACCGTCGTAATCGCGGATACCGCTGGTCTCAAGCGCGTCAAACGCAATGCCTACTAGAGTAAGACCCGATATATCAGTATTAACTACTCTTAGGCCCGTACCGGCTAAGTCATCATCAAAATATGTTCCCACAAACTGTTTACCGGCCGTAATGGTAGTGTTGCCTACAGTATAGCCAAGGTAAAATTCTCTAACTGCTAGAGCGCTTTGAGTATCAGTGGTGTCGGTGTTAAATCCAGAACCGTCCTTTGAATCATATCTTAGACCGAGTACGCCAAAGAAATTATCGTCAAGAGCAGCTTTAAAAGTACCTACAAATCTAAATCTATGGTTAGCGTTAGTTGTTTTAGCATCGTTAAGCTTTACCTTATCGCTAGTGTATCTATATCTTGCAAATCCTGAAAAATCTACGTTTTTAATAGCTTCCTCAAGCGGAGTAGCATTTAAAGTAGAAAAAGCGCCTAGCGCAACCAAAGCAGCTAAAGAAATTTTAGCGAGTTTCATAAGATCTCCTTCATAAAAGTTGATTAGCGTAATTTTAGCACAAAACCTAGCATTACAAGCTTAATAATAAAATTTCATATACCTAGAGCAAATTTAGGCAAAAATAGGGCATTTAGTACGATATTATTGATACTAGATATTATCAACGTATATAAATTAAGGATAAAACTTAAAAATGATAAATGAAAAAAGGATTTTTAAAAATAAAAAAGGGGATACACATCCCCTTTCTAAAAGGAGTTCTAACTTTGATTGCTTGCCAGAATTATAAAATATTTCGGTAAATCAACGGCTAATCAAAGCTGATACTTTCGCTTTTAGGCACGTCGATTACGATTTTTTTCGTCGGTTCTTGCTTTAGCGTGTTTTTTGCGGCTACTTTTTGCTTAGTTTTACGTATCGCGGTTTTGCGACTATCGCCGCTTTTTATAAGTATCATATCGGCGATATAGTTATTTGATACTCTGACGTAAACCGTATCGCCGGCTGAGAAATACAACCTGCCACCGCAATATTTACCGCTTGGCAGTTTGCCGTTTGAGGCGTCGATAGAGCTGATATCATAGCAATATTTACCGTCTTGATAGGCTACGTCTAGTATTACGCCGCGCAAAGAACCGTTTAGAGCCGGCTTTTGAACGGGCGGTTTTTGATTTATTTTTTTTGGAGCGGGCGCATTACCGGACGACCACGAACAGCCGCTTATCGCGAGCGAAATTGCCGCTAGGGTTATAAATTTAAGCTTGAACACTAAGGACGTTCCCGCCGAGTTCGGCTATTCTTTTATCTATACTTTGCGTGGCCTTTTCTATAGTTTTTTGCGAAATCTCAGGCAGCTTGCCGCCCCAAATTTTTTCTGCCTCTTTAAAGCCTCTTTGCATGCCTTCTTTTCCCGCTTGCAATTTTTCCAGATCGTCTCCTGCGGCATTGATAATAAAATTTGAAATCCTGTCCGCAGTATTTGAAATGCCAAAAAATCCGTCCTCGCTAACCAAATCGCTAGCTTCGCTCTGGCTTAGTTGCCATATAGGTTTGCCCTCGTAGCCTATCGTCTTAAAATCAACGGCCGATAAGATATCTTCGAGAGAATTTGCGCTTTTGCTTTGAGAGCCGGATACATCGCTAAAATTTGCCGAGCCGCTAAAAGTCCAAACTTGAGATAAAAGATTCGAGTTCGAATTTAAGCCCGCGATATCTTGAAAATTAGCCAAATAGCTATTTGTTAGCTGCTTTGCGTCAATATTTGCGTAAGCTTCCCGTATCTTTTTTTGATCCGAATTTACCGCTTCCTTGCTATCTTGAGCTTGCGGCGTATATGGATTTTGGCGTAGGGCGTTTATACTAGTTTGCACACGTTATCCTTTAAATTTTATTATGCATTATATATCGTCAAAATTAGAATAAAGTTAAGGGGCAAAATTTATTTTACCCTATCGCCGACGTGACCGTTATAGACGATATCCTTAGCGTCGATGTTTTCATCGAGCAGTATATCGCTTATCTTACCGCTTTTTTTGACGCTTTCTATATCGGCGGCGAGGTCTTCTTGGTAGCTATAAATCATCACCGCACCGCTAACGCCATCAAGTCTTTCAAGCGTCTTAAAGCGGTTTATCTCCTCGTCTAAATTTTCCACGCTCATCACAACCACGATCTTACCTTCCTGCGCGGCGACGACCTCGCAGCCCTTTACTTGCTCTATTTGCGAGATTATTTCCTGCTCGCTTGCGCCCTCTTTTTTATAGACGACCAGGCTTGATATATTCATTTTACGCTCCAAAATTTAACTTCTTTTTCGTATGCGACGCTAATTAGCCTGCCGTTTTCCGAGAGATAAAGTCCGTTTAAAATTTGCTGCCCCGTTTTTACGGTAGCGAGTTTTTTCTTGCTCGCTACGTCGTAAACGGACACGTCGCTTTGCTCGCCGTTCATAAACGCTAGACTTTTGCCGCTGGGGCTAAGCGCGGTCGAATAAACGATAAAATCCGCCTTAAAATAACTCGTCTCGCCGTTATAAACGCCGGCTTGTTTGTCGATGCTTCCGACCGAAACGACGCCGTTTTTATAGTCGATGTCGTACATATTGTCTTTAAAGAAATTTAGCGTCTGCTCCGTCTGGCGCGTTTTTAGATTATAGATATAAATCACGCCGCTTTCGGCTCCGATGGCGATTTTATCGCGGGTTTCGTTTATTTCAAAATCCACGTAGAGAGCGATTGAAAATTTATGTTTAAAGACGGCCTTTTTGCTATCTAGGTCGATGAGATAAATTTCGTTGCCAAAATCCGATACGACGGCGGTTTTCGCGTCGATAAAAAAGGATTTTTTGGCGGATTTATTTTCTAAACGCATATTGCTAGCCTCGCTCCAACCGGCGCCTTCTTTTTTAAAAACGTATAAATACCTCTCGTTATAATCCATCTCGGCTAAAACCAAAAGCGCGTCGCCTAGGCGGTCGATGCTAAAAATTTTAGCCGGTTCCGCGTCGCTAAAATGCGTTTTTACCGTGCGAAATTTAATCGGTTCTAAAAATTCGCCCGCTTTTATATCGTAAATATCAAGCTCGCCGCCGTCCGTGCCTAGATATAAAATTTCATCTATCAAATTCGAGCTTATAACGTTTGCACCCACTTTTATCGATTTATCTGGCTGCGAGATTTCAAGCGGCATGGCCGATAAATTCGTAAAATTTAAACAAAAAAAAGCTGTAAAAAATAAAATAACTTTTTTCATAATGCCTCCATTTTGATAGAATTCACGAAGCAAACCTCCATACACTGAGCGCAGCCGACGCATTTTTGATTTATAATCGGGCGAAAAACTCCGAAAAAGTCAATCGCCCTAAATTTGCAAATATCTTGACAACTGCAGCAAATCGTGCCGTTCCAAGCAAGGCAGGCATTTACGTCGATGGAAAATTTAGCTTGGATTTTAGAAGAAAATTTTAAATTTAAAACCTCTCGTCCCGCATCCTCGCAAGCTAGCGCGCATTTTTCGCAAAAATCGCAGCCAAAGGATTTAAATTTAAAATTTACTCTCTCGTTTTCAAAGCTTAAAAGCTCTTTTTCGCAGGCGCTAACGCAAGGCGCGTCGCAGCCCGCACAATCAAATTCGCCGCAAAAATAAGGCGGTGCGATGAAATTTTGAGCGGGTTTACCGCCCAAAATTTTAGAAAAAATTTTACGCCTCGAAGCGTCCGCCGTCATTATCTGACGCCCTCGTTTAGCACGTCAAGGAGGTTTGAGCGACTTGTAGAGTTCGCATCGCGATACTCAGGCTTAAAGTTATTTTTAAATTTAGCCTCTACGTTAGCCTGCGGTACGTGGCACGTAGTGCAGTTAAAGCGGTCGTCGCTAAGCTTGCCCTCAAGGTCTTTTTTATTCCTTATGCTATAAAGGTGCGATTTAGGGATCGGAGTCGCGCCGACATCTTTTGCGACTTCGGGCATATGGCAGCTAACGCACATATTATTATCCGCCGTGATAGGAATGAGTCCTTCTAAATCATGAGGGATTAGCGGCGGAGCGTTTTCAAAAGAGCGGTCGTATCTTTTTGATTCGCCCGCGGCCGGTTTGGTCCAGTTGATATCGGCTAGTTTTATATCGTCTTCGTCGATAACGTCGTTAGCGGCGCGCAAGATATTTAGGTCTTTGGCGTCTTTACCGTCTTTTAGCTTTACTTTTTCTTTTTTATCGGAGTTGGTTTTTATCTGCTCCGTTTTTTGAGTTTGCGCGGAGCTAGATGATTTTTGCTCTTCTTTAGCTTCGGCACAGCCCGAAAATATGAGGACGGCGCATGCCAATCCCGCCAAAATTCTCGCCTTCATTGATTTTTCTCCTTTAAATTTCTAATGTTAAATTTTAAAGCATCGTCGCCGCAAACGTCGATACAGCGTCCGCAGCTAATGCACTCGCTAGATTTTATAAATCCGCTTTGCTTGCCGATAATGCCCAGCACTTGATTTTCGGGGCAAATAAGCTTACATTTCATGCAGTTAGTGCAATTGCTCGCGTTATGTTCTATGCGTAAAAGCGAAAATTTGCCGACGACCGCGTAAAAAGCGCCCAGAGGACAGAGCTTTGAACAAACGAGTCTATCGCCTAAAAATGCGTCTATCGCAAACAACCCAAACGCAACGAATAGCCAAAGCGCACCGCCGTAGATAATGCCGCGCTGCACGATACCTATGTAACTAACGCCCTCAAATGCCGGCGCGCCCGTAACTAACGATAAAAAAAGCGTAAACGCAAGGATATAATATCTCGCGTCTCTCGTAAAATTTACGAATTTTTTATCTTTGTCGTAGCCTAGCTTTACCCTAAGCCAGCGAGCCGTTTCGGTGATGATATTTACTGGGCAAATCCAGCTACAAAAGGCTCTAGGAGCGATAAAAGCATAAAAAGCTAGTATTATCCCCGCTCCTAAAACGGCGGTAGAGCCGATAGAAAAACCCGCTAAAAACAGCTGCAAAACCGCAAACGGATCGCTAAGCGGAACGACCCCAAATAGCAAAGACGAGCTAAGATTGCCTTGTAAAATTTTAACTCCGTAATAGTTACTCGCAAAAAATAGAGCCAAAATCAAAATTTGACTTATTCTTCTTAAAATCAAATATTTCATAGCAAATCTCCGCCGTTTAGATAGTCGTTTAGCTTTTTATTATCGCCTTTAAAATCTTTCGGCGTTACGTCTTTTAGCTTTTTGTCTTGCCCTTCGATCCAGCCTTCGACGTATTGCTCATTGCTAGATCCCAGCCCTATTTCGCGCGGAAGTACGAAAATAGAAGCCTTAGGCGTCACGCAAACTTGCTCGCACATGCCGCAGCCCGTGCAGTAATCGGCATCTACGACCGGTTTAAAAAACGCATGCTTTTGCGTTCGTTCGTTGCGAACGTATTCAAGCTTTAACGCCTTGTCTATCAAAGGGCAAGCGCGGTAGCAAGCGTCGCAGCGAAGTCCTTCGTAAGCGATGCAAAAATTAGGATCTAGCACCGCTATACCCATTTTAGACTTATTTATATTTAGCTTGCCGTTATCTTCGCTTACCAGCTTCACGTCTAACGCACCCGTCGGACAGGCGACCGTGCACGGGATATCCGTACACATATAGCAAGGGATATTTCGCGGGGTAAAAAACGGAGTGCCGTAAGGCAACCCGTCGTCTAAATCCGCAAGCCTAAGCGTATCCCAAGGACAGGCTTCTACGCAAAGCCCGCAACGTATGCACTCGCTAAGAAAATTTTTCTCTTTTAGCGCGCCGGGCGGTCTGATGAGTAGAGTTTGGGCTTTAGCCGTCGTTTGCGTACTCCAGATGAAACCGCCCGCGAGAACCAAACTAATCGCTTTTAACCCGAATTTTAAAGCCTCTCTTCTATTTTGCATTATTAAGCCTTGTAAATTTTAACCGCACATTTTTTATAGTCGGTCTCTTTTGAGATCGGGCAAGTCGCATCTAAGCAGACTTTGTTGATATATACGTTTTCATCGAAAAACGGCACGTACACTAGGCCCGAAGGGGTTTTGTTTCGTCCGCGAAGATCAATTCTTGCTTTTACCTTGCCGCGGCGAGACTCAACCCAAACTACGTCGTTATGTTGTAAATTTAGCTTTTGCGCATCGCCCTCGTGCATATAGCAAAGCGCCTCTGGAACAGCACGGTAAAGCTCAGGAACGCGCATAGTCATAGTGCCTGTGTGCCAGTGCTCCAAGACGCGGCCCGTACATAGCCAGAAAGGATACGTAGTATCAGGCATCTCGCACGGATCCATATAAGGGCGGAAGAAAATTTTAGCCCTATTAGCGATAGAAAATTTCTCGTCGCCGCTAGTTACTTTTGCTAGATCGCCTTTTTGCAACTTGGCTTTTTTATTTCCGTAGAATGCAAACTGCTTGCCGTCTTCGGCATATTTTTTGGCATACGGATCGTATTTGGCGTTAAATCTCCACTGAGTTTCTTTACCGTCTACGACGGGCCACCTTAGTCCGCGCACTTTGTGATAAGTATCAAAGTCGGCTAGATCGTGTCCGTGACCGGAGCCAAATTTGCGGTAGTCTTCCCAAAGGTATTTTTGGATGAAAAATCCGTATCCCTCAAATACCTTTCCGTCTGAGCCGACTACTTTTCTGCTATCGCCGAAAACTTCGGAGTTATCGAAATCTTCCATTATAGCGTCTTTTGCAGGATAGCTCTTAGCCTCTTCGTTTGCGAAAAGCACGTCAAATAGCGTATCTTCTTCGCTATAACCCATGGCTTTTGCCTCGTCTAGCACGCTTGGAAGCGTTAGCTTATCGTCCACTTTTTGTTCGCCCCAAACCTCTTTTAGCTTAAAGCGCTTAGCAAATTCCAGCATTTGCCACGTGTCGCTCATCGCTTCGCCTACCGGAAGGACTTGCTGACGCCAGTGCTGCGTTCGGCGCTCGGCATTACCGTACGCGCCCCATTTTTCGTATATCATCGCAGTTGGCAGGATCAGGTCGGCAACCTTAGCCGAGATGCCAGGATACGGATCTGAAACGATGATAAAGTTATCCATCTCGCGAGCGGCTTTTATCCAGTGGTTTGCGTTTGCGGTGTTTTGCCATGGGTTATTTACCTGCACCCATGCCCATTTCATCTTTCCGTCTTCCATGTCGCGCATCATTTTTACGTAGTGGGAGGCGACTTTCGGATTTAGCGTGTTTTTAGGAAGTTTCCAAATTTTCTCGCTTATTTCGCGGTGTTCGGCGTTATCTACGACCATATCCGCAGGCAAGCGATGAACGAAAGTACCTACCTCGCGCGCCGTTCCGCATGCGCTTGGTTGTCCCGTTAGCGAGAAAGCGCCCTCGCCCGGTTTTGCTTGTTTGCCAAGTAGCATATGCACCATATAGGCTTGCTCGTTTACCCAAGTGCCGCGTTGGTGCTGGTTAAAGCCCATAGTCCAAAAGCTAACTACTTTTCTACCTTTTTCGATGTACCAGTCGGCCAGTTGCTTTAGTTTTTTCTTAAATTCTTCCAAATCCTCGTTTGGATCGCCTTTTATTAGCGGAGCGGAGAAGTCAAGCGTATAAGGTTTAAGAGCTTCTTTAAATTCCTCAAACGTGATTTGCCAGTGTTTGCCCGCAGTAGCCGTATTTTTATTTTCCATCACGTCACCCTCTTTATAGCCTAGATAGCCCAGAGTCACGCCTTCGTTTTTGCTTAGTTTCTTATGAAGCTCCGTCTCTACGACGTCTTTTTCGTTTGAGTAGTTAGGGTGATTTGGATTATTTCTAAGCCCATAACCGATATCGGCAGGTCCCGTCGCAAATACGCAGTGGCTATTTACGTAGTCCCAGTCGATGGCTTCGGGATGATTATAAACGATCTCGTGAGCGATGTAGTTCCAGATAGCGACGTCGCTTGAAGGAGCGAAAATAATCTCGGAATCGGCGATATTTGACGTTCTAGTCGAATACGTGCTTAAATTTACTACCTTTACGCGCTCGGGATTGCTTAGCTTTTTATCGCTTACGCGCGCCCAAAGTATCGGGTGCATCTCGGCCATATTAGCACCCCAAGCCACGATAGTATCGGTTAGCTCTATGTCGTCGTAGCAGCCCGCAGGCTCGTCGATACCGAAAGTCTGCATAAAACCCGTAACCGCGCTAGCCATGCAGTGGCGAGCATTCGGGTCTATGGAGTTGCTTCTGATACCCGCTTTCCATAGCTTAACCGCCGCATAACCCTCTAAAATAGTGTATTGGCCAGAGCCGAAAACGCAAGCTGAATGCACGCCGTTTTTAGCCATGGTTTCTTTATATTTTTCAGCCATGATATCAAAGGCTTTTTCCCAGCTAATAGGCTTAAATTTGCCTTTTTTGTCAAATTCGCCCTTTTCATTTACGCGAAGAAGAGGCTGAGTGATACGGTCTGAGCCGTACATGATTTTAGCGTTAAAATAACCCTTGATGCAGTTTAAGCCGCGATTTACCGGCGCTTCCGGGTCGCCTTTGACGGCTACGATTTTGCCCTCTTTAGTTGCGATCATTATACCGCAGCCCGTTCCGCAAAACCTACATGCCGCCTTGTCCCAGCGCCAGCCCTTTTCCGCCTCGTTACCCGCAGCGCTAAGGCTTGAAGGAAGCGCTATACCGGCGCTCGCGCACGCAGCGGTTGCGGCGGCGCTTTTTATAAAATCTCGTCGATCCATTGTGTTTTCTCCTAGTTATTTTTTAAGATAGTTCTTAAAAATCACGGCAATATTAGCCGTTAAAAGCTGAATTTGGGTTGATGAAAATTAATTAATTTTTTTGCAATATTTGTTATTTAAATTGAGACAAAAAATATCTTTATTATCCTTATTTTAGGGCTAGAACTGATTCAAACGCGAAAATATATTTCCATATACGACTAAATTTAAAGTCGCGTTTTGATAACCGAACGCATAAATTTTTAGGTCGTGCCGACAAGTATATAAAAAAAATGAGTAAAATAGTAACACAGTATCATAAAAAATTTTGATTTTTGAAAAATATTATGACACGGAGCGATGTTTTATAAATTTGCAAATAATTAAACGCCCTACTTGAGCTAAATTTAGGTTAGAAACGAAAATCATAAATTTTCAAGACGACGTCGCAAGAAAATCTCATAAATTTAGCGCCGCTTCGTATTTAATGACCGTTAAGCACGACCGATATATCAAATTTATCTTTAACGATTTTTAAAGTAAATACGATATATAATCTCATTTTTATTTTAAAATCAAGGGAGAATAATGAGACCTAGTATTTTTGCTTCAGTCGCTATTTTAGCCACTTTTGCCGTCGCAGAGACAAAGACCGAGGGCTACTCAGTGATGCTTCCAAGCGTCGAAGTCGAAGGCATTTCCGAGCAAGATAACCTAAAAGGCTACGTCGCCTACGATAGCGCGGAAGTAAACAGAAACGGACTTAGCAACAAGCAAACGCCTCAAACCATCGAAACTATCGATATCCAAAAAAATCGCAACTACGGCACGAATGATCTTTCTAGCATCCTAGAAGGAAACGCGGGCATCGACGCGGGCTACGATATGCGCGGCGAGAGTATAAAAATAAGAGGTTTTAGCGTAGACGGCGGAGATATATATAGAGACGGCGTGAGAGACTCGGGCCAGATCAGGCGTAGCACCGCAAACGTCGAGCGCGTCGAGATTTTAAAAGGCCCCGCATCTATCCTATACGGTAGGAGCGACGGCGGAGCGGTCGTAAATTTAGTAAGCAAAAAGGCAAATTTTACCCCTGTTTATAAGGTCTCGGGTAGATACGGCAGTTGGAGTAGATGGGGGCTTGGCGCGGATGTAAACCACGCGGTAAATAATCAACTAGCCGTACGCCTAACTACCGACGGCGAGCGCGGCAAATCGTGGCGCGAAGGCATAAAATATAAAAATTTTATGATAAGCCCTAGCCTCATCGTAACCAACCAAGGCGGCGACGTAAGCTTTGAAGCGCAGTATACGTACGACAACGCCTGGCGAGTACCAGATAGAACTCCGACTAAAGCCGTCTACGATAAGCTAGGTATCGACTACAAAAAGGGCTTTTCTCACGAGGGCGACTTCGTGGAGGATAGACTGCATTTTTTGCGAACGGAGTTAAATGCCGAGCTAGCTAAAGAGCTAAATTTAAAATGGGTTTTCGGATACAGAAAGGCTAGCCAAAATTTCGATCACTTTTTTGCGGGCAGTATCGTTAGCGGCAATAGACTAAGACAAAACTACGCAAAGCAAGAGACGGATAACGAAACTATCTCAAACGCCTTTACGCTCACCAAGGAGCTAAATTTCGAGAGATTTAAGCACAA
>CAURQE010000018.1:0-42314 GCA_963527315.1 uncultured Campylobacter sp.
TATTTTGGCGAATTTCTTTGCTTCCGTCAGGCTGCTCTTGGATAACTCTTTTTCTCTGGGCGACTGGATCGTGGGCGGCGACATCTCGGGACGGGTCGTGGAGATCGGGCTTAGAAAAACGACCGTGCGAACCTTTGACAACGCCCTTATATTTGTGCCAAACTCAAAGCTAGCTAGCGATCCGATCCGAAACTGGAGTAGGCGAAAGATGGGGCGACGCATCAGGATGCTGATCGGCCTAGAGTACAGCGCCACGACCGAGCAGATCAAAAAGTGCGTCGAGGAAATCAAACAGATGCTAATCAATCATCCAGACATCGCAAAGGGCGACGATATGGGCTCGAAAAAGGCTAGTAGGTACGACCGCGGTATAGTCTCGATTGACGATCTGGCCGGCTATAAGTCGAATTTATTCGTCGTCGTGGACGAGTTTGCAGATAGTTCGATAAATATCCTCGTGTACTGCTTTTCAAAGACGATAGTTTGGGGCGAGTTTTTGGCTGTCAAAGAGGACGTGATGCTAAAAATAATGAATATCGTAGAGGCTAACGGGCTTGGATTTGCCTTCCCTAGCCAGAGCCTATACGTCGAAGAAGTGAAAAAATAATTTTAAAGGAGAGAAAATGAGCGAAGAATTTGACGACGAAGAGGAAGATTTGGAGGAAGAGTACTCCGAATTTGACGACGAGAGATCCGAAAGATACAGCTACAACTACGACGAGAACGACTACGAATACGGCGACGAAGACGAAGAGGACAGCTACGAGATGTGATTTGCACTCAAATTCGGCTTTGCGGGGTAAATTTGCCGGCAGGCCGAATTTGGAGCGTTTAATTTAGCTTTTACGAGTAAATCCAGCGCGTAGTTTCGGCTAATTATGAGCCGAATTTGGACTAATATACGAATTTGTCTTGCTTGCAATAATCTTAGCAACCACCACCTTCAAATTTAGGCATTTATATCTAGCTTTCGGATTTTATTTAGAGCTTCTAAAAGTTTCGTTACGTCCGCCCTTTTTTCTTGTTCGGCTTTGATAAATTTCTCGAAAAACTCGCGCTTTATATCCTTATAAACATAGGTTTGGCTTTTACTCGTCGCTTTGATCGGTTTAAATTTCTTTTCTTTGGCGGCGTCTGCTTGCGCTTCCTCTTTGACCGTTTTGTCAAAATCGCCCTTTTTTAGCGCGATTTTTTGTAGCGCGTCTCCGATACTCTCGCCGTTTTTAAATACGTCTTTTAGAAATTTAAAAAACTCTTTTTTGCTCGCTTCGTCCGCGTAGCTCACGCGAGTTTCGAGATCTTGCCCAAGAAGCGTAATGCGCTCTTTTGCGGGCGTTTGGTCGAAATTTAGCGCGCCGTCCTTGAGCGAAATTTTGACGTTTGCGTATTCGCCTAGGATTTTATTTGCCGCGTACTCGAGCCATTTATCTTTAAATTCCTCCTCGCTCATATCTGAATCCAGCAGCTTTGAGACCTCGGCGTCGATTGCCACACCGCTACCGCTACGCATGAGCCCTAAGCCAAACCCGCCCAAATCCACATCAAATCTCTTCATAAATTTATCCACGCTAAAGACGTCCCGCCTAAATATATCGGACGGATCGCGCGCCTGCGCGATCAAGGCTCGCGTGCTATCTACGAAGCTTTTTAGCTCGGCGGCTTTTTCTTTGCTTACCGATGAGTCAAGCCCGTTTATCTTGCCCCAGACGCTTATTTTATCGTCTCTCGTGTAGCCGCTTAGAGAAAATATCCTCCTCACGGCTACTGGCTCGTTCGGATTTAGGCCGAGCTCCTTACGCCATCCGTCCTCCACCTTATCAAACTCCATTTTCGCACCCAACCACATACTTAATTTTTTACCGGTTAGCTTCTCGGGATCAACGTTATCCGCCCAAATTTTGAGTTGGTCGTAGTCTAGTTCTTCGGGATTTACGGTATCGTAATCAATCCGTGCCGTTAAATTTGGTGCTAAATTCGCTACCTCTTTTTCCTCGCGTGCTTTTAAATTTCGCTCGTGAGCGCTACTAAGATCATAGTTTACGTTTGCGTTAAATCCGTTTATGCCGCTTATCATCTAAAATCCTTTTAAAATTTAGCTTTCTAACGATATCGGCAAATTTTGAATAAAATTTAGGGTAAAAGATAAGAAGCGATATCAAATTTACGGTCGGCCGTCAAGGCGCATAGATGCTGACGAGTCGCCGTAAATTCGTGCCGCATCGCTACCGACCGGCAAACGCTATCGTAAATTTATTTTTGCTCAAAGTCTTCCCAGGGATTTATGCAGTAGGTGCCGCGGCCCGCGTGTTTAGCCCTATAAAGAGCATCGTCGGCGCGCTGAAGCAGCAGATCAAACGAGCCGTGTCCGATCTGTCCTTCTGCGATGCCGGCACTCACGGATAGTCCGCTAAATAGCGGATTTTCTTGACAAATTTTAAAAAATCGGTCGATCAAAATTTGCACGCGAGGCGCTATGCTTTGCATATTCGCGCCGTCGGTAAATATCGAGATAAACTCGTCTCCACCTATGCGTACGTTCATAGCGTCGTTAAAAATTTCCTTTATCAGCTCCGAGATCGCGACCAGAGCCTTATCGCCCGCCTGATGTCCGTGCTCGTCGTTTACCTGCTTGAAGCGATCTAAATCCATATAAAGTATGCTCATATGCGTGGTTTTTAGCTTGTCTAAAAATGCGTCCAGCTGGTTGCGGTTAGCTAGCCCCGTTAGCTGGTCGTAGTGGGCTAGATGTTCGATATTTTGCAGATACTCGTACTCTTTCGTCACGTCGCGAGCGATGCCTACGGTACCGATGATCGTCTCTCCGTCAAATATCGGCGTTTTATACGTTTTTAGCTTGCTTAGATTGCCGTCTGCCTTCATCACCTCTTCGTCCAGCAGGCAGGTTTTGCGCGCGGCTACGACGTCGTCCTCGGTCTGGACGCAGACGTAGCCCGTTTGTTCGTATATCTCTTTTGGGATATTCCAGATATAGTAGTGATCTTTACCGCGAACGTCGTCTTTTTGCTTATCTACGACCTCGCAAAAGGCGTCGTTTACCTCTAGATGTAGTCCGCCCATATCCTTAAACCAGATCATATCGGGAGACGAGTTTATCGTCGTCTGCAACCACGTTTTTTGTAGCCACGCCTCTTTGCGCTCGGCAATCAAATTTAGCGCTTTTTCAAAGTAAAAACCATCTAAATTTGCGCTTTCTAGCCAAATTTCATCGGCGATTTGTTTTTGCTCGCCCGTTATCTTGTCCGCATCCCTCGCGTAAATCGCCAAAAAGCCGTTTTTGCCGATACGGTTTTTTAGCTCGGGTAAATTTAGTCCGCAGTTCTCGCTTGCGATGATGAGATATTGATTTTCGTCGGGTATGGGCGCAGGGATATCGCTTGAGCTTTTTATAGTGCTAAATTCGTGCGTAAAGCGCAGCCCTGGCTGGATTTTTTCTAAAATTTCAAGCTTGTTTTTTAAATCCTCGCTTAAGCAAATATGCAGTTTGACGCTATACATAATCTCCCCTTTTTTATTTGAGAAAATTATACGACACTTTGGCTTTATTTGGGCTTTTGAGGTAAATTTAGCGCGGCATAATTTAAGGCGAGCGAGGCTTTAGCTAAGCCCGCTCGCAAAATTTATAAGTCGGTTAGTTTTTGTACATAAGATTAGGCAACCAAAGCGAAATCTCCGGGATATACGTCACTAAAATAAGCCCGATAAATAGCGTCAACGTCCACGGCAAGCATGAGACGATGACGTCTTTTAGATTCATGCCCGTTAGGCCGCTAGCGACGAATAAATTCAGTCCGACAGGCGGCGTGATCATGCCGATTTCCATATTCACGATGAGCAGGATACCAAAGTGTACCGGATCCACGCCTAGCGCGGTTGCGATCGGTAGTAGCAGCGGCACCATGATCATAACGACCGATGAAGGCTCCATAAACTGTCCCATGATGAAAAGCAGGATGTTTACGATGATTAAAAAGCCTATCTTGCCGATATTTGCGGCCAGGATGCTATCTGCTATCGTTTGTGGGATGTTTTCGGTAGCTAGCAGGTATGCGAACACGAACGCGTTTGCGATGATGAAAAATATCATCGCCGTCGTGATGGCAGACTCTAGGCAGATGTCCCACAGGTCTTTAAATTTGATATCTTTATAGACAAATAGCGAAATAATCAGCGCATATATCGCACTCGCCGCCGCAGCCTCGGTCGGGGTGAAAATGCCGCCGTAGATACCGCCGATAACGACTACTACGATTAACAGCGCCCAAAAAGCTCTGAAAAATTTTTTTATCCGCTCGCTCCAAGGCTCTGGCGTAGTAGCTTTAAATCCAAGCCTCTTTGCTCCGAAATAAGTCTGCGCTATCATCATACCGCCCAGCATCAGTCCAGGCACCACGCCCGCCATAAATAGCTTCGCGATGCTGGTATCCGATGTCACGCCGTAAACGATCATAACGACCGAAGGCGGGATGAGGATGCCTAGAGAGCCCGCGGTTGTGATGCCGCCCACGGCGTATTCCTTTGGATAGCCTGCTTCTTTGATAGCGACGAACATAATAGAGCCTATCGCTACGACCGTAGCGGGCGAGCTACCAGAAACCGCGGCAAATATCACGCACGCAAATATCGCGCTCATCGGCAGGCCGCCAGGCAGGTGTCCGACCATAGATTTAGCAAAATCTATAATGCGTCTAGCAGAGCCGCCCTTGCTCAGTAAATTTCCTGCCAGGATAAACATCGGAATCGCCATGAGAGGAAATTTATTGATACCGTCAAAAATACGCTGAGGCACCTCCGAAACATCTAAGCTGGTAAAGAGCAGCATCGTTAAAACCGTGCTAGCTCCAAGCGAAACGGCGACGGGAACGCCTATAAGCATAAGGCCAAACAGCGAGATAAACAAAAATGCGATGGTCATAGGCTCTCCTTAGCTTTTCTTGACCGAGTCGCGTATCATCTCGGCTTCGTTATTTACGATGACTTTATCCGAAGGCGTCATAGCGATCTGGAAAATTTTCTCTCCGGCACGGTAGCTGGCACCCAAAAACGCTACCGGAAGCACTAGCATAGGTATCCACTGCGGCACGCCTAGATCCACGCTCATGAAATCAAGCTCGATCATCACCTGCAGATACTGCACGCTATAATATACTATAAACATCAAAAACACCGTCGTTATGATGTTTGCAAAGATGAGGTAGGCCTTGGCGATGGGGGCTGGAAATCTCTCGATCAAAATCGTAACCGAGATATGAATGCCCTTTCTAAAGCCGTATGCTGCGGCAAAAAACGCCGACCAGATAAAAAGGTAGTTCGTTAGCTCGCCCGCCCAGGACCAGCCCGTGTTAAAGCAGTAGCGCATAACGACGTTAATGAATGCTAGCAGCGTGCCTGCAGCGATGCCTAGCACCGCTACGGTTTTGTTTACCGAGGCGATGCCGACATCTAAAATCTCAAAAAATTTACCCATAAAATCCTACTTCGTATTTATCGTTTTTTCTACCAGGTCTTGACCGATCACGTTGTAGAAGTTCGGATAAATCGGCTTCATAGCCTCTGCCCATTTGCCCTTTTGATCGGCATTTAGCTCGATTATCTCAAGCTTTTTACTTTCGCCGGCAAATTTTTTAAGCTCGCTTAAAATATGCTCTTCTTCTTTAGCCGTCTCTTCGCGCTCGTAAGCCGTAGCCTCTTTTAGAGCTTGCGTTACGTGAGCCTTCATATCATCAGGCAAACCTTTCCAAAATTTCTCGCTCATAACGACTAAATATCCCAAATATCCGTGGCCTGATAGCGTTAAAGAGCTTTGCGCCTCGTAAAATTTGGAGTTATAGAAATTTGAAAGCGGGTTTTCCGTCGCATCGACTACGCCTTGCTGAAGAGCCGGATAAACCTCTGAAAACGGCAGTACTTGCGGGTTGCCGCCGACAGCTTTAATCTGCTCTTCAAGCACTTTTGAGCTTTGGATGCGGAATTTTTGCCCCTTAGCGTCCGCAGGCTCTACGATCGGCTTTTTGCTTGAGCTAAAGTGCTTAAATCCAGCGTCCCAAAAATCAAGCGCGATGAAGCCTTTTTTGGCGATCATATCTTTTAGAACTTGTCCGACTTCGCCGTCCTCTACCGCGTAAAGATGGGCGTTGTCTCTAAAGATAAACGGCAGGTCAAATAGCTGAAACTGTGGTACTATCGGCGTAAATTTAGAAAAACTAGGCGCGGCCATTTGGACGTTGCCAAGCTTTAGCGCGGCAAAAACCCTATCGTCATCCATCAGAGACGCGGCAGGATATACCTCGACCTTGATCGCTCCGCCGCTAAGCTCGCCGACTCTTTTCGCAAAAAAATCGGCAGCCTTGCCTTTTGGCGTAGAGGCGGCCACGACGTGGGCAAATTTGATCGTGTATGTTTTGCCTGCGGCAAATGCGCTGCCTGCAAGTGCGCAAGAAAGAAGCAGTGCGGAAAGTAACTTAAATTTCATGTGATGTCCTTTTTGTGAAATGCGCTATGTGTTAGCTTGAAACGATTATAAAATATAAAACTAGCGAATTTAGAAATTTTCCTTTTTATCTCGTAAAATTTATCCCTTTTATGTGTAAAAAAGTAACATATAAATAAATCTGCGTAGATAATATCGTTATTTCACTTTACATCTTGCCAGCCCTTACTTAATCATATGTTACTAAAATACACACTATCTTATATTTTGCTTGCTTTTAAGTTAAAATTTATCATGCTAAGCTTTGGTTAAATTTAACGGATCGCTTTTTTTAAAATTACCGCTTTTACGCCCTCTTTGACGCTTCGTTATAGAGCTTAAAAGCTCGCTTGAGATTAGGATTTTAAGCGACGCGGTCTTATCTTTGAGTCAAATTTACGCGCCATAAGATTATTTGAGCTAATAAAATCGCGGCGGCGTATCTTAAGGCTCTGCAACCAAGCTAGCGATTAAAAGCTAGTAATCGCGATATAGGCTAAAATTTGCAAAACCAGCGAGCGTGTCACTAAATTTATCATTAAAAATAAATCATCCGAATTTATCGCAAAATCTACGGTTATTGATAAAAGCTTATTAAAGCGTTAGTAAAATAGTTACTCTTTTGTCGCTATAATTACGGATAAATTTTATTACAAAGGAAAAATTATGTTTGAACTTAGAAAACTACCTTTCGATCCGAAAGCAAACGCCGTCGTAAGCGAAGAAACCTGTAACTATCACCACGGCAAGCACCACCAAACCTACGTCAATAACCTAAATAATTTGATAAAAGGTACGGAGTTTGAGGACGCTAGCCTCTTTGATATCCTTACAAAAAGCTCGGGCGGCGTGTTTAACAACGCGGCTCAGGTATATAACCACGACTTTTACTGGGATTGCATCGCGAAAAAAAGCCAAATGAGTGACGAGCTAAAGGCGCGCCTAGAAAAAGATATTCCAAATTTTAAAGAGGAGTTTTTAAAGGCTGCGACTACGCTTTTTGGCTCCGGCTGGGCATGGCTGGTTTACAATCCAAAAGAGGATAAGCTGCAAATCGTACAAACAAGCAACGCGCAAACCCCTGTAACTGACGGCCTCGTGCCGCTTCTAGTCGCGGACGTTTGGGAGCACGCATACTACGTCGATCACAGAAACGCGCGCCCGGCGTATTTGGAGAAGTTGTTTGAAAATATCAACTGGGATTTCGTCTCGAGCGCTTACGAATGGGCGCTAAAAGAGGGGCTGAATTCGGTTAAATTTTACGTTTCCGAGCTTCACGGCGGCGCTAAATCTTGCTGCGGTTGCGGCTGCAACTAGTTTATTCGCTATTTTTGCAGGCTTTTTAAGAGCCTTGACAACGGCGCGCGGCGGCTTATTTTTCCAAAGTAAGCGTAAGCCCGCGAGTAAATTTAACCTTGAGCGAGGACTCCACTTGGTTAAATTTACTTTATATAAATTATTTTAAAGTAAGATTTCAGTCTCATTTCAAAAAAAGGACAAAAATGAAGAAAATTTTAGTTTCATCTTTGGCGGCTTTTGCCGCAGTTGCTATGCTTAGCGGTTGCCAGGCAAGCAAAAGCGAAAGCTCAAACAAAGCGCAAATCACCAAATCGCAAGCCGAAGTGATTAAATTTACCGGCGTAAACGACCCGAAATACGTCGTCAAACTAAGCTCGACGGACGAATTTAACACCGCCGTGCTAGAAGACAGCAAAGGCCACAAAATCAACCTTAAAAACGCGGTCACCGCAAGCGGCACAAGACTAGCAAACGACGACGGTGCCGAGATTACCTTTAAACGCGGCGAAGGCATCCTAAACCTTGAAAAAGGCGGCGAGGATATTTTCTTAAAATACGACGAATAATTTTTCCGCCGATTTTCGGCGGATTTTTAAATTTATATGGTTTTCGCTTTTTATTCCGACGAATTTTTCGGCTATATAATTTTTGTCGCCAAGCTTGGCGATTAGCGATTTTTCCTCATAATCAGCCTAAAACCGCGCCTTTAAATCCAAACTTATCCCAAGCAAAAACCGCTGGCAAATCATGCCTTTAGGGCAAGCAGCTTCAAATAACAAAAATTAGCGCAAAAATAAATTTAAGGCCTTTTGCCGTTTAATGATAAATTTAAGCCCTTCATACGCCCTTAAAGCGTTTAGTTTGATTAAGCGCGAGTAGGACTTTTCCATTAGGCTCTTATGGTTTAGAAATTTAAATTGCTTTTACGTTAAATTTTCAGCGATCTAATTTCAAATTTAAGCGCCTCTATCACCGCGGCAAAATGATGTAAAAAATATAGATTTTGTTTAAAGCGGAGCTTTTATCGTAATCGCCTGCGCGCGCAATGCAAAGTCCTGATAAATAATCCGCGATTACGCCGCAGATAAAACTTCGCTTCTGCCCCGCTATGACTTTAAATTTTGCTTTTTAAATGCCCAAATTTCGGCTTTTATGCCTATGACCGTAGCGTTTGAGCGAGGCTTTTTAATTTTATCAAACGTTTATCTAAATCCGCGCGCGGTTAAACCCTATTTGCCCGCTCGCCCCGCAAAACCGCCGCCGGCAGCTAGAGAGCGCGATATTTTTAAGCCGTTTATTTAGGCTGAGCTTCTTGATTTACGCAGCTTTCAAATATAAATTTATGCTCCTGCGGCAGCGACTCGTAAAGCTTTAGCGAGAGGTTTCTGATCTCCCAAAGCGCCGATTTTGAGCTGCGAAGCGAGAGGAAATTTTGTAAGCTGCGCGCGTTTACGCTCCACGTGAGCTCGGTTTTGTAGCACTCGGGTAGGCAGTACTTGACGATGTCGAGGCTTTTTGTGGTGTTTGCGAGGATTTCGCGCAGGTTTTCTAGCGCTTTGACACTTGCGTTATCGACCGTTTCGTCGCCCGTTAATACTATAAATCTCGCCGCCCGCTCAAAGTCTCCAAGCTCAAATTTGAGCTCTTTTTTTAGCTCTTTTAGCGTGTATCGCGTTGATTTGACGCTGAGGCTCGCTACGCGGTGACGGGCTAACTCTTGCAGCAGGGCGCGCGAGATGCCTTGGATGTAGAAGTTGTAGGAGAGGTGCTCTAGCGTGCTGGCGTGTTTAAATTTATTGCCGACGCGCTCGATGAGCTCGACATCTTTTTCGCCGCCGTTATCGCCCTTTTCAAAGCTTTGCCAGCATGTGCGGATCGCGTGCGAGCAGATGTTTAACGGGGTGTAGTTTAGAAGCGTTACTTGCATTTTTGACTCTTTTAGTTAAATTTAGCGGTAAATTTAGCTAAAAATCGATAAAAATTTGATTTTAGTAGATGATATTTGAGATAATATTTTTTAGCTGATCTTTAGAGATTTTGTTATCCGCTAGATCTACTACCGCGTCTTCCATAATGCTCGCAAAATGTACGAAGTATCCGTCCATTCCGTTTAATTCTAAAAAATATATCCCAAGCTGTATAGCGGTTCGTTTGTTGCCGTCTAAAAAGGGATGAAATTTGACGCACGAAAATACGATATGAGTTATTTTATCTAAAAAATTCGGATAAAATTCATCATTTCTAACGTGCTCCAAAGCAGAAGCCAGATAACCGATACTAACTTCGTTATAGCCGCTTTTGCCGCCTATATTTTCGATGATGTCGTTATGTATTTCTACTGCGTCTTTTATATCGGGGTAGATCATTTATCTTTTAGCCGCTCGTAAATTGCTTTTATTTTAGGATTATTTAAAACGACTTTTCTTAATTTTTCTTTTATCTCTTTTTTGATTTCTTCTTCTTTTTTTTGCATATTTTATCCTAAATTTTTAAGCGAGTATAGCATATTTTATAAAGCTAGGGCGGTTTTATCCGCCCTAAGAATTAAAATTATTTTAACTGAAGCAGCGTGTTTAGCATCTCGTCGCTAGTAGTTATCGTCTTTGAGTTAGCCTGGAAGCCGCGCTGTACGACGATGAGCTGAGTTAGCGAGCGAGATAGATCGACGTTACTCATCTCAAGGCTTGAGGCCGAAATTTTACCGCGTCCGGCAGTTTGAGCCGCGCCGATGATCGGATCGCCCGAGTTTGCCGTGCGGGAGAATAAATTTCCGCCCTCGCCGGCTAAGCCTTGGTTATTTGCAAATTTAGCCACGCCCACTTGCGCTAGTCCTAGGCTTCTACCGTTGGTAAAAGAGCCTATGAGAGTGCCTGCTCCGTCTATCCTTAGTCCGTGTAGCTCGCCGCTAGCATATCCGTCTTGGCTGATATCGGAGGTGCTTGAGTTGTTATCGGTGCTGGTTAGTCCGTCGGTAGTCTGCGTAGTACCGAATTTTAGCTCGATATGCTGACCGATAGACGAGCCGTTTTGCGCACCGAAGGTAATGCTAGCAGGGCTATACGTCGCTAGCGAGCCGTCCGGATTAAACCTCACGTAACCGGTTATCACGTTTTTAGGCTCTGTAGTGCTTATTTGATTCGGTTCGGCCACCTGGATCACCATCGTCCACTCCGTTCCGCCGTTTTCGGTATAACCGCGTTTTACGAAGTCCATCTTGACGTTGTGTTTCGTGCCTAGGCTGTCGTAGATATCGGTGCTAGAGCTATGGGCCGCCATGTTTAGGCTATCGGTTACTCTTGCGGCGTCTCCGGAGCTTAACGAACCTGAGAGCGGAGCCATAGATGCCGTAAATTTAACGTTTTCGGTTACGTTGTTGGCGGCATTTGTTAGACCCGTGACGGCTAAATTTATATTATGATCGTCCATGCCCGTATCTGCATTGTTCGTCGTGCCGCCGCCAGTTGCGTCCGTGGCGTCTCCGTCGTCGGAGTTAAAGGCGTCTCCGCTAGGATTTTTTACCTGAAACTGACCATGCTCGTTTACGGTTATCTCCACGCCGTCGTTTTTGTTATAGTTTTTAAACGCCTTAGCATATGCAGCGTCGTAGTCGTTTTTGGCGTTGTCATAGGCCGTTTGAGCCGCTGCCTCTCCAGGAGTACCTCTAGCAGCGTCAAGTGCTGTTTTTGCAGCGTCAAGTGCTGTTTTTTTGGCTTGAGCATCCGTAACATCTGTAAGTGTTTGTGCTGCCTTAGCCGCCGCTGCTGCTAATGCTGCATTACCAGGAGCTGCTGCAGCTGCAGCAGCAGCTGCAGCTGCTTCGGCTGTAGCTTTTGCCACTGCATTAGCATTATCTACGTTTCTACCCTCGTAGTTGGTAAACAATCTAGCATCTTTTTGCATCGCTTCGCGCAAATCCTCGGTCGTCGTTACCTCCCTAGCCATAGCGTCGTCGTATGTGTGTAGTGCGCTGACTCGGGTTTTATTGTATGTGTATTGATACGCGGTTATGACCTTAGTATCTACGAAGTCCCCGCCGATGGTATCGCCGCTATTTACGGTCATTTTTATGTTTCTGCTGGCTGCGGTAGTGCCTAGGTTGTTTCTGTTGGTTAGAACTAGTTGATTGCCGTTTATGACGCTAGCTTCTACGCCCGTTTTGCTATATCTTTGATTTATGGCCGTAGCTAGCTCGCTTACGCTATTTACCGTTGCTACTATAGACTCGCCGTTTAAATTTACGTTCAAATTTTTAGGCGCCGCAAAGGTTCCGTCGTTTCTAGCGCCTACGTCCATAGCCCTAGTTTTGGCGTCTGCGTAGCTGACCCAGATACCCTGCCCAGTGCGTAGATTATACGCGTCGCCGGCATTATTAAACAAAACGCCAAGATCGGCTCCGCGCTCGGTCATCCTCTGCTCGCCTTGTCTATTTACGTAAAATCTATTTTCGCCGATATTATTTTCTTCGTGTCTTTCCGTGTCGGTTTTGATGCCGTCTTTATTAGTATCGACCCAGTTGTGATACTGATCGAGTTGGTAGATAGGTATCTTTTTATTTCCCACGTCGTTGCCGCTGTCTAAATTTCCCTTTAGAGCGATATTCGTCGTGGCGCGCGCTGGTACGGTTAGACCGGTGGGTATCTTTATATCGCTAAGAGGCCTGGTCGGATCTATCTCGCCCGTAACCTCGTCCCTCATCCAGCCTTGTACGATATTTCCGCCGTTATCGACGAAGTTACCCTCGCTATCCCTTGAAAAATCGCCGTTTCTAGTATAGTAGGTAGTCTTGCCGCCGTCCGGGCTAACCATGAAAAACCCGTCGCCTTGAAGCGCGATATCGGTTTGCTTGTCGGTGGTTTGCAAAGAGCCTTGCTTAAAAATCCTCGTCGTGGAGTTTATCTGAGTGCCTAGACCCACTTCCATGTTATTTACGCCGCCGTGCTGATTTTGCGGTGCGGTAGCGATACGCGAAGTTTGATAGATAAGGTCGTCGAAATTTGCGCGGTTGTATTTGTGGCCGACGGTGTTTACGTTGGCAATATTGTTGCCCTCGACGTCCATAGCGATCTGGTGAGCTTGCAGTCCGGTAACGCCTGCCCATAGCGATCTCATCATAGTTTATCCTTTGTAAAAAGTGAATTTAAGCTAGCCAAAGCAAAAGACGTTCCAAATTTTAGATTTGGTTTAGTATTTGTAAAGGTAACGGCAAAAAGAATATATGAGCTAAATTTGTAAATTTACTTCAAAATTTGAATGGAAAAAATTAAGGCGCAGTATTTTTTTGCTAGACAAGGCGGAATTTAAATTTTAAGCATAGGCTAGACAGTTAGTCTGCCGAGCTTAAAATTTAAATTCCAACGCAGTATAGCGGAAAAAGACAAGCCGTAAAATTTACAAAATCATCGCGCCGATTACGCCGCCGATTAGCAACGGTATATTAAAGAATATGAACGTCGGCACGCACGTATCGTAGATGTGATTGTGCTGGCCGTCGGCGTTTAGGCCGCTTGTTGGCCCTAGCGTGCTGTCGCTAGCGGGACTGCCCGCATCGCCTAGAGCCGCCGCGATACCAACTAGCAAGATAATGGCCGCCGGAGAAAATCCCAGCGATAGCGAAAAAGGCACGTAAATCGCCGCGATGATCGGTATCGTGCCAAAGCTCGTGCCGATGCCCATGGTAACCAGCAAACCGATAGCTAGCATCAGTATCGCGCCGCCTATTTTGCCGCCCACCACCTCGCTAGCAAAGCTCACTAGCTGCTCGATACCGCCGCTCTCGCGCAAAACCGAGCCAAAGCCTGCGGCAACGAGCATGATAAATGCGATAAAGCCCATCATCGCTAGGCCGCTGTCCATGATTTTGTCGATTTTACGGTACTCGATACCGCCCAAAACGATCATGACTAAAAGCCCAAGAAGCGCGCCAAGAGGCATACTCTCTGTATAAATTTGCACTACAAAGGCTACTACCGCGCCGCCTAGCACCGCCCACTCTTTTTTAGTCATTTCTAGGCTTGCGGCTATCTGCGCCTCTTGTTCCTCGCTCGTTTCAAATTTAGTGTGCGCGTAGTCGCGTCTTTTGCGGTAAAAGACGAAAATCGCCAAAAAAAGTCCGACTAGCATCGAGGCTCCGCCTATCCACATCACGTCCGAGATCTGGCTCATCTTCACCGTTACGCCGTTGTTTGCTAGCTCTTTTTGGATGATACCGTGAAAGATAAGGCCAAAACCGACGCTAAGGCTAACGTACGGCGCCTTTAGACCGAAAGTTAGCGCGCAGGCCACGGCTCGGCGGTCGATGCCTAGGCGGTTCATCAGCGGCAAAAGCGGCGGGATGAGAATCGGGATGAAAGCGATATGCACAGGAATCAAATTTTGCGACAAGCACGCGATCGCGGCGATGATAAGCGCGAAATAGGTACTGGTTTTTGCTAGAGCCTTGCTAACGGCATTTATGAGGATCGCGGTTAGGTTTGTGTCGGCTATCGCGGCTGCAAGCGCGCCTAGCAGGATGTAGCTGAGCGAAGTTTGTAGGTTGCCGCTCATACCCGTTATCAGCGTCGAAGTAGTCGCCTTTAGCGCGCCCAAAAAGGCCCCTACGCCCTCAAATCCGCCGTGATAGATGAGTCCCGCGACTAGGGCGGAGACGAGGATAGAAAGCAGGATGTTAAACCTCAGCAAACAAAGCGCGGTCATCACGACGATGCTGATAACGACGGGATTGGTTAGCATTTTTGATCCTTTTTTGATTTTTAAATTTATCGCAGCGCTAAATTTACGACTCGGCGCTAATACGGTCAAATTTAAGCATAGCCCTTAAAGCAAAATCAAGCAAACTAGGCACCGAGCACTAAAGCCGTCCTCGCAGCGTAAAAGGCTAAATTTATCCTCCGCGAATTTGGCCCTAAATTTAACCCTAAATCAACGGCGCTAAGACGAACCGAAGTTAAAATTATCGCATTTTCTTGCGCTAGAACCTAAATTAGCCGTTTAATTACGCCTAGTCCATTTGCCCGACTTTGCGCTAAATCTATGAGCGAAAAAACCCGCAAATACTAAATTTACGTACGTTAGGCAAAAGCTAGATTGCCCGGTCGCCGGACGGCTTTTATTTGCCGATACGGCTCGTATCCTTAGACGTAAATTTCCTTGCAAGCGGTCGCTTTCGGTTACTTTTAATAATTTTATAATATAAAAATTAAAGTAAAGTAAAATTTAGTCTAGCCAGAGCGTAATCTCGTAAAAATCATCAAAAGGAAACGATATTTAAACCGCTCTTAGCGCGTCTAAAGTCGAGGCTTTAGCTTTAATCCTTGATAAATACGAGCGCTATCAGCGCAAAATCCGCGGTTAAAGCCAAATTTACGCGCGGCTATAAAACCGATAAAATCAAGCGCATAGCGAGATTTTATTTTTACGCGAGCGCAAAGGATATTTGCGGTCAAATTTAAATTTTCGCTTTTGCTCAAATTTAGCGCGCGAATTTCGTAAAGCAAATTTAGCCCAAAATCCAAAGCTCGCCTTGTTCCTCGTATCGATTTAGCGATTTAAAATCGCAAACCGATATTTATTTTGCGTGCAGCTCTTTTGCGTATTTTGATTTTTCCAGATTTTCGATTAGCTTTTGCGTGCGCATATCTCTAGCCTCGGGCACTAGATGAAACCACGTGTCGTGCAGAAATTTACGCGGGAAATAGCTATCTTTATAATCCCCTATCATCTCAAAGCCGTTATCTTCGATGAGCTTTTTTACGTCTTTTAAAAATTTTTGATTATCCGCGGCGTGCGGGTCGTTTAGATCGTAGCAATCATCGCCCGCGACGGCCGGATAGGTAAAGATAAATTTGATCCCCTTTTCTTGCTCCAGCTTTTTCATAAATTTTAAATTTCGCCTAAAAATATCGTTTATGCCGATCTTGCTACCCGAAAAATCGGTGAAAAATATATACTGCTGGCAGGGCATCTGGGTATCTCTTGCTTCGTCTACTTTACCGACGTATTGATAATCTCCGCGCTCGCCGTTTTTAAAATTAGGCGAAAAATCGTGCACGGCTTGCGGCCAACGATGGATAAAGTTGTTAAAATTTATCTTAAACGCCGCCCTATCCCTATAGTCTCTGGTTACGGCGTTCATAAAGGCTTGCGGCGGGATTTGCGAGATAGTTTTTAGCTTTTCTAAAAACGGCAAATAGTCGTAAAAATGATGTAGCTCGAAAAAAATCCCGTAGTAATAAGTATCTGGCGGCACGTCGCCGATATAGTAGCGATACTCTAGCGGCAGGATAAAAATATCGCCTTTATGGGCGAATTTAGCCGCGCGGTATAGCCTATGAAGCAGCGGATAGCCGCCGTGATCGCCTAAATTTATCGTTAGCTTGCCAAAGTGCTTTTCAAGCATCAAAGAGTTTATGCCGTGGTATGAGTTTGAGCCGCTTTCTACGATGATGCGGTTTTGATCGGTAGTGTTTGTTATGAGATAGTTTTTATACGCGTAGTGATGAGCCGACGAAACTCTGATGAGAAACATCGCAAACGCCAAATAAGCTCCGATCAAAGCGAGCGTCAAAATAGGAAGCGCGATAAGGAAAATTTTATATTTTTTCAAATTTAATCCTAAAAGTTAAAATACAAAAACGGAGACTCCTGCGCGCCGGAGCTAAAAACAAAAGCCAAAGCAAGCAAAAATGCCGTAAACAGCGCGGCAAGAAAGCCAAATTTTGCTCTAGCGGCCATTTCGTTCGAGTTTCGCCCGAAAACCGTAACCAAAAGCGTGATGCCTATGATTGCACAAAACGTACCCATGGCTATTTGCGGCGTTTCTAGGAAATTTATTTGATTAAATCCTAAAGAATTGCTTATATACTCTAAATAGTTAAAATTTATCTTAACCGAGCTGAAATCAAACATGCCTTTTAGTACCTTCATCGCGCTATCTAGGTCTCTAGCGCGGAAAAATATCCAAGTGATATTTATAAAGTTAAACGTTATAAACCAGGCTAGAAATTTATTCATCGGGCGAAAATGCGCGCCGTAAAATCTACAAATCATCATAGCAAACCCGTGCAGCGCGCCCCAGATAATAAACATCCAGCCCGCTCCGTGCCAGAGTCCGCCTAGCAAAAATACGGCAAAAACGTTAGCGTAAGTGCGGTATTCGCCTCTGCGGTTACCTCCTAGCGGGATATAGATATAATCGCGTAAAAATCTAGAAAGCGTCATATGCCATCTGTGCCAAAAGTCTTGGATGTTTAGAGCTTTGTAAGGGGAGTTGAAATTTAGCGGCAGGATAATGTTAAACATATATGAAATGCCGATGGCCATATCGGTGTAACCGCTAAAGTCAAAATACAGCTGAAACGTATAACTAATGCTCGTGATCCACGCCTCGCTCATACTAAGCGTAGGGTAAACGTCAAATCCGTGAATAGCAAATCTAGCGAAAAAATCGGCCACTACGACCTTTTTGAAAAGTCCGATCGAAAATAAAAACAGCCCGATGCTTAAATTTTTATAGTTTATGCGCTTTAAACGCAGATTCGCAAACTGGGGCATCATCTCGGCGTGGTGGATAATAGGACCGGCTAAAAGATGCGGAAAATACGTAACGAAAAGCGCGTAGCGAAGGAAGCTGGGTTCTTTTACTTTTTCGTGATAACAGTCTACTAGAAACGCTATTTGCGTAAAGGTAAAAAAGCTGATGCCAAGAGGCAAAATAACGTGATGCAGCGGCACGTCTGCGCCGAAAATTCCGTTAAAATTCGCTATCAAAAAGTCGGTGTATTTGTAGTAGGCTAGCAAGGCTAAATTTGCCGCGACGCCAGCCCATAAAATAAGCTTTTTGCGGGAAGGGTGATTGCAAAGCAGATGACCGACGTAGAAGTTAAACGTGATCGAACATAAAATAAGTGGAATATAAATAAAATTCCAATATCCATAAAAAAATAGCGAAGCGACGGTGAGCCATAAAATGCTTAGTTGGATTAGCTTAAATTTATTTAATATAAAATAAACGCTAAAAGTAATCGGCAAGAAAAAAACGATGAATGCAAATGAGTTAAAAAGCATCTCACTCCTTGTTTAAAAAAGAGTTTAAATATACTCAAATTTGATTTAAATTAAGCTTTTTAATCCTAAATTTGATAAAATCGCTCAAATTTCACCAAAAGGATCAAATTTGAGAAGCGACATCATCAAAAAAGGCTATACGCGCGCGCCGCACAGAAGCTTGCTAAGAGCGACGGGGCTAAAGGACGAGGACTTTGAAAAGCCCTTTATCGGCGTAGCAAATAGCTTCATCGAGATTATCCCGGGGCATTTTTTCCTCAACAAATACTCCGAAATTTTAAAAGACGAGATCCGCAAAAACGGCTGCGTGCCGTTTGAGTTTAACTGTATCGGCGTGGACGACGGCATCGCGATGGGGCACAGCGGGATGCTTTATAGCCTGCCTAGCCGCGAGCTGATCGCAAACTCCATAGAAACGGTGATGAATGCGCACGCCCTGGACGCGCTCGTGTGCATGCCAAACTGCGATAAAATCGTACCGGGCATGGTTATGGGTGCGCTTCGCGTAAACGTGCCGACGGTTTTTGTTAGCGGCGGCCCGATGAAAAAGGGCTACACCAAAAAAGGCGAGCCGATCGACCTGTCTACGGCGTTTGAGGCGGTGGGTAAATTTGAAACCAAAGAGATCAGCGCCGAGGAGCTAAAAGAGATCGAGTGCAAAGCCTGTCCAAGCGGCGGCAGCTGCTCGGGGATGTTTACGGCAAACTCGATGAACACGCTGTGCGAAGCGATGGGTATCGCGCTAAAAGGTAACGGCACCGTGCCAGCCCTAACTCCTGAGCGCGAGGAGCTTATCAGGCAGGCGGGACGTCGCATCTGCCAGATAGCGCTCGATGAAAAATACAAAATCCGCAACATCGTGAACGAAAAATCGATCCAAAACGCCCTAGTCGTCGATATGGCGATGGGCGGTAGCAGCAACACCGTGCTGCACATCCTAGCTATCGCGCGCGAAGCGGGGGTAAATTTACAGATCGCAAGCCTAAACGACATCAGCCGCAAGATCGCTCACATCGCTAAAATCAGCCCGAGCTTGCCAAATATCCACATGGAGGACATCGACCGTGCGGGCGGTCTAAGCGCCGTGATAAACGAGATTTCGCGCCGCGACAACGGACTGTTGGATCTGGGCGCGCCGACCGTCACGGGCGAGAGTCTAGGCGAGCGCGTGGGCGCTAGCGTCATAAAAGACGAATCGGTTATCCACAAGGTCGAGAACGCCTATTCGGACGTGGGCGGATTGGCGATTTTGTTTGGAAATTTAGCCGAGCAGGGCTGCGTCATCAAGACTGCGGGCATCATCGGCGAACGTAAATTTAGCGGCAAGGCCGTGTGCTTTAACAGCCAAGATGAAGCGATAGAGGGCATCTCAAAGGGCAAAGTAGGTAAAGGCGACGTAGTCGTCATCCGCTACGAAGGACCGCGCGGAGGTCCAGGCATGCAAGAGATGCTAAGTCCTACGAGCCTAATCATGGGGCGAGGTCTCGGCGCTGACGTAGCTCTCATCACGGACGGCAGATTTAGCGGCGCTACAAGAGGGCTAAGTATCGGACACGTGAGCCCGGAGGCGGCCGAGGGCGGTATGATCGGACTGCTGCAAGATGGCGACGTCATCGACATCGACGTGGATACGTACGCGATCAACGTGCGCCTAAGCGAGACTGAGATAGCCGAACGCGGGGCTAAATTTAAGCCGCTTGAAAAACCGCTGCCGTATCGCTGGCTGCGGATGTATCGCAAGCTGGTAACGAATGCAAGCAACGGAGCGATTTTGGAGGCATAGGACTTTATATCTAAGATATTTTGGTCAAACGCTAGGTTCTCTTTGGTCTAAACGCACGCAAAGCGGTAGCGACTAAAGAGAACCGCTTAAAACATCCTCGAAAAAGCAAAATCAGGCGGCAGATACCGGCCGAAAATCACGGTAAAAGATATAAACAAAAACAAAATATATAATTATAGATTTTATATTTTAGATAAAAATATCGCAAATTAATCTAGCTACATTTCAATTTTATTTAATAATATTTTAGCTACAATTCTTACTTTTTAGCGTCAAGTTTGACGACCACGTTTTTAGGATACTTAGATGACTACCTCATAGATACGTGCTTAATCTCAAATTTAGTCTCGCGGGGCGAGGAAATTAATACAAAGAAAATTTATGTTTAAAGAATTTAGAACGAAATATCTAACCAATTTCTGGAACGTCGGGCAGGCGATGATTATCCTAGCCGTCGTCGCGACCGTATATTTTGGGATTTTTGGCGGCGGATGGGCGGTAACTGGCGAGATGACGCGCTGGGGCGGCGAGTTTTTGGAGCTTTTCGGGATGGATCTTAGCGGCTATTCCTACTACAAGATCACGAACCTTGACGGCAGCCCGCTCACGCGCTTTGAAGGGCTTATGCTAATAGGCATGTTTGTAGGCGCTACGATCGCGGCCTTTATGGCAAATAAAGTCAAATTTCGCCTACCGGCAAGCAACATTCGCGTTTTCCAAGCTATCGTCGGCGGCTTACTTTCGGGATTTGGCGCGCGTCTGGCTTTTGGCTGCAACTTGCTTGATTTTTTTACCGGACTGCCGTATTTTTCGCTACATACGTGGCTTTTTGCCGTGTTTATGGTGCTTGGCATCTACGTCGCCGTCAAGGTCGGCAAGCTGCCTATCTTTATGCCTAAAACCGAGCTTAAAAGCTTCGGCCCAAAAGGCAAGGGCACGACGCACGACAAAGGCCGCGCCGACCGAAATTTCGCCATCGGCGTGATTATCGCGATTTTAGCTATTATCTGGTTTGCGTATCTTTTGACGCAGGCGCCAGCACTTGATCTAAAAGTCAAAGCCAGCATCTTGCCGCTTGGACTGCTTTTCGGGCTGGTTTTCGGCTTTATCATCTCAAAGGGTCAAATTTGCTTTACTTCGTGCTTTCGCGACCTGTTTTTATTCGGCAGGGACGTCGCGACCAAGGGCGCTTTTTACGGCATGATCATCGCCACGCTCATCGTTTTCGTGCTGATGCTAAACGGCTACGTCGGCAAAGTTACGAATTTCTCGCCGGCGGTTGCGATTGGAGCGTTTTTGTTTGGATTCGGTATCGTATTTGCGGGTGGCTGCGAGTGCGGCTGGACATATAGAGCCACCGAGGGACAGCTGCACTTTATGATCGTGGGCGTCGCAAACGTCGTAGGAACCATGGTGCTAGCCCTTAGTTATGACACGATACCCGCATGGATCAAAGACGGCCCGAAAATCCAGCTTTTAGAGGTATTCGGTCCGTTGGGCGGCTTAGCGGTAAATTTATGCCTGTTCGTTTCGGCGCTACTGCTGGTATTTATCTACAAACGAAATTTCTTCGCCAAAGGAGGCTACTAAGATGCATGAAGACGATTTTGAAATAAGCTATACGCTCGATATCCTAGGCGAGGCTTGCCCTATGCCCGCCGTCGCGACGCTAGAAATCCTACCGAAAATGAAAAGCGGCGAGGTGCTAGAAGTACTTTGCGACTGCCCGCAGGCGATAAACTCGATCCCTTACGACGCGAGAAACAGGGGCTTTGAAGTGCTTAAAATCGAGCAAGACGGTCCGACGCTTAGATTTATCATCAAAAAGCCTTAGTTTAAATTTCGGCGCGGCGCAGGACTTTGACGCGCCCTGCTCTATTTTACTACGGCGGGCGGGTAAATTTGCCGCTTGCAAAGTAAATTTTGCTCGCTCGGCCGCGTTTTGCTTATCTTGCGCGCTTAAATTTGTGATTCGTGCGACGTTTTGCGCTGCCGTTTTCGTCATACCGAAAATTTAGCCGCCGCACGCACATTTCGTATTTTTACGCTTAAATTTGCAGCACGGCAAAACTCGGAGCAAATTTAAAGCGCGAAATTTGAAACCTCAAATTTCCCAATTTATCTCGCGACGGTTAAATTTAAATCGGTGCATAAGCCTTAAATTTTATTATCTTGCTAGCGCTAAATTTAGCCGTAAATTTACTCAAATTTACTTCGCCAGTTCAAAAATCTCTTTGATATTTTCCTTCGCGTATAGCTTGTCTTTGCGCCAGTTTACCGCGTAGTCGTGGGCTAAATTTACCACCTCGTCTAGAGTCTCGCCCTCTATGCCGACGGCTTTTAGGCTAACGGGAGCGCCGATTTTGCTAAGCCACGCTTTAAAGGCGGCGATGCCTTCGTCAGCTGAGTTTACGCCGAAAATTTCCCGCGCAAAACGCTCGAAAGCACCCAAATTTCGGCTCTTATACCACTTCATCCACGCAGGCATTACGACTGCTAGACCCGCTCCGTGCGCGCAGTTTACGACCGCGCTCATGGCGTGCTCGAGCATGTGGTTGGGGTAGGAGTAGCCGTGCGTACCGACGTATGTTAGGCCGTTTAGCGCCATCGTCGCCGCCCAGGCAAACTCGGCTCTGGCGTCGTAGTCGTCAGGATCAGCTAGTAAAATTTCGGTCGTTTTCATCACGGTTTTGATGTTGGTTTCGATGTAGAGATTGATGATGTCAGGTTGCACTTTAGCCGTGAAGTATCCCTCGATGCTGTGCGCGATGACGTCGGCGGCGGAGTAGACTAGGTACTCGCGGCTAACGCTAGCTTGTAGCTGCGGATTTACGACCGAAACTAGCGGATATAGGACGTCGCCGTGGATGGAGAATTTTTGCTTCGTAGCTTCGTTTGTCACGACCGCGCCCGAGTTCATCTCGCTGCCGGTTGCCGCAAGGGTGATGACGTCAAAAATTTTTAGCGCGCGGCTTGGGTTTTTACCCGTGAAAAAATCCCACACGTCGCCGCCATATAGCGCGCCAGCGGCGATGGCTTTAGCGCTATCTAGACAGGAGCCTCCGCCTACGCTTAGCACGCTGTCGGCGTTAAATTTCCTAGCTAGCTCGATGCCTTCGTAAACTTTGCTTAGCACGGGGTTGCTAACTACGCCGCCAAGCTCTATAAACTCTATGCCGTTTTCTTTTAGGCTTGCCGTGACCTTGTCAAAGAGTCCGTCTTTTTTGATACGGTCGCTACCGTAGATCAGCAAGGTTCTTTTAGCGTCAAATTCGCGCATATAAAGCCCGATATTTCGCTCTTTGCCTCTGCCGAATTCGATTTTTACGGGGTTGTGAAAAGTGAAGTCAAACATCTCGTTCTCCTTAAAATTTTAGCCTCATTATAGCGACAAAAGCTAAAATTTAAGTAGAACGAGATTTACGGATCAGCGCTTATTCGCGCAAATTTCCAAAGTATTTATCGTCGTTTTTCTCGACGTGCTTGATGTTAAAATGGACGAATTTATATCCGCCAAAAAGCGCCAAAACCCAAAGAAAAAGAAAAACTATCGCTTCTATCATTTTTATCCTTAATATGCGTGATGATCGCGCTCTATCTCGCTTGCGGTGATCTTTTTGCTATCCATCGCGCGCCAAACCGCGACGATATAGCCCAAAACTACGGGTACCAAAAAGCTTACGTAAAACATTACGTTTAGCGTGTAGCGGCTGGAGCTTGCGTTTTTGATGGTTAGCGAGCTTTGCAAATCGCTAAACGACGGATAAAATGCCGTGCCGTTTAGCCCCGATATCAAAAATAACGCGGTAACTACGAGCACGACGCCCGCGCCAAAAGGCACGATGCCGTAGATGCTTTTCGTAAACGCACCCTTAAATACGCCAAACAGCACGCCGCAAACGCCCGCGATCGCCGCAACGGCTATTATCGGCATATCGGCGAAATTATGAGCGTATTTAAACGCGACTACGGAAACTTCGCCCGCTTCGTCGTAACCAAAGCCCGGCTTACTGAGCACCCAAGCGGCAAAAGCTAGAAAAAACGGCAAAAACAAAATCGTATTTTTTAGCGCCGCTTTTCTGGCGCTAGCTCTTATCTCCTCATCGTCGATGTTGTTGATGAGGTAGAGCGCTCCGCCTACGCGAGAGAGAAAAAACACCGCGATGCCTAGCGGATAGAGCATGATGTTGCCTAGCGCTTCAAGTCCTCGAAACGGCGTTTGCCACTGCACGAAGTTGTGCTCGTTTAGTAAAAAATCGCTTCCAGAAAAAAACGTGCTAACGGCCATGCCGATGAGTATAACTCCCAAAGAGCCGTTTATGAAAAGGAAAATTTCATAGGTTTTTTGGCCCAGGAAGTTATCCGGTTTTTTGCGGTATTCGTAGCTCACGGCTTGGAGGATAAAGCAAAACAAAATCGCCAGCCACACCCAGTACGCGCCGCCAAAGCTCGTCGCGTAAAATAGCGGAAACGCCGCAAAGCACGCGCCGCCGAACATTACGAGCGTGGTAAAAGTAAGCTCCCATTTGCGCCCGATAGAATTTATCACCATGTCCTTTTGAAGCTCGTTTTTACAAAGCCCAAAAAGTAGCGTCTGTCCACCCTGAACGAACATCATAAACACTAGCAAACCGCCTAGCAAGCTAACTACGCACCACCAGTAAATTTGTAAAAATTCTAAACTAAGCATGGTTTTCAAATCCTATTTTTATCTGTTTTAGCATGATTTTTATCTCGGCTATCAAAAGCACCGTAAATAAAACGGCAAATAGCCAGAACGAAATTTTGACGTTGGTGTCGGCTAAATTCGTCGCTCCCACGCCCACGGTCATGAGGTCTTGCACGACCCACGGCTGACGCCCTACTTCGGCTACTATCCAGCCTGCCTCGATCGCCACTAGTCCTAGCGGGATACTAAATACGCACGCCCACAGCAGCTTTTTGAAATTTTCGATATCGTTTGCCATCGTAAGATACGTAACGACCAAAAATAAAGCCAAAAAGTAAGTACCAAGAGCCACCATCAAGTGAAAGCTATAAAACGTAATACCGACCGGCGGCACGGCGCTTTCCGGGGATTTTAGATAGCCGTAGCCTAGAAATTTCATATTTTGAGCCAGAGTTTGCTCGGCTTGCTCCATCGCGGCTTTATCGCCCGATTTTTTAGCGGCATTGTAGCTAGCTAGCGCGCTAACGGCTAGCGAGCCTTTGGCCATCTTGCTTGCGACGCTCTCGATATTTTGCGCTTCGTTGCCGTAGACTAGATCCTCGATGCCCGGAGTAAAGCTACCTAATTTTCTAGTAGCCATGATTCCAAGCGCGTAAGGCACTTTTAGTTCGAGTAAAAACGCGTCCTTGCCGTCGCCGGGTTTTTTAGACGGATCTAGCACGCCCATGGCGACTAGGCCGGCGTTTTGTTCGCCTTTATAAAGTCCTTCCATCGCGGCTAGTTTCATCGGCTGAGTGCGCGCGACCTGATATGCGCTCTCGTCGCCGCTAAACATCAAAAATAGCGACGTCGCAAGCCCGAAGCTTGCCGCTACGACGATTGATTTTTTAGCCATGATTAGGTGGCGTCCTTTTAGGATAAACCACGCCGAAATGCCTATAACAAAAAGCGCGCTAGCGACGTAGCCGCTAGTTACGGTGTGTAAAAATTTGATGATGCCGACGGGGCTAAGCGCTACTTCAAAGAAATTTTCCATTTCCATTCTGGCGGTTGCGGGGTTAAATTTCATACCCACCGGATACTGCATCCAGCCGTTTGCGATGAGGATCCAAAGAGCGCTCAAATTTGAACCGATAGCCACAAGCCAGGTCGAGATGAGGTGGAATTTCTTGCTAACCTTATCCCAGCCAAAAAACATAACGGCAAAAAACGTCGCCTCCATAAAAAACGCGAGCAAGCCCTCGATAGCTAGCGGCGCGCCGAAGATGTCGCCGACAAACCAGCTGTAGTTCGCCCAGTTGGTGCCGAACTCAAATTCCATTATGATACCGGTAGCTACACCGATAGCGAAGTTTATACCGAAGAGTTTGAGCCAAAATTTGGTGATTTTTAGCCACTGCTCGTTGCCGGTTTTGACGTAGATGCTCTCCATAATGGCGATGATAAAACTAAGTCCCAGCGTGAGCGGAACAAACAAAAAGTGGTAAATCGCGGTGAGCGCAAACTGCGCGCGCGACCAATCGACCGAAGCGATTTCAGACATTTTATTCCTTTGTCAAATTTGAGATTACGAAGTCGGCTTTAGCCTCGTCGCTCTCAAATTTCGAATTTAAACTTTCATCAAAAATAAATACTTTTAAAATCCCGAACATTATAAGCAGCTTGATGGCTATGACGAGCCACAGGCTCTTTCCGAGTTTCATATTTCTAAAGCCGTCGATATACAAAGACGAGATGTTTTTGAGATATTTTTTAATCATAGCTTAATATACTACAGAAATTTAACTTAAAACATTATTTTAAAGTTTCCGTTTTATAAATTTTTTTCTTTAGCTATCAAGCGTTTATAAATTTTAAATAAGGTATAATCGCGCAAAAAATTTAAAGGCGCGATATGCAAAAAAATTCAAATGAAACAAAGTATATTTTTATAACCGGCGGCGTGCTAAGCTCGCTGGGTAAGGGCATCGCGGCGGCTTCTATCGCCACGCTTCTTAAAAACACCGGCCTAAAAGTAAGCATGCTAAAAGCAGATCCCTACATCAACGTAGATCCCGGCACCATGAGTCCGCTGGAGCACGGCGAGGTTTTTGTCACCGACGACGGCGCGGAGACGGATCTGGATCTGGGGCACTATGAGAGATTTTTAGACGAGAGCCTAAGCCAGGATAACAACTTCACCACCGGCCGCGTTTATAGCTCCGTCATCGAAAAAGAGCGCAGAGGCGATTATCTAGGCAAAACGATCCAAGTCATCCCGCACATCGTAGGCGAGATCGTGGACCGCATCAAAAAGGCGGGCGAGGGTCGCGACGTACTGATCGTTGAGATCGGCGGCACGGTAGGCGACATCGAGGGCTTGCCGTTTTTAGAGGCTATCCGCGCCCTTCGCATAGAGGTCGGCCGCAAACGCGCGATGAATATCCACCTAACTCTCGTTCCGTTTATCAAAGTCGCGGGTGAGCTAAAAACTAAACCGACTCAGCACAGCGTCGGCGAGCTACGCCGTATCGGCATTAGCCCAGATATGATCATCTGCCGCGCCGAGCAGCCGCTAAACCGCGAGCTAAAGGATAAAATAGCCGCCAGCTGCGGCGTAGAGCGCAACTGCGTCATCGAGAGTATAGATTCGGCCAGCATCTATCAGGTGCCTCTCGCGTTTTATAACCAAGATATTTTAACCCCGATCGCCGAAATTTTAAATTTGGGCGAACTAAAGCTTGATATGCGCAACTGGGACAGCCTAGTTAAGCGCATCATCGCACCGACGAAAGAGACCACGATAGCGTTCGTGGGTAAATACGTCGACCTCAAAGAGAGCTACAAGAGCCTGACCGAGAGCATTATCCACGCAGGCGCGAGCCTTGACGCGAGGGTAAATTTAAAGTGGATAGATAGCGAGAAAATCGAGCCTTCAAACGTCGATGAACTACTTAAAGACGTGGGCGGCGTGCTTGTAGCAGGAGGATTTGGCGAGCGCGGCGTGAGCGGCAAGATCGAAGCGATAAAATACGCCCGCGAAAACGGCGTGCCGTATCTTGGCATTTGCCTAGGTATGCAGCTAGCGCTCATCGAGTTTGCGCGCAACGTGCTAAAGCTCGAGGACGCAAATTCGGTCGAATTTAAGCCAGGGTGCGTAAATCCTATCATCTATCTCATCGATAGTTTCATCGACGCGCACGGCCAGACGCAGATCCGCACCCACCAAAGCCCGGTCGGCGGCACGATGAGGCTTGGCGCGTATACTTGCGACGTGAAGCCCGGCTCGTTGCTAAGTCAAATTTACGGCGGCGCTAAAAGCGTCAAAGAGCGCCACCGCCACCGCTACGAGGCAAATCCGAAATACAGAGCCGAATTTGAAGCAAACGGCCTGATAGTTAGCGGCGAGAGCGACGGGCTGATCGAGGCCGTCGAGCTTAGCTCGCCTGCGGCGGGCGCTAAAAACTCGCATCCGTGGTTTGTCGGCGTGCAGTTTCATCCGGAATTTACCAGCCGCCTAACAAATCCAAATCCCGTAGTTTTGGGTTTTATCAAAGCTAGCCTAGAAAAATCGAAATAATCAAATTTAGAGCCGATCGGCTCTAAATTTCTTTCCTTATAAATTTAAAAATTTACGCCGCGTTTGTTATTTTAAAACGTTAAATTTGTAAAGAGTATCAATTCTGTAAAGCTCTTAAACCCACATCAGACCCTTAAATTCGCCGCTTTGTTTACAATTATAAGAAATTAAATTTCAAAAAGCTATAATTTGCGCATTAGAAAATAAAAAAGAAGGAAAAAGATGAAATTTGAACCAAAATTTAGCCTTTTTTGCGGCGCGACAGGGGTAAATTTGACCCCCGAGGCGAGCGAAAATTTAGGCAAAAACGGTGGCAAGGCGGCAAAATTTGATGGCGAGGCTTACGCGAAAGCCCGTCAAAACGATGTTAAATAAGGAAAAGATAAAGGAATTACTGAGCCAAAGATTTGAAAATGACATTCACAAAAAACTTTCAGAAATTCCTACGCCCGATGCGTTAAAGGATGTATTTAAGGGTGCCGAGCGTATAAAACGCGCGATCGAGCAAAACGAAAAGATCGTTATCGTCGGCGACTACGACGTGGACGGCGTGATCGCCAGCGTCATAATGGCCGAGTTTTTCGATGATTTGGGCGTTAGCGAGTATTTCGTGCGTATCCCAAATCGCTTTAGCGACGGCTATGGGCTAAATCCGCAAATCGTCGAGGAGATAGCAGACGCCGGCCTCATCGTGACCGTAGATAACGGCATCTCGGCAAACGACGCGGCTCAAATTTGCAAGCAAAAGGGCATCGATCTCATCATCACCGATCATCACATGCCGCCCGACGTCCTGCCCGAGGCCTACGCGATCATAAACCCAAAGCAAAAGGATTGCCACTTTCCAAACGTCGAAATCTGCGGCGCTCAGGTCGCGTGGTACCTAGTCGGCGCGCTAAAGGACGTGTGCCGTATCAACTACGATATGGGCAAATTTCTCGACCTCCTCGCTATCGCGATAATCGCCGATATGATGGAGCTTCGCGATCTAAACCGCATCCTAGTTAAGCTTGGCGTAAACCGCCTAAACAGCTCGCGCAGACCTGCATTTGCTGCGATAAAGCAGCTATACGGCAAGGATAAATTCGAGTGCGACGACATCAGCTTTCTCATCGCGCCGCTCATCAACTCCTCGGGCCGTATGGACGATGCGAGCGTGTCTTTTGAGTTTTTGCGCGCTAAAAGCTTAGACCGCGCCTGCGAATGCCTCGACACCATCGTGAGCTTTAATAATTCGCGTAAGGAGGAGGAGCGCACGCTTTTTGAGTGCTCGCTAAAGGACGTGCGCGAGGACGAACACATCATCGTGACGTGGGGCAGGGGCTGGCACGAGGGCGTCATCGGTATCGTCGCCTCGCGTCTGGCAAAGCAGTTTAAAAAGCCCGCCATCGTCTTTAGTATCGACGAAAACCGCGCCAAAGGCAGCGCTAGAAGCGTGGGCAAGCTAGATATCCTCTCGCTCATCGCTAGCCACGAAAATTTACTCGCGGGCTACGGCGGACACAAGGGGGCTGCGGGCATCGTGATAGACCCGGCAAATTTAGAAGCGTTTAAAAACGCGATAAATAGCTCGTGCATGCTGATGGATTTGCACGAATTTAGCGCGTTTGACGAGCCTCTAGGCGAGATAGAAGCCGGCGAAGTGGACTTTGAACTGCTTGAAATTTTGGAGCATTTCGAGCCCTACGGACAGAAAAATCCGCGCCCGCTCTTTGAGATCAAATCCGCCGTCGTCAAAAACAAAAAACTAATCGGCAGAGAGCAAAATCACCTAAAACTCATCCTGCAAAAAGACGGCAAATGCCTTGAGGCGCTGTTTTTTAACTTCACTCGCGAGCCGCATGCGGGCGAGAGCATCGACCTCGTTTTTTCGGTATCGAAAAACTCGTTTCGAGGACTCGTTACGCCGCAGCTACTCGTAAAAGAGATTTTGTAAATTTAATCTCGGTTTCGTTAAACTAAAATTTGATGAAACTGAGATTACTTAAATTTATAATTCTAATCCGTTAAATTTACTTTTCTACACACTTAACGCAAGCGACCGAAATAGCACGGTTTGAGCTAAATTTCACACAAAATAATTAACATTACATAAATATTCATACTTTATTTAAGTCGATTTTTGCTTTAATTTCAATATTAAATATTAATTTTGCAGGAGCGAAAATGAAAATTTCTTACGTTTTGGCGCTAGCCATGGCGTCAAATTTGATGCTTAGCGCCGAGGAAGCGGTAAGCTTGAGCCCCGTTACCGTCTCGTCAAAAATGCAAAAATCGGCCCTCGACGAGCCGACTAACGCCCAAATAGTCGGCAAGGGCGCGATACTGGAAAATAGCGATATCGCCAAATCGCTTTCAAATTTGAACGGCTTTACGATGGAGCGTAAGGGCGGAGGCGGCAGCGAGGTTTATTATCGTTCGCAGACGGCGGCTAGGCTACCGGTGCTGATCGACGGTAGCACGCTAAACGGCGGCTGCGGCATGCGCATGGATACGCCCATCACCTACATCTCGGCGCAAAACTACAGCTCGGTTCGCATCGTAAAAGGCCCGCAAGACGTCAGATACGGCGCGCTCATTAGCGGCGGTATATTTTTCGATAGAGAGATAGCAAGGCTATCAAAACCGAGCTTCGGAGGAAACGTAAGCGTGCTGGGCGGCAGTTTTAAGCGGTTTGAAACTACCGCGGACGTAGCGGCGGGTAACGAGCTGGGTAGCATAGAGGTTTCCGGCGGACACTACGAGAGCGGCGACTACAAAAGCGGCGGCGGGCAGAAAATGCATACGCACTATAAACGCAATAGCGTCTCGCTCGTGGGCACGCTAACGCCCACGGAAACTACCGCCTTGCAGTTAAGCGCGGATCTGGGCGAGGGCGAAGCGGCGTATGCCGATAGGATGAGGGACGGCATACAGTTTGACCGTAAATCTTTCGGGCTCAAATTTGAACAAGACGTCGGCGAGCACAAGATCAGGCTAAGCTCGTACTATCATCAAATCGATCACATAATGGACAACTTCACCATGCGTCCGGTGGTGCCGGGTACGGGGCGCGGCAAGGGATACAGCATCAGTCACCCGATACGCGATATGTACGGCTTTAAGCTAGAAGGCGAGTTAAATTTCGATAATCTAACCAGCTTCATCGGCGCCGGTTATTCGCAAGACTCCTTTAAATGGCGAGGCGCCGGAACGGGCGGGGCCGGCGTATCTAAAGCCGAAATGGACGCAGCCGTATCAAAGCCGCACGTAAAAGAGCGCAAGGTAACGTATAAAACGATATACACTCAAAACGAATACGTCCTTGAAAACGACTACGGGCTTTTTGGCGGACTTAGGCTGGACGCGGGCGAGAGAAAACTGCTAAAAACGCATAAAAGTAGGAAAGAAAATTTATTCTCGGGATTTTTTAGATACGAAAAATATCTGCAAAATTTAACGCTTTATGCTGGGTTAGGACACGCGCAAAGGATGCCCGATCACTGGGAAACAAACAAGGACGCGAACTTAGAGCTACGTAAAGAAAGAAATACTCAGCTGGATTTTGGCGCTGTGCTAAAAGATCAAAATTATGAAATAAACGCAAATTTTTTCGTCTCAAAGATGGATGATTATATCATGCTAAAATATAATCCTATGGGCATGTCCTCAGACGCCTTTAATATCGACGCCCTGCTATACGGCGGCGAGATAGAGGGCACTACGCTGCTAGCCGATATGTTTAGGCTGGGCGCCGGCGTATCCTACGTCTACGGTAAGGTGACTAAAAATGCAGGAGGCCTAAAAGACGGCGACGCGCTTCCTAAGGTTTCGCCTCTAGCGTTTAAACTAAGCGCCGGCTTAGAAAAGCCCGACTGGTTCGTCAAAGCCGACTTCTACGCTAACGCGTCGCAAAACCGCGCGCAAAAAGGCTACGGCGACGTGGGCGGCATGGACCTGGGCAAGAGCGATAGCTTTTGGACGCTGGGGCTAAGCGCGGGCTATAAATACAAAAATTATCAATTTTTGCTAGCGGCAGAAAACCTAAACGACGCCAAATATGCCTATCATAACTCAAAAGGCGGCTACGGCGGCGGTATCGCAGGCTACGAGACTATCCCGAACGGCACGAGGCTTTATGAGCCGGGCAGAAGCTTTTGGGCGAAATTTAAGGTGCATTTTTAAGGCGTAGCTCGGTTAAATTCGGCGCGGTTTTGGCTTTGTGCTTTGTTTTTAAGCCGCTCCGAATTTATACTGACGTCAAATTTGATGCGCCAGGTTTTTATGGATCTTGCCGGTTTTTGGATTTGTAAATTTGAGCACGTTTTTGCTACTTGGCGTTTAAATTTGAAGTCAAATTTAAACGAGGCGAGCTTGCCGCGCGGTACTTATCGCAAAATAGTCTAAAATTGACGGCTATAAACGACGACGAGAATGTAAATTTGAAAACGAGAGAATAGTATAAGTATTTAAAAAGCGGGAAATTTGGATAGAAATTTCGGGGAAAGTCCCCCGAAATTTAAGCTCTTTTATTCTCCAAGCGATTTAAAACGGGTTTTAAAAACTCGTCAAATTCATCTTGCGTTAGCACTCTTTTGCCTAGTTTTTCCTTGCACTCTTTGCCGAGCTCGCAAAGCACCTCGCGGTTTGCGATGCTTTGAGCCTTGCCGTGTCTTGCTAGCACCGTGTTTAGCTCGTGTTCCTCTGAGAAATTAACCAACTCGCGATCTGTTGCCATTTTAGCTCCTTTGCTAAGAATTTGTATGACGATTATACAGTTTTAGGTTTAACGTATGGCTAAATTTGCGTGATAAACGAGTTTGCGTAGTTAAATTTAAAAGTGGAGTTTGTAAAAATAGCGGTGTCAAATTTGATGGTCCGCGCTACTCTATCCCGCCCAAAAGCGGTACGAATAAGCACTCGTCAAGCGCTTTTTGCATTATCTCGCCGCGAGCGTCCTTTGTAAATTTGACGATAAACTGTTTGCCGTCTTTTTTGATAGGAGCTACTAAAATGCCGCCGTTTAAAAATATCTCTCGCGGAGTCATGATTTTCCTTTAAATTTCTCGTTTAAATTCGGGCGTTTTGCTATCTGCTGCAGAGTTTAGCCTAGCTTGCACGACCTTTTGCATCGCTTGATTTTTCTTGTTTTTGGCTAAAATTTGCAGCCTCCTTTTGCCGATACGTTTGTCGGCGGCCTTTAGGATATTTGCAAGCCCCCACTCATCGGCATCAAAATGCTTTTTAAACAGTTCATCTTTGGGCGTGTCGATATATTCGCGGATAAGCTCACCGATGTCGCTTATGCCGCTATCATACGGATAAAATTTCGCTAGGGGAGCGCCGCCCTGCGCTAGGCTTTTTATGCGGCCGTCTTTTAGTGCGAAATCCTTCGGGTAATCAAAAATAATCTCGCCCGCAAGCGTGATAAAATATCGCGGCAAATCCGTGCCGCCGCGCCTGCTTTGCATCCTATAAACCGCGCAGTGTATCTGAAAATCGATGCCCTCGTCCACGAGTTCGTAAAACCGTTTTTGAAGTTTGCTCCAGCGTTTCATTTTTACCCTTTATTTCGTTTTTTAGGTTGATTAGCGCATCGGAGCGTATGATAGCACGCGGCTATAAAATACATCTTAATCTAAATATGAATTTTAACTAAACATTTTTAAAATACGGACGGGCGGGCGACGACACTAATTTCAGTCCTATTTAGCGGCTAAACGTATGCTGACTCTACTCGTCTTTAAAACCGACCCGCTTTTAAAGCATAAATTTGACCTAGCTTTTTTCATGGCTTTTGCAAGATTTTGGGCAAGGCAGCTAAATTTACTCGCAATCTTTGCTTTCAAGCTTTACTCGAATCAACTCTTTAGTACCCAAAAAATAGACAAAATCCACGCCGTCAGCTATATCGCGCACGGCCTTTAACCGCGTATCTTCGCAAAATTCTTTTTTGAGTTCCTTTGTTTGCTCCTCTTTTAGCTCGGCTATATCTTTATCGTTTAGCGCGTTTTCATCCATTTCTAGCCCTTTTCCAAGTACATATTGATAAATGATGCGACGATTTTCACAGCTGATTTTTTCGAGCGTATTTATCTCATCTAATTTGCTCGGGAGACCTGAATTTAGACGCGCCAGCATTTCTTTTACATTTGACGCTTCGCATAGATTTTCTTTCATCTGCTCTTTTGTGTATTCTACTTTACTGCCTATAAAAACTTCTACGCCGATCCAGATCGCGACGGCGACGCCTAAGATAATAAATAAAAATTTGTTGAGTTTGTTTAGGTTTTGATTTAGTTTTTGCATATCCATTTTTGCTCCTTAAATTTAAGACGTTATCTTATCAAAAAAAACGAAAAATAAAAATTGAGATTTTGAGCGAAATTTGTTTTATTGCGATTTGGTAGAAACGATAAAATTTAATTAAAGTAAAGAATAAAGAAAAAGGAGCGGAAGCCGCCCCTGGGTATTATAAAGCAGCCTTTGCTTTTGAGGCTAGCTCGCTGAAAGCTTTTGCGTCATTCATAGCTAGATCGGCTAAGATTTTTCTATCAAGCTCGATATTTGCTTTTTTAAGTCCCGCGATAAAGCGAGAATAGCTAATGTCGTTTAGGCGGCACGCAGCATTGATGCGCACTATCCACAAGCGGCGGAAGTCGCGTTTCTTGCGGCGTCTGTCGCGGTAAGCATAGACCAAACTTCTTTCTAATTGCTCTTTAGCTTTTCTAAAGTGTTTGTGTCTAGCGCTGAAAAAACCTCTAGCTAGTTTTAAAACTTTTTTATGGCGTCTTCTTCTAACTACGCCTGTTTTTACTCTTGCCATATTTATCCTTTACAAATCGGCGCTCACTGAGTGAGTCTTGCCCCAAATTCGGGGGAGTTTGGAATGACTTTTCGTCAAAAACTTAAATTCCGAGCATCGCTTTGACGCTTGCGACATTTGTGCCGTCTACGTATTGAGGCGAGCGTAAATCTCTCTTGCGGTTGCGAGATTTTTTAGTCAAAATGTGGCTTCTAAAAGCAGAGCCTCTTTTGATCTTGTTTTTGCCCACTTTAAAACGTTTAGCAGCGCCGCGAACTGTCTTCATCTTAGGCATACTAATCCTTTTAAAATTTCTTTTACGCCTTACGCGTAAGAGTGGGATTATACCCAAAATTCCTTTAAGAAATTTAAATTTGACGTGGCGCGCGTCAAAACGCAAAACAAATTTACAATACAATCTTGAAAGTAGCTTAAATTTTAGATTTAATTAATATTTTTAGCCCTATAATTTCACTTAGATTTATTATCTCAAATCAAGGAGTAACGATGAAGATAAAGTTTCTCGCCTCTGCGGCGGTAATAAGCGCGATGTTTTGCTCAAATGCGCTTGCTTGCACGACTATTTTGGTTGGAGAGGGGGCCTCTGACGATGGCTCTATGTTGATAGCTAGGAGTGCCGATAGCAAGGCGATAAAGGCACAGGTATTTTTGATACATCCCAAAAAATCCAATCAAAAAGGCGTCCACAGCTCAAAGGCTCATGACGGGGCAAATGATTTTACGTATCCGCTACCAAAAGAGGGTATGAGATACACGACGATAGCAAACTCCCATACCAAGCTTCACGGCGCGGTCGGCTACAATGACGCTGGCGTTGGCATCAGCGGCACCGAGACCATATACGCTAAAGACGAACTGCTAAAAATCGATCCCTATAACGAAGCAACCGGCATCACGGAGGACGATATCCCCGATGTCTTGCTACCTAGGATGAAAAGCGCGGCCGAGGGCGTGAAGCTGCTCGGCGAGATCGTAGAAACTACGGGTGCGGGAGAGGGTTTTGGCGTAGTGTTCGTGGATAAAAACGAGCTTTGGTACTTTGAAACGGGCACCGGCCATCACTGGATGGCGGTTAAGCTACCTAAAGACGAATACTTCGTCTCCGCAAACCAAGGCAGACTACAAAACTACAAAGAAAACGATCCAAATTTCATGGGGTCGAAAAATTTAATCAAATTTGCCCAAGATAACGGCGCCTACGACCCGGCAAAAGACGGCGAATTTCAGTTTACGAAAGCCTACAGCAGGGACGACGAGAGGGATATGACCTACAACTATCCGCGCGTTTGCTGGGTGCAGCAGATGTTTAACCCCGAGCTAAAAGACAAGCAAGCCCTTGACGGCGGCAACTATCCGGTATTTTTAAAACCGGCTAAAAAGCTAAGTGTGCAGGATCTAAAAACAGCGCTCAGATCCCACTACGACGGCACGCCGTACGATAACTACGCGAGCAAAGACGAAAATCAAAAAAACATCTACCGCGCCGTGAGCGTCTTTAGAACCTACGAGTCGCACGTCATGCAGGTGCGCCCGTGGCTACCGCAAGAGATCGGCAGAGTGACCTACGTGGCGCTTGGTATGTCCGATCTTGGCGTTTATTTGCCGTATTACTATGGCCTCGACAAATTTATCGACGGCTACGACAAGGGCTCGTATAAGGCCGACGACGAGTCGATTTATTGGACGTATAGAAAGCTGCAAACTCTCGTGATGATGGACTACGATAAGTATTCGCCGGTCGTAAAAAAGGCATACAAGGAGTTTGAGGACGCGCTAGCCGTCAAGCAGGCCAAATTTGAAGACGAATACGTCAAACTATACAAAAAAGACAAAGCCAAAGCAAACAAGCTGCTAAACGAATTTTCGACGAATATGATGAAAGAAGCCAAGGCTTTAACGCAAAATTTGACGAACGAAATCTTCACGATGCTAACTGACGACACCGACGCCAAGCTAAAATCGCTAAACAAAGGCAAAAAAGACTAGGTAAATTTACGGGGCGGCCTGCCTCGTAAGTTTTGCGATAGGCGCAACTACTGGCAAGCTAGGCTAAATTTAGCGGCTAATTTTATTCGCGTAAATTTAGCCGCAGATTTTAGGCATTAAATTTAATCCGAAATTTAGCCGAAATTTCCGGCTCCTTTACCGATTTATTACGATTTCTAGCTAAAATCGCAGTGAAAAAAATCAAAAGGAAATCCAATGGAAAACAAAATCATGGATAGCGTCAGAGGCGGCTTTTGGACGAAGCCCGTCATCATTTTCGTCTTGCTTTTGCTGCTGCTTATCCCGCTAGGTTTCATCAGCTCGATGATCTCTGACCGCGCCTACGTCAAGCGCACCGCCGAGGAGTCCATCATGCAGCCGGTTGGCGGCCCGCTTAGGATCGAAGGCGTTTTAATCTCGGTGCCGTACAAAAAACAAGCGGCCGTCTATAACGAAAACGGCGTACCTACGGTATCGCAGACTACCGAGCAGATCATGATAGCGCCGCAGTCTTATGAGCTATCGACCCAGCTAAATCCTCAGTATCTAAAGCGCGGTATCTTTAGCGTGCCCGTTTTTAACGGCGAAGTCGCGCTAAAAGCCAAATTTGCCCCGCTAAATTTCGAGCAGCTAAATATCGCGGAAAGCGACGTTTTGCTAAGCGAGGCGACGCTGATTTTAGGCGTAGGCAGCAAAAAGACCTTTACTGCATTTCCGGCGCTAAAAGCAAACGGGCAGGATCTCGCGCAGTCTTTTGCGCCGCCTAAATACTCGCCCTTTGGGCAAAGCGTCCACTACAAGCTACCCGCAAATTTAGCAAACGGCGGCTTTGAGCTAGCGGGCACGCTATCTATGCAAGGCGGGCAGAGCGCTAGCTTCGTTCCCGTCGGGCAGGATAATAAATTTGACGTAAAATCCTCGTGGAGCTCGCCGTCTTTTAGCGGCGGCTGGCTGCCGAAATCTCGCGAAGTCACAAGCAGCGGCTTTAACGCGCAGTGGGAGATCTCGGGCCTTAGCACCGGCGTTCCGCAGGCGTGGATCATGAACGGCGGACGCGATATACGGTTTGAGGGCGTCGAGGCTAGCTTCATCAGCCCCGTAAACAACTACTCGCTCATCGCGCGCTGCGTGACCTACGCGATCTTGTTTTTAGCGGTGCCGTTTTTGGCGATATTTTTGTGCGAAATTTACAGCCGCGTGCGCATCCACCCGATCCAGTACCTACTCATCGGGGTCGCCGACGTGCTGTTTTACCTACTCGTGCTATCGTTTTCCGAGCATATCAGCTTCCTAGCCAGCTATCTCGTCGCGGCCGCAGCCGTGTGCGCGACGATACTTTTCTACGGCTCGGCAATCTTTCGGGCGCGCAAATGGGGCGTATTTATCGCGCTCGTACACGCGGTTAGCTACTGCTTGCTCTACGGCATCTTGCAGTCCGAGGACTACGCGCTTTTGATGGGCAGCGTGATGATATTTGCGGTGATAGCGCTTGTTATGTATTTGACTAGGAAGATAGACTGGTACGAAAACGGGCTGAATTTTAAATAATTTGCGGCTTATCTTTTGAGTGCTTTTTGTGGATTTCGTTAAAATTTGACTCGATAGGCTACATGCCTTATCTTCGTCAAATTTTAACTTCAAAACCCCAAAAATCATCTCAAAATACTTCGCCTTATCGTTTTACGTTCAAATTTGAAGTCAAATTTGTAAATTTTACCCACCGAGACTCGCGACGCTTTGCCTCGCAACTGCTAGCAGAGCGCAATTCAAGCCCCGCCCCCCCCTTTTTTTACGCAAAGAAATCTAACTCGCAATACCAAATTTGGCATTTTAAAGGTGCGGGCCTCGATGCGTAAATTTGGATTCAAATTTATTCAAAATCGGGTCCGTCGCAAATTTACGGCAAGTGATTGACGCGCGTATTTTGCCGCCATTTCCAAAAAGCGAGTCGAATTTATAACCGCGAAAGCAAAAAGCGGTAAAATGCGCTAAAAAAGGAAAATCAATAAAATGAGCGAAAATTTACGACATAGCAGTGCGGACGGGCTGATTTTGGGTATAGAAAGCAGCTGCGACGACAGCTCGGTAGCGCTACTTGATATAGAAACGCTGGAACTAAAATTTCACAAAAAAATCTCGCAAGATGCCGAGCACTGCGCATTTGGCGGAGTGGTACCGGAGCTAGCCGCCAGGCTTCACACCGCCGCGCTACCTAAAATTTTAGAGCAGATCAAACCCGAGCTAGCGCACATCAAAGCCGTCGCCGTCACGAATGAGCCGGGGCTATCCGTGAGCCTAGTTGGCGGCGTCGCGATGGCAAAGGCGCTGGCCTCGTCGCTGTGCGTGTCGCTAATCGCCGTAAATCACCTCGCCGGGCACGTGTATTCGCTATTTTTGTCGCAGGAGGCGCGGCTGCCTACGGGCGTGCTACTCGTTAGCGGCGGGCACACGATGGTGCTAGATATCGGCGCGGACGGGGCTGTCGGCGTGCTGGCTGCCACGATGGACGATAGCTTCGGCGAGAGTTTTGACAAGGTCGCAAAGATGCTGGGGCTTGGGTATCCGGGCGGCGTAGCGGTCGAAAAGGCGGCAAAAAGCGGGCGCGAGAGGTTTAAATTTACCGTGCCGCTGCTTGGCGACGCGCGCACGGCGTATAGCTTTTCGGGGCTCAAAAATCAGGTCCGCGTCGAAACCGAAAAACTTGCCGCAAGCGGGAATCTGGGCGCGCAGGAGATCGCCGATGTCTGCTTTGCCTTTGAAAATACGGCTTGCAAGCATATCTTAAACAAGCTAGAAAAGATATTTGCCAAGCGTAAATTTGAGCGTTTCGGCGTCGTGGGCGGAGCGAGCGCGAATCTAAATTTGCGCTCCCGTCTGCAAGCTCTGTGCGAGAAATTTGACTGCGAGCTCATCTGCGCGCCGCTGGAGTTTTGCTCCGATAATGCCGCGATGATCGCGCGCGCGGGACGCGAAAAATACCTGCGCGGCGAGTTTGCGAGGCTTGATCTGCAGGCGAGTCCGAGAAGCGAGCTAACGAGGATTTAGATTTAGTTTTAAAGCGGCGCGGCAAAATTTGAGTTTCGGTCGTAAATTCGGCTGCCATTGCCGTCAAATTTGCGTAAATTTAGCCTCTGTGCAGTGTAAAGACGCGGGTTTTGAGCGGACGGTCGGTCGCAGAAAAAGCGCGCCTACGAAATCTCCGTAAATTTAAAACCAGACTTTGCACGCCCGGGAGCAAACCGGTTAAAGCCTGATTTGTCGCGACGGCAAAAACTAAATTTATCCACCCAAAAAAAGAAAATAAATCGCAACTGCCGGGTAGCGCCCAAACGCAAATTTGCCTGCCTTGGCGCAAACGGCGGCAAAAACAAATCGCATTAAACTAGGTGCAGCATTTCGCAAGCAAATTTGGTAGCAAGCGTCAAATTTAAGCCTCAAAATCGCTTTATCAAAAATGCTACCGCGACGATCGCCGCAAACGTTAAGACTGAATAAATTAAGATTTTGTCTATGCTTATATTTGCGCCGACTTTTCGCTCGTAAAATACGCTTAATTTGTATTCCGAGCTCTTAAGTGTGCGCCATGCCGCAAAAATCGCCGTAACTAAAAGTAGCGAGCAAAATTCTCGCGGCGGCAAGCCTCTAAAATCCTCCAAAAATAAAACGGTCGCAAAAAACGCCGCCAAGCAAAACAGCATAAAAAATATCCAGCTCAAAGCGATGAAAAATACGGCGTCCATTTTGCAATCTATGCCGTGATTTTATATGCTGCGACCCTAAAGCCGATATAAACGGCAAGCAATGCGCAAGATAGTATCATGAGCGGGTTAAATAGCGCAGAAAACGTCATTTGGCCGGTCTTCGCGCCCAAGATAGACGCCATGGGCGCAAAAGTAACGAAGGCGCAAAAGTAAAAAAGGATAAATAAAGCTCTAGCCTGGAAAATAAAACCAAGCAGCATTTTGACGGTTTTTAGCAAAGATTTCCTTTGAACCTCGGGCGGTTTAGAGGTTAAATTCGCCTAATTTTATCCAAAATCAACCTAAATTTATCCGCCTGTGCTTTAACCTAGCCTTAAATCGCGCTATTTAAAACAGACGCGGCATAAGCTTCGTCTCGCGCCAAGCAAATTTAAAATCAAGCCTGTTTGCAAGTCGGTTTATTTACCGCGATAAAACCGGCTCGCCTGCGCCCAAATTTAGATTTAGCTAAAATTCGGCGGTAAAAATAAATATAAATTTAATCATCCCGTAAATGCGGTCGGCAACGACATAAATTTGCCTAATTTTAGACCCCGATTAAGCAATTTACGCCGATCGCCGTTTACGCAGGGGTCGCCTCTATCAAAAACAAGAAAGAGGCTAAGGCGATTTTGCGACGACGAAATTTGCTTTTAGCTCAAATTAGGCGACTTCTATCGTCAAATTTTATTTGCGCGAGACGCTTAAATTTGTAATGCGGCGAGTCGTCTTTTGGTTTATAAATTTAGCCCTTTTATCGCTCGTAAAATTTCATCCTCGAGGGCTAAAAAATCCTTTGCGATGACGATAAATTCGTTATTTTTTAGCGAGGCGGCGTCGTAGATCGGGGCTTTGAGCGTTGCTAGATCGATCATCTTTGCGCCCGCGCCCGCAGCGATAATCTCGCCCGCGGCGTTGTCCCAGATAGAGCTTGGCGAGTAGCGCATGTAAGCGCCCGCGAGATTTTCGGCGATGCGGCAGTATTTGATCGCCGAACTTAGCCGAGCGATGTCCAAATTTAGCGCGCTTGCGAGCTTGCCGGCCGTTACGTTTTTGCCGCGTTTGCCGCTGATTATCGTTTGCGGTGCGCGTTCTTTTACGGCTAGAGTTTGCGGGATAAACGCGCCGTTTTTATAGAGCTCTTTTTGCGTTCGTTCACCCTTTGCCGCGCTATAAATTTCGCCGGTAACGGGCACATAGATGACGCCAAGAACCGGGCGACCGTCTTCTATGAGCGCGATGCAGACGCAAAACTCGCCGCTACCCTCGATAAAATCCTTCGTGCCGTCTAGCGGATCGATGAGCCAAAACGTCCGCGCGGACTCGCCCAAAATCTTTTCCTCCGAGCAAATTTGGATTTGCGAGCTTTTTAGTGTTTCAAATATCGCAGCGTTTGCCGCAAGATCGGCCGAGGTCACGGGCGAATGATCGGTTTTTAAATTTACTTCGAAATCCCGGCAGTTTTGGCTGCATGTGCTTTCGGGTAAAGTCGAGCGAGCTGCTAAAATCTCGTCGTCAAAGCCCTTGTGGGCGTAAAATTTCAGTATCTCGTCGCCTGCTTTTACGGCCGCAAGCTTGGCTAGGTTTAGTAAATTTTGCATTTTGGTTTCTTTTAAAAAGGTTCGTCTTTTGAGTGCTTTTTGTGGAGTTTGCTAAAATTTTGCTCGGCAGACTACATGTCTAGCCTACGCAAAATTTTCGCTGCACAACCCCAAAAATCATCTCAAAATACTTCGCCTTATTATTTTATATTCAAATTCGAGTCAAATTTGTAAATTCAGGTTTCAAATTCCGCTCGCCCAGACCTGCACCTTGAAAATATAAATTTTACCTTAGCTTAAAGAGTTAAGGCGCCGTATTTTTTCTTTAGCTGCACAACCCCAAAAATCATCTCAAAATACTTCGCCTTATTATTTTATATTCA
>CAURQE010000019.1:0-39477 GCA_963527315.1 uncultured Campylobacter sp.
AAAATATAAATTTTACCTTAGCTTAAAGAGTTAAGGCGCCGTATTTTTTCTTTAGACGAGGTAGAAATGGGCCGAGCGAGGGCGCGTATATGAAATACGTAACCGAGCTTCGGCGAAGTTTCCAACGAAGTATAAAGGAAAAAGACAAGCCGCCAAATTTAAAATTATTTCGGCGTCCTGTTCGTCTCGCCCACATATAGCTGTCTCGGACGTACGATCTTGATACTCTCCTGCTCTTTTAGCTCTATCCACTGGCTGATCCAGCCCGGTATCCTGCCGATGACGAAAATAACCGCAAACATATCGTTTGGTATGCTAAGGGCTTTTAAAATCAGCCCAGAGTAAAAATCGACGTTCGGGTAGAGGTTGCGCGAGATGAAATACTCGTCGTTTAGCGCGATCTCCTCGATCTTTTTGGCGATTTTTAGAAGCTCGGTGTTTATGCCGATCTCGTCAAATAGCCGGTCGCACATAGATTTTAGCACTTTAGCGCGCGGATCGAAATTTTTATACACGCGGTGACCGAACCCCATCAGCCTAAACGGATCGTTTTTGTCCTTGGCGCGGGCGATGTATTTATCGACGTTTTCTACTGAGCCGATCTGCTCTAGCTGACGGATGACGCCTTCGTTTGCACCCCCGTGAGCCCAGCCCCATAGCGCGCCTATACCAGCGGCGATACATGCATACGGGTGCGCGTGCGTCGAGCCTACGGTGCGAACGGTCGTCGTGGAGGCGTTTTGCTCGTGATCGGCGTGCAGCATAAAGACCGTATCGAGAGCCTTGACCTCGATCGGGCGCAAATTTACGTGCTCGTACGGGTAGCTCCTCATCATGTAGAGGAAATTTTCCGTAAAGCCGCGGTCTAAATTTGGATAAATGATCGGCAGGCCGCGCGAAAATCTATAAGAAAACGCCGCAATAGTCGGGATTTTGGCGATTATTCGCATCGCCATCTCGTGGTACTCCTCGGGTTTGTCCATGTTTAGGTGATCAAAGTAAAACGCAGAAAGCGCCGAGACCGCCGCCTGCAAGATCGCCATCGGGTGCGCCTTGTCCGGGAAAGCGTCGAAAATTTTCATCATGCCCTCGTGGATGAAGCTGCGCTTTTTAAGCTCGAGTTTAAATTCGTCGTATTGCTTTTTGTTCGGCAGCTCTTTATTTAGCAGCAGATACGCCACGTCGATGAAGGTTTTGTTCTCCGCCAGATACGCGATGTCGTAGCCGCGGTACATCAGCTCGCCTTTTAGCCCGTCGATATAAGTGATGCTAGAGCGGCACATCGCCGTCGAGGTATATCCGCGGTCAAACGTAAACATCCCCGTATCGCTAAAAAAGGTCGAGATGTCGATGACGTCGGGCCCCATCGTACCGTGCAGTATCGGAAATTCGTAGCTTTTGCCGTTTCTGTTGTCTGTTAGCGTAACCGTATCGCTCATTTTAGCTCCTTTTGCAAATTTTTATTTTCGTAGCTCATTAGGATTTTGATACAAATCGTTACTATTATAGCCTGAGTTAGGCTCGCTAGTATGAAAGAGAAGTAAAAATTTTCATTTATGCCGCCTGATTTGTAGGCTATGGTAGCAACTGCGATTAGAAGCGTTAGGGGCATCGAGTGCGAAAGCGCGTAAAGAAGGATCTTACGAAAACCTAGCAAATTTAAAAACACGCTCGCACTCACGGCTCTAAACAAAGTCATAACTGTTACGATTAGTAGCGCGTCTCTGACCACTCCGTCTATAAAAATAGCATTTAACTTAAATGTCGAACCGATATGAACGAAAAAAGTCGGCACCAAAAATCCAAAGCCGAAACTCGCAAGCTTATGCGGCAGGTCTTTTTTATGATCAAAAAAGGTCGCTATAAAGGTTCCAGCTACAAAAGCGCCAAATGCGATCTCTAAATTTAGATAAAGCATAAGCGCGATGATGCTAAAAAACAGCGCCATGCACAAACGAATGTCTTTTTCGGCATTATCGTAGTGAGGCATCAAGATGACGCGCAGCTGCGGATACCACCAAAATAGTACGTTTAGCGCCTTAAACGCGCCCGCGCTAAGCGCCAAAAAGCCGCCTAGATATAGCGTCGTGAGCGCAAGCTCGCTACCGGCGCCAAATTTCATATACGCTCCGATGAAGGTAAGCGCGGCGATGCTAACGACCTCTCCGATGGAGCCTACGAGCATGCCTAAATTTAGCCAATCTTTATCCTTGCCGTACTCTTTAAAAAGCGTAAAAATCATCCCCACGCTCATCAAAGGAATTATCAAGATAAATAGCTTGTCGATATTAAACGCGAAGGTAGTAAATGCCGAAAGCGCGTAAAGAATAGCGATATATAAGAGTCCGAGCTTTAAAATTTTCTTATCGGTGGTAAAAAATATCTTTAAATCAACCTCTGTGCCCGCCAAAAACATCAGGTAAAAAAATCCGACTTCGCTCACGATTTTAAACATTTCATTATGACCTATGAGGCCTAGGTATCCTGCGAGCGCGCCTAAAATAATCTCCACGGGCGCGATAGGGATGCGTAAAATTTTAGAAAAATACGGCGATGAAAAAACGATAAGAGCTAGAACGATAAGAATACTTAGTCCGTCGGTTTGCAAATTTATCCTTTCTAAAAATGCGCGATTATAGCTTAAGCTTCGTTACGGTTTGATAAATTTGCGCTAATTAAGAAGACTGCTTTGGATTAAATTTTAGGATTTGGGCTTTGAAATTTACGGCAAATACCGAGAGTAAAATAGCCGAGCGCACACTCGGCTAAAATTCACTTTTAAAAAAGGCTCTCGCCTTTAGACAAACTTATTTGAAGAGATTTGATTAAGGCTATCTTAACCCAAAATCGCAAGCAAAGTCCCTAGCCGTAAGTAAATAAGTAAATTTGTTAGGCTAGGGACTCGTATAAATTTACGCTACGCGGGATAAATCCCGCTTCGCGTAGAAATGCTTTCGACTACTGGAGTAGCCTCAAGACATTTTGCTGAACGGAGTTAGCTTGGCTCATAGCGTAACTTCCTGATTGAGCAAGGATGTTAAACTTAGAGAAGTTTGCGCTCTCGCTAGCGAAATCAACGTCTCTGATTTGAGATTCGGCTGATTTTACGTTTACTTGAGTAACCGTGATGTTGTTTACGGTTGCAACAAGCTGATTTTGAACAGAACCTAGGTCAGAGCGGATCTGATCAAGAGTTTTTTGAGCAGATTCTGCGATATCCATAACAGCCATAGCGCCGCGCAAGGTCATAACGCCCGCTGATTGATTTACGCTTAGCTCCTTGCTCATTCTTGAAAAGCCCATGGCCGTAGCTAATTTCTTATCTATTTGACCGCGAACGTCTCTTAGAGAAACAGACTGTTGCTGGCCGCCGTCTGCAGAAAATGCATCCTTACTTAGATTAAGTTTAGTAGTTCCGCCGATTTTTATATCGCGTCCATCCAAGCGAACTAGATTCAAACGACCTACGAAACCTTTGGTTAACGCAGCCGTTCCCTTACCTAGACCTTTTGAAAGGTCTCCGCCTTTTACTTGTATGCCTCGGCCGTCGCGGCTAGTTAAGACCATAGTTCCGGTTTCTGCGTCTACCGAAGCCTCTACGCCAGTTTGGTCTTTTACTTTATTGATAGCGTTTACTAGAGCACCATTACTGTCGTTTGCTTTTACGTCAAGGTCGCCTATTTTTACGCCGTTGATAGAAAGGCTCTTGATAAGTCCTCCAGGTATCGCTACTGATGCCGTACCTCTCCAAGTTACGTCAAACGTAGCTCTAACGCCCGTTTTATTCGCTACTTTATTGATGTTTTCAGCTAGTGCGCCTATACCTTGACCTAAGCCAAATCCTATATTAGCTTTAGCTACGCCAACATCGTTTACGCCGTCTACGTTTAAAAATTTCATATCGACGACGTTTAAAGAAGCTTTAGAAAGAGCATTCGCAAGCGTTAATAGTTTTGAACTCTCAAATCTCGTTAGACCGATCTTGTCTGACGTAGTAGCGCCGATAGAAGCCTTAACGGTTTGGTTTGAGTAAGCACCGATTTGGAATTCTTTGTTAGAGAATGTTCCGTTTAGTAGCTGCTGACCGTTAAAAGACGTAGTATTACCGATGTTGTCTAGCTCTTCCATTAGGCGAACGATGTCGGCTTGTAGCGCTTGACGAGAATCGCTTGTTTGACCGTCCTGGGCTGATTGGGTAGCTTTTACCTTGATAGTATCAAGAATTTTTAGCTGCTCGTCCATAGCTTTATCGGCTACTTGGATGATACCGATAGCGTCGTTACCGTTGTTGATGGCTTGACCAAGCGCGCTAGCTTGAGAGCGAAGGCTATCGGCGATAGCAAGACCGGAAGCGTCATCTGCTGCAGTTTGGATTCTTAGGCCTGAGCTAAGTTTACCCAAAGAAAGAGAAAGGTTGCGGTTGTTACCGACTGCGTTTGCGTGTGTGTTTAGAGCGTTTACATTCGTGTTAATGCGAAAACTCATTGTAAATCCTTTTAAGTTTAATTACGACTTCTTGTCGTTCAAAAACTATATCGGACGAAATCAAAAAAACTTTAGAGAAAAAGAAAAAAAATTGCAAAAATTTTAAATTTGACGAGAAAATCCCCGAAAAATCGGGCACAGCGCAGATTAAACAAGCCAAAACGCTCGCAACTGTGTGCAGAGTGCGATTTAAATCCCAAGCCCTTTATAATAAATTGCAACGCCAAATTTAGCACCTTAAAGGTGCGAGTCTAGGTGCGTAAAATTTAGAATTTCAGCGAATAGTGGTGCCTAGATAACAAAACCCGAGGCAAACAAAAACGCTAAAAAACACGTTTAAAAATGCGGCTAAATTTTGTCCCGAGCTCAAAAGGCGCACCGTCTCATAGCTAAACGTCGAAAACGTCGTAAAACCGCCGAGCGCGCCGACGACTAGAAAGAGCCTTAAATTTTCGCTCAAATTTAACGAGAGTAGTACGCCGATCAAAAAGCTACCAAGAGCATTGACGCAAAGAGTAGCAAGCGGAGAATCGGGGCAAAATTTAGCGACCGCGCCGCTCAAAACGGCTCTACAAACCGCCCCCAAAAATCCGCCGCACCCGATTAAGAGCAAATTTTGCATTAGTGGCAAAGCGTCGCAAAGCTAAATCCGCGCGCCTTAAACTCGGCGATATCGCGGCTGGCGACCTCGCCCTTGGTCGTGAGGTAGTCGCCGATAACGACGGCAGAGACACCGTGATCAAAAATTTCGTATTGGCGTTCGCCTAAAATTTTCTCGCGACCGCCTGCGATCATCACGCGAGCGTTAGGCAGCGCGGCAACGGTGTCGTCGATGATTTTTAGCGCCTCGTCCGCTGTCATAGGCGGCCGTTTGACGCGTAGCGCGTCATTTGGGATAAAGAAATTTATCGGGCTAGAAAACGGATCAAGCTCTTTTAGGCTAGCTTGCAGGCTCGCGCGGTCAGCCTCGCTCTCGCCAAGCCCGTAAATGCCGCCGGTGCAGAGCATTAGACCTGCTTCTTTGGCGTCGATGTTGGTCTGCCAGCGCTCGTCCCAGCTATGCGTCGAGCAAATTTGCGGGAAAAACTCGCGCGATGTCTCGAGGTTGTGGTTGTAGCTAAACACGCCCGCGCTTTTTAGCTCTTTTAGCTGCGGCAGCGTCGCCATGCCGTTGCAAGCGATTAGCATGAGGTTTGGGACTTCTTTATTTACGGCGTGCGCGAGGCGGGCGATCTCCTCGGTCTTTTTGTCCGTGAGTCTTGCGCCGCTGGTGACGAGGCAAAAGCCCAGTGCGTGGTTTGCCGCCGCGATCTTGGCCTCGGCGACTACTTGCTCGGCGGTTTTCATTTTGTATTTTTCGATATCGGCATTTATACCTGCACTTTGCGTACAGTAGCCACAGTCTTCGGAGCAGTTGCCGGAGCTGACCGAACAAATAGCACACAACATAATAGTTTTCATTAGATTATTCCTTTTTTAGCGGCTTGTCTCGCGAGCGCTTTTCCGAGATTTCGCAAAATTTTCGCTCCGCAGGCTACATGCCTAGCGCACGCTCAATTTTGCTTCAAAACTCAAAAAAATCATCTCACGATACTTTGCCTTATCGTTTTTATGTTTAAATTTAAAATTTCTGAGTTGCAATCTATAAGGCGACGTATTTTTACGTTTAGACGAGGCGGAAATGAGCCGAGCGAGGGCGCATACAAGTAGTATGTAACCGAGCTTCGGCGAAATTTCTAACGAAGTATAAACCAAAAAGACAAGCCGCCGTTATTGCTCCGCGATTTGCACCTTTTTCTTGCACTTCGTACACTCGTGAAACGTCCCCTTTTTGAGCTCTTTTTTGATCATATCGCCGCCGCATTCGTCGCATTTTTCGGCAACCGGCTCGTAGTTTGAGACAAAGTCGCATTTTGGGTAGTTTGCGCAGCCGTAAAATTTACCCCTGCGGCTAAATCTCTCCACGACGTCGCCGCCGCATTTTGGACACGGCACGTCGATCTTTTTGAGCTCTTTTTTCGGTTTTGCCGCAGCTTCGCCTTCCTGAGCGCCTTGTTCTGCCTTGGCGATATTGCGCGAGTATTTGCACTTAGGGAAATTTCCGCACGCGATAAACTCGCCGTAGCGTCCCCTTCGCAGTAGCAGCTCGCCGCCGCACTCAGGGCACTTTTCGCCGATAGGGGTGGCTACTTTTTGGCTTTTTATGCCTGTTTTGCCCGCTGTGATTTTATCTATAAACGGATGATAAAAATCGCTCAAAAGCTTTTGCCAGTCGGCCTTGTCTTCGGCGACGTGGTCGAGCTTTTCTTCCATATTTGACGTAAATTCGCTATCTACTATATCGCTAAAATGCTCCTCCAAAACGCCCATCATCGTAAAGGCGATCTCGTTTGGCACGAGCTGCTTTTTCTCGACCTTAACGTAGTCGCGAGAGGTCAGTAGCGAGATGGTCGGCGCGTAGGTGCTAGGTCTGCCGATGCCTAGGCTCTCTAGCTTTTTAACGAGTCCGGCCTCCGAGTAGCGAGACGGCGGCTCGGTGAAGTGCTGCGAACTTTTGATGCTTTGCAGGCTCATCTCGTCGCCGATTTTTAGATCGGGTAAAATTTTATCCTTATCCATGTCGCCGTAAACGCGGTAAAATCCGTCAAACAGCACCTTGCGGCCGCTTATTTTAAACTCGCCTTTTGCGCCCGCGACGAATACGTTTTGGGTCTGACTCACGCTAGCGCTCATTTGGCAGGCTAAAAAGCGGTTATAGATGAGCGTGTAGAGGCGTAGTGCGTCTTTTTCGAGATACTGCGCGGCGATAGCTGGCGTGAAGCTAAGATTGGTCGGGCGGATAGCCTCGTGGGCTTCTTGCGCGCCTTTGCTTTTGGTGGCGTAAAATTTGGCCTTCGCCGGCAGGTAGCGTTCGCCGTACTCCTTCTCGATCGTCTCGCGCGCGGCTGCGACGGCCTCTTTGGCGAGATTTAGGCTATCCGTTCTCATGTAGGTTATCGCGCCCATGAAGCCCTGATGCGTCTGCACGCCTTCGTATAAATTTTGCGCGATCATCATCGTTTTTTTCGGGCTAAAGCCTAGGCGGTTGCTCGCGCTTTGTTGTAGCGTCGAGGTCATAAACGGCGGCGCGGGCTCGGTTTTGCGCTCTTTGGCTTCGATCTCGCGGATGCTAAATTTATCGCTTTTTAGATTTTCCACGATAAATTTGGCTCTATCGCCGTTTGTTATCGTGAGCTTTTCTATCTTTTGCGCTTCAAATTTAACCAGCTCGGCATCGAGGTCCTTTTTAAAAACGGCGTCGATACTGTGGTATTCGATCGGTTTAAAGTCTCGTATCTCGCGTTCTCTATCGACGATGATTTTTAGAGCCGCGCTTTGTACGCGTCCCGCGCTTAGTCCCTTTTGGATTTTTAAATTTAACAGCGGCGAAAGCTTGTAGCCCACGATTCGGTCTAGCAGGCGGCGGGCTTGCTGCGCGTTTACGCTATCCATATTTATCGTGCGCGGATTTTTTAGAGCGGCCTCAATGGCGCTTTTGGTGATCTCGTGAAATACGATACGAGGCAGGCTTTCGGGCTTTTTGCCGATAGCTGCGGCGATGTGGTAGGCGATGGCCTCTCCTTCGCGGTCCTCATCGGTCGCGAGGTAGATTTGATCGGCGCTTTTGGCTAGCTCTTTGATCTCTTTTACGATTGCGGAGTGATCGGCGCTGATCCTATACTCGGGCGTAAATTTTTCGCCCTCGATCTTGATACCGAATGCCGTCTTTGGCAGATCCCTGATATGGCCTTTTGATGCGATGACGTCGTAGCCTGGCCCAAGAAAGTTTTTTATCGTTTTGGCTTTGGCGGGAGATTCCACGATGATTAAGCTTTTCATTAATATAGCCTTTTTATTTTTTTGCGGTAATTGTAGCAAATTTTTCGCCTAAAAACGAAAGAGGGGTGAAAATTTAAACTCGCATCAGGCTTCAAGCTAAGCGAATTTGACGCGATTGTAAATTTAAGCCTGGCTACCAAACGGCAAACATCCCCCGCGGCCTAATTTTACACTCAACCGCGCAAAACCACTCACGCTCTGCGCAAATTTAACTTAGTATCCGTCAAAATGTTTGGTCTTTGGCAGCACCAAATTTAGCGTAATGCCGATGAGTGCGCCAAGCCCCACGCCGCTAAAGCTCATCGCGCCAAAATCCAGCACCATGCCGCCGATCGCACACACAAAAATGAGCGCGACGATGATCATATTGCGCGGCTCGGCCAGATCCACGCTGTTTTTTATGAGCGTCTCCATGCCAACGCTCGCGATGATACCAAAAAGCAGCAGCATAATGCCGCCGATGACGGGAGCGGGGATCGTGGAGAGTGCGGCGCCGAGCTTGCCCACGAAGGCTAGCAGTATCGCCGTAAGCGCGGCAAAAGTCATGATGGCTGGATTGTAGGCCTTTGTGATGCTAACCGCGCCCGTGACCTCGGAGTAGGTGGTGTTTGGCGGTCCGCCAAAGCACCCCGCTAGCGACGTCGCGAGCCCGTCGCCTAGCAGCGTGCTTTTAAGCCCCGGGTTTTTGAGGAAATTTTCCTTTGTTACGTTACTGATCGCGAGCATATCGCCGATGTGCTCGATCGCAGGGGCGATCGCGATAGGCACCATATAGATCACGGCTTCAAGTTTAAAAACCGGCGCGGTGAAATTTGGCAGCGCAAACCAAGGCGCGTTTAGAATCGGCGTAAAATCCACTATCCCGACAAACAGCGACGCGCAGTATCCAGCCGCGATGCCGCAAAGTATCGGCACTAGGCGCAGCATACCGCGACCAAACATCATCACGACGATAACCGCCGAGAGCGAGATAAGCGCGATAGTAAGCGACTGCCCCTGCGTATAGAGCGCCTCTTTGCCCTTGCCCATGACCATATTTACGGCCGCGGGCGAGAGGATGAGGCCGATCGTCATGATGACGGGGCCGACGACCACGGGCGGTAAAATTTTATGCAAAAACCCCTCGCCTTTGAGCCTAATAAGCAGGCTTAATGCCACGTAAAACAGCCCCGCCGCGATCACTCCGCTCATCGTCGCGGCGATGCCCCACTCCTTCACGCCAAAGCTTAGCGGCGCGATGAACGCGAAACTAGACGCGAGAAAGATCGGCGGGACGTTTTTGCGCGTGATTAGCTGAAACAGCAGCGTGCCGATACCCGCCGTAAACAGCGCTACGGACGTATCAAGCCCCGTCAAAATCGGTACCAGCACGAGCGCGCCAAACGCGACGAATAAAAATTGCACGCCGACCAGAGCGTCTTTTGGTCTAAGATTATAGCCTTCGTATTTTTCCATTTTTTCCTCTTTTTATTTTGCGGCCGATCTTTCTTCACGGCGCCTTGCCTGCGACAGGCAAATAAACGCTTTTTGCGGGATCTGATCGACGACGCTTCGCAACCGCAAATAAGCGCTAAATTTACTTACCATAAATGCGAGTAAATTTAGCCTACGCAAGCTCAAGCGAAAGTATCTCCGTCCTCTTGCCCGTCTCGTCCTCACAGGTTACGGCGATATAGTCAAAGCCGTTTGCCTTCACTTCCTCCCACGAAGCGGTCCGGCCGTTTATCAGCAAAACCCTGCCTTATTCGTCCCTATCGTATTCGTCTATTTCGTCGTCGTAATCGATACTGTAGCCTAATTCGATATAAACCTTGCACGGCGGCAAATCAAATTTGGCAAGCTCGCGTTTTGCGACCTTTTTTGCGTCTAATTCATCGCAAAACATCGCGTTATAGCCGTACGCTTCGCCGTCAAAAAGCAAAATTTCCTCGCCGCTTTTTACGCATTTAGCTACGAGCTTGCACGGAACAAGCTCGTCATCGTCGTCGTAAAAATCGACGATATAATCGTTTGGCAGGTCTTTGCTACGTAAAATATCTCCGAAATGATAAATTTCAAAGTATTTTCCGCCCGCGGCAGACTTTATCTGCGCGCTTAAACAATCGTCTGCCGCGGCGTTAAATACGCGGTTTGCTAGATAGGTAGGCACTCTCTCGTTTATCTTTACCCTTGGCGTAATTAAACAAACTCAAAATTATAGCATATTAGCGACGGTTACGACGACGAAAATGCGCCGTTTTAAGCAAATTTTTCGAGTGAATTTTAAATTTACACACCGAGACCCGCACCGCAAAAATGCTAAATTTGGTTTGGTTAAATTTAACGTTATAAATTAGAGTTTTTGTGCAATTCAATCTGTCTTGTTAAGTGAATTACGCTCTGCCAGCAGCTATCAAAGAGAGTGCGTCCTAGCAGTAGCAAACGAAGTGCAGCTAAGCACAAGGCGAAGCGTAGCTGAAGCAAAAGAGCTCTCTTTTATATCCGACTTTTCTTTTTCTTGGGTGGCGGAAGGGGTTTCTACTTACGAAGCGTCGCCCCTTCCGCCCCCAAACCCCCACCAACCCCACTGCACGTTAGAGGTGGCGACACTGCTTTGCTGACGCAAAGCATCGCAAATTTTAAATTTGAGTTTTCAAGATACGGGTCTCGGTGACTCAAATTTGTAAATTCGAGCGTAAAACGATAAGGCGAAGTATCGCGAGATGATTTTTCGAGTTTTGAAGCAAAATTGAGCGTGCGCTAGGCATATAGCCTGCGGAGCGAAAATTTTGCGTTCTGCTTGCAGTTGCGAGTGCAACGAAGCAAAAATCTCGGAAAAGCGCTCGTGAGACAAGCCGCTATTTAAGTAGCTTTTCCGCCCACTCTCTCACTTCTAAATCCACTTCAAATATCTTACTCTCGCTCCCTATCTTCTCGTTTTCAAACCTCTTTGCCGCAGCTAAAACCGTTCGCGAGATATCCAAAAATCCGCATTCGCCGCGCAAAAATTTATACACGGCGACTTCGTTTGCGGCGTTGATAGCGACGCCAAGATCCGGGTTTTGCAAAGCTTGGTCTTTTAGCGAAAAGATAGGATATTTTTTCAAATTTATCTCGCCGAATTTTATATTTTTCAATGTTTTTAGGTCCAAATTCGGCACGATTTGCCCGTTTTTCGCATCGGACGCGCTCAAATTTAGCGCCCCGTCCTCGCCCAAAATCGCATGCGCGATGGCCAAAATCATATCGGTTTTAGATAGATGCGCCGTAGTCGAGCCGTCGGCAAACTCCACCAGCGCGTGCACCGTGGACGTGCGCTCAATGAGCGCCTCGATATCCTGCACGCCGTAGAGCCAAAAGGCCTCCAGCACCTCAAAAAGCTTGTTCGCCATCGTTGCGCTATCGATCGTGATCTTTGCGCCCATGCTCCAGTTCGGGTGTTTTAGCGCGTCTGCGGCGCGGGCGTCTTTTAGGGCTTTTAGCGGTGTTTTGTAAAAGGCGCCGCCCGAGGCCGTGATGACAAGCCTAGCGACCGGGGTTTTGTTTGCGAGCAAGAATTTAAGCCCGAAATGCTCGCTATCTATCGGATTTATCGCACCCCTGTCTAAAAATTTGCCGCCCGCGACGAGGCTTTCTTTATTAGCAAGCGCCAGCTTTTTGCCTAGCTTTTGCGCGCTTAGGCTAGGAGCCAGCCCCGCAAAGCCCACTAGAGAGTTTACAACGCGCTCGCTCTCGCACTCTTTTAGCATATCGCAGATGCCCTGAGCGCCAGCAAAAACGCGTTTGTGCTTTACGAATTTTGCAAATTTGGGCTCAGCGATATAGACGAATTTGGGCTCAAATTCGGCGATTTGCTCGTTTAAAAGCTCGTAGTTTGACGCGCAACTAATCGCCTCGACGCCAAGGCCGAATTTGCGGGCCAAATTTAGGGTATTTGTCCCGATTGAGCCCGTCGAGCCTAGCACTACCACGATAACGTCCAAAGCATAGCCGCGACGCCGAAAAGATACCCGTCGACGCGGTCAAGCATACCGCCGTGACCCGGTAGCAGCGTGCCGCTATCCTTGACGCCCGCTCGGCGCTTTAAGTAACTCTCGAAAAGATCGCCCCAAACACCGAAAGTCGCGACCAAAAACGCCGTGATGAGGCTATGCCAAAAACTATCGGTCAGCACCCAGCCAAAGCCCGCGCCAAAGACCGTAGCTACGGCGATGCCGCCTACTACGCCTTCCCAGGTTTTATTAGGCGAAGTCTCGCTAAAGGCGTGTTTGCCGCAAAATTTGCCGACGAAAAACGCCCCGCTATCGCACGCCACGACCGTTAAAATCAGCCACGCCAAGTAGCCGACGCCGTAGAGCGAATAAAGCATCCAGATGAGAAAAATCGGCGTCATCGGATACAAAAACGGCAGCGCGGGCGTTAGATTTTCGCTTTTAAAATGCGCGAGAAAACTAACCACGAGCAAGACCGCTAAAATAGCGATAAATACGGGATTTGAAAAGGGCGTGAGTAGGTAAAAAATAACCGCTATGAGAGCAAGAGAGCCGCCTTGCAGGCCGTAGAGCTTCTGCGCTTCGCCAAAGGCCGTGTAAAGCACGAAGCCTAAAATAGCGAAATTTAACAGATAACTATCGACGAAAAAGATGACCAAAACCGCCGCAAATAGCGCGACGCCGGTGATTATACGCGTTTTCATGATTTTTCCTTTTTTGAGTAATAATTGTATAAAATTTTCGCTTAAAAGCGCTGAAATTTGAGGCGAATTTGCGTTTGCACGCTCGCTTTAATCGGTAGTTAAATTTGATAATTTATTTTTGCTTGAAGCGAGCAACAAATTTGACGATTTTTGCCAAATTTTACCGAGCGCGGCGGTAGACCCGGCGTAAATTTTACAGTCTGCGCCAAATTTTACTCTCGCCAAAAACGATCTAACAAATTTAAAATCAGATAAAATTTGCTCCGCGCCCTCAAATGTGGGCGGCGAAAACTAAAGCTCGGCGCGTTCGCATATTTGGCTGCTATGCGCCGCCTTTCTCTCGGCGGATACCTCGGACGCTAAATTTACGACCGAAACGAGCCGATTTATTACGCTTTAAATTTTACGTTCGCGATATTAAAAAGATGAAAGCTCAAAATTTAGGCCGAAAGCAGATCAAATTTAAAGTCAAATTTGACCGCCGAGCAGAAAAATGGCCAGTCAAATTTGAGCGAGAAAGATTAAATTTTAAGATCGAGATGCTGAAATACGGGCGACGCCTGCGGAAAGTCGTTAGCCGCGACATGATCCTCCGAGTTTTCATCGCCGTCAGAGTCTGCGTTTTCGCCGTTTTGCTCCGAGGCGAGCTCGCCCTGCTCCTGCCTGCCTTTTTGCTTTTCGTGCTCGTTTTCGGGGTCGATTTTGTAGGTTTCCTCGGTCGGTCGCACCTCGGAGACCTCTCGTTTTTCGTCGCTTGCTAGCGATGCGGCGGCGAGATTTTGCAGGTCAAATCTATTTTGGACGTCGGCGACCTTGTTTGAGACCATATTTACGTTTTGATTGATAAAAATCGTGTTGCCAAGGGGTGTTACAGCCATTTTCGCCTCCTGTTTTTAGTCGTGCTTTGTTAGTAATATCGTCTTAAAATTAATATAATTTACATTTGCGCCGCTCGTAATTTTGACGTTGTTACGTTTGGTAAAATCAACCTCGTACGTCCCGCCGCCTTTGACGCTAAAATTTACGCAAATTTTAGCCGCAAATCTCAAAATTTCCTCGCTGGGAGCGCTTTTTGCGGTTTTGATGATGACGTGCGCGGACGGTAGGTCTTTTAGGTGCATCCAGACGTCGTCTTTTTTCGAGTTTTTTAGCAGCCAGACATTGCCTTTTTCGTTGCGTCCGATGCTGATTTTATAGCCTTCGATATAAAAATCCTCGACGTTTTGATTTTGCTCTTTTTGCTTTACGGCGCGGGCTTTTTTGGGCGCTAGGATTTCTAGCTCTTCCGCGCTTTTAGCTTCATTTACGAGAGTTTGTAAATTTGATAAAAACTCCAGCTTTTCGGTCAAATTTTGCCGCTCTATCGTTAGACCCGCCGCTTTTTGCTTTAGCCTTTTTGCTTTAGCAAACATCGCGTTTGCGGCGATTTTGGGACTATCATCCAGCACGAGCCGCACCTCGCCTCGCTCGAAATCATTTAGCGTTACCTCGCGCTCGTAGTCCCTTAACGCGTGTAAATTCGACAGGATCAGCCCCGCGTTTTTGCTTAAAATTTCGCTTTGCGCATTTAGATCCGCTTCGTTTTCAAGCCCCGATAAAATCTCGCTTAAATTTTGCATTTTTCGCTCTATCGCGGCCGATTTTACGGCGCGCAGATTTTCTAGCTTTGCGTTATTTACGCGCTTAAATTCTTCGCTAAAATACCACTCAAAATCCGTTATCGGCGGCGTCTGGCGCTCTTTTATCACTGCAGGCGGCAGCTCAAGCAGCTCGCGCCCCGGTTTTATCACGCGAAAATTATTATCTATATGGCGCAAAGCCTCGACGATTACGCCCTTTTCGTCCGTGATGATCGCGTTGGTAAATCGCCCCGTGAACTCCAAAAATAGGCTTGAGGCCAGGCTCTTATACGAGCCTTGGAATTCGCACTCCAGCTTTAAAATTCTATTTCCCTCAGGCACGCTTAAATTTAAAATTTTAGCCCCCCAGAACCTCTTTTTAAGCGCGACGTCAAATGGCGCTTTGTACTCTTTGACGTTTAGAAAATCAGGATTTGCGTAGATCGCGGAGTCGGACTTGCTAAGATCAAAAAACAGCCCGAGCTCGCCGTCAAATTCTATAAATATCGCCATATCGCCCGCGCGTCTGATTGCGGTTATTTTTTTAAATTTGCCTAGAAAAGATTGTATTTGTTTTAAATTTGCGTATTTCATAGCCGAAATTATAGCCTAAAATACGACCGAAATTTAAGCGCAAGAATAATATAATGATAATGCATTTTAAAACGGAGAAAAAATAAATGAACAAATTTAGCCTAAGTTTAGCGGCCTCGTCGCTGCTTTTAACTCAAATTTTCGCTGCCGACGTAGCGCTACAAGGCGTCGAGATTAGCGAGAGCGCGGATGACGGATACCGCGCCAAAACCAGCGAAGTAGGCAAAACAAATACGCCTATTTTAGAGATCCCGCAGACGGTAAACGTCGTAACCCAGCAACAAATAAAAGATAAAAAACCGGAAACTCTAGCCGAGAGCCTTCAAAACGTGAGCGGAGTTAGCTACGGAAACACCACGGGCGGCATCTTTGACTCGATCATAAAGAGAGGATTTGGCGGCGGACGCGACGGCTCGATCATGCGAAACGGGGTGCCTGCTAGCGTCATGCATAGCTTTAATAAAACCATAGAAAGCGTCGAGGTGCTAAAAGGCCCGGCTAGTTTGCTCTACGGCGCGCAAGAGCCCGGCGGCATCATAAATATGGTCACTAAAAAGCCAAAATACGACTTCTCAAACGAAATTTGGGCCGGTATCGGCAACCGCAACTACTGGAACGCGGGCTTTGACGCCACGGGACCGATCGCTGATAGCGGCTTTGCGTATAGATTTATATTTGATATGATGCAAAAAGACTACTGGAGGGAGTTTGGCGAATATAAAAACGTCCTCTTCGCGCCTTCGCTCTCGTATAAAGGCGATGATTACCGCATAAATTTAGCCTATACGCACACGCGCTCGACCGATCCGATCGACCGCGGTATGTATCTAGTGCCAAGCACGGGCAAGCTACTGCCGATAGATAAGAAAAGGCGCCTTGACGAGCCGTTTAATAAACTAAAAACCAGACTCGACACCGTAGACGTAAATTTTGAAAAAAATATCGGCGAGGACTGGCTACTGCGCGGCGCTTATGCGTATTCGCGCTCCAAGCACGAATACGGCCACATCAGGCTAATGAACGTAAATTTAAACACGGGCGTTGCGGCTAGACGAAATGAGGCGTATGAAGGATTTATCCACCGCACGCACGCGGGGTCGTTAAATTTAAACGGTTACGTGCAAACGGGCGAGATAGAGCACAACTTGCTATTTGGTATCGACGCAAAGGAGTACTACCGCTATAGACCCGGCGCGCTAAACAGCTACAGCTCAGGCACGACGCACAGAAACTTCCCGATAAATATCTACAGTCCGGTCTACGGCACGGTCGCCTATCCGTCCGACCGAGCCTCCGGTATCCAGTATCAAAAGCTAAGAACGATCGGATTTTACGCGCAAGATAGTATAAATTTGACCGAAAATTTGATCTATTCTTTGGGCGTTAGATACGAATACTACGACCAAGTCGCACGCGGCACGACTAGCGGTCCAAACACAACCGATCAGCAAGACGGCAAATTTACGTGGCAGACGGGGCTTTTATACTTGCTAACGCCTGAGTGGTCAGTTTATACCAACTACGCGCAAAGCTTTAGCCCGCAAATGGCGATCAGCGGCGACGACATCGGCGACATAAAGCCCGAAGAAGGCAAAAGCATAGAGCTGGGAACTAAATTTCAAAACGATAGCATAACGGCTAGCGCGGCGGTCTTTAACATCGACAAGAAAAACATCATGCGCACCGTAAATAGCGTTAGCACTCCCGTGGGCGAGGCGCGCTCGAGAGGATTTGAGTTTGACTTTAACGGCCGCGTGACGCAAGGGCTTAGCCTAGGAGCCAGCTACGCATACACAAAGACTCAGGTGCGAAAAGATAGCGGCGCGTTTGCCGTGCTAGTGGGCAAACCGCTAGAAGCCACGCCAAAGCACCAAGCCAGTCTCTTTGCCAACTACGACTTTAGCCACCTAGGCGCAAAAGGCCTAAGGATCGGCGGTGCGGCGAGGTACTTTGGCTCATGGTACACCTACTACATGAGGACGAATCTACCGGCCGTGCCTGCGGGAACGGGCTTTAAGATGGACGACGCGGTCGTTTACGACGCATTTATCAGCTACGATACCAAGATCGCGGGCTACGAGACGAATTTCTCGTTTAACGTCAAAAACTTGACCGATAAGCTCTACTATACGTCCTCATCGACCGGCACGCAGGCTAATATCATACCGATACAGCCGGGGTATGCGAGGCAGTTTATGCTGACTGCTAGCGTTAAATTTTAAAATTTAGCGGCTCGTCTTTTTGGTTTATACGTCGTTGGATTTAAATTTTACTCGGTCACTACCGACTAGGTAGCTCCCGTCGTAAAATTTAAATCTGCCTCGTCTAAGCGCAAAAATACTTCGCCTTAACTTTTTACGTTCAAATTTGGAATTAAATTTGGTTAAATTTACAAATTTGACTTCAAATAGACTTGCCCAAACCCGCACTTGAAAACGCCGAATTCGGTTTTAAATCCGCGGCGTATTGCGATATTTAGCCGAACTGGGTTTGTATTTGCAACGTTCAAATTTTAATCTCAATCTCTTTTTATCCATTTTTCGCTAAAATCGCTAAATTTTAAAACGCGCGGTATCCGCAAAAAGGAAATTTATGCAAAATAAAAAGCAAACCATCACCGAAAAGATTTTCAGCGAGCACGTAGGGCGCGAGGTTTTCGCGGGCGAGATCATCGAAAGCGACATCGACATGGTCATCGGCAACGACATAACGACCCCGATCTCGATCAAGCAGTTTGAGCGAAGCGGCGCGACAAGGCTAGCTAACCCAGACGGCTTTAGCGTCGTAATGGATCACTACATCCCCGCCAAAGACATCCTAAGCGCCAACCAAGCCAAAATCAGCCGCGATTTTGCGTATAAGCACGATTTGAAAAACTATTTCGACGAAAAGGACATGGGTATCGAGCACGCGCTTTTGCCGGAAAAAGGCCTCGTAGTCCCTGGCGACGTCATCATCGGCGCCGATAGCCACACCTGTACGCACGGCGCGCTAGGAGCCTTTGCTACGGGCATGGGCAGCACCGATCTAGCCTACGCGATGATAACGGGTAAAAACTGGTTTAAAGTACCGCCGACTATCAAAGTGATCTTTCGCGGCAAACTTGACCGCCACGTTTACGGCAAGGACCTCATCCTAGAAATCATCCGCCGCATCGGCGTGGACGGCGCGCTATATAAGGCGCTGGAATTTACGGGCGAGACGATAGATAGCCTTGATATGGACGGGCGCTTTAGCATGTGCAACATGGCGATCGAGGCCGGCGGCAAAAGCGGCATCATCGCAGTCGATGAAACAACAAAAGAGTTTTTAAAGGGTAAAAATTTACGCGCCGAGCCGAAGCTGCACTACTCCGACGAAGGCGCGAGCTACGAGCAAATTTTAGAGATCGACGTTAGCAAGCTCGATCCCGTAATCGCCTATCCGTTTCTACCTAGCAACGGCAAGAGCGTGCGCGAAGCGGTGAAAGACGATATCGCTATCGATCAGGCCTTTATCGGTAGCTGCACGAACGGCAGGCTAAGCGATCTACGCATCGCGGCCGAGATCCTAAAAGGCCGCAAAGTAGCGCGCAAAACCCGCCTCATTATCACGCCGGCGACGCAAAAAATCGCCCTGCAAGCACAAAAAGAGGGGCTGATGGATATATTTGCCGAGGCCGGCGCGGTCGTGAGTAACCCGACCTGCGGCGCGTGCCTGGGCGGATATATGGGGATTTTGGGCGTTGGGGAACGCTGCGTGAGTACGACAAACAGAAACTTCGTCGGCCGCATGGGAGATCGCACGAGCGAGGTGTATCTGGCAAACTCGGCAGTGGCTGCGGCGAGTGCAGTGGTAGGCAAGATAGCCGACCCTCGCGATCTTTAAAATTTGGCGGTTTGTCTTTTTCCTTTATACTTCGTTAGAAATTTCGCCGAAGCTCGGTTACATACTACTTGTATGCGCCCTCGCTCGGCTCATTTCCGCCTCGTCTAAAGAAAAAATACTTCGCCTTATCGTTTTACGTTCAAATTTAAAAACTTAAATTTAATCAAATTTGAAAATTCAGCCTTAAAATTTTATCCACTGAGACCCGCGTCTTGAAAATGTTAAATTTAAATTTTCGGCGCGATAGCGCCAAATAAACCTGCACGCAGTGCAGCAACCTCTCACGTGCAGTGGGGTAGGTGGGGGTTTGGGGGCGGAAGGGGCGACGCTTCGTAAGTAGAAACCCCTTCCGCCACCCAAGAAAAAGAAAAGGCGGATATAAAAGGGAGCTTTAGCTTTACTACGTTCGCTACCTTCGCTGCGCTCCGCCAAAAAAGACCGCTACGCTCGCAACCGCTAGCAGAGCGTAATTCAAACCCCATCCCCCTTAACAAGAAAATAACAGCAAAAAGAAACTAAAATTTAAATTTACGATCTTTTGTAGCGGCAAAACGATACAAAAAATTGCATTCAAATTTGAAGTCAAATTTGCAAATTTGAGCCGCCGAAACTTGCGTCGAAAAATACCAAATTTAACTTCGCCGTATCGGCAAATTTAGCGGCTTTTGTCCTTTAAAACGCCGTTATCGTCGCCAAAAGGCCAAAGATGATGCCGGGTAAATTCGCAGCCGAAAGCGGATAGTCTCTTTTGGCTTTTAGCAGACCGTAGCTAGTCCAGATCGTGCAGTTTATCGCTGCGGCTAGAGGCTGGATAAAAGGCGTTTTATTGCCCTCGAGGTTGCCCATTATCTGCGGGATGTAGGAAATATACATAATGACCGACAGACACGTGCCTATCCAGCCTAAAATTTGTAAATTTTTCTCGCTCATTTTTTCTCCTTTGAAATATAGGCGGCATTATATCCTTTTAAGTTGTGATAATCAAGCGCTAAATTTGCCCGCGGCGGGCGCAAATTTGCGCTAAAGTAAAGCTAAATTTAGTAAAATACGCCGATTTTAAAGGAGGACGAAATGGCTTACGTAACCTACGACAAGGCAAAATGGCACTGGGGCGCGGAAACTGCGCCGACTGACATCCCGCAGGAAAACGGCGCGACGCACATCGCGTTTTTCTTTCGCTGGTGCATGGAGCGCAAGCTTTATTCCAAGGAGTTTGCGGCGGATTTTTCGGCGGATTTTGCGCGGATGGACGATAGCTTTGATTATCGCGGGTATTTCTTTAGCGCCATGGACGGCGTGCTGAGCAGCGACGAGCTAAACGCCGCGGGCAAGGCCTTTGCGAAGGCCTACTACACCACGGACCGCACGAAATTTGCTAAAACTCACGGCTGGTATTTGCAAGATTACGACGATTTCGTCGCGCGAAAATTCGGCGATAAAAACTTCGACAACGCCTATTTTTACATAGAAAACTCGCCGCAAAACTATGCCGAGGTCAAACAAATCATCGACCGCCGTTACGAGGAGTTTTTAGAAACCAAAAAAGCTAGCAAAAGCGCAGAAAAATAAAGCTAAATTTGCGCCGAGCGCAGTTTTTAAAGCGCAGAGTTCAAATTTGCGCGCGCAGGAACTTAAGCGATCCTAGCATTTGCCCTAGCGCAGATCGTAAATTTTAGATCGGTTGCGGCATTTGCGGATTTAGCCGCGCCTCGTAGCAGAGCTAAAACTAAAACCGCTAAGCCAAATTTGACGGCAAACCGCCTCTAGTTGGCGCCTCATTACTTAAACCGCGGAGTCAAATCTCCCGCGCTCAGCGGTGACCTCTGCCGCTTTAGGCAAGCTCCGCTCTATCAAATTTTCCCCCTGACATTTTGTCTCCTTTTATCTATTTGCTTTGTAAATTTGAGTTTGAGTCTGATTTACTTCGGTTGCTATCTATGTAAATCACCTGAGCCATGCCCTTTTTGGCTCTACCTATGGCGCTCTTGATCCCGTCTCGTTTTTCCATTTTGTTTGCCCATTTGATAAAAGCCCTAATATCTTTAAACGTAGCATTTTGATCGGGGCAATGCGGATTATAGAAATTTATTTCTTTGTCAAATTCTTCTATCTTTTTCGGGTCTATCGGCTTTGGTTTGTACTGTAAAAGACCTTCATGATATAAGCACTCGGTACATAAGTGCTGATATTTCTTGTTTTTGCGTAACCTCGCTTCGCCTTCTTCGTCTATACCTTTATTCATTTTATAGATATAGTTTTCTTTTTCTTTCGCATAGTATTTTACGTTATCGTAGCACTCCTCATACGCCTTCTTTAGCTCCTCTTTAGTGGGCTGTCCTGTAACGCCATGCTTTAAAAGAAGCTCTAGCATGGGTTCGTAGTTTGGGATGGTATCTAGCAAGATATATAAAGATCGCATAAAATTAGAATCGTCTCTTAGCCCGTGAAAAAACGTATTTGGATGATCGTCTAGTTTTGGTCTATATCCGCTAGCAAGGGCAAGCTCGGTCATCTCTACGTAGTTATGGGTTACTATATATCCTATCGGATCGTTTACGTCTTTGGATTCTTTATTGACTTGGTAATTATCTCGATATACTATCTTTACGTCGTCTCCGTCTATGATAAGTTTTTCGATATTGTAGTAAAAAGGAGTTTTTCTATACCACTGCACCGCCTTTACTTCATCAAATTTAACCCCGCTATCAAGCAGCAGTTTAGCGGTCTTTGTAGAGTTGTTTTCTATGGCGTAGGCCAGGGGCGAGAGTTTGTAGTTATCTTGCGCGTGAGCGTTTGCGCCCATATCTATAAGTCTTTTTGCTGTGACTTCGTCATCGTAAAAGCTAGCGTACATCAAAGGAGTAACGCCGTCTATTAGTGGAGAGTCTATGCTAATGTTATTATCTTGCATAAATTTTAAAATTTGATCCGTTTGCTTTGATTTTAAAAGCTTGCGGAAATTTTCCGCAAATGCGTCGTCCTTTATCTGCTTATCTATATCCCAGTATCTAAAAGCAAAATCGTCTATCTCCTCTTGCGTTACGTATTTGCTTAGCTCCGAACCGGGGATTATTTTAGTATCGGCGGTAACGACGAAACGAGTGGGCGAGCTAAATTTAGAAAACAGTCCGTACTTATCCGCCAAAAGATAAAGTCCTAAAAACAGCGCGGCGTATAAAATAGTTTTAAACATTTTCAGCAAGTCGTGCAAATTTGATCCTTTTGCTTTCTTAAATTTGCGAAATCTTAGCCAAATGGCGGTTAAATTTGAGTGAATTTGGGGGCGGGGATTTGAAAAATGCGGGGAAATTTAAATAAAGGCAAATTCGGCTAAATTAAAAGCCGAATTTAAACAATCGGCGCAGGTTAAATTTAACCCTCGCCGCGAGAAATTATCGGTACGAATTTACAACGCCCAAAGCCCGGCGCGCAAAAGCTAAATTTACCTAGTTAGCTTTAGCAGATATCCGTCCTGCGTCTTTTCTACCGAGTGCTTGTAGCTGCCGTCCAGATCGAAAACTACGCGGTAAAAGCTGCCGTGCGAGCCAAAAAGCGCCGTTTTAAACGCGCCGCAGTCTAGCTCGTATTTTTTCGTATATGAGTCCACGCTCGATGCAAAATCGATCACGACGCGCTTGCCGCCGCTAATAGAATAATCTTTGAGTTTGGCGTTCTTGGTCGCGATTTTGACTCGATCTTTACCGATCTCAAAGATCGTTTTTTTATATTTGATCTCTTTTAGCGCGGATTTGACTTCCGGCTCAAGAGGCTTGATTACTACGTCGTTTAGAGGCAAGCTCGTCATGTTGCGCTCGCTAGGCCTTGGCGCGACGTCTATCGCGGCTATCTTAGACTCTTCTTTAGTTACGGAAACGTCGGGCTTTTCTACGACGACGGGCACTGCGATCTTGCTTAGCAAAAACTCGTCTTGCCACGAGATGCTTTTGTTTACGTCGACGGTTTTTTCCTTGACGCTGCCGTCTACGCTTTTGTATTTTAGCGTGACGGAGATAAAGTTTCTAGCATCGGCGGGAAATTTAAAGCTCTGCTTCTCAAAAGGAGGCAAATTTTCTACGACGTTGGTGCTAGCCGTGTTCGCGTTTAGTTCGCTAGAGGGCGCGAAGGGATTTTCTCTGCCCAAAGCCAGCCCGCAGGCTAGCGCCAAAAGCCAAATTTTACCGATTTTCATAACTCCCCCGTTTTTAAATTTATAAAGTTAAATTTACCCGCCGCTGCTAGGCTCAAGCTCTTTTAACTCAAAATACGCCTTTTGCAGCTGGGCGTTTTGCGCTTTTAGCGTCTCGATATCCTCTTGCAAACGAGCGCGCTGATCTTGCAGGCTTAGCATCACGTCTAGCGAGCGCTTGCCAAAAACTATGTTGCCGACGTAAACGCCAAAACAGACCACGCAAAACGCTATAAGCATAAATCTGAAAAAAAGCCTGAAATCAAACGGCTTTTTCTCGACGTATTCGTCTAGGACTTCGCTCAAATTTGATTTCCCAAAAACTCGTCCGTCTCGCGCTCGATCTCAAGCAGGCGGTTGTATTTTGCGTTGCGTTCGCTTCTTGAGGTCGCGCCCGTTTTGATTTGGCCCGTATTCATCGCGACGGCAAAGTCAGCGATAAAGCTATCCTCGCTCTCGCCGCTTCTGTGGCTCATCACGCAGCGGTAGCCTTTGCGCTGAGCTAGGCGGATCGTCTGCATAGTTTGGCTGACGGTGCCGATTTGATTTGGTTTTATTAAAATCGCGTTAGCTACGCCTTTGGCGATACCTTCGCGTAAAATTTTCTCGTTCGTTACAAATAGATCGTCGCCCACGAGCTGCACTTTAGAGCCAAGCCTCGCCGTTAGCTTCGCCCAGCCCGCCCAGTCGTCCTCGCTTAGGCCGTCTTCGATCGAAAATATCGGGTACTTCTCGCAAAGCTGCGCGTATCGCTCGATCAGCTCTTCGCTTGAAAATTCTTTGCCTTCTAGCTTGTATTTGCCGTTTTCATACAGCTCGCTGGCCGCGACGTCAAGGGCTAGTTTGATCTGCTCGCCTGCCTTGTAGCCTGCTTTTTCGATAGCCTGCATGATGAGTTTGATCGGCTCTTCGTTATCGTTTAAATTTGGCGCGAATCCGCCCTCGTCGCCAACCGCCGTGCTGTGACCGGCCGCGTTTAGAAGGCCTTTTAGCGTGTGGTAAATCTCAGTCGCCGCTCGCAGCGCGTCGCTAAATTTATCAAATCCAAACGGCATAATCATAAATTCTTGAAAATCCACGCTGTTGTTCGCGTGCGCGCCGCCGTTAATGATATTAAACATCGGCACGGGTAGCACGCTAGCGTTTGCGCCGCCCAGATAGCGATACAAAGGCACGTCAAGGCTCTTTGCCGCCGCGCGCGCTACCGCCATAGATACGCCAAGCACGGCGTTTGCGCCCAGATTTGAGTAGTTATCGGTGCCGTCAAGCTCCCTCATCTCATCATCAAGCGCCTTTTGACCAAAAGCATCAAGCCCGATCACGGCTTCGGCGATCTGAGAATTTACGTTTTCAACTGCCTTTAGCACGCCCTTGCCGCAGTATCTTTCGTCTTTGTCGCGAAGTTCCAGCGCCTCGCGTTTGCCCGTGCTTGCGCCGCTCGGGACTATCGCGCTTGCTACGGTGCCGTCGCTCAGAGCTACGGTCGCTTTCACGGTCGGGTTGCCGCGGCTATCAAGCACTTCTATTGCGGTTACGTCTTCTATAAATACCATTATTTTATTCCTCCGTATTTTCTTCTATGCTTTCGCTTTCGTCGTCGCTATCTTTGCCGCCCGCGCCGCTTATTAGCTTATCTAGGCCGATCGAGCTTTTTATCGTCGCTACGATCTCGTCTGATATCTCAGGGTGTTCTTTGAGATAGGCTTTTGCGTTTTCGCGGCCTTGGCCGATTTTGGCGGCTTTGTAGCTAAACCACGCGCCGCTTTTGTCGATGATATCGAGCTTCACGCCGTAGTCGATGATCTCGCCGTCGCGGCTGATACCCTCGCCGAACATTATGTCGAATTCCGCCGTTTTAAACGGAGGCGCGACCTTGTTTTTTACGACTTTTACCTTCGTGCGGTTACCGATAGGCTCTTCGTTTTGCTTTAGCGTGGCGATTTTTCGCACGTCTAGGCGCACGGAAGCGTAAAATTTAAGCGCGTTACCGCCCGTAGTGGTCTCAGGCGTGCCGTAGCCCATAGCGCCGATCTTCATACGAATTTGATTGATAAAGATCACTGTCGTGTTCATCTTGTGCACGACGCCCGCGAGTTTGCGCAGCGCCTGGCTCATTAGTCGCGCTTGCAAGCCTACGTGTTGATCGCCCATGTCGCCCTCGATCTCGCTTTTTGGCGTTAGAGCCGCAACGCTATCGACTACGATCAGCTCGACCGCGCCGCTTCTAGCGAGGTTTTCTACGATCTCAAGCGCCTGCTCGCCGAAGTCAGGCTGGCTAACGTATAGATTTTCGGTATCTACGCCCAAATTTGCCGCGTATTTCACGTCTAGCGCGTGCTCGGCGTCGATAAAGGCGCATGTGGCTCCAGCTTTTTGCGCTTCGGCGATGATGTGTAGCGTCAGGGTCGTTTTACCCGAGCTCTCAGGTCCGTAAACCTCGATGATACGGCCCTTTGGGATGCCGCCGATACCAAGAGCTAGGTCAAGTCCTAGCGAGCCCGTGGAGATACTATCTATGGCCTCTACTTGCTTATCGCCCAGGCGGATTAGCGTACCCTTGCCAAATGCTTTATCTATCTGCTTTAAAGCCGCGTCTAAGGCCTTTTTCTTATCCGAATCGTTTGTCGGCGGGACTATCTTTTTCTCTTCTTTTTCTTTTGCCATCGGCTTCCTTAAATTTAAAATAATCGGGCTGATTTTATCAAATTTGAGATGAATTTTTGATTATTCGTGCAAATTTGACGCCGTCCGTTTGCGGTCAAATTTAGCCTAAATTTACGCCTTTTTTAAAACGTAAAGCAGCTCGCTCACGTGCGTCGGACGGCTGGCTAGGTTTCTACTACCGCGAAAGGCGTTGTATTTTTGCTCCAAAATTTGCACTTCGCCGAGTTTTGCTAAATTTTCGCTAAATTCCTCGCGCGCGATGAAGCCCTCGGAGTTAAACGAGATGAGCACGAATTTGGCTTTTAGTTTTGAGATTAGCTCGAAAAACGCGGGTGCGGCGGCTGATTTTTGATTAAAAACCGAGCGGTTCCAGCCTCTAGCGATACCCGAAACCCGCGAGATTTCGCTCGGACGCTCGTAGCTGGCGATCAAATTTAACATAAAGTAGTTCGAGCCGTAGGGGTGCTGGTTATAAGGCGGATCAAGATAGACTAGATCAAGCGGCGGAAGCTCGGCGGCAAGTTCCTCGGCGTCTCGTCTTTGCACTTCAAATTCGACGTTAAAATTTGAAAAAACGGGCTTAAGCAGGCTGATGTCTGCCGTGATGCGAGATAGCGCGTGTTTGCCGCGTCCGCCAAACTGCCCAAGGCCGTCCTTGTTTTTATGAAAACCCTTGAAAATGCCGCTGGTGTTGGCGTGCACGCTAGCTGAATACAGCAGCGGAGCGACGAAAAAAACGCGCAGCTCCTGCGGCACGAGTGAGTCGATCATCTGGCGCGCAGTGTCGATATAGACGGCGTTTTTCTTCGTGTAAAAGACGCGGTCAGCAGGCGAAATATTTGCCTCGTCTTTTGGCGCGTAAAGCTCGCAGATAAAGCCCTCACGCAAATTTGCGCCGATTTCGCGCGTTAGTTTTTCATGCCAAAAATCAAGCTCTTTTTTAAATTTCGCGTCCGCGTTTGCGAGGTAGCACTCGTTTGTTACGCGGCTATAAAGCTCCAGGTCGTTTGCGACGATGAAATTTGCGTGGGATTTTAAAAACCGCGACACGATGCCGCTGCCGCTAAAAAGGTCGCAGCAGCTTAGTTTTTCTTTGTCAAGCGCCTCTTTTGCGATATTTACGCCTTGTTCGATGAAGCCTAAAAGCGAGCGTTTGTTGCCGAGATAAGTTAAAATTTGCTCTTTTAAATACGCCTGATTTTCCATACTTTTCTTTATAAATTCCGCATTTTTATGGCGATTGTAGCAAAAATTTACTATAATTTCGCAATCTAGCCGCGCGCGAAATTTAAAGCGGAGCAAAAAGGATTAAATTTGAAGATTTTTAAGCATATAAACGTCGCTCACTCGCCCGACTCCGACGATATTTTTATGTATAAAGCGATTGATTTTGGCTGGGTGAGCCCCAAAAATCTAAAATTTAGCGCAACCGCGCTTGACATCCAGACGCTAAACGACGAGGCGCTAAAAGGCACCTATGAGGCCACGGCGATCAGCTTCGCGCTGTATCCGCTCATCTGCGAGGAGTACGCGCTTTTGCGCACGGCAGTGAGCTTTGGCGAGGGCTACGGACCAAAACTAGTTAAGAAAAAGGGTGCGGTTTTAAAGCGAAATTTCAAAGTCGCGCTCAGCGGCAAACACACTACAAACGCCCTGCTTTTTCGCATGGCATACCCGCAGGCGCGCGTGATTTATAAAAATTTCCTAGAAATCGAGGGCGCGGTCTTAAGCGGCGAAGTGGACGCAGGCGTGCTGATACACGAGAGTATTCTTGACTTTTCGGACGAGCTTTGCGTGGAGCGCGAGATCTGGGATATCTGGAGCGAGCTAGCGGGCGAAAATTTGCCGCTGCCACTGGGAGGCATGGCGGTTCGCCGCAGCCTACCGATAACGGACGCTATCGAGTGCGAGCGCGTGCTAACGGAGGGCGTACGTATCGCCACCGCGCATAAGCCGTTTTTGTCGCACATGCTGATGGAGCGAAATCTCATCCGCGTCGATAAAGAAAAGCTAAAAACCTACCTAAATCTATATGCGAACGATAGCTCCGTCTCGATGAACGAAACACAGCTAAAGGCGGTAAATAGGCTCTTTGCGCTTGGTTACGAGCGCGGATTTTACCCGCTGCCTATCGATGCGAAAAACTACCTCGTACCCGCCGAGTACAACGATATAAGGTTTAGCTAATGCAATCAACGCTCATAGAACTCGGCATCGAAACTTTTAAGATCGCGCTTTATCTAAGCTTTCCGATGCTGCTCGCGGGCCTATCGGCGGGCCTTATCATAAGTATATTTCAGGCTACGACGCAGATAAACGAGATGACGCTAAGCTTCGTGCCAAAGATCATTTTAGTCGTCGTCGTGATTATATTTTTGATGCCGTGGATGGTCTCGATGATGGTTGATTTCACGACGCGCATGATAGAGTTTATCCCAAATTTCGTGCAATGACGCAGCTTATAGATTTTTCCAAATTTAGCTCGGTGCGAGTGGGCGGCGTGCACGAGGTGGCGGTGCTAGAAAGCATTGAGGACGCGCTAAAGCCGGAATTTGCCGGGCGCGTGATGATAGGCGGCGCGAACAACCTGCTAGTCTCGCCAAACCCGCCCGCGATGATGATGCTAGGCGGTGCGTTTGATTATATAAACTTAAGCGGCGACGTGCTTAGTATCGGAGCTGCGACGAAGTCGGGCAAAATTTACAACTTCGCCAAAAAGCAGGGTATCGGCGGATTTGAGTTTTTGCAAAATATCCCCGGTACGCTTGGCGGACTAATAAAAATGAACGCGGGGCTTTGCGGCGTTAGCATCAGCGATGATCTGCTAGCCGTGCGGCTAGCGCGCGGCTGGGTAGAGCGTGAGAGGATAAGCTTTAACTACCGCAAAAGCGGGATAGATGAGCCGATATTTGGCGCCGAGTTTAAAATTTCGCGCGAATTTGACGCGACTCTTGCGGCGGATTTTGCCGCTAAACGCGCAAATCAGCCAAAGGGCGCTAGCTTTGGCAGCTGTTTTGTAAATCCGCCGGGCGACTACGCGGGCAGACTGATCGAGGAAGTCGGGCTAAAGGGCTACGCGATAGGCGGAGCAAAATTTAGCGAACAACACGCAAATTTCATCGTAAATTTTAACGCCGCGAGCTTTGCGGACGTGACCGGACTCATAAATTTAGCTCGCGAGCGCGTTTTGGAGAAATTCGGCATAGAGCTAAAAACAGAAGTGGTAATTCTTTAAATTTAGCTTTTCAGGCGCGCTTTGATCGCATGCTAGGCCTATTTTAGCGGATTAAGTTATTTAAAAGGATAAAATATGATCTTTGCCGAATCGGTAAAAAGCTGCCTTAACGGCTACGTAAAGTTTGACGGCAGAGCGCCTAGATCGGAGTACTGGTGGTTTGTAGCCTTTAATCTATTAGTAGGCGCGCTGGCCCTTTGCGTAGACCTAAGTATATCGGCCATATACGAAATACCGGGGATCGTCTTTAGCCTTGCGGGCTTAGCCCTTTTGTTACCCAACCTTGCAGTCTGCGTCAGAAGGCTTCACGACCTAAACAAAAGCGGCTGGTGGGTGCTGCTCTTTTTTATTCCGATCATCGGCCATATCATTTTAATCGTATGGTTTGCTACACGCGGCACGGTAGGGGCAAATAGCTTCGGCGAAGACCCGTTAGCGGCGGTTTAAAGAGGCTAAAAATATCCGCAAAAGGCGGCGCAAAGGAAAAGACGAGTTATTGTTTTTGCGCGGGCGGCGTCTAGTTTTTGCAGTTTATAAACGAATTTACCGCCAAAGCTTAGCGCCGCTATGAAATTTTACGCACGCAAAGCAAATACAAAATGAAAAATCTTTTTATAAATAACGAATTGCGCGATATTTCGGTATGCGGCGAGAACCTGGGCGGAGCGATTTTTGACGGTTTGTCGGTTAGGGATGCGAAATTTATTCAGTGCGATTTTTCAAATGCGAGAATAGGCCTACGAAAAAACGTTAGTTTTGAAAATACCGTTTTTCAAAAGGTAGATTTCCGTAGCGTCGGACAAGTAAATGCGGTTTACGATAATTGCAAATTTATCGGTTGCGATTTTCGCGGAACGAGATTAGACGACTTATCGACGAAATATTTCTCGTGTTTATTTGATAAATGCAAAATAACCGACCAAAAATTTTTAGTAAATAATTTTCAAAAAAATACGATTATCGGGAAAATATCCGAAGTCCAGTTTATCGGCGACAACCAAAGGTTAGGCAAGCTTGACGAGTTAAATTTAAACCTATCCGCCTGCAAAATCTCGTTTTTTAAATTTATAAATTGCGATATATCAAACATCGTTCCGCCCCACTTTTCTAATTATATATTTATAAAAGATTTAAAGACAAAAATCCAAAAAGCAAACGAAAAACTAGAGTTAGATGATTTGTCTGCGGCAAACAAAAAAACGATGGAAAGAAAGTTAAGGCATTTGGGCGGGCTGGATGCGTATTTGTTTAACGTAGAGGATGAAATTTACATCAACGGTTTAGAATTTACGGAAAAATTCTTTTTTTATTTAGGCGTGGATACGGCTTGTTTGCTAAAATAAATTTAAAGGCATTTAACGATGAAATTTATTAGCGTAGATATAGATTTTTAGATATTTATTCTAAAAATTTAGACGAAGAATACAAAAATTTTCACCTAAAAATGGCGGAAATTTTCGGTTTTCCGGACTTTTACGGCAAAAATCTCGCCGCTTTGATAGATTGCTTATCTGATTTAAGAACATTTGGGGACGAAGAGCCTATGACTCGCTACTCTTTAAACGATGACGAATGCCTTTTATTAAACGTTAGAAATTTATCTAAAGCATCAAACGATTTGAGACGCAAATTTTTATTAGCCCTAGAAGCCGTAAATACGCGCTTATCGGCGGGTAAGACGCCTACGATATTAGTAAATTTAACGAGCAAAGGATAGACTTGCTGCAAGAAATAAGAACCAGCTGCGAACCGGCGGTAATCGGCGTTAGAAACGGCCTATATCAGACGGAGTTTATAGACGCCAAATCCTTTCCCTCTAAAGACGTCAAAGACAAATTTGCGGACGTTTTTACGAATCCGCTAAATTTATCCGCATTTAAAGACGAAGGCATTAAAGCGTTTGCGCTAAAACGAGCAAAACAGACCGATACCGTTTCTTGCGACTCGGGTATTTTTGATTTGGATTTTTTGATTTCGCAAAAAGCAGCAGACGTCATCAAATCCTTTAAGATTAATAATCTGATAAAAGTACCCGTCGAAATTGACGGCTGGAGCGGTAAATATTTCGCGGTTAGTTTCCCCAAATACGGCGTTAATATCGTAAATTTTCCCGAGTCTATTTTCGTATATCAAGATTACGATAAAGAGCAAGGAAAATTTATCGATATCGTAAGAAGCATTAACGCCCCAGACGAATATGGCGACTTAATGACGCAAATCGTTCCTAGAAAAATATCGCTATCGAAAAAGGTGAAAGATAAGGCGTTTCATATAAACGGCATGGGGCTATTTTTCTCTCGCGATATTTTGGACGCGTTTTTATCGGAGCAAATAAGCGGATTCAGCCTGCATGACGCTTTCGTTTTAGCTTAAATTTACCGGCTTTTTGGGAGTTTGGCGACCGCGCGGCTTTGGCGTAAATTTACTTTAGCTTAAATCAGGCTATAAATTTTCGCAGCCCATAGCCGAATTTTGCTCGCTTGCCTGGTTTTGCGTTTGCTGGGCGGTTAAATTTAGGACGTTAGGCTCGCTCATATTTGCCAAAAAACGTATCGGCGCGGCTTTGTTTTACCTTACTCTCTTTGGCGGGGCGCTCAAAACTCGGGCGCGCATTCGTCGTTTGCTTGAGCGCTTTTATCCGAATTTACAGTCGCGTCTTAACGCGAAGTTTATTTAAACCCAAAGCAGCCTTTGCGTTTAGAGTTTCGTTTGCGAGGCGGCATTTTGTCTTGGCCTTACCCCCCCCCCGGTCGTTTGCAAACTTGCGTCTAGCCGTCCGTAAAGTATTTTGCCGCCGTAAATTTAGTCCAAATAACGCATCGCTAAGGCCGCCAAAACGAGCGCCAAACTAAGCGCGGCCGTTAATTTATATAGCTGCAAAGCTCCCGCGCAGCGACTTTTCATATCGCGGATTTTGGGCGGCTTGCTAGCTAAATTTAGCTCCGCAAGTGCCGCGTCAAATTTGCCGCAATCAAGCCTCCACTCCGCAAAATCTCTAAAAATCAACGTATCAAAGTGCAGCCTAACGTGCAGATAAAATAGAGCCGCAAAAGCCGTCAAAAAGCCCGCAATGACGGCAAAATACGTAAAAATAGTAAGACAGACGGCAAGCTGAAGTAAATTTAACAAGAAAAACAGCCTATGCGTCGCCAAAAACCTAGCCGTAACCAGCGCCAAGACTCTATCGTCCGCTCCTTGACGGCATTCGCGCTCCCCGCCTTGCGCCGCTTTTTCGTTTTTCTCCGCATTCGTCATTTTCTCTCCTTATTTTGGGCGTTTAGTTAAATTTTCGTTCGTTTTCGCCGAGAATTTTGCAATGCCGCTTGTTTCCAGCCGACAGATTTTTTAAATTTAATCCCTCAAACCGGACTTGATCAAATTTAGCCTGCGCCTATTTCGCGCTTAAATTTACCGCTTCTTTACTTCGCTTTCAAATTTAGCTGGTGCGGACGGCTATCTGTTCTATCCGCTCACGCAGCGAGCTAGCGACCGCGATCTTTTCGCGGCGAGATTTTAGCAAATTTAGCGCCTCGTCAAAGCCCAGTCCCGCATAAATCACCAGCCAAGCAAGTAGCACTGACGCGCTCCTGCCGTAGCCCAGCGCGCAGCAGACCAGCACCTTTTTATCGTTTTGCTCGGCGGCTCGTTCGTTTGAACCCGTGAGAATTTGCCCAACCCCGGCGATCTTGCTTTCGTTTGCCGAGCCGCACGTTTGCAAATTTACCCGCGAGCTCGCTTGCTCATGAAATTTAAAATCTCGCCCGTGCGCACAACCCGCTTCGGCGCCAAAATTTGATCCCAGCTCCGCCTTTCGCGGTAAATTTTCGTCGCCGCTAAAAGCCATTTTCACGAGCCGTTCAAGTTCGTCCGCGCTGCGTTTTAGCTCGTCCGCGCTCGGCGTTATCATATCTAGCATAGGCGCGCTCGCGTAAATTTGCGCGCCGCCGGGCCGCTCAAACTCGGCCGCGCAGTCAAGCACCGCGTCAAATTTGCCCGCCTGCTTAACCGAGCCCAGATACAGCCCCGGCAAAATCTCGTCTGAAAGCCGGCGTCCGCGTAGCCAAAAAAGCGCATTTAGCCGCGCGACGCAAAGATAGGGGAAAAGTAAAGCTTTAGCCGCGGCGGCGTGACGGCCTTGCCCGTTTTTAGCAAAAACTCCCGCGCCCAAAAACGCGTAACCGCAAGCAACCAGCGCGAAGCTAAGGCTCGCCCAAGATAACCACAGCATCCACGCGCCCCAAATTTTAGCTCCCAAAATCGCCGCAAAAAGCGTCAAAAACGCAAGCCCCAGATATAGCGCCGCCCATTTATAGCGCGCAGCCTCCGCGGCCATGGCAAACCTAAGCGGCTTGCCATCCATCGGACGAACGAGTAGGACGAAGCAGCCCGCGGCTAGTCCCGTCGGAATGTCGATAAAATGGTGCTGATACGTGGTCAGCACGCTAAGGCAGATGAGCGCAAACCATACCGCAAGAGCCGCCTTAAGCCAAACCGCGCGCGCCTTGCGAAGGTAAAAAGCGCCCACCACGACGCAAAGTATGATGTGCAGCGACGGAGCTTGATTAAACGGAAGGTCAAAGGCGGCGAGGCTCGAGAACAAAAAGCCGCTAATGCCCGAAACTGCGGGCTTCTCCCACGACATTTGCAGAGGAAAAATGATAAAAAATAGCGTCGCGATCATCTGCGCGACTAGCAGCTGCGTGACGTAGCGCGCGAGCTCACGGCCATCGCGGCATAGGAAAAATCCAAGCGCGTAGAGCAAATTTAGCGACCAATACGGCACGATGCTCCACGCCCAAAACGGCACCGCACGCTCCCACGCGAAATAAATCTCCGGCACGTTCGCGCGAGCGCTCGCGAGGGCGTTCGTGGCACCATAGCTGGCATAAAATATCGCCGCAACGACGACTAGCGCGGCCAGCTGCGATAAAAACTGTTTTGTTTTCATTTTTGCCTTTTTTGCTGATTCTATCAAATTTTAGCGGATTTGCGCTTTCACGGCTTAATCGCTGATATCGCTCGCTTGGCGTAAATTTTAGCCGCCGAGACCCGTATCTTTAAGGTGTCAAATTTGAATTAGTCTAATTTAGAGTTATAAATTAAACTTTTTGTGCAAGTCAATCTTTTTTGTTAAGGGGGGAGGGGCTTGAATTAAGAGGTCGCTCCCTTCCCCCTTAACGATCCCCCAACCCCTACGACGTGAGAGGTTGCTGCGCTATGCGCAGTTTTATCTGGCGCTGTTGCGCCGTACATTTTAAATTTGCATTTTTAGGGTGCGGGTTTCGGTAACTTAAATTTACAAATTTGACTTTAAATTTGAGCGTAAAACGATAAGGCGAAGTATCGTGAGATGATTTTTGAGGTTTTGAAGTTAAAATTTGACGAAGATAAGGCACATAGCCTATCGAGTCAAATTTTAACAAAATCCACAAAAAGCGCTCGCGAGACGAGCCGCAAAAAGCTAAATTTTAACAGCCAAACTCACGCTAAATATCCCATCCCCATCTATCCATTCGCGCACCTTTTTAAATCCCGCCTTTGCCACGAGCTGATCCATCTCCGCTTGGCTGCGGCGGCGCATGATCCATGCCGCACCCTGCCTGTGACTGGATAGAGCGCGCGCGATCATCTCGAGCTGCGGGTGCCACGGCTGGTTGGTGTAGATGAGGTAGCCGCCGCTTTTTACGCTACTTGAAAAGCCTTGTAGCGCGGTGCGTACGACCGAGTTATCCGGAAAGAGCTCAAACAGCCCCGACACGACGCCTAGCGTATATGCGTCCTGCAGACCCTCGTAGCTAGCGGCGTCAAAGGCGTTTACCTGCGTAAAGCTCGCGACGTCCTGCAGCCCGCGCTCCTTTATCATTTCGCTGCCGGCTTTTACGTTTATGTCACTGTAGTCGCGCAGCGTTATGCGCTCAAATTTATGCCCCTGCGCGGCGTCTAGTATATATCTGCCGTGTCCCGAGGCGATGTCTAGCAGTCGTAGCGGCTCGCCTCGCTCCTGCAGCTTTGCGACGGCTTGGTCGATGGCTAGTTTGATATTTCGTTTGCGCTCTCTGATACCGCGCCAGCCGATGGCGTTTAGGTAAAATTTGTCGATAAATTTAAAAAATTTATTCGCCCCTTGCGGTTCGTTTCGGTAGACGTAGTCAAGCGTACTGCCGCTATCGTAGCCGGTATTTTCGCCGATCTTTAGCCCGCCGACCCACGGCGAAACCGCCTGCATAAATATCCGCTGAAATTTAAATCGCAAATTTTTCGGGCTAAATCTTGGCAGCGGCGTAGCTAGCCTATCGGCCTCCTCGCGGCTAAAGCCGTATTCGTCCGCATGCGTGCAGTCCACCTCGCTAAAAGGCGCGCTAAACCTCTCGCCGACGAACTCGCGCACGATCTCAAACGCCCTCTCCCGCTCGCTCTCGCCCAGCGTATCGTGGTAAAATCCATCTAAAATCTCGCGCCTTTTTACCCGCGCGCCAAGAGCATTGTAAAACTCGTGCTGCGGGGCGTGCTCCACGACCCAATCATCGCCCGAGACCAGCAGCAGCGTAGGCGTCGTGATCGCGGCGGCGTCCGAAACTACGCGCTGTGCCGCTTCGTAAAGTCCTAGCAGTATGCGCACCGAGATCGCGCGAGTGATGAGCGAGTCGGCATCGTAGCTGGCCTGACGCTCCTTGTCGTGAGTAAGATAGTGCGCCTTGACGTAGCTGTTTACGAAAAAATTTCCGCGAGCGCAGTAGAGCGCCTTTAGCCCGGCTCTGGCAAACGGTACGTAAAGCTTCACGCTAAACGCGGGACTTGCCAGCACCGCACAGCGAACGCGCGGAGCGTAGTCGTGCAGCCACGCCGAGACCAGCACGGCGCCCACGCTCTGGGCTATCACGGCTAGATTTTGCGTCTCAAAGCCAAATCTCTGCTCGATATGCGCCACAAACTCGTCCACGTCGGCGATGAGGCGGCCGATACTTGGCGCGTCGCCCCGCTCGCCCTCGCTCCTGCCGTGTCCGCGCTGATCCCACGCAAAATAGCTAAAACTCTCATCCGCCAAGCCGTCCGCTACGTGCATCGTCCTGCCCGAGTGCTCGTGCCCGCGGTGAAATATCGCTACGGCTTTGGCGTTTGGCGCGGCTTTAAATTTGAGATTTTGCTCGGCGTTTTCGCTCAAATTTGACGCGCTGCATTTACTAGCTTCGCTTAAATTTGAGTCCGAGTTTTCGTCACCGTTTGATAAATTTTGCCCCTCAAATTTACCCTCGCCGCCAAAATCCGGCTCCGCATTTTTATCCGCGCCGCCTGCTTGCTCGCTAGCCGAATTTGACGTTTCGTTTGCGAGCTCGGCGCTTAAATTTGACCCATCAAATTTACCGACCTCGCTCAAATTTACTTCGTCTGCGCCCGGGTTTTCGCACTCCACGTCCGCGGCCAGGCGGTATCTGTAAAATATCCTCGCCCCGTCGCTCGTTATAAAATAGCTCTCTTTAAACTCCATTTTTTGCCTTTCTTACTTAAATTTATCGGTTTTTACGCTTATTTTATCCTAAAATGCCCCGTTATCTCGTACTCGTTTAGCACATCCTCCTCCTGCGCGCCAAGCCCGATGTTATGGATCACGAGCGGGGTTTTGTCGGCGGCAAATTTATCCGAAACTATACCGATATGCGGTCTGCCGTTATCCAGCCGCCACGTCACGATATCGCCTGCCTTAAACTCGCCCTTCGCCTCGTAGCCTTTGCGTTTTAGATAGGTCGCGATGTTTGGCACGCGGCGATGATCGATGTTTTTGTCAGTCTTTTTCGCGCCCCAATTTTTTGGATAGGCGCTAAAATTTGCGCTCATGTCCTCGTGGATGAGCCGCTGCAGATCGATATCCTGTCCGCGCAGCGCCCTAACTACGACGTCGGTGCAAACGCCCTTCATCATATCCACGTCGCCCATCGGATAGGCTAGCCTCTCGTACGAAGGATCGTAAAACAGCGTCTGCCCGACCTGCACTCTAGCATCTTGTACGAGCTTTTCGGCCGAAAAAGCAAAGGCAAAATTTGCCGTTAGCGCTAAAAGTAAAATTTTGCTACCAATTTTCATAAAAACCTCACGCGTAAAAATATCTAACTATGTGAAAAAATATCGGCGCCGCAAAGCACAGCGAGTCCATACGGTCAAGCATCCCGCCGTGCCCGCTGATCATATAACCCCAGTCCTTGACGCCCAGATCGCGCTTGATCGCAGACATAACAAGCCCTCCTAAAAAGCCCATCATACAAACGGCAAGCCCGATGAAAAACGCCCCTACCGCGCCAAAAGGCGTGAGATGATGCAGACACGCGGCCAGCGCGCTAGCGCTAAGAACCCCGCCCGCAAAGCCGACCACTGTTTTAGACGGGCTGATGCTAGGGGCGATCTTGCGCTTACCAAAAAGCTTGCCCCAGATGTACTGCAGCACGTCGCTAGATTGCACGACCAGGATCAAAAACAGCATCAGCTCCATGCCGCTACCTCGCTTAAGATCCAGCAAAAGAAGTGCAGGGATATGCGAGATACAAAAGACGCAGATCATCAGCGCCCACTGGATCTTCGTCGAGCGCTCTAAAAAATATGCCGCGTCGCCGCAAATAGCGGCCAAAATCGGCAAAAACAAAAATCCGTAAACCGGGATAAATATCATCGCCATCGCGTACCAATCAGCATATATAAATATATACTGTGCTGGCAAAATCACGTAAAAGCACGCCACGAGCGCGATGTGATCGCCTCTGCGGATGTAGATGAGCGACAAAAACTCGCGCAAAGCGGCAAAAGATACGAGCAAAAACAAAAATATCACGGCGTTTTTGCCCATGTACGTAAATGCAAAAATCACCAAAATCATCGCCCACCAGGCGTTTATACGCGAGGTCAAATTTGAGACGGTTTTGTTCTCGGCGCCGAATTTTGCCTTTAGGGTAAAGGCAACGACGCTAGAGACGACTAGCACCGCGATGAGTCCTAAAAATAGATTTAAGATATGATTTTGCGGGTTCATTTTAGTGCCTTTTGGTTAAATTTGAAGCTAAATTTGACGTCTGTTTCGGAGCGCTCCGAGCGAGTCAAATTTACGCGCGTTTGGTTTGCCCTGCGGACGGCTTGATTGGTTAAATTTTTTACGCGGTTTAAATTTGTGTTTGGGTCAAATTTGATTTGCGGCGAGGCGAGCGTTTTAGCCCGTGCTTCGCGCTCAAATTTGACGTTTTCGGCCGCCGCTCTCAAAGGCTCGCCGTTAAATTTGCCGTAAAAATCGGTCGTAAATTTTCCTTTTTCGTTTGACGGATTTACGGGGCTTAAATTTACCGCTCTCGCCAAAGCCGCCGCGCTATGCTTTCGTTCTATCATTTTGCGTATCGCTTATCGCTAGCAGCGCATCTTGCGCCTTTTGCAAAAACTCGCCCTTTCCCTCGCCGCCGTAGGTTATCTCCTCGCCCACTATCAGCTCGCAAAGCAGCGGAATAGGCACGAAAAAGCCCTTAGGCAGGACGTTTCGCGCGTTTTTGATCCATACGGGCACGAACGAGACGGCGGGACACTGCTGCGCCAGGCGAAATATCCCGCTTTTAAACGGCTGTAGCGCTAGATCGTCGTCCGTCTTGCGCGTGCCTTCCGGAAAGATGATGAGAGAGTGCGTCTGTAGCGCCTCGCTCATTTGCGCTAGCGCCTCTAGCGGATCTTTATGGCGGCTGATTAGAACCATGTTAAACACATTTTTAGCAAGAAACCTACGCACCGGCCCGCTCTCCCAGTACTCCGCCGCCGCGACGGGGCGCACGAGCTTTCTCGCGCGGTAAGGCAGCGAGACGAAAATCAGCAAAAAATCGCCGTGGCTAGCGTGGTTTGCATAGTAAATTTTAGAACCATCGCCGATGCTTAAAAGCTCCTGCGGCGGCCGTACGCCCGTGATAAATATCGTGATGCGGCAAAGGATAAAATCAAGCGCGGCCGCTAAAAACTCTTTCATCTTTCGTCCTTTTTGTTAAATTTGCCTTGTTTGCGCGTTAAATTTGGCGACTAGCGCAGTTTTAGTCTTACGCTCATTAAATCGCTACTTTGGCTCCATTTGCCTTTTTGCGCCATCCGCAACGCCTCTAGCTAAAATAAATGATCTTGAAATTATATCAAATTTAATTGCGGCGGCAAACTACTCTAAATTCGGCATCCTTGCGGCAGGATTATTTTGGATTTTATGGTTTACCCCTACTCCCCCAGCCCCATCCTCACGCGGTTTACGCAAGTAGCCGCTAGTAAAAAT
>CAURQE010000020.1:0-36238 GCA_963527315.1 uncultured Campylobacter sp.
AAAGTTTATCTCCCTAAAAAGCTAAGAAATTTAAAGTTTATCTCCCTAAAAAGCTAAGAAAAAAATTTAAGTGAATAACTCATTTTTAAACCGCTCCACTCGGACCAAAACGCATGTGAAAAACTCAGTTATTCACACCCCCTAAATTTATAAGAATTTAAATTTAATAAGAATCCTAAAAATCAAACAACTTAATTTTTATTAAAAAAATTTGTATTAAAGCCCCTCATTAAAGCCTGATTTTAGACAAATAAATCAAATTTGGTAAAATATCATCGGTAAAAAGGAGAAAATATGGAAATTTTAGAACAGAACAAAGACTATTCGAAACTCAAAATATTTGACGAAATCAGGCAAAAACACGGTATTATAGTCGCTGCTAGTGGTCAAACCGAATACTACGCAGACAAAAAGGCATAAAAAAGATCGCATATGCTTTGAAATGCAAATTCATCATAAGGGCTAGACGTGCAACAAGACTTTGAGATAACTGTTAAATCTATCGATAACATCAGAGACGAGCTTAAAACGCTTTTTAAGACCAATGAAGCCTATAGGGGCGAAGAAGCTAGAGCTCTTATACAATCACTAAGCGTCGTCGATAAAATGTTAAATTTTAAAAATAAGCAAGATATGAAATTTCCAAAAGACAGAATAGATGTCGAATTAAAAATGCAAAGCGGCACGTATGATCTTGAAATTCCCATGGGCGAAAATAACTTTTCAAAGCAATTAGATTGCTTGATCGACTTGACGAGCAAGGATATATCAAGAAATAGGCCGACGCAGCAAGAAAAAGAAGAGTATCAAGCGATAATTGAGAAATTTGGAGACGGAGGCATTGAAAAATTTAAAAACCCGGAGCGAGAAAGCACTTTTGATAAGGTGTTGGCCGGAAGCCTAAAGACAATCGAAACCATATCACAAACCGCCGGCGAGGAAACATCGCAATTTGTAAGTTCTTTTATAGCCACTATGAAATCGGCCATAAACCAAAAAGACCAAGAGTCGATGTTACAAAAAGATATAAAAAATATTCTTCAAATTTTGGCTAAAACTACAAAAGATAACAATGAAAAACTCGTTAAAAAGGGTGAGAAAATAAGGGAGAATAATAAAGAGTTAGATATTACTAAATAAATTACTTTATATTAAATAACGTTATTTTATGATATAAAAGTTTATATAATATATAAATATTACTATTTATAATATAAAAACATTCTATATCATAATTAACTTCAAAATTATTCGGCGTTATTTTCGTAAAAAGTCGTATACCTTTTTAGAAATTCGCGCTCGATCTCTTTTGAGTCTTTACCAGAATTTACTTCATTTTCCAAAAATGAGATTTCATCTTTTCCAAATGCTCTAGTGTTGATTTCTGTTTTTCCAAGTTTTACAAATCTACTAAACGGAGAATAGACGTGAGACAAAGTATCCATCGCCGGTACCGTATAAAAAGTAAAGGTAAAGAATGCACTTATGGCAACGCTTGCAAAAGCTAGGCTTGTGATAGGAATCTGTAACCATCTTAAGAAAGACTTGATCTTTATATTTTTAAATACTTTTTCTAGTATCATTACTGCTAGAGAGCCTAGTATCAAGCATAAAAAACCGTAACTTTGGATGTCAACTATAGTATCCGCTAGCCCTATGTGTAGTTTATAAATAGTAGTATAAATTAATGCGCAGTTTAGCGCAAGCATCAATGTAAAAGCGATACCAAACCATCTATCAAACGGAATTTTGCCAAATGTTTTATACTCTTTTTTAATGATAGCTTTGACGCTCGCGAACAAAATGGCAAAAGCAAAAACCCCGGCATTGGCATATAAGCCCGCAAAATTTATTCCAAAAAGAAAAGAGATTAACAAATTTAGGAAAAGCCCTATCGCTAAATACAGTAAGGCATGTATAATTTGTTGTCTCTCTAACTTTCGTCCTAAAATTTCGCCCCTAACAAAGTAGAATAAAAAGATAAGCGCAAAAACAATCGATATATACGAAAGTGTTTCCATTATGCTCATAAGGGAGTTAATTACTTCGGGATTTGGTTCTTCCATTAAATTTTTCCTTTTTTTTATTTTTATTAGAACCTTGTCTATAGCCAGGTCTATAACGGTTTTCCAGCTTTCAGCGAGGCCAAGATCTCGTTAGCCTCATATATCTTGCCTAGCTTTTTCTTAAGCTCATAATTTTCTAACATGAGCTAAGGGCAAGCTCTACCGGTTAGTTATATGTTAGGTGCGAAAAAACTCATTCTAAAGACGCAATAGCGCTATTTAAGAAACTAGGCTATACTTATTTTGGTATATATAATTATAAAAAAGAAAATTATATTATAATATTTATAAGAAAAGTTTAATTATATAAAAAACTAGTTACAAAATTTGAAAACTAGGCAAGCAAGTGTTATGATATTATGCCAACTTGTTTATATATTTTTTCTAAGTTAACTCTTTTAACAAAATCGCAGTGCTTGGTTAGGCTTGATTCTATGTTTTGATCTAAGTCGTCAAAAGCAATAATCTCTGTTTGTATTCCATTGGTTCTTGCCAATTTTAAAGCAGGGGACATGTCTGAGTCATAACCAATCAAAACCACCCTTTGGACAAAATGTTTGATTGCCATCTCTGCCATATCAATACCAAGTAGCATATCTACTTGTTTTTGAACTATTTCATTTCCTCTTCTAACAAGTTTTCCCAATCTCAATGCTGTGTGATCTAAGCTTTCCAAGACATTAAGAAAATTTAATATCTCCGTTCTTTTTATATGGTCTTCCAGTGGCTTTGCTGTATAGAAAAATATTCTATATAATTCTTGCAATCTATCTTCAACAAAATCGTTAAAAACGCAAGCATTACAAAAATCAACTATTTGTTTTGGATTGGATGTATAATCAAAGTATAATCTTTTTTTCCTAGCAGCTTTTTCAAATACTCCTAGCCTTAGATTTTCAAAATCAACAAAAATTGCAGTTTGGTTATGTAGAGTAAACATAAATTTTCCTTTATGTTGGACAACTAGAGTTATAGGAATATAGTTTAACTCTAGTTGAATAATATAAATTGTATTATAGCATATTTGTTTTATAAAATCAAGATATTACGTAAGCATAAAAAATATACACAGAAGTGTATCCTGCTGTCTAAACTGATGTCATCGACGTAAGAGCGTTTACTCTCTCTTTTATGGTCTTAACATATTCCTCTCTGTCTTTATCGCTTAAAATTTGGTTTGTCTTGCCCGGCCTATATCTCAAGAGCTCAGCTATTGTCATTTCTTCTTGCATAATTTTGTCCCTGGCCATATCGTTTCCGCTATTTACTCTTTTTATGAAGTCTATATCCTTTTTCCCTTGTTCTATATTGAGTATTGAGTAGGTTTTTATCTGATCGGTAAGCTCGGTTTCCCCGCTATCGCTAGCTTTTGGTTTAAAATTCTTTAAAAATCCTACAAATACGCCTTCTTTGGTATAGCCGCCATCTGTTTTATACATAGACATATCGGGGTTAAATTTAAGTCCGCCTCCGTTATCGCGTCCGATTTCGCTAGAGCTAAGATTTAGCCTATAAGTGTAGCGAGGCGGAGTAAGCATACTTAGTTCGCGCTCCAAAGCTTTTGCTTCATCAAATTGGTCACCCGTTTTGTAGACGTTAGTAACTTTGTAGCTGCTTACATCCGGCAAATAGTTTCCATTTTCAGCGGCGTCGTTACCGCTGATACTAAAGCCTTTAGGCAGTCTATTTAGATCTTCGCTCGTATATGTTTGCTTGTCGTTTGAACCCACTACGCTTTGAAATACCTTGTAGTATTGTTTTATGGTATCGGCCATATCGATATTTTCAAAAGTTTTAACAGTATATGCCGGCTTGTGAATATAGCTTCTTTCGTTAAAATCGTAAATTTCATCAAGAGTGCTTTTGTGTATTTTAAAATCCTCCGGAAGTCCGGCAGCTTTGTTAAAGTCCGCACCCATAAAACCTTGGCTATCGATGCTATATCCGTATGTATTGGGCGAATACTTAACTTGATTTATGTTTGATTGCAGATTAGAATTTAATATATTGCTGTCGTTAAACCCGCTTGTTCCGGCACTCGTTACTCTAGCGGTAGCTTGCGATACCATACTGGCTTGCGTCATTAGCTCTAAATCATAGCTTTGGGCTAAAATTTGAGCTCCAAAGGCTGTCCCTCCAGCCTCTTTTTTGGCCTTTAACTCTTTTGAGGTAGATATTACGGAATCATATTGTTTTTGTAAAGAGACTTCATTCATCGCTTGCTCCTTATTGAATTATAATAAGGAGCAAGCAATATTTATTCCAGATTTATTATTGCCCTAAGATCTGAGTTCTAAAATCATCCAAAACTCTTTGACCCTTTGAATCTAAAAGATATTCACGAACCTTTTGATTGGTTCTAAAGTTATAGACCTGAAGATAGCCTTGAAACTTTCTTAGATTGTAGTCATATCTAGCTTTTGCTACCAATAACTCGTTCGCACCTAGTCTAAATTCATCTGCTACAGCACCCGCATCTCTATCAACGGGGTTATTTATAACCACAAAAGCATAACTTCTAGTTGCCGGGCTACCGCCGTAGTTATCAAAAAGACTTGCTCTATCAAACGCATATCCGCCCAACACTTCTAGCATTTCATTGCTATTTAGTTGTTTGACTCCAGCTAAGTCTTCGCTTAGAACACCATTTGTTGCCTTTGATAGAAAATCGCTGGCACTAAGACCTAATGACAACATAACACTCAAAAGTGCAACTTTAAAGAACTTCATAATGCTCTCCTTGTTTTGGAATATTTGAAATGATTATAACATAGTTTTGAGTTTATTGTGTATTTTATTTTTTTAAATATTTAATTTTTAAAACACTCTCATTAAGCTACTGATTATTTCTCGAGCAAATTTATGCTTGGAAGCTCGATATCGTATATTCTCTGAAAATCATTGTTGGGAGCAAGAATTAGCGCATAGCCGCCCTGGTTGTTTTTATCCCATACGCTATAAAATTCATTTTTACTGCTGATATACTTTCCAAAGCTTGGGTCTAAAACTGTTATAAAATCACCTGGATGATTTATAACTACGACAAAATGAGGATATCGCGGATCGTTTTCTATCTTTACGAGAACCGGAATATTTAGTTTATTTAGCAGCTCACGGCTAATTTGATAACCTTTTGATTCATACCCTAGTTTTGCTGCAGCATCTTGAAGTTGTTTAAAGCTTACCATATCGGTATTTAAATCCTTATTATTTTCCTTCATCTGCTCCAATGTATCTTTTTCAGATATATTTTTAAAGTCGAGATTGTTGATTAGAGTGGCGATAGAGGCTGCACCGCAAGACTCTTCATAGCTTTGCCTGATAAGCCCCTCTCCCCTAATTTCATAGTACGATCTTACAGCAAATTCCGCATTTAGCGGTAGTTGTAATAGTAAAAAGGCAATAGCTGAATTTAGAATTTTTTCCAAAGACTTATGCCGAATATGCTATCTGGAGCCGCACTCGAACCCCCTAATGTTGCCGAAAAAGTTATCGAAGTGTCATCGTTTATACTATAAGTAGAACCTACGTTATAAGTGGGTATAGACCTTATATTATTGGTTTTTCTGCCGTTGACTTTACTGGCCGTTTGAAATCTTTGTTCTATGCCCAAGTCGAGGGTAATTTTAGGGCTTAAAATTATGCTTAAATCTCCGCCAAAATAAAGACTATGTCCGTGCTGAATTTTGGCAAATTTAAAGTTTCTAGGCTGATTATATCCGATGCCGCTATATATAGAGTAAACTACCGGATCAGAATATCCGCGCAAAGTCCCTTTTAAGGAATATGATTTAAAGTAGAAATTTTGACTCTTGCCCACGGCTGTTTCTCTTTGAATGATTGCTGTTTGAAATGTTATCGTAGGGACGAGCTCGTTTATGCTATCGGCTCTATAGTTTAACCCTAGCCAAAAAGAATCAAACGATGCCTTGCTTCTACTTTTTGGATCTAGCGTGAAATAATCCACGTATTCGTTTCTTTGATAGCTTCCGCTAAATGCGGTGATTAAATCTAATTTGGATGTTAGAGCATACATCAGCGTTTGGTTTAAAGTAAGTTGTTTAGTATCGCTCCAAACAGCCGGGTCGCCATTTATCAAAATATCCGGGTAGCTCGTATAGGTATTTGGGTTGCCACTACTAAGCAAAGATAAGCTAGTAACGCTTCTAAGACCTAGCTGTTTCTTAAATAAGCTATCTATGGTTATAGGATCGGAAGCTAGAGCAGCAATACTAGCCAATGATAATAATAAAACAGACTTTTTCAAATTTGGTTCCTTTGATGTGAGAGGTTAGCGTATTATATTATTTATGCGCTAATATTGACCTTATTTATTTTATTGAGTTTTTGTAAAATACTCCAAATATCCGTTCCTTTTTCTCGTTCGGCTTTCAGGAAATTTTCAAAGAATTCTCGCCTGATGTCTTTATCTATGTATGTTTTGCTTTTACTAGTGGCTTGGATGGGTTTAAATTTAGTTTCTGCTCTTTGCTTAGCTAAATTTTCGTTGTATTCTCTCATCTCTTGATTGATTTTTGCCACAGCTTCCTTGTGGGCTTTCGTAGTTTTTTCGATGTCTTCCGCATAGAGCTTTTTAAATTCTTCTATACTGATATCGGTTCTTTGCAGTAAAGCAGCTCCGACGCTGCTCATCGTAGCTCCTTCTGGTAAAGAGTCTTTAAAAGCGATTAATTCCTCTCGTTCCTCTTTGGTGCCCAGCCCCAAAAGCTTGCCCCAAATAGTCGGTTTGCCGTCTATCGAATCGGATTGTAATAACCTAGAATACCTCGCCAGCATGCCTTCTACAGCTTCTTCCATGGTTTCGGGATCTTTGGCTCGCAGGGTTTTTATCTGCTCAGGCGTATATTTCTTAGACAATATGTCATCGATTTGGTTTATGGCTTTAGTTATCCAGCCTTCCTCGCTCTCGTCCACCTTGATAACTTCGTCCGCAAGTTCCTTGATAGGTCTGCTTTGATATATCTGAATTTGTCTTTTTACGTCTTCTTTATTGTCTTTTTGTTCTATTCTGCTAGACTGAGAGTTGTTGCTTCTATTGTGACTGATATCGATCCTGGTTGCATCAAATCCATTTATACTATTTATCATTTCAAATCCTTTGAAAAATATTCGTCCGCTATATAGCGGACGAATATAAATTATTACCAACCGCCCAAATGTGATTCTAATCTACTTTTAAAATTATCTCTAAGCTGCCTAACAACCGCATTGTTATTTAAAACAAAACTACTAGAGATTTTATGGAATGTATCACTTTTTTCATTATAAGCTGCTGCGCTATAACTAAATATAGGGTAACGTCCATATCTAGTAACCTTTATGTCTCTTCTAACCGTATAAGCCAGATTGTAGCCCGGTATATTGTAAGCCCCTAATCCTTGCTCAAATTGTGATACTATATAATCACTATCTTTACCATTCTCAAGCTTAGCAAATACTCCTGCTTCCTTTGAAGAGATATCCTTGATATCGCTAAACCTTAGTCCTCCCACAACCTTCTCCATATCGTCGATCGCCAATTGCTTAACGCCGACCGACATGTCGCTTACTGCTCCATTGGTAGCTTTGGCTAGAAAATCGCTTGCGCTTAATCCGACTGTTAACACCGCGCCCAAAAGCGCAACTTTTGTAAATTTTAACATATTTTCTCCTTTTGAAAAGATGATAAGAATTTTCAATTTTTATATATTATAACATATTTTATAAGATTTTGTGGATTTATACGCAGGAATAAAGCTTATCGTGTGCGGTTAATAACCAATAGTAAAAAACTCTTAAGGTTATATTAATAAATATTGTGGTAAAATAGATTGTTACTCCTTCGCACGCACTAAGTCTAGTCGGAGAGAGGAGAAAAATATATGAAACTAAGAATAAACATAGAGCCAAAAGTTATTATAGCACTAATAACAATGACTAGTTTGTTAGCCAAATATTTTTTTCTTTAAAAAGGCGTTTTCATTTATGGTTTTTAATTTAAACTAAGACTGAATTATACCCATAAGGAACTTAAAAGATGCTGAAGCTATAAGTAGGAGCTTAATAAATATACTTCGGGTGCATGGAGTAAACAAACTGACTAGACTTAGATGCCTATAAATTCTTAAATAGTGTTTACAGGCACATATCTATATGTAATGAAAATCTCGCTTTTCAATACAATAATTAGCAAAGAGCCTATTTTCCAGTATTTGGTCAATTTAAAATAAATTATTTTAAGTTTAGAAACCTTAAATTGGTTATTCCGGCTTAAGATTATGCTAAAATTCTCGCCTTTTTATAGAAAAAACTTAAAAGACTGAAAAATGCTACAATGGATTAAAAATTTATTTTTAAAGATAAAAAATAAACAACAAACAGAAATATTTTTGAAACCAGCAGCAATAGATGACTTAGATTTTATAGCAGAATGTATAAAAATTGGAAGCCTTGAAAAACATTTTAGAGAAATTACCAAATGCGACATCAAAAGAATAGTTGCAAATCAATACAATGGATCATTTTTGGCAACAATTCAATCGGTAAATAAAAAGATGGGGTTCTTGTATATCGGAAAAAATAACAATATATTTGAAAGCAAGGCAAGAAAAATCTTTTCAGGATGGGAAATCAATCTTTTGTATATACTGGAGCCTTATAGAAAGCTTGGTATTGGAACAGAAGTAATATTGCGATCAGAAGAAATTTTTAAGCAACAAAGTGCTGACAAAATATATGTTAGATGCGAAAGAAAACATTCAAAGGCAGCCATAACGCTTTTTAAAAAATTAGGATATCAAGATAACGGCAAAGTAAGTGAGTTTCCAAATCAAGATCTATACTATATAATATTAGAGAAAGAATTAGCATAATATTTATTTAAGTTTTTTTTGCTAGAATTTATTCATACTTCGAGGGGCGGACTAGACGCCTTGAGGGATATACTATATCCCTCTAAACTATTCCAATGAACTTGTATAACACATCAGATAGAAATTTATTTAATTCTCTTGGCATAATACCTACATTCGTATTATTAAGCCTGTGGGTTATCCTTGGATATTCTTGATTATTGGTAGATCTTACTTTTAGTATATTTTCCCAATGATAGCATCGATTGCGAATAGTAAGAAGTAGGCTTAACAAAATATCAGCTTTGTCTATATCAGAAAAATCATTTCTTCTATCATTAAAAAAGAAAAAATTTCTATTACTACTGCTAAAAGCTTTAAAATCCAACTCATGTAAATTTTCAAATATATACGTTTGTAAATGATTTTCTTTTGCTAAGTATATAACTTTTCCAAAGCTAAAATTTGATAAATATTGTTCATGGGTGAGTGGCGCCCCTTGTTTTAATCTACTGCTTATATTTTCTCTTTCAGATATGATCTTCTCATTACTAGAGTTCGCTATCCAATCGGTGCCGTATTTTTGAGTAATATAAAAATCGACAATATTCCTTATAGATATTTCTATCATCGCTATATCGGGCGTAAGCTTTGAAATAAGCTCAAGATTTTTAGAATGCTCTTCTACGCTATTATTATATGACTCTAGTCTTTTTGCCGATATCAAATTTTCTATGCTTTTTACAAAATTGTTCAATGATGCTCTCTTTAATAATTTTGAATTATTCTATATCAAGAATACTTTTTATTGTTTCAATAATCTCATTTTCTTTATATTTCTCAAGTAACTCTAGTAACTCGGCAAGCAGTTGATCGTTTTTGCCGATAGCCTGAGCCAGTAAAGCCCCCATCCTATCAATATTCTTTTTGCTTTGGTTCTTTTTTCTGTCTTTCAGTCTATTGATTTTTTCTTGTAAAATTTTGATATTTTCATCAATATCTACTACCTTACGTTTTTTAGTGCTATTATTGTTTTCAGCCATAACGACTCCTTTACAGATATTAAATAATACATATGAGATTATACCCCAATGTTCTAAAATTTACAATAATAGACCAAGTCTATATCCAATAAAATTTTATCACAGTCTCAGAAAATATTGCTATAATCACATCATAAGATATTTGTTTTAATGCAGGATAGCGTTTTACGCCGAAAAAATATATATTTTTATCGGCATAAAACGCAAATTCTCTGCGAGGCTCACAAGGAAGTAAACAATGAACGATAAAAAAATGACCTTAGATCATCGCCGAACTAGAGTCGCAAAACTTATAAAGATAGATGAAGATGCCTATACTTTTTTAGAAAAAATTAAAAAAGATAACAAGGTGTCTATGAACGAGATAATAAATCAGATTATAATTTCTTTTATGGAAAAAAATGACATAGAACAAGTAAGCGAACATAGTCCGGTATTTTCAAGAGAGATCAGAATAAATTTGACTGAAGAAGAATATTCATTTTTGCAAAATAGCGCAAAGTCTCATGGCTTTACCTCTGTAACAAAAGAGACTAGATGGAGGATAAAAAATACTATATATAACGATAAATTTTATAACAATATCGAGATGAAAGAACTAGCCTCTGCTTTAGTGGATATTAATAAACTAGGTAGAAACATAAACTCTTTAGTAGCTATATTGAAAGAGAGACTAGGAGTAAAATTTAATATAGATTTAGAAAAAATGTCGGATGTTCTAAATGATATAAATTTACAAATCAAGAAGGTGAACGGCATAATCACCGAGTATAAAACTCGCCTGGATAGGAGAGTGTAAATGCCAAAAGTTAAGATTAGCAAAGAAGGTGAGTGGTTTGCCAAGAAAGTATTCATTCAAACAAGCCAAAAACAAAATAGCTCAGGCGCATATAGATTAAAAAGCGCCAAAAGATCTTATGTACCATCGGCGCGGAAAAATACGGAAGTTGTCGTAAAAATAACCGGATCTTCTACAAATTTTGAAAAATTAAAAGCTCATCTGAAATATATATCTAGGAATGGAAATCTTGAAGTGGAATCAAGCGACGAAGAGATTTTTTTAGGTAAAGATAAATTAAAAGATATGGGCGAAAGCTTTAATAGCTTTATCCAAATTCCAAAGACGTCCGAAATAAAGTCCTTATCTTTAAAGGAAAAGAGAGAAACTTTAAATTTGGTGTTTTCTATGAAGGATCACAAGCTTGCTCCCGGTGCTAAAATCAAAAAGGCCGCAATTCAGGTCATCAAGAAAAAATACCCGGACAACTATTTTGTTATAGCCGTCCATAACGATACGGATAACCCGCATTGCCACGTGTGTTTAAAAATGAGTAATAACTTTGGAGAGAGGATCAACCCAAATAAAAAAGACTTGGCCGATCTACGAAAAAGCTTTGCGCTCGAGTTAAATAACCTGGGTATAGAGGCCACGGCTACCATTAAACGAAAGATAGGAGAGCGCGAGACAAAACCCCACTATTATGAAGTAATATCTTTTGGCCAGGCCAATTACAAATTTGATGAAAACGGCGAAAAAAGCTATTACGTCCAATACAAAACCGGCTCCGGGAAGCTGGTAAATATCTGGAGTAAGGATCTACAAAGAGTTATCAAAGAAAATAATATCCATACGGGGGAATTCGTCAGGTTTGCGATCACTGGCGAAGAAGAGGTAAAGGTCAAATTTAGAAAAAGAGTTAAGAGGACGAACGAGCTTGGCCAAAGCGTGTATGATCAAATAGTGGTGGAAAAGACGGCCTTTAAAAAGAAATGGGACGCTTCTATCCTAGATCGCGCGGAAAAGAAACTCGAGCCCTTAGTCAAATTTAGCAAATCGCAATTTAAAACCATAGACGGCAGCGCGGCACATAGGTTAAAAAGTTCGACTGATGTAAATATTGCTCCGACGTTGCAGCAAAGTAGATCGGGTAAGGGGTACTCGAGGGACGATAGAGACAAAAAAGAAAGAGGCGAAATTTAGACTTTAGTATTATAAAATACGGTATTTTAATATAATTAAGAATATTGTAAGATATTTTATTTTAGAATACATCAATTTACTTTAGAATATGTTAAAGTAAAATATCTTATGATTTATAAGGACAAAAAATGAAAATAGCCGTGATCAACAAGAAGGGCGGCGTAGGAAAGACGCCGTTTGCTTTTAGTATAGCAAAGGATTTAGGATACTTCTTGCAATCAAACGATAAATCGTGTATAGAGAACATTTATCCCAAAAAGGCTAAAATTTTAGATAAAGTCCAAAGCATAGACGATTGCGTTTATGATTTTGGAGGATTCGTCGCAGGAGGCGTCCTGGATATTTTAAAGGGTTGCAAAGCTATCATAGTGCCTTGCACGCCTTCTTATAACGCCGTATTGAGAACGGTTGAAACTATCGAGGAGATCTCGCACATCAATCCAAATATCGTGGTAATAGCTACAAACTACAAGGACGACAAGGAGTTAGAGTTTCTAAATTCTAACCTAAAGAACAGATTTCAAAATATCCCGATGTTTTATTTTAAGAACTCCAAAATAGTAAATAACGCTATTAATACCGGGCTATCGTTTACAGAGCTTTATAATGAAAACGCTTTATCGCAAAGAAGCTACCAGATATTCTTCGACGAATATCAATCGCTACTTACGAAATTGAAAGGATAAACTATGGCAAAAAATATGGAATTAGACATAGACTCGGTCTTAAAAGGAACCGGGGCTAACCGCACGTTCAGCTCGGAGGATAAAAAAGAGAGGATGGGTAGGCCTAGGCTCGAAGAAGCAGATAAAGCCAATAAGCGTATAACCCTATACTGCACGGAGGCCGAATATAATTTTATAGAGGAATATTGCAAGAAGAATTTCATCAGCAAAAATTTATTCCTACGCTCGCTCATCAACAAAAAAATGGATATGGAGGAATAAAATTTGGGATCGCAGGACAAGACGCGAGCCTTGTCCTTTTGATATATCTACCGCTCAAAGCTTTCATTTTTCTCGATATCGCCTGCTTTTTGCTTTTGTACGGCTTTTTCCGAGTGTTCTTTTAAAAGCTCCAGCGATCTAGCGATGAAGCTACTTTTATAGTTTTTGTTGGCGGCTACTTTATCAAGTTCCGCGTTGATCTTCCTGTCGTCTTCTCTAAGGAGTTCTAAGATATTCATGCGGCCATACTCTTGACTTTCTGATATGATTTGCCTTAAGTCATTGTTTTGCGTTTTTAGTTCGGATATTCTTTTTTCGTTTTTACCGATAGTTTCTTCCATAGAGTTTATGAAATTATTTAAACGCCTAAAAAAGCCGCTAAATTTTATCTCGTCGCGTATGAGAGAAGTTCTGCTTTGCTGGTTGTAGGTCAAATTTGATGGAGCTAGAGTGTCCCCGGTCGCCAGATTTTCTAGCTCAAATACTACGGCGTTGAGTGTTCTTTCATAATATCCGCTGACCTTGAAGCCCTTAAAATCGACGAAATTCACCTCTTGTCCATCCTTAGCGAAAAGCTTGTCTAAATTATCTTTGAATGTTTTTTCCAGCTTTTCTTGCATAGTTTTGACGGCTTCCGAGGCGTCGTCTTTGGGAATCGTTACGGGGATTATGTCTGTGAAATTCCCGTTATCGACGTATGCGTTACACTTAAAATCGCTACTCTCAAATTTGGCGGCTTCTCTGATCGCGCGGGCGAGCTTTTCATTTTCTTTACCGATATGCTCGATTTTTTTGGCGTTTGAGGCTAGGATATCCTCGCTTCTATGTCTTTCTTTTTTGAATTCTTTATATAGCATCTCTTCTTTATCGAGCGCTGTTTTGATTTGAATTTGCGTTAGCATGAGTGGGTTGCCGGTCGCGATGGCTTTCATTTCGGCCACGCTTGCGATATCTTCGTCAAAGCCGCTTAACGACCTATCGCCACCGATCACCCCTTTTCTAAAATTTACGATGGATTTAGTTTTGTTTTCGATAATCTGCCACGAAACGGCATCGTATGTTTGCTCCGTGATATACCTGAATTCTTTGATTTTGAAATTTTTAGGGTCGCGCATAAATAGGAAATTCCCTTGCCTGATCACTCGCCCGTTCCTTTGCACGAAATCAGATGGCCTCCACGGCACGTCGAGATGGTGAATAGCCGTGACCCGCTGCTGCACGTTCGTTCCTGCTCCCATTTTTGCGGTCGATCCGATCAAAATTCTAACTTCGCCGCGATTTACCTTACCGAATAGCTCGATCTTTTTAGTGTTGCTGCCGTTGGTATCGTGGATAAAGGCTATTTCTTCGCGAGGTATGCCCTTTGCGACCAGTTTTTTATAGAGATCACCGTATAAAAAGAAGGTATCGTTCGGCATTGTTATATCGGCGGTCTCCGATTCGTCTTCCATTTCCAAGGATTGATTTATATTGACGAATTCGTTTGCGTTCATATCTTGCTGCGCGGTAGCGTTTTCGTCTAGAGATATGCTTTGAGAAGTTTGCCCGGTTCTTGGCGTTCCGATATCTAAAAATACTAGTTGCGTGCCTTTGTCTATGTCCCACTCGCGATACTCTTTGAGGATATTTTCGACGCAGTTATTGATCTTTGAATCTTGCGCGTCTTGTGCATTTGGATTTATAAGCCTAAAATCTAACCCCGCCTTTTTGGCATCGCCGGTACATTTTAAGTAGTTATCCTCCGAAGGATCGTCGGGCATGTGTTCCATTCTGTAAATGATTGAGCCTTCGTTAAATTCTCCTCTATCGTCTTGTATACCGATAAATTTAGCAACTTCATCAGATCGTTTAGATACGCTTTTAATAACTTCGACTTCCGGGACGTAGTGCTCGTGATATTGTTTGATATCGTCATTGGTGACTATGTCCGCAAAATTTAAATACGCGGCCGCGATCTCGGGCAAATTTTCAAATTCGCTAAACCTGGTAACGGCTTTGTATTTTTGGGCAGAGGCGTCAAGTTCGAAGGTAGTATCTATTTTGGCAAAGGTCGCTGCCCAAGCATCGAATGAATAAATGCCTTGAGCTTTTAGTTGATCGGGCGATAGATATTTTTGTATTGCGTAAAGCTCGGTCAAGCTATTGCTGATCGGCGTGCCGGTAAGAAATATAATTTTTTTATCGTTCTCGTGCAGATAGGTCGTTTTTTCAAACAAATTTATAGCCTTTGCAGACCCCGCCGGAGATCCCAGGCCTTTAACTTTATCAAGCGAGGTAGAAAATGGTAAATTTTTATACATATGGCTTTCGTCGATCACTAGGCAGTCTATTCCAAGATCGGAAAAGTCGAGCAGTTTCGTCTTGTCTTTGACGTTTAATAGCTCGTGTAGTTTTGCCTCCAAGCTATCTACTCTTTGTTCTAGCCTTTTTATGGATACTCTAGGCGCGTTTTCATCTCTTTCTTTGAGCTCTATGCTCTCCTTTAAATCGTTTATTTGCTCTTCCAGCACTTGCTGCGTTATTTCAAGAGGGACGGGGAGTCTCTCGAGCTGCGAGTGGGTTATCAAGATAGCGTCGTAGCCGCCGTTTGCGATTTTTGCAAAAAATTCGTCTCGGTTGTCTGGGCTTGTCGATTTTTCCTCGGCCACTAATATATTTGCGCCCGGATACGCGTTCATAAATTCGCTTTCCCACTGGCTTATTAAGTGATTTGGGACGGCTATGAGCGGTTTATCTATTAACCCTATCCGTTTTTGCTCCATGACCGAGCAAATAGACGATAGCGTCTTGCCCGCTCCCACTTCGTGATCAAATAGGCAAATTCTTTCGTTGACGGCTCTAGCTACGGCATCGAGTTGGTGTTTTCTGAGGGTATAGGCTTGATTTAAGCCTTTTATGTTCAATCTCTCTCCGTCGTAGCTCTTTTTTACATAGCAGTTAAATTTTTCGTTATAGATATTAGCCAGCTCGGTTCTTCTTTTGGGATCGTCCATAATCCAGTCGTCAAATAGATTTTTGATCAGTTCGACTTTTTGATTAGCCGCTTGAGAGGCTTCGACGTCGGTAACCTTTTTGGGCACCGCCTCACCTTTAGAATTTACGTATGTCTCGGTCTCGCTATCTTTGGTTATCCTTATGCTTTTACGCATCAAGGCCGCTTCGGCCACTTGAAATACGCTAAGGCTTTGCCTCGGGTTTATGTGGCCGTATGAAAATTTGCTTATATTATAGCGGCTCATCCTATAGCCGCTACCTGTGAAGCTCCAGGAGCCGACTTTTTCGTTATAGCTTAGCTGCCAATTGTCCCTGGTTATACCAAATTGTTTCTCAAAAAACTCGTTATAGTGTTTTAGTGGAATCCACGGCGCACCCATAGGAGCGGATATCTCGCTCGCCTCGATATCTTTGGGTAAAACAGACGTAAGCGCGGCAACGTTGTGGTTTATCTCGGGGTAGGTTTTTGCGACTTCTGACGCGAACCTTAGCTTCTCTTTGACGTTGCCGCTTAAATACTTGGGAGCAAATTCGTATCGCGTTTCTCCGGCGATAAGCTTGTCCGGATTTAAAAAAATCATATTTTTACGCATAAGTTCGCTTATTACGTCTTTTTGATCCTTGTTTAGCTCTTTTGCTATGTAGTCTATATTTACTTTGCCGAATTTATTAATGCTAGCAAAAAGGCCGTCTGGGGCATTGTCGAATTTTATATCCGCTTGCGAGCGTATGGCGCGATTTACTAGGATGTTTGCTTTTTTGGCATTTTCGTTTCTAGGCGTTAAGCCCTTTTGTATTGCTTCTTTTTGCGTTATACCTTTGTCGTAATTAGCCTCGAGCGAAATAACTTTTTGAGCTTCGACATCGGCTCTAATCGCTCTGTTTTTTCTAGGATTATGCAAGAAGTCGCCGCTTTTATGGTAGTCGTCGTAAAGCTCGTTTAGTTTTGTCCTGGCGGCCGTTAAAACTCGATCGTCGTCTGCTATATCGCTTTTTTCAAGCTCTAGTAGCTGATTATACGTATCTCTCATTGCAATGAACGCTAAGACGCGTTTTTCTTCAAGCTTGCTTAAATTAGTTTCTCTAATAACGAATTTGTCGTCATTATCGTATGCTTTTTCTTTTAGATATATTTTGCCGTCAAAGACCAGGTAGTTTTCGGATTTTAACCTATCGAAATATTCCTTGTCTTTGACATATAGTGGGTTTTGCTTATCTATATAGACGATGTTTTTGTCGACGTCTTGTTCTTTAAATTTATAAATATTTTTCGGCAAGGTATCAACAAATAAGCTCAAGGCCTCCTGTAAATTTATATCTTTATTTTCGCCGCACGTGAGCTCCTCTCCGTATCGTCCTGTTTTGATCTCCAAATTTCCTAGGATATTTTGCGGATTGTCGGCGAAATACTCGTTTATGTGAAATTTGTCGTCATTGAGTTTTTTCGTACCGACCCAGTTTTGGTCAAGTTCTTTTGAAACGCCCTTTTTGAATACAACGATATCGGTAACCGGCTGCGTCGTACCGGCACTTTTAAAAACGGTATTGGGAAGTCTCACCGCACCCAAAAAAGTAGCTTTTTGGGCGATCATTTCGCGTATTTGCGTATCTTTTGCATCCAAAAAGTGGCTAGAAATGACAAACGCCATAATGCCGTCGTCTTTTAAAAGCTCAATACTCTTTGCGGCAAAGAAGTTATGGATGCTCGCCCCATTAAGATTTTTAAAATTTCCGTCGTAAACCCTAGCTTGAGAATACGGAGGGTTGCCGACTACCGCATCAAATCTTTTTTGCGGATTATAGTCTTGAAAACCGCTATAAATGTTAAGTTGATTTGGATATAGCTTTTCGCAAATTTGATGACTTAGCTCATTGAGCTCAATCGTCGTAAAATGGTATTTTTTCTCTTTATTAAAACCTAAAAATAGACCCGTTCCGGCGCTAGGCTCTAATATTTCCTTTGTGTTGTCGTCATTATTTACCCCTAACCGCTCCAGGCTTTTGTATATCGTATCTATGACGATTCTTGGGGTATAGAATGAGTTTTGGGTAGAGCTTTGAGCCTCTTTAAATTCTTTATCGCTTAAAAGCCCTTTTAGCTCTTGATATTCTTTGTGCCACTCCTCGTTGCTTGGGTCGAATGCTTGCGGTAAAGATCCCCAGCCCGAAAAGCCGTTTAAAATTTCTTGTTCTTCCTTCGTAGCGTATATTTTTTTATCTTTTAACGGTTGTGGCAGTTTTATGGAGTTTAACTCTTTGACGAGTTTTAAGGCTTTGATATTTTTCTTGAATCTATCTTTTGCTCCGGAGACCGGGACTTCGTCTCCCGGGACGAAGTCCGATGTATCGCCGGTGCTCGTTACATAATGAAAACCTTCTCCTCCAGGAGTTGCCTGGAGTATGGATATATCCTGTCCTTGCCCATTTTCATCGTTCGCAATATCTCTATGTATCCCTGATAAAGATTGATCTCCGCCGCTTTTAGTATCTCCAGATCCGTACTGCCCGCCTCCCTCATTTGTTTGGCTATCGGAGTCGAAAAGACTTTGAATTCTACGTTCTCTTGAATTTGCGCTGCCGTCAAGAGCTCCGTCGCGGTTACGTTCAAGCTCTCCTGGCTGTAACCCATCAGCTCCAGGTGCCTGCACCATCTGTGTATTATCATCATGCGGTAATACGGCACGTCCGTATTCATCCACTCGTTGAAGATTTGGTCGTATGTTTTCTCGCTCAAAGTCCTTTTGAGCATCGTCCAATCCACTTGAAATTCCATCGGCTCTATCCCCGTTCCGTTGCTCATATCCTCCCTGATTTGAAGATATTCCCGGTATTTCTTCAAGGCCTCCTCGTCCTGCTCCTTCTGTGCGTCCAGGTATGCTTCTAGATATTTGTCCTCCTCCGGCGTCATCCCCTCCCGGGACGGGCGAGGATACAGCATCAATACCTCTCTCATCTCCTCCTGCGTTAGCTCGTATTTGCCTATCTTGATCTTCTTTTCCATCTTCCGTCCTTTCCTTTATCGCTTCGTCTAACCGCTGGTTTATAGCATCCATTTGAGCTAAATTTGCTTCGCTGAATAAATTATCGCCGCCTTCGTTCCACTCTCTTTTACGTTTTGCCATATTTTAGCCTTTTAATAAAATCGCTTAGCTAAAATACTTGATGTTATTTTAGTATACTGAAGTTTAAAATATACTTATTTGTTACTAATAACATTAAATAAGTATAAGATAGAGTATTTTAACTAAGCGTATTATCTTTCTTTAGTATCTTGTTGAATTTGCTTGCCTCGCTCTTTGGCCAGCTTGGTTTCCACGAGATAATCGGTATAATCAAAGCCTTTTTTGATCGGCTGCGGCCAGCCCAGTTTTTTAAATATTCTCTCCCAGTCGATTATCTCTATATTTTTACAAATGCCCGTTAGCTGCTGTTTTACGGCTTTTGCGCCGTTTGCCCCGGCTTCATCGTGATCGTAGCATATCGTCATATTCGCGTCTTTGAATAAATTCAAATATCTATCTTCTACTTTTGCGCTGGCCGAGCCCAAAGTAATTGCTCTTAAACCCTTGGCCAAGGCGTTAAGGCAATCTTTTTCGCCTTCCATTAAAAATATGGGCGCTTGCAGATCGTTTCTGTATGATACTAGGTCGGCCATATTAAATGGACAACGTCTTCTATTTTTTGAAAACATAAGCTTTGGTAGCTGGATCATATTCCCGTCTTGACCCATAAAAGGGGCGGGGTTTTTGTTGTATTTCCAAAGAGTCAAGCAGTTTCCGAATTCATCGCGTATAGGCATTATTAGTCGATCGGCTTTTTTAGAGTAGCCTATTTGGTATCTTTTGGCTATAGTTTCTTTTTGCTCCTTTGTGGCCGTAGGCATCGCGGCGCTTAAAAGCTCCCAGTAGCGCGAAAAATTTTCAAGCCTTTCTTTTTGAAATTTATCTATGTAGTCTTGAGTGATAAACCCCTCTTTATAGACTTTATTGTTCAAATCCGTATGAGTATTGAAGCATAGATCTATTTTTTGATTCGAGAGTTCGTGAAATTTGTCGAAAGCGGCCTTTTTGGAGTAGCCGTGAAATTCTACCATCAAATCGATCACCGAGCCGCCCCACCCGCTCCCGAAATCTTTGATTTTTCCGTTGCGAGGATTTATTGAAGCCGACGCCGTATGCTCGCTCCTTAGCTTAAATTTGCCGTTTTTGTCTATTTCGTAGCCCAAATTGCTTAAGATATAGGCCGTTTGCATTTGTTCTTGCGTCATAAAAAATCCTTTTGCCGTAGCGGAGCAGCTCCGCTACGGTCATCTTTCTTGTTCTTGTGATGCTTGAGCTATGATCATCTTCTCTCCGGACGCTATTTCAGCTTCGGTGCTGTTCGTTTTTATTGCCGGGGATTGGACGCTTTTTATGAAAGCTCCCCTGTTTTTCTCAAAATCTATCTCAAATTTAGCCGATTTGTCTATTTGGTTAATGGCTTCCATTAGCTTAGGATACTTTGCTAAGGTATCGTTTTTGGTTGCCGAAAGGGTAAATTCTACCCCTTCAGAGATAAGCTTATTAAATTTAGCTACAAGCTCCATATCGGAGTTTTTATCGAACGAATACCCATCCTTGCCTTTTGTGGCGTATAGCTTTTCCGCATTTTGAATAAGCTCTCCCGTCTCGCTGCGCTTTTCGGGCTGTAGCTCGATGGCTATTTTACTAAATCCGTAGGCCATGCCCTCCTTGGATATCCCGGTTTGATAATAAGCGTCGGCTTTCATAAATATACTCTCCCCGACTTCGTTTTTAACGCTCATATTGACGGGAATTTTATCGGCTTTTACGGCTTTTAGAAACGTATCGATCTCGCTGATCTTATAAAAAACGTCTTTAGCGTTGGGCTTTTGGCCTTCGTATTCGTTCAAAGACCCAAAACCGACTATAGTCTTTTGCTCACCCGTTTTCTTGTCGGCATATTTGCCGGTCGTAACAAAAACGTTCACGTCATTCTCCTTTAGTTAAATTTGATTTTAGAATTATCTTTTGATTTTTGCCGTCGTCGACGATGCTCATTTTATCTTTGGGGATATTTAGGATTATTCGATCTTTGTCTCGCGTTACCTTGATATTTTCCAAATTTGAGCTCATTTCGATAACTCGCTCTAACTCGGCGCTTTTAAAGAATACGCCTGCCGCCAAAGCCCCTAAAACGAAAAACATAAAAATGTTCAAGAATAAAACCGCTATCGCGCCGTTTTTAGTGATCTTTAGCATTTTTGCGAAAGATCCGTCGTAAATTTTTACTACGGCATTTAGCTGCTTTTCGATGTTATCGACGTGATTTTCAAACGGCTTTATCGTACTTTCTTGTTTGGAGATGAAATTCTTTAAAAATTCATCGTAGCCCGAAACGACGTTTTCTAACCTTGCTTGAGTGGTTTCTATGAAATTGGTAAATTCATTCGAGAATTTCTTGCTCTGCTCCTCAAGCCTTAATAGCTCTAAATTATCCGAGAACTGTCTAAATTCGTTATATGCTTTTTGCAGTATGGCCGCATAATTTAGCCTTTTAAAATCTTCGTCGCTTGGAGGCTCATTAAAAAATCTAATGAATTTTTGCGTAAGCCCTAAAAAATCGTCAAATTTGACCGATATCTCATCGTATATGGACTTATCGAGCCCGTTTGAGGCCTCTCTTTGCATCCCTATGGATATTAGGCGTGCTATTTCGTCTTTTAGCTGCCTTTGACGCTCTATTAGGACTGAATAGTCCAGTATCTCTTTTTGGCCTTCATTCTCGAATGAAACAAAATCCATCAATTGACCCAGCAGTCTTTATTTATTGGTACTTTTTTAAAATACTTGACGATGCTTCCGCCGTTATCGCCTTGAGAGTGGACTTCTTGCCAAACCGAGCCGCCGTCTTCTTTAGCTTTTAAGTCCATATACTCTTTGTATTGGATCTGCTCGGTCTTATATCCGTTATCCCAATCTTTTTTGGCGTAAAATTCGTCCGAGCAAACGTATTTTCTAGACGTCAAATTCGTGTATTCGTGCGCTATCAAAGCCTTGCAAGACGCCGGTAGCTTCGGGTCGATCCTGTAGTAAGTATCGCCAAAGTCGTGTTTGGTTTCGATCCTGGAATTTAAGGCTTTTGCCGTGCAGTCGTCTCGTAAATTTACGAGGACGTTATCTCGCAAATCCGTAAATTTGCCGTCTTTTTCGGCATCCTCGCCGACTGGGCAGAGTTTCAAGAAATTTTGCCTAGCTCTTAAAGTGTCTTGCCATTTTTTGTGTTTAATGGAGTAGTATCGTTGGATGGACGGATCGCACTCGGGCGGTCTTTGGTTCGATGAAAGGCAAAGTATGGCCTCGCACGCCAACCTCACGTCTCCCGTTAGAAGATCGGGAGGAGTGGTAACGTTTTTTGGAAGCTCAAGTGCAACGGCCGAAGACGAAATCAATATACCGGCCACGATAGGCAACATTTTACCGACTTTTTTCATAGTAACTCCTTTATTGGGTTTTTTGATCTTTTTTGTGAAAAAATAGGATATTTACCCTATCCTTGCTCATTTCTATAGACGATACGGGCTGAAGCTCTATTTCGGCCGTTACGCCGTTACTTCTAAGAAAATTTCGATACTCGGCCGAGACCTCGTCGGCTCCTATGATTATGATTTTTGTAGCGTTATGCGCGAGCAAAAACGTCTTTACGACCTGATCGTTTTTAAGTAGCTCTCCGTCTGATCCCCTTTGGGCGTGTATATTGTAAGTCCAATTGTTCGTCTGTAAAAAGGGGTCTTTGGGAACGATATTTTCGTGCCTTAAAAGCAAATTTTGATTTATGGTTATGTTCGATCCGCCGTCAAGTTTAACGGGATCGGGAGCTTTTGAGGAGCAGCCAGCCATTAAAACTAAAAGCGGTATGAGCACTACGGTTGGTTTCATTACTTGTTTCCTTTTATAAAATTTCGGTGTCTGTCTTCGATGTCTTGTTTTAATCGCGCTTCCAGGTCGGAGATGCTTTGAACGGGAACGTCTATTTTAGTTTCCCCGTTAAGGGCGGCCTCTTTTAAGTCGTCTTCGCTGATGGTTTTGCCTTTCTTTTTTGCTAAGCTAGGAGACACGGTCTTAAATTTTTTGATAAAGTATGGATCGACGTAATAAAAAGCTTTCTCACAAAAAATAGGTTTTCCGTTGTCGATCCTGATGATCTCGTTTTTAAAATCCATCTCCTGGAGCTCTTGAGGCAGCATTAGCGCCCTTTTGACGTCGCTTTCGCTACCTCCGCCGCCTCTGCCTATATTACGAGACCTGCTTTTTACGGTTTTGTAACCCAGCAACCTGCTTATGCGTTCGGCGTCTTCTTCTTTGGGGGCATAGTAAATTTGGCAAGCATGATTTTTTAAAAGCGTCTTCGCGCCCTCCTTGCCGTATCCCTCAGGCTGCGGCGCTTCTATTTGAGAGTCGGACTGATAAGCTATCAAGCTGCGCAACCAATACCCGGCTATAAAGGCGATAGATTTCAGGTATATTGGCAAATAGCCTATTGCGGTAAATTCGTCCATTATCAGTAAAACCTTATGCTTGATATCCGGGTTCTTTTGCGGCAATTCTTTGGTATTGGACAAAAGAAGCTGCTGCCAAAAGATATTTAAGATAAGTCTAGCGTTATTGATTTGATCGGGAGTTATACCGATATATATGGTCATCTTCTTTTTTCTCAAATCCCTAAAATCGAAATCGTTCCCGCTCGTGGCTAGTCGCACGTTATCGTTTCTAAAAATCATCAGCGGCGCATTAAAAGAGCTTAAAACGCCGCTCCTGGTGTTGGCGCTTTCTATCGCAAAATAAGCGTCTATAAATTTTTGAGTTTTTTCTCTCAATACGCCAGCAGCGCAGAGAGTATCGTAGGTATCTTTAAACCCGTTTATCTTTGTTTTAGTCCCTTCCCCGTTATCTACATAAAATCTCAAACCCTCGCTTAACTCCAAAATTCCATAGAGAGTAAAGCTACAATTTAAATTATTGGCTTTTAAAAATGAAACGCCCAACCTGGTGTCTAATAAGTCGTGGCACATATAACAAATTCCGGTAAAGAGGTTTTGAGCGTGCATATTGAAAAACTGGGTATTGCTATCGCCGATCAAAGGATAAAGTATGTTCGCAAAATCCATCAATTCGCCGTCGGCGTTGTTTCCGTTCATGTCGATGTAGTGCAGAGGGTTATATCTATGAGTGCGTTTATCGAAGGGGTTAAACAAAAATACCTCGTTTTTAAGCACTTTTTGTCTATATTTCGAAGTAAAATCGAAATTTTCTTGTTTGATATCTTGAGATACTACCGAGTATTTCCAGTCTAGTAAATTCGGTATTATCACGCCTACGCCTTTACCCGACCTGGTACCCGCACCGAGCGATACGAATTGTTGCCCGCCGAAACGTAGCAGCTTGCCTAAAAATTTGCCTATGATTATGCCTTCGTCGCCGAATAAATTCATTTTTCTAACTTCGGCCGCGGTAGCGAATCTCGCCTTGCCGTATAGGCTTTGTTTTTTCGGTAAAAAAGGGATGATGGATACTAAAGCTAGGCTAAAAACGGAGGCTATGCCAAGAGCTTTATAAATTTGAGGATAATCGTTGATGACGGCTTTGTAGGTAAAATCGAGACTAAATTTCTTTGGTATCATCTTTACCGCGTCATTTAGGGCAAAACACAAAACACCGGTCAAAAAATACGCCATTGCGGCAGCGATCACGAATAAAAATACGACCTGCCCTTTGTTTAAACCCATTTAGCTTACCTTGGCGACTTTTCCGTCATAGATATACTCTATAACCTTTCTTTTTCCTTCGTGCTTTTTAAACACGATGATTAGATCTATAACGGTTTTTACGATGTCTAGTATCATATCCTTGCCTATCGTTCGTGCCATATCGTTTTGCATAGCCATCATCACGAGCCTGTTATAGCAGCTTTCTATACTGCCCGCGTGGCAGCTGGTCATAGATCCGTTATGGCCGCTTGAAATAACGTTTAAAAAATCGTAGGTCTCGCCGCCGCGAACCTCGGCCAGGAGAATTCTATCAGGCTTCATACGCAAGCAAGATTTTAGTAGCGTAGAAGAAGTTACGGGGTCTCCTAGCTTGGCTTCACTGGGATAAAACAGTTGAACGTAGTTTTTGTGCTCGTAAAATTTGATCTCTTCGACGTCCTCGATGGTGATGATACGATCGGTAAAAGGGATAAAGTCTATGAGAGTTTTCATAAAGGTCGTTTTACCGCTTCCCGTTTCGCCGCAGATAACTATGTTTTTTCCGTTTTTTACGGCTTCGGCAAATGCTGCGGCCGTCTCGCCGTCTAACGAGCCGTTCCTTATATAATCGTCAAGCTTATAGCGCACCTTGCTTGGTTTTCTGATGGTGATGGACACGACGCCGCGCGAGGTCGCGGGCTGGATCACGACTTGAACGCGCTCGCCGGTGGGCAATATGCAAGACATGATCGGCTTGGTTTTATCTATTTTGTCGTTTTTGAAGCTGGCCGCGGCCTGCGCGAACGAATTCGCCTTTTGCTCGTCCATAGAACTTTCTTCGCTACCCCAGTTACCTAGTACGTCCTCAAACCAAATCAAATTTCCGCCCTGGTAGCATATTTCGTTGATATTGTCGTCGTCTAGGTATTTTCCGAAAAAGTCTTTGGCGTATTTATTCAAGACCACGTTTTTAGTTTCCATAATTTGCCCTATTTACTTTTTTGTTATTTTTAGTAAGCCTATAGACCTTTGAAAAGTCTATATCGCGGTTAACATAGACGCCTATGATATCGCCTTGATTTTTATAAAGCGTAGGCTCGATGTTGATAAATTTCTCAAGAGCGGTATTTGCCATTTGCTTGGTAGTTTCCCTGGTATTTTCCGTATAATCGACGTTATCTTTGCCTCGCTTGCCGTTAAATAGCACGTTAAAGCCGTCGTCTATAACGCTAAGAAGGATGGATGCGCCGAAACGCTCGAGCCAGTGATGATCCACCCAGCCCTCTATGCCGCTTCCGCCCAACTCGTCGCTCGCTCCGCTATATACCGGGATATTGATATGATTTGGCGTCCTGATCTCTTGCCAAACTACGAAAATTCTATTTAATCCGTCTTTCATCTGTCCCGCCTCGAAAAAGCCCGTTATTTTCGAACCTTTCTCGATAAGCAGGACGCTTCCGTTGCTGCTATAGACGTCGTTGCTTACCGTGCAGCTTATTCCTCCTTTTATGGACGAAACGAGCCTTGTATCTAGCGAACATCCGATATACGTGCCTTTAGGAAGAAGTAAATTCGGATTGAACGCGCCTTTTTTGGCAGCCGTAGGAGTGAATGTTTGCCCGGCATAAGAGTTGTCCGTATCGTCTTTTAAGATACTACGTTTACCTATAACGTTTCCGTTTTCATCGACCATATATCTTTCGTCGCTCGTTAGATCCGTGGGCATCTCTCTAACTTTGCCCGCGGCCGCTTTTTGATTTGCTACCATCACGAAGCTGGAGCCTTTGAGAACTTTGAGCTTTGGAGGAGGAGTATTGCTCTTTGCGGCAGGGATAAACGGATTATCTTTGGGCGCTTCAAATTTGGGAGGCTCGGGCTCGTTTTTTTCCAACATTAGCTGTTTAAACGATTTTTGTTCGGGCTCGTCGTCTTTAAAATCGAAATTCGCTTTTTTGACCTGAGTGCCTATCTTTTCTTGCGCGACCTCTTCTTTTTTGTTGCCCTTGAAAAAATACAGTCCGACCACCAGCAAGGCTATCAAGCCAAAGCTTATGACCGCGATAGCCTGGAGCTTTCTAGTATTTACCTCTTCTACGCTAAGCTCGGGCTCTTCAAATTTTAGGTTTTCGTCGCTTGTGGTATCGTTTTTCTTATCGGGATCGCTCATTGCGTGATCTCCCTGCTTACGGATTTGCCCGTAGTTTCTCTAGTCTGCTCAAGCGGATTTTTGGCATATCCGCTATTCATTATCCCGACTAACTTATTACCGCTTCTTAGAAGTATTTGTTTTGCAGTCTGATGAATGACCAATACGTCGAATTTTCCGTCTTTTTTGAGGTGAGTGTTTAAAATGCTCTCCTTATTGGTCTCATCGTATAAGAATACCGACGGGATGGTCTTAGTGCTGTTAAAGCCTAAATACGTGAATACTCCGTCGTCGTAAGCAAAATCGGGAGCTATAGTTTCGCTGCCTTTATTGATGTGCATATAAAACTCCCAATTCCTAGGTATCGTAGTGCGCTTTAAATCTTTTTCTATCTCCTCTTCGGCCTTGGCGCGTTCTTTGGCTAACTGCTCGCTTGCGGCCGCGGCTTGAAGATCCAAAGGATAGAGAAATTCGACGCGGTAATTAGTCTTTTTAGAGCTTTGCAAAGAGAGGTCAAATACGTAAATACGTTTATTGGTCGTAACTATGAGGTTTGTTTTCCAGTCCTCTTCGTTGGGCTGGATCACCAAAGATTGATCGTATTGAATTTGGTTGCCGTCCTCGTCGTAGGCCTGTTGCTGCTCAGTAGGCTGAGCGACGTAAGATTTTGGCTTGATGAAAAGAAAATTCTCCTTATCTACTAGATCCCAGCCGTCGCTAAAACCCGTCGCGATATTTACTATCCTTTCGTCGTCAGCAAATTTGACCATCGAGACGTATCCGTTTTTGGCGTTGATCAAAAATACGTCGTTCGCGTCATATTGCGCAAACGTCATCCTTTTGTCGGCTTTAGCGGATTCCGGGACGTTTAGGGCGTATAAATTTGCCCCAAGTCCTAAAATAAGCAAAGATGAGATAATGCTTGTTTTCATCGGTCGATACCCTTTTTATTGTTTTCATTAAATTTTTTGATAGCGGATAATACGCTTGGGATGAGTTCTTCTCTACGTTTTTTAAACTCATCCATAGACTCTTGCCTGATTTTATTTCTAAATTTAGTCTCCTCGGCATTGACGGCGGCATTTATAAAGCTGCTTAGTAGAAGGCCTATGACGATGCCTACGGCGTAGATGTTTAAGCCCTCAGGCGCTTGATCGATCCGTAAAAGGAAAATTGGACAAAATACGAGTAAGACTATGGCCGAGATATAGATCGTCGTCCTTACGACCCCGAAATTTAGTATTTTTCTTATCATTTTTTACTCCTTTATCTTGAAATTTCGATATCTACGCGGTAGGTCAAGACCTTAAAGCCTAGCGGGTTTTCCAGCCTCTCTTGCTCGGTGATCAGCTCATTTGGCGCGTAGTCGTAGCTTAGAGTAGCTATCTTAGCCGTTTTTGTAGAGATTTTTGAGCTAACGTCTACGCTTTCCTCGTTAAAGCGTATGGTAGAGGTCTTTATGCCGTTGCTCTCGCCTAATACGACCGAGTTTATGTCTATCTTCACTTCGGTTTTGTTTTTTAATCTCTCGGCTCTGCCGTTTGACCCGACATATACGCTTCTATACTCCTCGGCTACTTTAGGACTGGAGAGAATTTGAGTTTTTATATAGTCTTGCTGCAAAATTTCATAATAATACCCTTCCCTGATCTTTACGTATGTAGCTATGAAATATTTGTCCAAGGACTCGTTTCTAGTAAGCATCTCGTCTTTTACGGATGTTATGATGTCCACCATTCCCGTAGTATCGTTTACTCTGATTACATAAGGCTCTACGGTTTTTAAGGGAGTCAAAAGAGCTACCGCCCCGACCGAAACGGCCGCGATAAAAAGAGAGATAAAGGCCACAAGCCAAGCTCTACCGTTAGATTTGGCCACCAAATACCTGATGCTGGCCTCGTATGTTAGCGATGAGTTTATATCGTAGTCGTCTTTTTTAGCAGCCATCAAAGAACCTTGCCTTCTTCTTGTTTGGTTTGATTGACGGGAGACCAATCTTTGCTATCGAATAGATCCTCCCACTTGGCGGCCGAGCTTTCTTGCGGCGCGTTGCCGGGCAAGCTTTTATTTGTCGCCGCGCATCCCGTGAAACAAAACGTCGCGATAAAAATAAATATCAAATTTCTCATATCATCTCCTGTATAATCTTTTGCCTATGCTTCTACCCATAGCCTGCCCCATCCTAGAGACTACCCCGTTCGCGCCGGGCGCGCGCAAGAATTGACCGTATTTATATGCCGCGTATCCCATGCCTCCGGCTACGGCTCCCGCGCCTCTCATGCTAGAGCCTATGGCAGAGCCGACTGCGGTATCGAACGAAACTTGAGCGAGCCCCTGGGCAAGGCCTTTTGCAAGGCTTAAAAGACTACCCATAGTTAGGCCAATAACAAACATTTGAAAGATAACCCTAATAGTTTGATCTCCAGATATACCAACTATCCATTTACTCATAATTTCCGTAACTATTTTCATAAAAAGACCTACGAAAAATACGGTAAAGACGTTGGCTAAAAATAGATTAAACCACTGGATCGAAATTTGCCTAGTCTGCTTATAAAGAAAGCATATGAAAGCTAAAGGAAACACTAGTATCAAAATCGATAAGGTAAGCGAGGTGCCTAAAACGGTAAAAAATGCGGGCAATAACCCTATAAGAAATCCCGCCCAAAACAAGAGGGCGTATAATCCGCCGACGTATTCATGGTTTTTTAGAATAGTATCGCTAATTTTATGAGCGACACCATATAAGCTATCTATGGATTTATATAATCCCAAATCGCCGCCCCCGGCCCAGGCATTAAGGCCTTTAAAGGCATCGGTAATGATAGCTATATACGCGCCTCCGCCTAGACAAATAGAGCAGATCACGGCCTTCGTGAAGATATTCCAAAGTATAGTCCTCATCGGCTCCTGAGTCCTGCCATACATGACTTCTAAGCCTTGATAGATGATAGAAATCAAAACGCAGGAGGCTATCACTAGCCCCAAGGTGTCTATCTTGTCGGTTACGGTCTTGTCTGCAGCCTTGTCAAGAAATACATTTATTTCTTTACCAAGGTCTTGAAATAAGGTTGAACCGCTCATATTATTGCTTTACTTTCCTCTAAACGATAGCCCGACGGGCTGTGCTTCACCCTTAAGATAAAGCTCCCTCTCCTGCTCTTTTAGAGCGTCCTTTTGTCTTTGCCTGGTAAGCTGATAAATTTCTATTTGGGTTTTTTCGGCCTCCAAAAGAGCTACCTGGGTTTGGATAGCGTTGCCGATATCTACGCTTTCTTTGATATCTTTTGAGTTTTTGAGTTTTTTAGAAAGCTTATTGATCGTAGAGACATGATCGCTGATATCTTCGCTGCGCTCTATGTAAAATTGAACTTCTTTGAATGTATCTTGACGTTTTTGGCGGCAAATGGTTTGCTGGTCTTTTTCTATAAGCTTATCATCGCAGTAGTCGTATTTTAGAAATTTATCCATTAGCTCTTTTTCTTTAGGGCTAAGTTCGCTTTCGTTGCCGTAAGCGCCCGATATGCCCATAATAGAGCCCTTTAAGCTTTTTGCTTGGGCATAGATGTCTTTTAGCTCATTGACGAAGGCTACGGCGTCCCTGATGCCCGTTTTTGTGGCGAGTTCCTTTGCGTAGGCGTCTATTTGATTTTTATAGTGCTGCGTAGTCCTCACCCACCTATCGGCCTCTTCCAGCCAAGTTTTGACCTGCTCGAAGAATTCGGTCTGTCTTTGTCCGAATGCCGCTCCATCGTAAACGGGGATGCCCGAGGCCGCTAAATTTAAAGCTACGGCCAAGCTTAAAACCAATTTTTTCATAGATGTCTCCTTTATGCCGCTTCGTATAGCTTTTTTAAGCTATGAAGCCTTTGTTCGTAATTTAGATTCTTGTCTTTATTGATCTTTTCTATGCTCTCTATATAGCCCTTGGTAGTAGAAAGTATTTTTAAATTCGTCCTTCCGACGTGAGCTAAATTTATCGAGGCCACGGCTCTTTCGTTTGCCTTTTTGATCAAAAATCTATATGCGGCCGGGTCTGTGTTAATAGCAAATTCGTATTCTTCTTGGGTAAGTTTTAAGACGCCGCAGTAGTTTTCTTTCTTGCCTTTTGGGTTTGCCAGGATCAGCACGGCCGCGCTTTGTTGTATGATGGCAGGAGCTATAGGGATTTCGGAGAAGTCTTCGACGGATTGAGTGCCTAAAACTATAAAGCCGTTTTTCTTTCTGATAGTCTTTTCTTGGTTAAAAATTTCATCGGCTACGACGCGGTTCCTGATCCAGTCCCAGGCCTCATCTATAAAAAGGGCGAAGCGTCTGCCGTCCGTTAGATCAAATATCCTCCAAAGGATATAGTGCGCGACGGCTCCGTTTATCTCATTGTCGGCTAGCAAATCAGTCCCGTCTATGCCGTAGACGTTGATATCCTCGTCGTTAAAATTTAGCTCGTCCGTTTCATTATCAAATACCCAGCCGAACTTATTGCCCCTTTGCCAAAGCTCCAAGCGCGATCTTAAAGAGTTGGTCTCGCTAGAGTCCTCCGTAAGATGCTCTAGGACTAAAGAAATACCGAATTTTCTCTCCTCTTTTTCAAAGTTGAACATCACGCTTTCTATGGCCGCATTTAAATTTTTCTCTTCCAAAGTCGTTAAAATTTCGCCGTTTTTAGTGACGAGCATTTTGATCAAAATTTTAAGTTTTCTGAGGTTTTCGGGCGTAGTATCGACCATAAACGGGTTAAACCCGGTAGGCGCTCCGCCGTCTATGGAAATGTATTTGCCCCCAAGAGCGATGATGTTGCCCATTGCGCCCTTGTCTTTATCCAGGTAAAAATACGTAGCTTTTTTCTTGTTTTCGGGGAGAGAGTCTAAGAAAGTGGATCTGTCTTGAAATTTGCATAGCTGATCGAGCAAGAAATTCATTAAGACCGTTTTTCCGCTACCGCTTTGGCCGACCACTAAAGTATTGGCTAAGATATCGTCCTTGCCGAAATCATCGTCGGTTTTTATCTCGTGAAAGTTAAAATAATACGGAGTCCCGCTCGGAGTTTTTAGTATCGTGACCGCGTCTCCCCAACAGTTTTTATTTTTTCTACCAGACGCGAACCCGTGCATGGCCATTAGACTGGCATAGTTTTTACTAGAAATACTGTGAAGCCTTGGGCGGATGGCGAAATTTGCTGGAAACTGGGCGAAATAAGTAGCCGGCAAAGCGATATTTGAGATCGAGGCCAAAAAGCCTATATCGCTCAGTTTGGAGACCATAGCATTGGTCTTTTTTTCGACGTCTCTTAACGTGTCTCCGTATACGACTACCGAAAAATGGTATTTGCCGAAGCATATACTGCCGTTAGCAAGCTCGTCGAGCGCTTCGTTGAGCTCGGCTATTTGGCTTATGGCTTCGTCTTCGGCACTTACGAGCCTTTTTCTTTGCTTGGCCAGGCCGTCTCTAGCGTCCACCTTGGCCATAGGCGTGAAGCTTTGCGTGATCGTATAGTCGATGTCCATATACATAAGCGCGTCTAAGATGCCCGAATACGTAAATTGCGTATAGTCTTTAAACTCTACGGCTTTGGCGAATCTTTTCTTGCCGTCGCTGAAATTTAACTGCATGGCCGAATTTGAAAACATGATCGTATCAAGACCGCCGTTAAGATACTCGAATAACGGAGCGTTAGAGGCTCTGACTGGTTTAAACTCGCCTCCGATCAGATAGTTGTAAAACTCGAGCTGGGATGAAAAATCGACCCCGTCTTTTTTATAAATTCCAAGCCTTGAAGGCTTAAAGGCCTCAAGGCTAGCGCTTATGGAGTCGCAATATTCGCGCATGGTTTTTACGTAGCCGTTTAGCTCTTTGACGCGTTTTTCGACGCTGTCTTTTTTGAAGCTCGATCTCTCCAGGCGTCCTAGTGGAGAATAGGCCATCGTTAAAAATAGCTTGTTTGACTTGGTGTTTTCTTTGCTAAAGCCATCATAGTATTTTTTATCAAGGTCATTCAAAAATTCATTTTTAAAATTCGACTCGAGCCTATCCTCGCTAGGCACTTTGCAGTTATGAAAATAAAACGATACAGGTTTATCCGTAACGCTTCTAAAGAGCATATTGAGCCTATTTTTAAACTGATCAATATCTATCTCGTCCTCGACTTCAAAGGAAACTCCCTCTACTTGCCAAGTGGCGAGCAGCTCGTAGTCTTTGGTGACTACTATGTCGCCTATTAGGGTTTGGTAGGGAATAAATTTATCGAAGCTTGGATTTTTATGTAGACCGATCGCGCTGATTTTAGGAAAATCGTTGTTAAACGGCATTTTTGAATAACTTTGAGAGTTGTAGGTTTTGACTTTATAAAATTTCTTTGCTGCCGGGTTTGAGAGAAATCTCATTTTTAAGAACAGTAGCCTAAAAATAGACTCGTCCTTTTTAGAGATCGCCCTCATAATCAAAACCGACGGCACCGTGAATGCGAACATTTTCAGATCGACGTATATGGACATCAGACCGAAAAAGGCGCAAACGAAAAATAGAGGGATGATGGGGACGCCAAAAAACATGGCCGGCCTGGTGAGTCCTTTATACATCGCCTCTGTTTGCATCTTAAATATTTCCTACCAAAAGATCGGCGATAGCTGCAGCCGAAGCTATGAGAACGGCGCCTATGATGATCGGGGCGCACTCTCTGATAGTTTGGCCACCAAATAGCACCTTATAGCCTACCACGAATATAGCTATGGTAACGACGGCTACGGCGGCGTATTTGAGCCAACTAACGACGTTTTCGAGCAGAGTATTGACTTTTTCTAGACCACCGCTCGCAGGCGCGGCCAAGATATCGGTCGGAAAGAAAATTAAAATCGCAAGAGTTAAAAGAAGGGATATTTTTAAGAAATCAAAAGAGGTTAAATTTCGCTTATAGGTTGCCCCCCCCCCCGCAAGAGTTTGCTGAAACAAAGCTTAGTTCAGCGGACTTATTTGAAATCATTGCTTTAATTGCTCCTTTTTTAAGATTATTTTTCATCGGTTTTCTCAGATTTTTTAGCTGAAAGGCCTATTGGCTTGCTTTCATCAATCAGATATTGCGCCCTTTTGGCGTTATGGCAGTTGGCCATTTCTTCTGCGTTCATTTTTGACGCTTTTTCGCATTTTGCGATTTTGGCCGCTCTAGCATCGTCGTTTTTCTCATAGTAGTCCACGGTATATATTTCTTCTTTCCCGCAGCCCGCTAAGAAAAAAGCGCCGATAATCGAAACGGCTATGATTTTTTTCATTCGCGCTCCTTTGTATAGATTTTGTTTAATTATAACATAACTTTTTGGGCTAAAATCCGCAATGTGTTATAATTGTTTGCAATCAATTCTAAAATTGCCGTTATTAAAATCGTAGCGTATTTTTTTACTAAAATCAAGAAAGAGCTAACTATGGACGATCGCGAGAGGATTTATACCCTCAATAAAAGAGAGATGGTCAAGGACTTGGATATGTCCTTAACGACTTTTTACAACTGGCGCAAATATAGGCCTAAAGTTTTTGACCTTATATGCTCATACTACAAAGGCGAGCTAGAAAGCCTGACTCCACTAGAACAAGAGATGCTGAAGTACTTTAGAGAACTTAGCGACAAACACCAAGAGATACAAACGGCCGAGATGAAGCTTAGAAACCTCAAATCAAAACCCTAGATATCGTCAAACAAGCTTCTTTCTTGCTTAGCCTTTGCGGCAACCTCCCCTTTTTCTTTCAGCGCCCTTATCTCGTGCGTGATCTGCTCGTAATAATTTTTATAGAGATAGATCAAAAATTTCTTTGCCCGGCCGTATGAAATCCTTTTATGGGTGTTAATATAATATAAATCCCCTTCGCGGCTCATAGCGACCTCTCCGAACCGGTTTATCTCTTCAGGCCTTTTAAATAGTGAAACGCCGTAGTAGTATTGGCTGATGTTTAATAAAAAATCCATCATAGCGTTTTCGGGTTTATCCGTATCTATCTCGTAAACCCTCGTATGACCGTCGTCATAAGTTTTTTTAGCGTCGATGAGATTTCTAAATTTTTCTATAGCTAGATCCACCGTATCGGCCTTTCTAGTCCTAAACTGCTCGAGATAGTCTTTTTGAAATTTAAACGTGATGATCTTGTCCTTGCCGTGTATTTCATAGTCGAAATGTAACTTGCTTTGGAGATCAGGAATAACAATATCGTCAAAATGGATTTTATTACTTAAAAAATATATAAATCCATTTGGCAAATCTGATAATTTTACATCAAATATCCCCTCTAGCTCCTCTTGTTTAAAGTCGTATTCGGTTTTATAGTTGTTAGAATTCGTATAGTATTGGATCTTGGCCACCAAGGCTTCGTAAAACCTGATGGCGTATTTACTCGTAAAGCTGTTTAGCGTCTTAAAATCCAGGTGCGTATAATCGGTCTTTTGCCAGCAAGCCGTAGCTAACTCCTTTGCGAAGCTGATCTCGCAGGTAGCTTTCTTGCGCTCCTCGCCCTTAGTCTTGAAATTTGGAGTTATAACGAGCCTGGTCTTTTGCCAGATGATAAATTCGTCCTTCTCCCAGTCTCTGTAATTGTTTAGCTCAAATGCTATATTCTCGAGCTTTTCGACGGACTTTATAAAATTAGTCCTCCAATTTTTCGCATCGTCCACTACGCGCTTAAATAGCTCCAAAGGGATCACCAGGGTAGTAAATTTTACAGGCTGAGTGTCTTTTTTAACGCACTCTTGAAGGGTTTTTAATAAGAAATTTAAGACCTTTAGGTCGTATATGTTTATCTTTAGCCCTCTTTTGTCGGTTACTACTTTGCCTCTAATGACGGAGTTGGCCTTTAAAAGTTTGATATAACTATCGTCCTTTAAATAATCGGCCTCATAAATTCTTTGTTCCTGCGGATCTATGACCACCGGAGCGAAAAAATCGTCATAACCCTGCCCTTCATCCAGATCGTCGTCTATATCGGGTATATCTTGAGGCATTTATTTCCTTTATTGAAAATTCTTAGGCGTCGTTTTTTAACTTCGCCGAAATTTATTCCTTAAACCTATGAAAAAACTCAAAAACCATAGGTTTTTGATGGCATGCTGCAAAAAATCTTGGCTTTTTAGGGAGTCACGCTCAAAAAATAATCGAATTCGGCCATTTCTTACTTAGATATAGCTTATTTTAAACGTATACTCAGCAAAAAATATAATTTTTTCCCTAGAATGCTAAGAATTATAGCCGCAATTTTTGCTATTGTCAAATTTTTTCCCTAAAAAGCTAAGAAAAATCAAAAAATCTTAGCTTTTTAGTGACTTGCGATAAAAAATCATAGCATTTTGAGGAGTAAGCGCTTAAATATAGCTTATTTTAAGCTTATTATAAGTAAAAATGGCTGTCTATCTCCCTAAAAAGCTAAGAAAAAAGTTTATCTCCCTAAAAAGCTAAGAAATTTAAAGTTTATCTCCCTAAAAAGCTAAGAAA
>CAURQE010000021.1:0-33096 GCA_963527315.1 uncultured Campylobacter sp.
CGTCTTTTACGGCTAGATATTCGTTTAGCTTTTGACAGATTGCCGCCGCATCTATACGCTTGTTTGAGGCATAGATAAGCTCTATTAGCTTATCTTCTAACCCGTAAGCCTCGATTTGGCTTTGTTTGCGCGAGGCTCGTCCGTCCACGAGTCCCTCTATGCCCTCGGTTTCATATACTCTTTGCCACGCAAATAGCTTATTTTGAGTCAAATTTATGCAGTACATTCTATTGGAGTTGATGTACTCTATAAATTGGGCTACTTTCACACCTTTGCTCTTTGCACTAGCGTATTCTTTTAGGATCATCTCTTTTTGCTGGGCTTCAAGACCTTTTTTGGTTTTTGAGAGTTCGACCCTAATCTGCGCGTCGGTCTTTGTTTGAGGCAAGCAAAGGGTAGCGGGCAAATTCGCAGCGCCCGCGCTGCTTAAATTTAACCCGCCTTGCTCTGCTACCTCGCACTCTATAGCCTCATCTTTGACGGCTATGCCGTTTGCGCCTCTTTGGCTCTCGCTCCAGGCCTGAAACCGTAGATCGTGTACGGGGTTACCCTCACATTGGTGTAGCCCATCTCCCGCATACGCATCGCTATATGCTTTTGCTTCTCCTCGCTCATTGATTTGCCAAAGCGGCAACGGCGATCTATTAGTCTCGATACCGCTATAGGCGTCGTTAGCATCTGTGCTAGTGGCTCGATGTTTGTTCCCATCGTTTATCCTTTCGTTTTGATTTATCTGCGTCTGCTCTTGATCTCGTCTAGCACCTGTATTAGCGAGGCTGCCGCCAAAAACGCCACTGTTGCGGCCCCGAATATCGACACTATCCCTAGCGTCCAACTTAGTATCTCCATATATGTCATCGCTTCCCTTTAAAGTAAAATTTAATCTGCCGACGTTCTCGGTTATCCCGCCCATGGCGGCTTTAACGTTTTTGGAGTCCACGAGCGCGGACACGTCGGCAGGTGAAATTTCGCTGTTTTTATTATTGATTAAATTATCGTCGATCCAAATTTGGAGAGTTTTGCCGCCGCGGCCGATACCGTCGGTGTAAGTAAAGTGGCATAAATGACACTTAATAGTGCAAAATTTTTTATAGCTTTTTGTGGCTCGAAAAGCGGCTTTTTCCACGCTTTTGTTATTTACACCCAAAATTTCAGCGGCCTGCTTGGAATTTACCCACATATTACGCTACTTTTACGCCCAGTTTTTTAAAAGCGTTTTGAGCTTTTTTTGAGTAGTATCCGTTTAGGATGCTACCATAGCTAAGCTTATTGTCTCGGCAAAACCTTTTTAGCGTCTTGCCCGTTTTTACCTGAACCTGTTCCGCTACTCCGCCTTTTTTGACGTTGCCGATTAAATCTATCATCGTTTAAGTTTCCTTTGATATAATTTTGGTATAAATGTCGAAATTATAGCACATATTTGACACCTTGTCAAGGATAAAGGAATTCTTATGACACTTTTTGAGAATATTAAGGCATTAAGAGTTGAAAAAGATTGGACACAAGGAGATTTAGCAAAATTTGCTGGCGTATCTATAGAGACGATAAAAAGGTATGAAAACGGCAAAACAAATCCGACAAATGATAACTTATCCAAAATAGCCAATGCACTAGGTGTAGAAATAAAAAATTTATACGACGGTGCGTCTCCTAGTGTGTCTCTTAGCCAGAAAAATAATATGTCTCTTAGTGCCAAAAAAGTGTCTCCTAGTCTCTCCAACCTTAAAAAAACAGAAGAAGCGGATCAAGTGTCTTACGATCAAATTCTCATCCGCAAGCTTGGTTCGGCCGTAGGCGCAGGCGAGAGCGTCGATATAAACGGCGTAGAGGTCTATGATACCGATATTTTGGTGCCTTTTTCCCAGATGCTTTTTAAAGTGCGCCCTAAAAAAGCCGATAGGATCCGCTGCATGCAGGTAGACGGCTACTCGATGGCGCCTATGCTTTTCCCAGATAGCTGGGTGATCGCGGACGTTACGGCGAAATTTGAAGGCGACGGGCTATATATCATCAACTACTGCGATAACTTTATGGTCAAGCTCTTGCAAAAGAGCCCCGACGGCACGCTACACATAAAAAGCGTCAATAAAGACTACGAAAGCTACGATATAGGACCCGATGACGATGCGCAAGTGTATATCGTGGGTAAAGTCTTGCGCTGCGTTATATAAAAAATAATCAAAAAGGAGAATTTTATGGACTTATACGAGGATCTACAGCGCTTAAGCGCCAGAATAGCGAGTATCAAGGACTCCGTGCAGACCGAAGAAGCCACGAAGCACTCGTTTGTGATGCCGTTTTTTCAAATTTTAGGTTACGATATATTTGACCCGACGGTCATAGTGCCCGAATTTACTGCCGACGTGGGAATCAAAAAGGGCGAAAAGGTCGACTACGCCATCATGCATGAGGGCAAGCCGCTCATCATCGTAGAGGTCAAGAAGCACACCGAAGTACTAGACAAGCATTCAAGCCAACTATATCGATATTTCGGTGTTACCGACGCTAAATTTGCGCTGTTAACCAATGGTGTAGAGTATCGCTTTTTCTCCGACATCAACAAAGAAAACAAGCTTGACGAAAGCCCGTTTCTTATAGTAAATCTCGACGAGCTAAACAAGCGCGACGTAAAGGCGCTAGAGCGCTTCACAAAAAGTAGCCTAAACATCGACTCGATACTGGAAATGGCTAACAAGCAGCGCTATATACTGGAGATTAAAAAGATATTTGAGGAAGAGACCGCTAGGCCTAGCGACGATCTAGCCAGGATGTTTGCCGTCAGGATACTCCCGCAAGGAACGCGCATAACCGGCAATGTACTAGATGAGTTTAGAGCTTACACTAAGTCCGCCCTGGGCGAGATAGTGGCCGATCTTGCCTCGAAGAAGATAAACTCTATACGCGCCGGTTTAACGGCAAATATCACTGACGAGAACGAAGAAAACAGCGAAGATGAGGCTAAAATCGTAACTACGCAAGAGGAACTGCAAGGCTTTTTTATCATCAAATCGATACTTGGCGAGCACGTGGAGCTTGAAAAAATTTACGCAAGAGATACAAAAAGCTATTTTGGAGTATTGTTTGACGACAATAACCGTAAATGGATAGCCAGACTGCACTTTAATACGGCAAATAAGTACATCGGCATCCACGAGATAGAAAAACAAGAAACCAAGTATCCGGTCGAAAAGCTCGAAGATATTTATAAATTTAGAGATAAACTCATCGCTACGCTCAAAAGAGTACAAGGCGCAGAAAGCGCAGAATAACAAAAAACGCTTTTAATGCCCATTTAAACGGGTGTTAAAAGCGGTGTAAAATAATGTAAAGTTTTTGTAAAAAGATGTAAAGTAAAATTTCGCCACTTTGATTTTGGATAAATCTGCTCTCAATACCTATTTTTAGGCACTTAGCCCAAATTTTCCCTCACTTTGATTTCTGACAAAACTTTACAAAAGCGCTTAAATTTTATCTATATCGCCTTCTAGTCCGGCATCTACGCGCTTGCCGATGTCTTTTAGTTTGCTAAACTCCTCTATCAGCCTAGGCGCGTCATCTAAGCTGATCGCAAACGTCCAGAGATAGGTAAGTACCGAGTAGATATGACCCGCATTTGCCTGCTTGTGTGATAGCAAAAATATCGCCAAGCTAAAAATCGCCGCCGCACTCGCGCCGATGATAAAAAAGCTCATTGCCTCTCTGTTTGAGATGCGGATACGAAGCTTTGAAAGTACGTCGTAGTGGCGCTTTAGCGTGCGCTCGTCGCCTGCGCTTATGCGTCCTGCCTCGCGCACTAGCTGGTTGTTTAGCTTTAGATACAAGCGGTCGTTTTTGGCGATGTATTTGGGTAGCAAAATGCCAAAAACCGCGAGTAGGGCCAAAACTGCCAAACCCACGTAGAACTCGATAAATAAAAGCATGATTGCCGAGCCGAAAATCGAGACGACCGAGGTGAAAAACACGGGAAAGTGCTGCTCGAAAAAATCCACGAATTCGCGAGATAAATTTGCTCTTGCGATTACGGCGCTTTCGTCTTTTGCGGCTCTTTTTTCGTTCATTATCACGCTTACGGCAAGCCCCGCGTATATCCTAGTAAATACCTGCGTATCCACGCGCCGTCTAATCGAGCCTAACCCCCAGCCGACAAACACCATGCACGAGTAGCTAAGCGCCAGAAGCGTATCGCCCGCTACGATGGCGTTTATGGCGATGCCGGCTAGTACGGGATAGACGAGAAACAGCCCGTTTTCCGCTAAAACCAAACTAAACGTCAAAAATAGCTTTTTAAAATTTTTCTTTGTGATGAGCGCTAGCGTCTTAAATGCGCTATTTTGCATAAAATTCCTTTGTTTAAAATCGCGCGGATTTTAGCTGATTTTAAAATTTGCGTCAAATTTTTCGGAATTTTTGTTGTAACTCTTGACATTACAACAAAATTTGATTATACTTCGCTCATCGGTTGTAAGTTATAGCATTACAACAAAAATTTCTAAGGAGAAAAAGATGTCAAACTACAAGATCGTTTCAACGAAAAGCGAACCGAGAGTCGAGCTAAAAGAAGCTCTAAATTTAAGCGACTGCGAGCTTTCTATCAATGAGCTTCCGGCAAACGCGAGCGTGCCTTTCGTGCATTCGCATAAGCAAAACGAGGAGCTTTATTTGGTGTTAAAAGGCGGCGGTACGATTTTCATCGACGGCGAGGAAAAGGCGGTCAAAGAGGGCGATGCGATCCGTATCGATCCGGCTGGCAAAAGATGTTTCAAAGCGGGCGCGCAAGGGATGAAGTTTATCTGTATCCAGACCAAACGCGGCAGCCTGGAGCAGTACACGATGGACGATGGAGTGATAAACGAGGACGTAAACCCTAGCTGGCTGTAAAATTACGCGGCAATAAAAACAAATCAAATTTAAAGGAGAAACAATTAAAGTAGCAATCATCGGAGCAAACGGCAAAACAGGCGTAAATTTAGTAAAAGAGGCCCTAAAACAAAGGCATGACGTTACGGCGATCGTGCGAAACAAAGAGTAAAAACGGCGACGTCAAAGTCGTTTATAAAGACGTTTTTGAGCTTAGCAAAGCCGATCTAGCGGGCTTTGACGCCGTTATCAGCGCATTTGCGGCATGGACGCCCGAAGCGTTCCCGCTTCATAAAAAGGTAGCAAAACACCTTGCAGACGCGCTTAGCGGTACTAAAACGAGGCCGCTCGTCGTTGGCGGCGCGGGTACGCTATATGTGGACGATAAAGGCACTATGGCTATGGATACGCCTGACTTCCCGCCTGAGTATATGGGCGTGGCAAGGGCGACTGCGGAGTCGTTTTTCGAGCTAAAAGGTAGAACCGATGTGCTTTGGACTTACGTAAGCCCGGCCGGCGAATACGACGATCAGGGAGCTCGCACGGGCAAATACGTGCTCGGTAACGATCACGTTATACTAAACTCGCAAAACGAGAGTTACATCAGCTACGCCGATCTTGCGATCGCAATCATCGACGAGCTAAAAAATAGAAATTTTGTGCAAAAGCGCTTTACCGCAGTCGGCGAGAGGGCGTGAGCTTAAATTTTTGCGTAATTTAGCTAAAATAACGCCGCGCAAAAAGGACGCGCGGCTTTTAAATTTAAACCAAGGCTGATTATGCAAATAGGGCAAAAATTTTCCATCGCTATACATATCCTGCTTAGCTGCGAGTTTTTTAAGGACGAGAAAAACACGAGCGAGTTTTTAGCCAGCACGATCGGCACGAACCCCGTCATCGTGCGAAATATCATTAGGCTTTTAAAATCTGCAAATTTAATAAACGTAAGCGCGGGCACGGGCGGTGCGAGCCTGGCTAAGAAGCCTGATCAAATCACGCTTTTTGATATATTTTCGGCGGTAAACGAGGGCGAAAAGGGTGTCTTTAAAATCCACAAAAACTCGCCGCCGCCTTGTCCGCTGGGAGGCAGGATCGAGGCGCTTTTGACGCCTAAATTTGCATCCGCGCAGCAAGCGATGTTTGATAGCTTGGCGGGCGTAAATTTGCAAAATTTGCTAGACGAGCTTAGCGTAAAAAGCGTCGCTGAAATTTAAATTTACGTCAAACTTTTTCTTTGTTTTCTAATAAATTTATATATTTTAAAATATAATTCGTAAATTTAATCAAAGGAGTTTCAAAGTGGAAGCAGACGTAAAAACCGTCAAATCAAAAAGCTTAATCAGAAGGTATTTTGAGATAAATTTGCTCTATAAAATTTTAGCCGGGCTGATTTTAGGAGCAGTATTTGGCGCCATATTTCAAAACGCAACCGGCGCTATCGAGATACTAAAGCCGTTTGGAGATATATTTATAAGACTGCTTAAGATGATTATCGTGCCTATCGTTACTGCTTCGCTCATAGTGGGCTGTAGCTCGATCGCGCCGTCTGAACTGGGTAGGGTAGGGGCAAAGGTGCTGCTATTTTACCTTGCGACCTCGTTTTTTGCGATACTTATAGGCCTTGGCGTGGGGATATTTTTAGAGCCCGGAGCCGGCCTTGGTATCACGGGTGCTGCTTCTGCGCAGGCCAAAGCGGCTAATGCGCCTTCTATGTCGCAAATTTTAGTAAATCTTTTCCCGACTAACCCCATAGAAGCGATGGCAAAGGGCGAAATTTTACAAATTATCACCTTTAGCCTATTTTTCGGCGTCGCGCTTTCGTTTGTAAAAGACAGCAAGGACGAGAGGCTAAGCAAACTGGGCCATCTCATCTACGACGTATTTGACGGGATAAACCACATAATGTTTAAAGTCGTTGGTTGGATAATGCAGTATGCCCCTATCGGCGTTTTCGCGCTGATTTTTATCGTATTTTCTCAGCAAGGCGTAAAGGCTTTCGGCCCGCTGCTAGGCGTCACGATTAGTACTTATATTGGCTTTATCGCTCACGTGGCGCTGATTTTTACTTTGGCTTGCCTAGCTATAAAAATCAGTCCTTTGAAATTTCTAAATAAGGTAAAATCTCCGATGATAACGGCATTTGTTACCAGAAGCTCGGGCGGAACGCTGCCTATATCGATGAAAACCGCGGATGAAGATATGGGGGTACCTAAGCAAATTTACGGCTTTGCTCTACCTGTCGGAGCAACCGTAAATATGAACGGCACGATCATATATCTTGGCATCTGCGCGATATTTATCGCAAACGCCGTCGGAGTGCAGCTTGACATGGGAGCAAAGCTAACTATCATTCTAACGGCCGTCCTTGCTGCCGTCGGAACTGCGGGAGTGCCGGGGGCGGGCGCTATAATGCTTTTGATGGTGCTTGAATCAGTCGGTCTAAAAGTAGAGAGCGGAAGCGCCGTAGCCGCAGCGTATGCGCTGATTTTAGGAATAGACGCGATCCTTGATATGGGGCGTACGTCGCTAAACGTCGGCGGAGATATGTTAGGCGCGGTTTTCGTCGCTAAAAACGAAAATAGTCTTGATATGAGCAAATGGGAGTAGTTTGCGGCTAGAATTTGGCTATAATCAGATAAAAATTTAAAAGGATTTATATGATTTTTATCGATGCTTGTTTAAAAAAGCCCACGCCTTATACGCCCGTTTGGATGATGCGCCAGGCGGGTCGGTATCTGCCCGAGTATATGCGAGTTCGCTCTGCGGCGGGGGATTTTCTATCGCTTTGCAAAGACTATAAAAAAGCAAGCGAAGTCACGATCCAACCGGTTGAAATTTTAGGTGTGGATGCGGCGATACTTTTTAGCGATATCCTAGTCGTGCCGCTTGAGATGGGTATGGATCTGCGCTTTGAAAAGGGCGAGGGGCCCGTTTTTTCAAATCCTATAAAAACCGCCGAGGATTTGGACGCTTTAGACGTAGATAAGGCGGTAGAAAATTTATCTTACGTTTATGATACGATCGGGCTTACAAGGCAAAATTTAAGCGCGGATAAGGCGCTTATCGGATTTTGCGGAGCGCCCTGGACGATAGCTACTTATATGATAGAAGGCGGCGGAACGAAAACTTACGCCGTCTGCAAGAAGCTGCTTTATACGAATCCGGAGTTTTTGCACCGAATTTTGGCTAAGGTCGCAGACGCGCTTACGCTCTACGTCAAGCGTCAAATCGGAGCCGGAGTAAATGCGGTGCAAATTTTTGACAGCTGGGCGGGCGCGCTTGAAGATAGCGCGTATATGGAGTTTGGCTGGAGGTATATCATGCGTATCGTAGATAGCGTCAAGGCTGAGTTTCCGGATATTCCGCTTATCGTATTTCCAAAGGGAATTAGCGGATATTTGGATCAAATTTCCGGAAATTTCGAGGTTCTGGGTATTGATTGGAGTACGCCTTTAAAGCTTGCTAAGGCAAAGCTTAGCCCTCGCTACGTCCTTCAGGGTAATATGGAGCCTACGCGCCTTTACGATAAAAAGGCGATTGAAACGGGCGTGGAACGAATTTTGCAAACGATGAAGGGCGCGCCTCATATATTTAATCTCGGACACGGCATATTGCCCGACATCCCGGTAGAAAACGCGAAATACTTCATTAAACTAGTACAAGAAAAAAGCGCAAGATAGCGTAAAAAAGGAGGGGGAAATGAACAATCTGGGTATCAAATTTAAGATCATGACGATAGCTATCGTCGGTCTTTTAGGGCTTGGCATAATGAGCGCCTATATGCTAAACAGTATCGCAAAAACTCGCGCAAAAGCCGAGTATAGCGAGCAAATCGTGGATACGATCACGAATCAAAACAGCTTCATTCACGAGCTACAAAAGGAACGAGGATTTAGCTCGGGAGTACTAGCGGGCGGAGATAATGCTAAGCTACTGGCACAGCGAAAAAATGTAGACGCAGCGCTTGAAAAACTAGCCGAAAAAAGCGAAATAGCTCCCGAGCTGGCTAAAATCCGCTCCGAGGTCGATCAAAAAGGCGGCGATAATCCAATCGGCCGTATAACGAATATTTTAAGAAAAGAGGTTATCGCGATAAACGGTTATAGCGACAAACTCGAGCCTAGCCTCGTAGACGATCTAAAGCGCATCATTATCGTAGGCGAGATAAAGGAGTCTTTCGGTATCTTGCGCGCTACGCTAAACGGAGTCTTTACTAAAAAAAGCATAAGTAAAGAGGATTATAACAAGGTAGTTGCGCTAAATAGCGTCATAAACAAATTTATGCAAGACTTCGACGAATACAATCCTAAAGAATTTAGCGACGAATTTGATAATATCGCTAGGAAAAAGGCAGACTTTAACGACGCGATGAATATCATAAAAAACGTCGTAGCTACCGAGGATGCATCTTACGATGCGCCTAAATGGTTTTCAAAGATAAGCATCTCTATAGACGCAATGAGAGAACTTGAGCTAAAGCTGCTAGAAGGTATGCAAAAGGACGCGAAGCAAATAAAAAGCGACGCGAATACTCAGATGGTCGTTAGCGTCTCGGTTATCGCGGTTTGTATCGCGCTAATGCTGCTTGTATCTATCTTAATCGGCAAAAATTTAATCTCCGGCATCGACTCTACTAAAAACGGGTTGGTTAGATTTTTCGAGTTTTTAAACAACAAAACCGATAAAGCTCAGCTTCTGAATCGCGGCGGAAGCGACGAGATCGGACAGATGTGCGCGCTAATAAACGAGAATATCAAGCAAATCGAGGCGAATTTGGCGGAGCAAAACGGATTTATCGTCGAGGCAAACGCATTCGTAAATCAAATCGGCAAGGGCAACTATGTGGCTCAGCTAAACGCAAATACCTCAAATCCGGCGCTTAGTCAGCTAAAACAGACGTTTAAAGACTTACAAATCGCTCTAAAAAACGCTATAGCGGCAAACGGCGATGAGGTGTTAAATTTACTCGAAAGCTTTAAAAAGCAAGACTTTACTAAAAGGCTTGACGATGAGGGCAAGATGGCTACCGGCATCAACGCCCTGGGCGACGAGATAGCGGGTATGCTAAGAGCAAATTTACAGCAGGCGCACACTCTTGAGGAAAAGGCGGAGTTTTTGGCTCGCTCGATGCAGCAAGTCACTCAAGGCGCTAGCTTGCAGGCAAACTCTTTACAAGAAAGCGCCGCCGCAGTCGAAGAGATGTCTAGTTCTATGAGCGCTATTAGCCAAAAGGCGCAGGACGTAACTCGCCAAAGCGAAGAGATCAAAAACATCATCGTCATAATCCGCGACATCGCCGATCAGACGAATTTACTCGCTCTAAACGCAGCCATAGAAGCAGCAAGAGCAGGCGAACACGGCAGAGGCTTTGCCGTCGTGGCAGATGAGGTCAGAAAGCTAGCCGAACGAACTCAAAAGAGCCTAGGCGAGATCGAAGCCAACGCAAACGTACTAGCTCAAAGCATCAACGAGATGAGCGAGAGCATCAGGGAGCAAAGCGAAGCTATAAATATGATAAATCAAGGCGTAGCCGAGGTTGACGAGCTAACCAAGCAAAACGTCAGAGTCGCAAACGATACTAGCGTCGTAACCGCCGAGGTCGATAGTATGGCTAAGGCAATCGTCGAGGACGTGAGGAAAAAGAAATTTTAGCTTAAGGAAGCGGGCTGTTGCAAATTTAAGCCCGCTTCGCACATTTACTTGCTAAATAGCGTTAAATTTATGTTTGATCGCCGCCTTTGGGCTATATTTATTTGTGAAATTTAGCCGCCGTTTTCCAGACTTTTTCTTAAATCTTTTTTGTTTGCCGAGCTTCAATTTAGCGCACCGACATCGATAGCGCCCGTATTTGTTTGCGCCTAAGCTCGTATAAAATTAAATTTAACGCTTTTTTATCCTATTTTTCCAACTTGCGGTTTTTGGCGATTAACGTATAAATTTAAACCGAATTATCGTTTATATTTTTGACTTTAAACGGCAAGCACTAAGGCATAAAATGTATCAACTACATTTTTGGACGCTTTTTAGCTTCGGCACTTAAGTATTTAAACCGATAAGCTAAATTTGGCAAAGCCACAAAGCCGGGCAGGCAAATCTTTGGCGATTAAATTTACGAGGTATCTCTAAACGTCGTAACGGGTCTAAAATTTATTTCGTCTTGGGTATAATCGCGCATCTTAAATTTAGGAAAATCAATGAAAATAGTCTTTGGTCCCGTTAGCTCGCGTCGCTTCGGTACTTCTCTAGGCGTCGATCTATCGCCTACGCAAAAATGCTGTAACTTCGACTGCGTTTACTGTGAGCTAGCCGCCGCCAAGCCCGTCTTTGCCGCCATCGATCCGCCAAGCGTAGAGCAGGTGATGGCCGAAGTAAAAACCGCTTTAGCCGTGCATCCGCACATAGACGTCATCACGCTCACGGCAAACGGCGAACCTACATTATATCCGCATTTAGCACGTCTTGCGCGAGAGTTAAATTTGATAAAAGGCTCATCTAAAACCCTCATCCTCTCAAACGGCTCGGGCGCGTTAAACCCTCAAATTTGCGAAGCTCTAAAGGAGCTTGATATCGTCAAATTTAGCCTTGATAGCGCGGTGCAAAAGACGTTTGCGAGGATAGACCGAGCCGGAGCAAAGACCGATGTAAACGAGCTTATTGGCGCGATGGAGAAATTTAGGCGAGAGTTTAAGGGCGAGCTAGTGCTTGAAATTTTAGTCGTGGCTGGGTTAAATGATACGGCGGCAGAATTTAGGGCGCTAAATGACGCAGTTAATAAAATTTTGCCAAACCGCGTGGATATTAGCACGATAGACCGTCCGCCCGCATACCCAGTAAAAGGCGTTAGTGCCGAGGTTTTAAAGGAGTTGGCCTCGCTGATAACGGGTGCGCCTTGCGTCATCGCGTCGGCAAAATACAGCGGAGAGAAATTTGAGCTTAGCAAAGATGAACTGCTGGAACTAATAAAACGCCGTCCTCAAAGCGAAAATGACGCGGCGAGCAGCTTTTCTGAGGGAGCAAAGCGAAATTTAGACGAACTTTTAGCGCAAAAAAAGGTAAAAAAAATAAATGTCGCAGGGGTTTGGTTTTATAAACTTGCATAGATTTATGCTCTGTCGCTGGTTTTAGCCCCGAGCGACGCATCGGATTAGCCTTGCGCTGCGCCGATAGATACGAGCACGGCCTTGGACGGGCTTTACTAGAAAGGGGGCTCGCGATTAGCGGGTACGACTCGCTTACGATAGATTTTAAGGCACGGAAATATCTATTTTGGTTTTGAAATAGCTCGCAAATGTGGTTCGTATCGCTTTTGGCACGCTTGATTTTTACGGACTTGATTTTGCGCCGCCGGACTTGCTTTAATTTTTTGAAATTTTAAGCTAAAATTTATTGACAAACTTGGCGCTTTTATGTATAATACGACTTCTTTTATTTAAGATATTCCGGATTAGCTCAGCGGTAGAGTAGTCGGCTGTTAACCGATTGGTCGCTGGTTCGAATCCAGCATCCGGAGCCATTTGCTTATAAAAAATCCCTTTGAGATCCCGATTTTACCAATATTTCAAGAGTTTTAAGTTTTCTTGTTTTTATTAAATTTGTTCCTTATTTGTTCCCGAAATTTTTTAGTATTTTAGCTTTTTGTTATGCGTTCTAAATCAATCTAAAATGCCTTGGGCTCTCTTTAACTTAAGCTCACGCAAAAAGAATTATGGTCTTATAAGTAATGAGCATAGCGAAGTTAAAAGATAAGTATATAGTCCATTTAGGAATTTCTGAAGCTAAATTTAGAGAAATTCTAAAGCACTTCGCAGAGGATATAGAAGCATCAAAGATATCAAATTTAACTAAAATTTCAGAAGCAACCCCATATAAAATCTTTAGAGAAATAAGAATTCTTGTGTCTAAAGAGTATAAAAAGATAGGCAAGTTTAGCGGTTAAATTTCCAGCTCGCAATCTCGCCTAGAAACTTCGCTTTGAGATAGATGAAAGTTACTTTTACTTCGCTACGCTCGTAACTGCGCCTGCGAAACTATAAGCGTAGCAAAGTAGAGTTTAGATATAATAGCAGCAAAATATACAAAAACTTTATAGCATATTTTATCAAAGATGATAAGATAGAATCCGCTTAAGCTTAATTGAGCCAAAATAAATATACCGCATAGGAGCAAATTTGCGTCTAAAATACTTTTATATAATAGTTTTTCTAATCTGGCTTTGCATATTTATCGCCTTGCTGCCCGCACATAGAATTTCAGCGATCTTAGAAGCGCTTGATTTTAGCGATAAAAACCTGACGCAAAGAGAGATCGTAGAGTTAAATTTAAAAGATTACCTAAAAAAACTTCACTACTTAGATAATTATCCACAAATAGATTTCGGCAAGATGGCGGATATTCACTTAGACAAAAACGGCTATGAGAGAGTACGATTTTCGTGGTGCAACGGCGATAAATATCCAGATGATAGATGCGAATTTTGGAAGCTGGATAAAAGACTAAATTTTGATTATCTAATGGATCTGGGCTCTAAAATTTGCAAAGACGGCGAACCTATACGAAACGCCGAAGAAATCGTAGAAAACGACGAGGTTTTAAAGCTACGCCTCTTTTATCCTTGGGAGCAAGAGCATTTGATTGACGAAGATGGAAATTTTATATAGAATTTTATATATATGAGGTTTGGAGATGGCGCCAACCACTCATTCGACCTATTTACTGATTTTGTATTTATAAGTAAAAATGACATACAATTACCAATTATGCACGAAACAAAAACTAAAAAATTTGACATAATTACTCCAGAAAACAGATGTTATAGGTGGCTTTTAAACTCTATATTTAGGGACGTAGTTTATCAACAAAAAAAGAGCATATACCCGTTTTGCTATAACTATAAAAAGATAATTGATGAAAATACGGATTGCAATAGAGAATATATATTTTCTTTCATTTCAATATACGACAAGGGAAACAATCTCGATTATAAAACGATATTTTATAATAAAAATTTATACGATTATAAACATGAGACAGACATACTTTTCAAACAATACCAAAATTTAAAGAATCAAAAGAGCAAGATAAATTTTAACTCGCAAGGAGAGGACAATGGAACCCAAAGCAAATGATTTGCCTAAGAAAGACGGCGAAACGATTGATTTAAGCGGTGATTATCCGCTAGAAGTATTAAGCTATTATATATGGGGGCAAAATAAAAGACCCGAAGGCGATGAAATAGTTAATGAGTGTTACGCCAATAGAAAATATGGCGATGAAAATATAAATTTAATTTTTTCCGAACAGAAATATTTATAAAAATTTTTTGGTACCGATAGATTGTTTAAAGACGGACATCTAAATCCTCACGCCGATAGACTATCTAATTTTACTAAAATAACCAATATGTGATTTTACTTTCAAAATACGTTTTTAAAGACAAATTTAGCCAAAAGAGTAATATGCTAAATTTGCATATTACTTAAATAATTCTTAAAGAAATATACTAATTTTAAAACTAAATTTATATTTGCCGTTGTATAATAATCTCATAATTTTCAGTAATACCAGAAAGGAGCAAAAATGGAAGAGATCGTAAAGACCACCTGTCCATATTGCGGTACGGGCTGCGGCATCGATCTTATCGTGCGAAACGGTAGAATCGTAGATGCCAAACCTAGCAAAGACCACCACGTAAACGATGGCGAGCTTTGCCTAAAAGGAATGTTCGGATGGGAGTTCGTAAACTCTCCTAAACGCTTAAGCCGACCGATGATGAGAAAGCTAAACGGCGTCTACGACAAGCACGGCGAGCTTGAAGAAGTGAGTTTTGAGGAGGTTTATGATTTCCTCGCGGATAAATTTAAATCCACCGTCGCAAAATACGGCCCAAGCTCGATCATGGGCTTTAGCTCCGCGCGCTCAAATAACGAAGACAACTACGTTTTCCAGAAATTTTTCCGCGCCCAGGGCAGCAACAACGTCGATCACTGCGCCCGTCTTTGACACGCTCCTACAGTGGCAGGTCTTGCCAGCACGCTAGGAAACGGAACGATGACGAACGATTTGGTCGAATTTGCGACCGACACGGACGTATTTTTACTCATCGGTACCAACACGAGCGAGTGTCACCCGATCATCGCTATGCAGATGCAGCGCGGCCTTCAGCGAGGCGCGAAGATGATCGTCGTAGATCCAAAGCGCACCGATATGGCTAAAAAAGCCGATATTTTCTTGCAAATCCCGATCGGAGCGAATATCAAAACGCTAAATACGATGATGCACGTAATCATCGCCGAAAATTTGCAAGATAGCGAGTTTATCGAGAAGTACTCCGAGGGATTTGAATATCTAAAAGAAGCGGTTAAGGACTTTACGCCTGAGCGTTTCGAGCGCGAAACCGGCATAAAAAAAGAGCTCATCATAGAGGCAGCTAGGATGTATGCTAAAGCTGGCGCGGCGGCGATTTGCTACACGATGGGTATCACGCAGTTTAGCGACGGCACGTCAAACGTCTTTTCGCTATCAAATTTAGCCGTTTTAACGGGAAATTTAGGCAAAAAGGGCGCAGGCGTAAATCCTCTGCGCGGTCAAAACAACGTCCAAGGCGCATGCGACATGGGCGCGCTGCCTAACGTAATCCCGGCCGGCGCGGTAAACAGCCCTTACGCACAGGAGCAAGCACGCAAAGTATGGCACTTTGAGCTAAATCCGGTTCCGGGCTTTAAGCTAACGCAAGCGCCCGATAAAATGGATAGCGGAGAGCTAAAAGTTCTCTACGTCTACGGCGAAAACCCCGTAATGAGCGATCCTTGGACCGAGCACTTCGTCCACGCCGTACATCACCTAGACTGTTTTATCGTGCAGGATTTGTTTTTCACAGAAAGCGCGCACAAGGCCGACGTCGTATTACCTGCCGCTGGCTGGGGCGAAAAGGACGGAACGTTTATCAACACCTCTCGCCGCGTCCAACGCACGCGAAAGGCTAGCGAGCCCGTTAGCGGCGTGGAGCCTGACTGGAAAGTCGTTTGCAACATCGCAAACCGCATGGGACTAGAGGGATTTGACTTTGCGAGCCCTGAGCAAATTTGGAACGAGCTAAGGGAGCTCATGCCTAAATTTTTCGGCGGCATAAGCTATTATAGACTAGGCAAACTAGGCGGTATCAGCTGGCCGTGCCCAGACGAGGAACACCCTGGCACGCCGGTACTTTACGCAGATCACAAGTCCATGCTGCCGGGCGGTAAATTCCGCTTTGCGCCAGTGCTTTACTTAGACGATAAAAACGAACGCGCAAAAGCAGAAGCCGAATTTAGAGTCAAGATGAATATCCCGGAGGGCTATCCGGTCGGTAGCGGCGCGCTTAGCGAAGTGCCCGACGAGGTATATCCGTGCCTATTTACGACCGGACGCAAGGTCTATCACTACCACACGGGTACTATGACTAGAGAGTGTCCGGCTCTTGAATACGGTGCGGGTATCGAAGGCGCGCTCATCGAGGTAAGTCCCGATATCGCTCGCGAGAGAGAGCTGGAGGAGGGCTGCTACGCGCTCGTACAAAACAAACGCGGCCAGATCGCCGCCAAACTGCGCGTAAATCCGGATCTAAAAGAAGGCACGATATTTACGACCTTCCACTACAGCGAGGCCGACGGTAACGAGCTAGCAAACGCGGGCGATCCCGATCCGCTCTCGGGCATCACGCCGCTAAAGATGACGATAGCAAACATCAGGCGTCTAAGCGAAGAGGAATTTATCAAATTTAGAGAGCAAAACGAGATGTCGATGCACTCGGCAAATCCGTATTTATCGCCTATTAGAGCGTAAATTTAGGGCGGGAGACCGCCCTTTTCTACTTAAATTTATCCATTTTTATTTCAAATTTACCCGCATTCAGATTTGACGAACTACCGCGTAAAATTTAATAAAGCTAAAGAAGTGTGAGTCAAATTTAACGAACTACCCATGTAAAATTTAATGAAATCAAAGAAGTGTGAGTCAAATTTGACGCAGCCAAACCGTGTCAAATTTGATGAGATTACTCGCCCCCGCAATCTCGGCAAGAGCGAGCTAAATTTTAAGATTTTATTTTAAGCCTATCGCCAGCATAGTAGGCGAGCTTCCAAGTCAGAGTTTGCTTTAGGTCTTTAAAGCCGTAGCCGCGTGCCTTGACCCTATCGCCGTAGATCTTCTCTATCATTGCAGATTCGCCTACTAGCAGCGCCTTTGTCGAGCACATCGCCGCACAAACCGGCACCTTTCCTTCGGAAATTCTATCCTGACCGTACTCTTCGCGCTCGGCTTCGCTATTCGTCGGTAGCGGACCGCCTGCGCACATCGTGCACTTATCCATCGAACCTTTGGCGCCAAATACTCCCTCGCGCGGGAACTGAGGCGCGCCGAACGGACACGCGTATAGACAGTATCCGCAGCCGATGCAGATATCTTTATCGTGTAGCACGATACCATCGCTCCTGATATAAAAGCAATCAACCGGACAAACCAGCGAGCATGGAGCATCCTCGCAGTGCATGCAAGCTATCGAGGTTGAAATTTCCTTACCTGGTACGCCTTCGTTTAGCGTGATGACGCGGCGGCGGCGGATACCTAGAGGTAGCTCGTGAGCCTCGTCGCAAGCCACCGCACAGCCGTTACAGTCGATACATCTATCGTCGTCGCAGTAAAATTTAAGTCTATTGTTATCGTTAAATTCGCTCATTTTACGCCTTTTCTATGCGGCATAGACCGCTTTTGGTTTCAGGAATCTGAGTGTTTATATCATATCCATAGTTAGTGACGGTATTTGCGCTCTCGCCTACCGCATAAGGCTTGGTGCCTTCCGGGAAATTACCCGTCATATCAACGCCTTGCATATAACCCGCATAATGAAACGGCATAAAGATGGTGTCGGGTTTAACGGACGGTACTACTCTGGCGCGCACCTTAACCTTGGTACCTTCAGGCGAATGAACCCAGATGAAATCCCAGTTTTTAATGCCGTGTTTAGCCGCAAGTTCAGGGTGGATATCCGCAAACATCTCAGGCGTCAAGCGGCTTAGATACATACTAGCTCTCGTCTCCATGCCCGCGCCGCTAAAATTTACGAGGCGAGCCGTCGTGAGGATAATAGGAAATTCTTTTGAGTAGTCCTTTGCTAGCTGGACGGATTTAAATTTTGTATCGACGCGGTTTTGAAGTTTCTTATCCTCAAAGCTCGGATACTTCTCCGCTAGATCAAATCTAGGCGTATGCAGCGGCTCTCTGTGAAGAGGAATTTGATCCGCAAAAGTCCAAACGATCGTCCTAGCTCGCGCGTTACCGTACGGAGCGATGTTTTTCTCCATGCATTTTTTAGCGATGATATTACTATCGTCATGTATCCAGCTGCCGCCTATTTTAGCCTTTTCATCCTCGGTTAGCGTGATGCCTAGCACCTTTTCGATGTTATCTTTTTTGATCTCCGGATATCCGCCCTTGACAAACGAATCTACGGGCGCGCTACCGTCTGCGGCTAATTGGCTAACTCCGTTATGCTCTAAGCCGAAGCGGTTTCTAAAACCCATACCGCCTTGCCTAACGGACTTGTTTATATCGTAGAGTATCGGGCTGCCCGGATGATCCTCCGTCCAGCACGGCCACGGCAGACCGTAGTATTCGCCTTCGACTACGGTACCCGGTTTTCCTAGACTTGTTTTTTCGTCAAATTTATCCCAGTTTTCTTGGTGCTTTTTGAGCCTTTCCGGAGTCCAGCCCGTCATGCCGATAGTTTTTATTATATTTGCGATCTCGCGCGTAGCGACTTCAGGCCACTCGATCTTACCTTCGGCGTCTCTGATCGTGCGCGTTAGCTCGTCATAGTAGCCTAGCCTTTTGGCAAGCTCGAATAAAATTTCGTGATCCGGCATACTCTCAAACAAAGGCTCTACAACCTGGCTTCTCCACTGGCCGCTGCGGTTTGTCGCTACAACCGTACCGCTGGTTTCAAACTGCGTCGCCGCAGGCAGTATGTAGACGTCGTCTTTTTTGTCAGTTATCACGCCGGCATCGTTTACGAAAGGATCTACCAGCACTAAAAGCTCAAGCGCATCTAGGCCTTCTTTTACTTTTACTTGTTGCGCGGTTGATGTGATACCGTTGCCGATTACCACTAAGGCTTTTATACTGTCGCCGGCATTATCTATGGCTTCGTTGCCGTTTTTACCGTCAAGCACGCCCGCCCACCATTTTGATAGCGTAAATCCGGGTTTAAACATCATTTCAGGCTTAACGAAATTCTTTTGGAGCCATTCAAAATCTACTTTCCACATCTTAGCGAAGTATTTCCAGTTGGCTTCGTTTTTTGGATAGTACCCCGGTAGCTCGGTCGGCAAATTCGCCATATCCGTCGCGCCTTGAACGTTGTCGTGACCGCGCAGGATATTACAGCCGCCGCCTGATACGCCCATATTTCCTAGCACTAGTTGCAGGATCGGAGCGATACGAGTGTTTGAGCTGCCTATGGTGTGCTGAGTTAGACCCATCGCCCAAACGACCGATCCCGGGCGATTTTTGGCATAAACTTCGGTTATCTCAAGAAGCGTCTCTTTTTTTATCCCGCAAACATCGGCTACGACTTCGGGCGTCCATTTGGCAGCCTCTTGGCGGATCAGATCCATACCGTAGACGCGGTCGTTTATAAATTCCTTATCTTCCCAGCCGTTTTGAAAGATGATATTCATCATGCCGTACATAAAAGGTATATCCGTGCCGGTACGAATTTGAGCGAAATAATCAGCCTTAGCCGCAGTTCTCGTGTATCTTGGATCGACAACGATCAGCTTTGCGCCGTTATTTTCCTTCGCTTTTAGAAAATGTCTAAAGCCGACCGGGTGATTTACCGCCGGATTTGCGCCCACTATAAAGATAGACTTCGCGTTTTGGATATCTCCAAGATGATTGGTCATAGCTCCGTAACCCCAAGTATTCGCCACACCGGCGACTGTAGAGCTGTGTCAAAGACGGGCTTGGTGATCTAGGTTATTAGTCCCGAACATCGCTACGAATTTGCTTATATAATAGCTTTGTTCGTTGCAATCTTTTGCAGAGCCTAGAAACATCACTTGTTCAGGGTTTTTCTCGCGATACGCTTTTAATTTGGCGCCGATCTCGTCAAGCGCGTCTTTGTAGCTGATGCGTTTCCATTTGCCGCCTACTTTTTTCATCGGGTATTTCACGCGGCAGTGAGAGCGCACCATATCGATGACGTCGCTGCCCTTACAGCAGTGGCCGCCCGCGCTTACCGGGTGATCTTGGGCTACTTCTTGGCGTACCCAAACGCCGTTTTCTACCTCGGCGCGCACTCCGCATCCAACGGAGCAAACCGTACAAACGGTTTTTACGATTTTAGAGTTTGGAAACGGATTTGCCATTTCTTCTTTTGTGGCGCTTCTAGTTACGCCGCTAGCAGCCAGCCCGCTCATGCCGCCCGCTACGCCTGCTAGCGCGGCCATTTTTAAAAACGATCTTCGCCCGACTGCGTTTGAGTGGGGCATAAGACGTAAATTTGCCTCAGACATATTCATCCTTTCTTAAATTTTATTTATTTCGCTTGTTCGTAGTATAGATCCCAGTTTTTGCTTCTTTTATAAAGCACTTCGGTCTTTTTGCTTTTACCGTATTTTAGGTTTGACGCCGCTGCCGTCGCTACTCCGGCCGTAGCCGCTACCGCGCCGACTAGCCCCGCCTTTTTTAAAAATTCTCGCCTATTTTTTTGCATTTTCTTCCTCCATAGCTTTTAGCTTTCTCACTCGGTTTTTTTGTCTTCTTATGGCCTCAGATCTTGAAACTCCGTCCAAAGTCTTTTTGTTTTCGCCTTGATTTATAGGGCGCGGCGCACTTAAAACTACGCGCTCAAACTCTATAAATCCTTGCAAAAGCACTGCGACGTCTTTATAAATTTCGCTACTTTCGTGATTAAAAAGATCATTTATAAACTCGTCGATGTTTGGGTTTATGATCTCTTTAAAAAGCTGCTCCTCAAGCTCGCCGTATAGCTCCAGCTCGCTCTCTCGCGCGATAAATTCGCTCATTAGCGCAAACACGAAACCCACGTTGTCTTCGCTTTCTTTAAATTTGGCCTCGTCGCGTCTAAGGTCGGTGCGGGCTAAAATTTTACGCACTTTCGCGCAGGCATGCCCGACCTCGTAGCCCTCGTCGTAGTAGGACAGCGAGTTTCTAAGCGGACTTGGCAGAGCGTGGAAAATTTCATCGAATTCATCCGCTAAATTTTGCGAATTTTTCTCGTCGAATTTTGCCTGAATGCGCATTATCGCGGCGGCCGATTCTTCGTTTAGAGCGTATGCCGAGGCAAGGCCTAGCATCGCATTTACGCCGCTAAATCTATCAGCGTCTTGGCTAAAAACGAAAAAACGCGAAAATAGCAAGTAATAAAGCCCGCGTCCCGCCGCAAATTCGCCCTTGCTAGTCATCGCCTTCCTTTATCATTTTTATCTATTTTTTGAGATTTTTCTCGATTGTGAAACTATACTACTTTTTGGCTTATTTCTTATACTTAAAAAAAATTAAATCATAAAAATTAATATACGCTTAAATATGCCTTAGTTGCATATTGCTTGTAGCGAATTTTAGGTGATAAAAGAAATATGAAATTTACGCATATATCTTGCATTTACGCTTCATTTTGATATTTACTTTTAACTAGGCTATTTTAACGGGCGCTAAACGAGCCTAAATTTAAAACCTGGAGCGAAATTTGCAAAATTTGAGGCTCATTCAAGCCCCAAAAACGCTCCTTCGTCAAATTTAAAATAAATCCTCTCGCCGACGTTAAAATTTTGCGAATTAGGCGCCAGGGTTTTTATCAAAAAGTCGCCGATTTTGATTTTTACCAAAAGATCTTTGCCAAGATAAAGCGAAACCGAGTGCAAGATGCCGCCTAAGTAGCCTTCTATCGGCGTTTTGCTTAGCGTTATTTTACTTGGATTTACGGCGATTTTTACGGCGTTACGTAAATTTTGCGGCAAATTTACACTCGCGTTTTCGTCAAATTTTAAAACCCCGTCCCGCGCGTCAAAAATATTTTTGTACTCAAATTCGCACACGCGACCTTTGTGTAAAAAGACGTTTTCTTCGGCGACCGCACTTAGCCATTTGTCGTCGTGGCTGGCGATCACAAAGCCGCAGCCGTATCTTTGCCGCATATAAAGCACCGCCTTGCCAAACAGCTTTGAGGTGCCCACGTCCACGCTATTTGTCGGCTCGTCGAGTAGATAAAGCCGCGATCTAAGCGCCAAATTTAACGCAAAGCTAACGCGCTGCGTCTGCCCCGAGCTAAGCTCAAAGTGGCGCTTGTTTAAAAAGCTCTCGTCAAGTCCGACCAAATTTAACGCCTCGCTCGCCCTTTGCTCAAATTCCGCTAGCACTCCGCGGCTTTTTAAAACGGCTCTAAAATTTTCCCTCACGGAGCGTTTTAAAAGTGCTGGTTCTGGCAACAAAACGCTAACGTCGCGCAGTAAATTTAGACTCGGCGCGCTGCTCCCCCACAGCCGCACTTCGCCGCTAGTGGGCTTTTGTAAAAACGACATCACTCGCATCAGCGTGCTTTTGCCGCTGCCGTTGCTGCCCGTTAGCGCGGTGATTTTACTAACGTCGATATCAAGGTGCGGGATGTTTAAAATCTCGCTCGCGCCGTAGTTTAGGCGTAAATTTCTAACGTTTATCACTTTGCGCCTTTCTCGTTAAATTTACAAAAAAAGCTCAAATTTGACGCGCCTAGAGCGCATTTTGCGAGTGCAAAATTTCTAAATTTATCAAATTTCATTTATCCAGCCTTTTTAGCGCGTGTATCGTCAAATTTACGGCAAATGCGATAAAGATAAGTACCAAAGCCAGCGCTATACCCATCGCAAACTCACCCTTATTCGTCTCCAGCGACACCGCAGTCGTGATCGTGCGGGTGAAGTATTTGATATTTCCGCCGATCATCATCGCCACGCCGACCTCGGCCACGATACGCCCATACGCCGTCGCTACGACCACCATCAAAGCGTATCTTAGCTCGTAAAGCACGCAGCCGACGAGCCTTGGCGGGCTTAGGCGTAAATTTAGTATGGTTAGGTAGTGTTTTTTGTCCATATTTTCCACGACGCTAGCGCTTAGCGAGATGATGATAGGCAGAGCCAGCACGAACTGGCCCAGCATAACGGCCTTTAGCGTAAAAAGCAGTCCAAACTCGCCAAACGGGCCGTTTCGCGTGATAAACGCATACAAAATAAGCCCGATCGCAACTGTAGGCATCGCAAGCGCCGTATCGCTAAGCAATCGTAATACTCGCCGTCCGCGAAAATCGTAAAATCCCAGCGTAAATCCGAGCGGAAAGCCGACTAAAATCGCAAAAAATATCGAGACGCTCGAAGTGTAAAGCGTCGCTCTGATCGCCGAATACGTCTCCTCGTCGCCGCTAAAAAGCAGCCTAAAGGCCTCCAAAAATCCGTTTAGTAAAAAATCCAAATATTCTTTCCTTGCATATTTCTTAAGTGTTAATTTAATGTGCTATAATAGCATACTTTTTAAAAAAGGAGAAAAATGAAAAAAGTAATATTAGGCTCGCTAGTTGCGAGCGTTTTGGCGTTCGCGGGCGATAGCGAACTCATTATGGCAACCACAACCAGCACCGATAATACGGGACTACTAGACGCGATCTATCCTGCGTATAAGGCAAAAACCGGCGTCGATATCAAATGGACGGCGGTAGGCACCGGAGCGGCCTTGAAACTCGGCGAAAACTGCGATGCGGACATACTTTTCGTGCATTCGCCAAAAGTTGAGAAAGAATTCGTAGAAAAGGGCTTTGGCGTTGAGAGAAAAGCCGTAATGTACAATGACTTCGTCGTCATCGCCGATAAATCGATCGCGGATAAATTTAAAGGCAAAGACATAAAAGAGAGCTTTGAGCTAATCAAAAAAGAGAATATCAAATTTTTCTCTCGCGGCGATAAATCAGGCACCGACAACAAAGAAAAAGGTATCTGGAAAAAAATCGTCGGCGAAGTGCCTGAAAAAGACGGCTGGTACATGCAAACTGGCCAAGGCATGCTAGCTACTATCAACGCAGCAGCCGAGCAAAAGGGCGTAACGTTCACCGACCGCGGCACCTACATCAAGTACGAGGACACCAAAAAAGGCGCGCCTGAGATGGTCATCATCAACGAGGGCGACAACGACCTAAAGAACTTCTACTCGCTAATCGCGGTAAATCCGAAGCACTGCGCTAAGGCCGACATCGAAAACGCGAATAAATTTATCGAGTGGGCGACTAGCGAAGAGGGTCAGAAGTTTATCGGCGACTTTAAGCTGCTAGATAAGCCGCTTTTCACGCCTGACGCGAATACTCGCAAGAACTAATTTTATTTACGCGCAAATTTGGGTCGAGTTTATGGCTTAAATTTACGTGATACGGGCGCGCTTTGCGCCCTTTTTCTCTCTTAAATTTACTCTTTTTATTTTTTAAATTTGATCAAATTTTAGGGCCCAAACCCGTATCTTTACGGCGTAAATTTTCAAATTTGACCGCGTATTTTTGATTTGCTCAAATTTGACTTTTTTACGAGCTAAATTTAATCCGCTAAAATTTAAATCTTCCCGCCAAACATCTCATACATCGCCTTTTCCTCGCCCCAGAGCTCGCGGTGCTTTTTGATACAGGATTTTATCGCGCCCGCGAGATAGCGCACATCCTGCTCGGTGTGCGTGTAATGTAGGCTCACGCGCACGAAGCCCGGCTTTCTCTCAGGCATGCGCCCCTCCTTGATACCCAGCAGATCGTGAGCGTACGGCCCCGCGCACATCACGCCCGCACGCGTCTGGATACCGAAGTCGTTGCTAAGGCTCGCGGCAAGATCATACGCCGAGACGCCGCGCACGTTAAAGGAAATTATCGGCAGCCGCGGCGCGCCCTTTGGAGCGTAGTTTGTGATCTCGTCTATGCCCGCTAGCTCGCTCTCAAAGAGTCGCGCTAGCTCGTCCTCGGTGCTTTTTATTTGTTCGAAGCCCACTTCGTTTCGCAGCGCATATGCCAAATTTGCCCGCATAAGCCCGATTATGGGCGGCGTACCGCCTTCTTCTAGCTGCTCGGGATTTTTCAAAAACACGTGGCCCTCGCGGCTGGCGTAGGCGACCGTTCCGCCCGCGGCAAAGGTCGGTACGTCGCTGTTAAACAGCTCCTTTTTGATCGCCAAAAGCCCGCAGCTAGCAGGCCCTCCTAATAGCTTATGCGGCGAGAGGAAAATAGCGTCGAAGTAATCGCAGTCTAAATTTACATGCGAGCTCAGCGCCGCGCAGTCAAAGGCGATGATGCCGCCCGCGGCCCTGATTAGCTCGCTGATCTTTTTATAATCACTGACGACGCCCGTGACGTTTGAGGCGGCGCTAAACGAGCCGATGATACGGCGTCCGGCGTTTAGTTTCAGTATGCGCTCAAGTGCGAGCAGATCGATCTCGCCGGACTCGCTAAGCGGCACGCGCAGATAGTCGCAAAGCCCCTCGCGAAAGCTAAGCTCGTTTGAATGGTGTTCGTAGGGCGAAACTAGCACGAGCGGAAGCTGCGCGGCGCGTAAATTTACCTCGCCGATCACGCTTCTGGTTGCAGGCGGCAGGTAGATGCCTAGCAGCTCCTGAAATTTTTTGATCGCAGCCGTCGCACCCTGCCCACAGGCGATGAGACAAAACCGCTCGTCAAGCCCCAGTAGCTTTTTTAGACTCTCTCTCGCGCCCTCGTAGCGCCTCTGCGTGATGATCGCACTCGAACTACTGTCGGAGTGGGTGTTGGCATAGGTTTTGATAGTCTCCGCTATCTCGCGCTCTACGGGCTCGTAAGCAAGCCCCGAAGCCGCGAAATCAAAATAATGCACGCCAGGTTTTAGTATGATATTTTTTCGTATTTCGTCTAAATTTGCCATTTTTCACTCTTTAAATTTGATGCGGTAATTATATTAAATTTTCGCAAATTTAGGGCTTTTTCTGGGAAATTTGAAGCTAATTTTGTGGGCTATTATTTTAAATTTGCGCTTAGCTGTATAAAACTTGCCGCGCGGCGATTTACTCAAATTTAAAAGATATTTGCGCGTAAAATTTGGCGGCAAATTTGTAGGCTGATTTTAAAAAATTACGGCTAAATTTTGCCCTAAATTTGGCGCGGAAAATAGATAAATTTAGCCTTGAGACGCAGTCAAATTTGAGCAACGATGAGGACGCGTTTTGATTTATCGGTCAAATTTACTCGCGTCGTTTGCGAGCTTAAAATTTACAAAACAAAAATGGAAATTTTAAAAACGATTTTTGATTTTTTGCGCAGATATTTGCTTGCGGCGACTTCGTTACAAAGGAAATTTAAGCGCTAAATTTAAAAAGTAGAATTTTAACCGCCAAGCGACAAATTTAACGTTCGTTACGAGTTTTTAAGGCAAAGAGACGCTAGCCGCAGAAGCTCACGACCCTTTGCGAGAAGCGGAAATTTTATTTATTTATAAAATTTTTCTCTAGCCACTCGATAGCTTTTGCCTCAGTTTCGAAGCGTCCGCTTTTAGCGACCTGATTTTGCCCCTCGTAGAAGCGAATCCTGATACCGTCTTGGACGCTATCTACCTTTACTCTAGTGATCTTGTCTTTGTTTAGATAGACCCTATCGTTTAGTTTTACGTACATTTTTTCTCCCTTAAATTTGATGTGGTTTTATTTCTTTTTATCTTTTGCGTCGTCTTTGGTCGAGTCCTTTTTCTCGCCGTCTTTTTTCAAAAATAGCTCCTTAAAGCGCTTATCCGCAAAGTCCTCGATATCGTTTTGTAGCTGCCTATAGGCGTTTATGAGCTCATGCGCGCGTTCGTTTAGCGTCGTACCGGCGTTTTCGCCGCCGCCTTGCTTGGTGGTAAAGAGCTCCTCTTTTAGATTTTTTTGCAAAATTTGCAGATGATTCCAACATTTTTTATAGTTCATGCCTAGGATTTCGGCGGCCTTTGAGATCGAGCCGACCTCGGCGATGACGTCTAGGACTTCGGTTTTGCCCTTACCGAATATCAGCTCGCCCTCGTCGTTTTCTATCCAAGTTTTGGTTTTTACTCTCATCTTTTTTCCTTTCTTCTCCTTAAAACACCCCAACTGGCAGTATTTTACGTCGATTTTATAGTCTTTTAGCGTCGATCGGATCGTCTTTAGCCCCACGCCCGCAGCCGCGTCTCTAGCGTCTTTGCACAGTATTCTGCCCTTTTCGTCGGTCATTTGTTTTAGCTGCGTCATCACGGTGTATTTGCCGCGTCCGTTTTCTAGCCCGCCAAACTGCCCTAGCTCGCAGTTGTCGATCTTTACGCCCATTTTTTCAGCCTCGTCGCTAACCTCGCCGATCTCTACGCCTAGCTTTGCGGCGATCTTAAACGCCGCGCCGCAGTCTAGCCTGCCTTTTGGATTTAGCAGTTTGGTTATCAATTCGCGGATTTGCTCACTCATGGATTCTCTCCGCGCCGCTATATACGTTTATGTTTTCGCCGCGCGCAAAGCCGCATAGCGTGAGGTTAAATTTACGCGCTATCACTACGCCTAGGCTAGTAGGAGCCGTGCGTGAGACGAGTACGGGGATGCCGTGCATGACGGCCTTTGCGACCATCTCGGAGCTCAGCCTCCCGCTCACCATCAAAAACGAATTTTGTAGCTGCGCGCCGGCTAGTATAGCTTTGCCGACGGCTTTGTCTATGGTGTTATGCTGAGCGATATCCTCGCCGATATAAAACTGCTCGCCGCTAACAAAAAGCTTAGCCGTGTGCACACAGCCAGTCATCTCGTAAAGCTCGCACTGCGTGTAAAACTGCCCCATCTGGCGCAAAATTTCGTCTTTATTAAATTTAACCTCGCCCTTTATCGAGCGCGCCGCCATAGCCTCAGGGTCGATGTTTGCCGTCGAGCTGCGCCCGCAGCCGCTGATTATCACCTTTTCCTCGTCAAACTGCTCGAGGCGTTTTTCGTTGATTTTAGCCTTTACCCGCACGCTTAAAGCATCCTCTGAAAGCTCTATACTCTCGATATCCTCAGGGCTCGCGATCAAATTTTCGCTGATGAGATAGCCCGCAGCTAGAGCCTCCTGATCGGTCGGAGTCGCCATGAGCGCGCCGAAACGCTTGCCGTTTATGTAGATTTCAAACTTGATCTCGCGCACCAAAATATCATCAACGGCGCTTTTTTGCGCGCCTTTAAATTTGGTGATTTGGGTCGTAAAAATAGGTTGCATGATTTTCCTTAATTTTTGCGAAATGATAGCTTGAAAATCTAAATTTAAGATTTGATTGTAGTGAAATCTTGCTTAAATCAAGCAAAAACTTAAACGCTTTTTAGCACGTTTTTATCGGTATCTGATGATGATTTATATATGCAAATTTAGCATACTTCTTAAGATATTTTTTGACTAAGATTTTATCATTATCTATCATTTGCATAAGAAATAAAAGAATAGTAAAAATAGTATAAGGCTACAATTGGACCGCACATGGTTTGCTGTATATAGGTTATATGTTGAAGAATCATAAATATAATTTGCAGCCCGATGTAGGATTGAGAGAGAAGTTTATATTATACAGAATGAGAATTTACATACCAATATTGCAATGCATTTTTCCCAGTTGGGCCTCCTGGCACAGCGCTAGCCCCAACGGCCAACATAGTGTCTGCAAGATTTAACATCTCATCCATAAAATCTTTTGATTTGATTCAAAACTCCTTGAGTGCAAATTTTAATTAATCTTTTTAAAAATCATAGCGCAATTATTATCCTATTCTAGTTTCTTCGTGCGAAGTATATATTAAATTTAGTTTATTTTTTATGGCTATATTTTTACTTTTAAAAAATGACAAAAGCTCATTAAATTCAATCTTATTGTTTGGAGCAATATTTAAATAACCACCGCCTTTAAAAAATACTAAAAAGGTTTTTATGGATTTGCGAGAAATAAATTTAAAAGGCAAAATAAAAAAGCATATATCAAAGCTATTAAAATTTGGCTCAAGATAAGTTAAGCGGATTTTTAGCTGCGACTTCGTCTTGCTACTTATAAGACCTCTTATCATCTTTAGTAAAATATGATAGAAGGTTTTTGTATCTTTACTGTTATTATATCTAAATTCACATTCCTTTAAATGAAGCAAGAAGTTCCCTTTCTTAATACCTTTGAATTTAGATAATCTGTGTTTGGCATATCCCCAGAAATTCTCAATGCCATTTATATGATTTTTACCGTTAGCGAATTCATTCTTAGAATGCTTTACTCTATAATGAGCTTTAGCTCCATAATCCACCAAACCGTCATAGGCCTTCCAGCAATCAGAATAAATAACACTCTCGTCCAGATCGCTAAATTCTGATAGTATGGGTATTAGTTCATTTGCAGAGCAATTTTTAACTATTTGAGTATAAACCCTACCGTCTCTTTTAGGCATTCCGTCTGTTTAAGCTATGAGCGTAGCGAAATAAAAATACCGGAGTTTTATTTGCTGCTCCTCTACCTCTTTTCTCAAAGAGAGTGCAAGCACAAGACCTCTTACTCTTTTAGATCCAAAGTAACTTTCGTCTATTTCAAAGCGAAGCTTCTAGGCAGGCTTGGAAATCTCGCCGCTAAATTTGCTTATCTTTTCACACTCTTTAGCCATTAAAATTCTGATATTTTTTAGAATTTTATTAATGGAAATTCTAGAAATTCCGGTTAAATTTGCTATTTTAGTAGCCTCTATATCTTGCGCAAAATACTTTAAAATTTCTCTAAATTTCTTCTCTGAAATTCGGGAACGATAGATATACTTATTTTTCATTGACAAAATCATAGTTCTTGTGCTTGCACTCTCTTTGAGAAAAACTCCTTTGAAAGTTTTTAACTTATCTTGAGCCAAAAAGAATTGCCTCTAACAATGTCTTTAAATTATTCGCTTACATGATTTACGATATCTTTTAGCACTAGCGGTATTACGTCGCCGTGTCCTTGCCCTTTGTAGATTTTAAATTCGTATTTGACGCCCGACTTTTTTAGAATTTCAGCCAAATCCGCCGCCTTTAGTATATTTTCTTTATCTGTTTTACCCGCTCTTTTTTCTAATTCTCCTACGCTAAGTCTTATAAAGCTCGCCTTTAATCTAATTTTTAGTTTGCCGTCGTTATCTAAGGCGTCCTTTATAATTTTTGAATCTCCCCACCAAAGAGACGGAGAGGCTATAAAAAACTCATCAAATATACCGTCGTTTTGTAAAAGCGAATAAACTAAAAATAGTCCGCCAAAAGAGTGACCGTAAAATATTTTTTCGCTATTTTTTATATCGTATTCTTTGTCTACAAACGGCATTAGCCTCTCTTTTATAAATTTATAAAATTTGTCTGCATTGCCGCCTTGCTCGTATTCGCCACCTTGGGCTAAAGGCGTTAGGTCCTTTGTTCGCCTTGCGGTATCGTAAGCTAGCGGCGTATCGTATCCGACGCCTATGATAAGCGGCACGCTATCGCTAGAAGTAAAATTTATGAATAAATTAAGCAACACGGAAAATTGCGCATTCGCATCGAGTATAAAAATCGCTTTTGGATAAACGTTGCGGTTTTTCGGAACGGCTTGAAAAATTTTATATATTTCTCCGCCCGCGTTTTCTAGTATGGAGTATTTAACGTCAAAAAGCCGATAAACGCTTTCATCTATCGGCTCTATGTACTGAGTAGGCTTTGCGCTGGCTATACTAATCATAATCAAAGCTCCCAAAAATAATTTAACAATCCTTACCACTTCGCGCTTACCTTAAACCAAAATCTCCTGCCTTCTTCGGGATACCAGTAGTAGTTGCCGTCATCGGCCATCCCCTCGTCGTAGCGGATATTATCAAAGATATTATAAGCGGTCAAATTTAAGCTTAAATTTTTATTTACTTCCCAGCTAGCACCCAAATCGACGGTAAAAAGCTTCTTGTCGTTTTCGCTTACTTTATTGCCGGGACCGAATTTGACGCTGGTTAGCTCGCTCTCGTAGTTTGCCCCGGCAAAGGTGCTCACGCTTGCAACAGGCTTATACGTAAGCGTCAAATTTGCCGCGTGTTCGGGCGTTGCGGTCAGAGATTTGCCATCTAGTCGGCTAAGATTGGTCTGGCTAAATTTGACCGGGCCGTTTGGGGTATTGATCGTCGGATCGCCGGTTTTGATTTTGGAGTTGTTGTATGTGTAGTTGCCGCGCAAATTTAGATTTTTTAGTATGTCGTAGTCTGCGCTAAGCTCGATGCCCCAGACGTCGGCACCGTCGATGTTAAAGTAAGTTCCCCAGCCCGGGCAGTTTACGTGCGGAGCTGTAGCGCACGAGCCAAATGCCGGAATACGGTTTATGCTGCTACCGTCGGTGTCTAGGATTTTATCTTTAAACTCGTTTCTAAATAGAGTAACCGAACCTCTGAAATCGTTGCCGCTATCGTAGTAAGCGCCGATTTCATAAGTTAGGCTCTTTTCGGGTTTTAGGTCTGCATTACCGAAATCTACTATCCTCCAGCCGCCTTGTATGGTGCCGACTTCCGGCGAGATCTGATTGACGTTCGGCGTCTTATATCCTGTCGCTACGCCGCCTTTTAGCGTCCAGTTGTCGCTTAGATTGTAAACTAGATACGCACGCGGCGAGAGGTGATCGTCGAAAAATTCGTTATGAGTGAAGCGGCCGCCCAGCGTCAAATAAAGCTTGTCGTCTAAAATTTCCCACTCGTCTTCTAAAAATGCCGCATGCTCTTTCATGGAGTAGGCTTTTGGGTTTCGCAGCACGCTTCTACTTGAATTTGATACGATAAATGTGGTTTTAACCGTCTGTTTGCTGAAATCATAGCCGAAAGTTAGCGTATGCGAATCTAGAAAGGTGCTAAATTTGGAGTTAAAGTTGTGGTTTTTGACATCAGCCGGCGTTAAGCTATCAAAGAGGCTCGTTCGCTTCGTCTGGTCGTAAATGTAGCTCACGTCGGCATTTAAATTCTCAAAATTTCCCAGGTATCCTACTCCGTAGCTATCTTTTTTGTAGTCGTAGCTATTTAGCAGCCTGTTTGTCCTTACCGTTGCCGTCTTGCCGACGGTCCTTGAGTATTCGTGGCGTTCTTGGGAGGCTAGGAGATAAAATTTATTGTATTCGTCCGGCGTGATCCATAGTTTTGCGCTAAAGTTTTTCTTATCGCTTTCTTGATAGCCGCCTGGATAGCTATCCTCGTCGCGTAATTTTTTGTAGCCCCAGAGCTGAAGGCCGAGGTATTTGTTAAGAAGCGGGAAGCTAAGATAAAAGTCCGCTTGGCGCTGCGAACCGATGCCGCTATGAGCCTGTGCGATACCGGATATACTCACGGAGCCGCTAAATTTATCGAAATTTTTCTTCGTGATGATATTTATGACTCCGCCCACCGCATCGCTACCGTAAAGCGAGCTCATCGGTCCTCTGATGATTTCGATGCGTTCTATCGCCTCAACCGGCGGGATAAAATTTGAGTTCATATCTCCGGCGCCGCCTTTTGGATTGGCCGCGCTTGAATTTACTCTCTTACCGTCTATGAGAACTAGCGTTTGCGAACCTTCCATACCTCGGATCGAGATACCGCTGGCGGGTCCGTCCTCGCCGCCTATAACACTAACTCCCGGAGCTTTTGAGGCGATAGAGTGAAGCGAGGTGAAGCTATCTTTTGCCAGGTCGTCATTTTTTACGATTGATATGCTGGCGGGTGCGTTTTTAATACTTTGCGAAAAACCGCTAGCCGTGACTACGACCTCTTCTAAATTTATATTATCTGCGGCTTGTAAATTTATTGCGCATACTAGAGAAACGATAGGCGCAAAAGCTTTATTCTTTGAAACAATCATATAAAATCCTTTAGAATACTTAAGATTGATTTAAGTTATCAATCTTCCTTTGCGAATAATAACTAATATGGAATAAATTTAATATTAATTATCGTATACAGATAGAATTTGCCGCCAAAGACTAAATGGCCGATTTAATAAGATGGGTTTGAGGCAATTTTTAAAGCTTATAAAGGATGTTAAATTTGAAATTCTATCCATCCTGCAGTCAAAGCCAAGTCGCTAGCACTAAGTTTTTAGCTTTTGATGCGCGATGGATGAAGCGGTTTTATAACCGTAAAAAACGATAGGAGCAACCTGTCGTTTTTTACGTTTTAATTAAAAATTATAGTGAAAATTCACCATAAACGACCTCTCGTCGCCTAGCC
>CAURQE010000022.1:0-32154 GCA_963527315.1 uncultured Campylobacter sp.
AATTTAAAAAAATTTGGAAAAGATTTTTGGGTGGTATTAGATTTGAATGAAAATACCCCCCCCTAGAAACGCACAAACTAGATACGTTTTCTTTAAAGGAGAGCTGCTTAAATCCAAATCAATCCTTTTATTTTTTAGGTATCGTAGAATTTTTTTCTCCACGGACTTGAGCCTGATCTTTCGATGGAGTGATACTAGAGTATGAAACCTGCGCAAATCCGGTTTCCGGTGTCACGGTTATGATAGCCGTCTTTTTAGCTGTACTTAAAACTATTTGACAATTTTGGCCATTATGAACCAGCCTGTCATAACCTCTAGTCGCACCGCCGCCAGTCGTGCTCACTGCCTGCATAGGCCTTCCAAATTCATCAAAAGAAATAGTTTGCAAGTTGCTGTCTCCGCATACGCCGCGCAACTGCACATTAGTTATACCGAATTTTTTTGCCAAATTATATTTCATACTGGCCTTTTTGCAACTGGCTTTTGAAATACCGCTCCATCCGGAGCTCATAAATTTATTCGGCTCCAACGGGTCTCTTGCTACTTCTTCTTCCGAATTTAAATTTCCAGTAGCGCTTCTATCATTATAAACGCTATATCTCCATTCGCTCGAGCCGTCGCAAAATGAAGCTTTGGTAAAACCTATACTCCATCTCTTTTTAAACCAGTTGGCGTCAGTAGGATCAAATTTATTATCCTGCATCGCTAGATGCTGGGTATATCGTATATGAGACATCACTTGGTCGGCAGCTTCGGCGATGTGATCGTCGTTTATTCTCGGTAGCACCATAACGGCTATTATTCCTATTACTACTATTACCACAACAAGTTCTAAAATCGTAAAGGCCTTTTTCATTCATTTTTCCCTAATTATCTTTCTTTTAACTTAAATCTTGCAATCTTTTTGCCGAATTTGTTAACGGCAATATTGTCATAATTATCACTAAAGCTCAAATTTAGCAGGCGTAAATCTGCATCCTCGCTCGTGTCTATGCCGTAAAATTTAAGTCTCAAAGCAAGCTTTTTATCATCCGTAAAAATTTTTTCTATGCCCCTATCTTTTAGCTCTTTTACAAGCTCTTTTGCCACGTGATATCTATAAACGAAATGCTTAGTCGGGTCTTTTAATACGCCGTAAAGCGTCTCGTTAAAAAGCACGAACAAAAAACCAGCAAGCAAAGAAGCTACCGCAAAAGAGGCTAAAATTTTATATCCTCGTCTAAACATCGGTAGTCTCACGCGGTACGAGCTAAAAAATACCCGAACCAAAATCGGTACGGAAATAATGCAAAAAGGCAGGTAGTTTTCAAGCTCTAAGCGCTGCCTGATCGATAAAAATAGGCAAAATAAAAACGCCGTTATACAAACGAACCAGAGTAAATTTTTGGCCTCTTTTATCCAAATTCTATACATAGCATATACGAAATAAACAAAAATAAAAGGCGAAAACGCGGCTGCAAAAATACTCACGGTATCAAGCAAATGGCCGCTAGGCTTGCCGCCGGAGTTAAATCCGTAAAGATAGAAACAAAGCGCGAAAAGCAGCGCCGAGGTCCACGCCATCCTAGCGTCGCGCCTATAGACGGCAAATATAAAAATAGCCGAAAAATAAACCAAAAACGCGCCGCTAACAAAAGGTAGAACACACAAAAGCGCGTAAAAAGCAAGCATTTTGCGCAACTGATAGAGATAAATGCTCAAAAGTGAGAGCGCGATTATGATACCGGCGTCGTTTACCAAGATCGCCGACGCCATCGTCGCAGGAAGCAATATAAACACGACTGCGCTTACTACTCGGTCAAATTTGCGTTTTAAAATTTGCTTTGAGATCTTGTAAAGTAGCGCGACGCTAAAAATATGGCAAATAACAAAAGGAAGCCGCAAAGCATAGTCGTTTTGTCCGAAAATCTCGACCGAAAATCTAGCCAAAACGGCCGAAATTTTAGACGAGTTATAAAACGCATCCGCCTCGTAGTAGCTAATACTAAGCGTGCTAATCGCATACGATAAAAAACAAAAATCTATAAGGCAGATGATAAAAAGTAAAAACGTTTCCGAGCGTAGCATGCTAAAATTTGGGCTTAAATTTGCTCTTCCCAGAAAAACTCTATCCACTCGTGCGCCTCTTTTACTGTAAAGTCGGGCAACAAAAGCGCTTTTTGTTTATAAAATATAGTCGCGATCTTTAGCTTAATGTGCGGGAAACGCTTTAAAAGCTCTTGTTTGATAGCTATCATGCTCTCGCCCGTATCTATCATATCGTCCACTATCAAAATTTTATTAAATTTAGATAGATCAGGGACGTTAAAGATATCGATAGTATCGAGCTTTTTAGTCTCTTCGTAGTGAATTGAGTTTAGCGTAAAAAGATTGCGGTTATTTAACAGGCTCGCTAAAAAATGCCCCAAAGTAAGACCGCCGCGAGCGACTGCCAAAATCACTTCGGGCTCGAAGTTTTCTTTGATATCTCGCGCCATTATTTTTACGTCTTTATGAAATTCCTCAAACGGATACTTTAGCATGTTTTCTCCTCAGTGTACTAAAAATACTATAAAACTAATGAGCGCAAGCACGACAACTCCGATATTTACGTATTCCCACTCGCGCCTCATGATACGAACCAGCAAATACGCCATAAATCCAAACGAAAGTCCAGTCGTGATCGAGTACGTAAGCGGCATCAAAATAACTATCAAAAACGTCGATACGGCTATAGCCGGATCTTTAAAATTTATATTTCCAAGCTCGCTAAACATCAGCACGCCCACCATCACGAGTATCGGATATATCGCGTTTGAAGGGATAGCTTTAAAAAGCGGCAACATAAAAATCGTAAGTACGAAAAATAGTCCGCAAAATACCGCAGTTAACCCCGTCTTGCCGCCCTCTTCTACGCCGCTAGCGCTCTCGGCAAAGGACGTCGTCGTACTAACGCCTACTAACGAGCCGGCTACCGTAGCTACCGCATCGGCTTCGAGGGTTTTTTCTAGTTTTTCGACGCCTTTTTGGTTGCTCTCGTCAAAGATTCCCGCCCTATTTCCCACGCCAGCTAGCGTGCCGATAGAGTCGAAAAGATCGGTTACGAAAAATGTAACGATCACCGGAAGCAGCGCAAAAGATAGTGCGCCCATGATATCAAGCTCTAAAAATATCGGCGATATCGAGGCCGGTAGCGAGATAAACTCCTTCGGATAGGGCGCGATACCAAAAATCCAAGCTATCACCGAGGTCGTAAATACCGCGATGATGAAGGCTCCCTTAACCTTCCACGCCCAAAAAAGTATAACGAAAAATAGCCCCACAAAGCCCAAAATAACGTTTGGATCTTTTAAATTTCCAAGCCCGACCAGCACGGCGTCGTTATTTACGACTACGCCCATTTGCTGAAGCCCGACGAAGGCGATAAAAGCGCCTATGCCCGCGCTTATCGAGCGTCTGACGTCGTCCGGGATAGATTTTAAGACCCAGATTCTAAAATTCGTAAAAGATAGCACGACGAAAATTATACCCGAGATGAAAACCACGCCCAGAGCCGTCTGCCACGGTATCTGCATGCCTAGCACGAGACCAAATGTAAAATAAGCGTTCAGCCCCATTCCCACGCTCATAGCCACGGGCGTGTTCGCCCATACGCCGTTTAGCACGGTAGCGATCACGGTTATGAGCGCCGTAGCCGTGATGAGCGCGTCCATCGGCATGCCTGTCTTGCTCATGATTATCGCGTTTACGGGCACGATATACATCATCGTTAAAAAGGTCGTGAGTCCTGCGCTAAACTCGGTCTTTACGCTAGTGCCGTTTTGCTTTAGTTTAAAAAAATCCAACTTCGCCCCCTTAGTTATCGTAAATTTTTAGTTCGTTATACAGGCTATCTCGCTCGACGGGGACAAAGCCCGAAGTCTGAATGAGATCGGTAAAATTTCTAAGACTCATACCGCTTGCCGATTTGGCTCCGGCCGCGCTTTGGATACTCTCTTTTTCTATCGTGCCGTCTAGATCGTCAGCACCGAATTCCTGCGCGACCATGGCTAAATTTATCGTCGAGGTCGCCCAGTACGCCTTGATGTGCGCGACGTTATCGAGCACCAGACGCGAGATCGCAAAGGTCTTTAAAATTTCGGCCGAGCCGGGATAGTTTTCCACTTTTAGATAGTTATTGTCGCGCTGATAAACAAGCGGGATAAAGGCGTTAAATCCGCCAGTTATGTCCTGTAAATCGCGAATCCTTAGCATATGGTCGATGCGGTTTTGCCTGCTTTCTACGTGGCCAAACAGCATCGTGGCGTTGCTCTCTCTGCCTTTTTCGTGCCAAAGGCGGTGGATTTTGAGCCAGTTTTCGGAGCTCACCTTGCCTTTACAGATCTTACGCCTGACCCCTTCGTCAAAGATCTCCGCTCCGCCGCCGGGCATGCTATCCACGCCGTATTCGAGCATCTTTTCTACGACTTCTTCGTAGCTAAGGCCGTGTTTTCGCGAGAGGAAATCAACCTCCGCCGCAGTTAGAGCTTTGACATGGATTTGCGGGTATTTTTCTTTTATTTTTTTAAAAATTTCCAAATACCACTGCCATGAGGTATCGGGGTTGTGCGCAGAGACGATATGTATCTCTTTTGCGCCGCCGGCGACGCTTTTTTCGACGATTTTTATTATTTCCTCGTGGCTCATCGTGTACGGGTTGGGGTTTTTGCGGTTTGCCGAAAACGCGCAAAATTTACACACGTCCGCGCAGATATTTGTCGGATTTATGTGGCGATTTACGTTAAAAAACACCTTTTTGCCGTGCAGTTTTCGCCGTTTGGCGTTTGCGAATTTACCCAGCGTAAAAAGGTCTAGGTCGTATAAGCCGGCGCATTCGTCCGCGTCCAGACGTTCGCCACTTTGGAGTTTTTCTATTAAATTTGTCAAATTTTATTCCGAAAATAGATATTAAACGGCGATTATATGTTAAAAAAGCTTTGTTTTTGCAAAATTTTAGTATCATTGGATAAAATTTACACAAAAAGACGGCGGTAAAAAGTGGCTTTAAAAGGAAATTTAAGCGACGTTTTAGGAGGCGCTAATTTAGCCTCGCAGCTAAAAAAGCTTCAGGGCAAGGGCTTTGCAAATTTCATCGCAAAGCAAAGCGATGAGCTGATAAAAGCTCTGTGCACGCGGGTTTTGGACGAGATTTTCGCAGACTTTAACCCGGACGTCGATTTTATCCCGTTTTGCGTCATCGCTACCGAAAAGTACGCCGACAACCTCATCTCCACAAGCTCGGTTTTAGAGGTTTTACTCGTCTTTAAAGAAAACGCGGGCTTTAACGTCAAATTTATCCTAAAAAAGCTAGTCGCCGCCCTTGAGGGATCAAATTTAAAGCTAAATATCAAAATTTGCGAGCTGGACGAGATTTTTGAAGCGCACAAAAACGACCACAAAGCAAAGGCCGCTTTTAGCCGCATCCGCTATATCTGCGGCTCGCGCACGCTCTACAAGGCCGCGCGCTCACAGATCTACGAAACTCGCGAGTTTAACGCGCAAGAAAATCTCAAATTTTACGCCAAAAATCTAGGCGCCTTTAACGATATCCCAAATATTAGGCAAGAGCCCGATCTAAAAAACGACCTTGGCGGCACGAACGACATCTACTATCTAAACTGCGCTCTAAACGGCTTTGAAAACGAGATCAGCATGCGCTCGCAGGCTCTAAAATTTATCGACGAAAAGGAGCTTAGCGCGCTAAATTTGGCGACTGATTTTATCCTCTGCGTAAAATCGGCTCAAAATTTAACCTCTGACTCCGACGTTTTCGATCCCGCAAAACTAAACGAGATCACCGCGCTCATGCAAACCAAATCCAAAAAAACGCAAGAAAACAGCAGCGTCATCTCGCAAAAGCTCTTTTCCTGCATGCACTCGGTCGCCATTTTCTCGCGCTATCTGGTCGCTAGTTTTTACAGGAGCAAATTTAAAAGCGGGGTTAAATTTAGCCAGCTGCGAGCCGCGCGGCTAAAAAACGGATTTTATAGGTTTGAAAATACGATTTACGTCCCGCTACACGTCCGCGCTAGGCCGCTAAATACTGTACTAAAGCAGCTTTTAGCCCTCGGCGATGCGGAGTATAAATTTGACGTTGGAACGATCTTTTACCTAAAACGCGCGCAAATCAGCAAAGAGGACGCCGAGGACTTGCTCGCGCTTTTTAGAAAAATTTTGATGCGAAACCACGCTCACTGCATCATCAAGGCGCTTTTGGACGCGGAGATTTTGCCCGTTTTGGTTAAACCGCTCGAGCACGCCGTAAATTTGGCCGAATTTGACGGTTACCATAAATTTAGCGTCGGCGAGCACTGCGTTTTAAGCGTCAAATTTGCCGAAAATATCAAAGATAAATTCGTAAAATCGCTCTACGACGAGCTTTGTATCGAGGGGCGCACGCTACTAAAGCTAGCCTTGCTGCTGCATGACGCGGGCAAGGGTCTAGGCGGCGATCACTCGGTCGTGGGTTCAAATATCTTTCGTGCCTACGCCGCAAAGCTAAATTTGAGCACAAAGGCCGTAAATATCGGCGTTACGCTCGTGCGCTACCACACGCTGATGAACGACGTGGCAAACCGCGAGGATATCTACGATCAGCGCACGATCTTTAGCTTTATCTCAAAGCTTGGCGACCCGCAAACCCTAAAACTCGCCTACATCGTCGCCTACTGCGTGATAAACGCGACGGATGAAAAGCTCTATACGCCCTATTTGGCGCGGCTTTTGCGCGAGCTTTACGGCATTTGCCTGCAAAGCTTCGAGGATGAAAATCTGCTCGATGAAGCTTCAAGGCGCGTAAAAAAGGAGCTTAGTATCAGAAGAAACGCCAAATTTGCGGCCTTAAGCGAAAATTTGAAAGAAAAAATTTTCGCCATCCGCTCAAATTTGCTCTTTGCCAAATACCAACCGGCAGACATCATCGGCATCGCCTGGGCCGCGCAAAACGCCGATAAACTAAGCATACAGGTGCAAAATCACCAAAGCCTAAGCATCGAAATTTACGCGCAAAACTACCCGAATTTAGCCGTTTTGCTCTCGTCTTTGGCGCACCTTGATCTTGGATTTATGGAGATTTTCGAGCTGTTTGAGGGTAAATTTTACGTCAAGCTAGAGTTTAATAAAAACGTAAAATCAAGCGAACTAGAAACCCTAAAAAACCTCATCGAGATCTCGCTAAAAAGCGGCGCCTCAGCGCAGATAAATCGCCCGATCATACTAAAAGGCGAGCTAAATTTCGACCAGGGCCACTCGCAAGAGTACGCGAAGCTTGGCATAAACGCAAAAGATCAGCGCGGGCTGATGGCTTACGTATTGGGAGTTTTTAAGGAATTTGATGTAAAAATAGCCAACGCCAGAATCCAAACCGTAAAAAACAGGACGCGAAATTTGCTGCTTATACAAAAGCGCGAAGGCGTGGATTTGGGCGAAATTTTAAAATTATTAGAAAGCGAGTAAACATGTGCGGAATCGTCGGTTACGTCGGCAATAGAGAAAAAAGAGAGTTTATTTTAAACGGATTAAAAGAGCTTGAGTACCGCGGCTACGATAGCGCAGGCATGGCGGTGATGAGCCTAGAGGGCGGTTGCGACAAATGCGCGCAAGAAATCGCCTTTTTTAAAGCCATCGGCAAGCTTGAAAATTTAGCCAAAAAATCAGAAGGCTTTAGCTCTAGCGGCGAGGGCGTCGCGATCGGACACACGCGCTGGGCTACGCACGGTAAACCTACCGAGATCAACGCTCACCCACACCTAGGCGAGCACTCTTTCGTCGTTCATAACGGCATCATCGAAAACTACAAAGAGCTAAAAGAGGAGCTTGAGGCAAAGGGCGTTAGCTTCCTTAGCCAAACCGATACCGAAGTTATCGTGCATCTTTTTGAGGAAAATTTAAAAACTATCGGCGAGCCGTTTAAAGCATACGAAGCCACGGTAGCGCGCCTGCACGGAGCTTACGCGACGCTGCTTATCACCAAAACGGCTCCGGGCAAAATTTTCTTCGCCAAGGACGCTGCGCCGCTAGCTATCGGCAAAAGCGAGGAAAAAGAGGTATTTTTCGCTTCCTCAGACGCCCCGCTGATCGGCCTAGCTAAAGAGGTTTGCTACCTAGACGACAAAAGCTACGGATTTGTTAGCATTGACGAGATCGCGGTTTTTAAAGACGAAAAAAGATTAAGCCCGAGCTTTGCCGCGCTGCCTGCGGATAAAAGCTACGCGCAAAAAGAGGGCTACCGATTTTTCATGGAAAAAGAGATCTACGAACAAAGCGCGGTAGTAAGCGAAACACTAATGGGACGCGTCAAAGAGAGTGCGATAGGGCTTGAAAATTTAACCGACGAGTACTTGCGAAACATCGATGATATCGTGATCTGCGCGTGCGGCACGAGCTACCACGCAGCCCTTACCGCTAGCTATCTTTTTGAGAGGTTAGCAGACACTAGAGCTAAGGTCGAGATCGCGAGCGAATTTCGCTATAGGCGCCCAAAGCTAAACAAAAACGCTCTTTTTATCGTCATCTCACAAAGCGGCGAAACCGCCGACACCCTAGAAGCACTAAAAATCGCCAAGCAAGCGGGACTAAAAACGCTAGCTATCTGCAACGTAGATAACTCATCGATCGTGCGCCTAGCGGACGACACTCTGCTAACTCGCGCCGGCATCGAAAAGGGCGTAGCCAGCACCAAAGCCTTCGCCACGCAAGTAGTAACGCTGTGGATGCTTGCGCTACAAATCGCGCAGGCCAAGGCATCAATAAGCAAAGACGAGCTAAAAAGCGAGATCGCAGCACTCCTGCACGTTCCGCAAATTTTAAACATCAGCAAAGAGCCGCAAGAGCGTATCCGCCGCCTAGCCAAACACTATTTGCACGGGCACGGCTTCTTTTTTATCGGGCGCGATATATTTTATCCGCTTGCGCTAGAAGGCGCACTAAAGCTCAAAGAGATCTCCTATCTGCACGCCGAGGGCTATCCTGCGGGCGAGATGAAGCACGGTCCTATCGCGCTTGCCGACGAGAGGCTCTTTACGATCGCGCTGATGCCGCAAACCGTCCTCTACGACAAAACCAAAAGCAACGTCGAGGAGCTCGCCGCCCGCGACGCCTATATACTTGCGATCAGCCCCGAGGAGTTCGAGCTTAGCGACGATTTTATCAAAACGAGCAAACAAGCTCACCCGATGAGCGAGTTTTTCGAGATGATGATTATCTTGCAGCTTTTTGCGTTAGAGATCGCCGTGAGGCTGGGCAACGACGTAGATATGCCGCGAAATCTCGCTAAAAGCGTGACGGTAGAGTAAATTAATGGGCGAAATTTGACGGGCAAGGGGTCATATATGTGCAAATTTGCAAAAAATGCGAGGTTTTGGGCGGCTGCTTTCAGCGCCTCGTTTAAGGAGAAAATATGAGCCTGTTTGATTTTGATAAAAAGGCCAAAAAGGCGCAAATTCCAAGCACTTTTGCGGGCAGAGTGGATAAATTTTGGGCGGAATTTAGCGGCGTGATAGATGAGATCAAGGCCGATCTGGCGGCGGAAGAGTTTGAAAAGGCGATGCAAAAGACGGACGAGAAGCTTCGCATCTGCCTTGCCGAGCCCTATTTTATGACGGGGCTCGTGGGCGATAAACTCGATCTGGTGCTAACCCCCGAGGGCATGAGACACCGACTCTTTTGGCTAAGCTTCATCAAAAACACTATGCCAAAGCAGCTCGAGGGGAGAATGCTCTGCACGCTCGGAAAGCCGCGTGCGCCGCGAGGTATCGGCGGGATCGAGATGTACGATACGAGCGTAAACGCCGAGGAGTCGATGATCTACGCGCAGTTTAACGAAAGCGACGTGGATATTAAAATTTACAACGAAAACCTAGCGGCTCTGCTCGCGCAGGACGAGGGCAAGGCTTATAACCTTAGCTTTATCCTGCTTGACAATATGATCGGCGAAACGGCGATCATAAATACGCTAGGCGAGCTTGAGGTACTAGCCGAACCCGAAGAAAACGGCGTGCCGCTAAGCGAATTCGCCGATCTGGTCGATGAGAAATTCGGCGAAAAAGCCGGGTGCGAACCTCTAAAGAATTTTTTCAGCTACGAGATGGAGCCGCGCGGAAGCGGGGTGCGAGAGGACGTTATCGTAGGCACCACCTGCCTGACCAATATCATAAATCAGTACCTAAACGGCGAACGCGATATCTACAACGAAGCCTTTGAGCTTGGTATCAAATTTTGCTTTCTTAGTATCGATAACGGCGGCAACGTGCAGGCGGGCTTTGATCTGCGAAACAAGATCGAGGACGAGGAGCTAGAAAGCTGCGGCTCGTTTCTAGAGATAATCGGCGGCGCAACCGGGCAGAGGCACGCATACATCGATCTCATCTGCTATGACGAGGAGAGGCTAAAAGAAAAAGTAAGCGAGCTTTGTAAAAAATACGGCGCTAGTATCGAAATCCACGATTTTAAACGATAAATTTAGCTGCGAGCGTCAAATTTATTTTGGATTTGTGCGCCCGCGCTATTTTAATTTTGGCGCCAAATTTTACTTTTGCTATCAGTTGCAGTAGGTTATTTTCTTACTTAAGTTAGCTTGAAAATAAAACTATCATCAAAATGGCAGCACAGCGAGCATAGATCAGCACACGAGCGGTGCGGACTTTAGATGAGTTTTGTGCCACGCCCTGCTCTAGCTACCTGCCATGCCGTGCGCAATTTTCAAATTTAATCACAAGCTTACTCTGCCTCAACGCAAATTTTTAAGATACTGGCATGCGCTAAATTCGCCGAGCTTGCAACCTCGCTCGTAAAATCCTTTCGCGAATTTTCTATCTTTTTCGACGCCCTGCCCCTTTTCGTAGGCAAAGCCTAAATTCGAGCAAGCCAGCGCGTTGCCGAGCTTGCAAGCTTTATAAAAAAGCTCCGCCGCCTTCGCATAGTCCTGCTTCACGCCCTCGCCCTTATAATAACAAACCCCAAGATCGGCGCAAGAGCCGACGTGTCCGCGCTCGCAAGAGGCCGCAAATATCTGCGCCGCCTTTGCCGCGTCCTTTTCTACGCCGTCGCCCATCGCGTAGCTTAGGGCTAGGTTATAGCACGCCGTTTCTTCGCCCAGCTCGCAGGCCTTGCTAAACAACTCATTCGTCTTTTTGCCGTCCGGGTAGACGCCGAGCCCCTTGCCGTAGCTATACGCCAGACTTGCGCACCCCTCGGCCACGTCCTTTTCGCAAGCTTTAGCAAAAAGCTCGTTTGCCTTCTTGTGATCTTGCGCCGCACCTTGTCCGTTTTGATAAAGCAGCCCAAGATACACGCAGGCTTTGTCCGCGCCCAGCTCGCAGGCCTTTTCGTAGCGCGCGACGGCTTTTGTAAATTCTTTGTCGGATTCGTAAAAATACCCCAGTCCCGCGCAATACATCGCGTTTTCCTCACCGCCTTTCTTGCAAGCGAGTTCTAAATTTTTAATCGCGTTTGACAAACTCTTGCAAACCTCCTTGTTTCCCTTCTCGCACTCATCGCGCAGATCGGCTAGCTCGCCGCCAAAAGCTAGCGCCGCAAAAAATATGAGCGAAATAAAACGTTTCATAAGCTCAAATTTCCTTTCAAATTTTATAAATTTACCGCCGTAAAGCGCCAAAACCAAAATGCCCGAAGTATAAATTTAAAAAGATTAAAATTCAAATTTAGCTAAAATCGCTATCAAAAAGGAGCTTAAAATGATTTTTGAAGACGAGCTGATTTTCGTCGAGCAAGAGACGAGCGAGGTACCGTGGGTAAAAATTTTTACCAAAACGCCGTTTAAGGAGCTAACCGACTGCGACAAAGCGACGCAAAAAAGGGTATTTGAAGCGGTTTTAACGACCGAAAATGCAATGAGAAAATTTTATAATCCAACCAAAATAAACATCGCAAGCTTTGCAAACTACGTGCCGCGCGTGCATTTTCACGTGATGGCGAGGTTTGAGAGCGATAGCTTTTTCCCCGAACCGATGTGGGGCAAAAAGCAGCGCGAGGGCGAGCTAAATTTGCCAGATTTTGCCGAATTTTCTCAAATTTTAGCGCGCGAGCTAGGCAAAGTCCGTGAATAAAAAAATACTTCTAACGCTTGCGATTATCGTAGTAGCAGGTGTTTTAATGGTCTATAAGGCGCGCTGGGACGAGCAGACACAGACGGAAAATATCAAAAAATTTCTCGACTTTCAAACGCAAATTTTAAATAAAAATATCGAAGAGGAAAAACTCTCTGCGATGACGGTTGCGACTCTGCTAGCGCAAAACGAGCACGTGAAAAAATGTATGAGCCAAAATAATCGTCAGATGTGCCTAGAGACACTTGGCGAATTTACAAAAACGCTAAGCAAGGTGCCGATCTACCAAAATGCCAAATTTCACATCCACACGCCTGAAATGAGGAGCTTTGCTAGGAGCTGGATACCGATGTATAACGACGATCTAACGAGCTTTCGCCACCTACTAGCCGAGGCCAAAAACGGCGTAGCCGCAGGCATAGAGGTCGGTCGCGCTGGTGTTTTTATAAGATCGGTCGCGCCGATATTTGAGGATAAAAAGATGCTAGGCAGTATCGAGGTTCTGCTTGATTTTAAGCATTTGAGCGACTTTTTCGCACAGCAAGGGCTTGATCTTTTCGTATTACTCGACGCCGGCGGCGACCTACCCTATCAAAACAGCAGCGACGAGGGCATCATCGACGGCTTTCATTTCGTAAATAAGAGCTACGCAAATTTAAACGTCTTGCCGATGCTAAAGGATATCAAATTTAAAAGCGGCGGATTTTATCAGACGGATTCGCATGCCTTTACCGTCCAGCCTATGAACGACGCAAAGGGCGAGCGAGTGGGATACTTCGTGATTTATTTTAACTCCGACTCAAAGGAGCGAAATTTAGCAAAGCTGGGCGTTTGGTTTGATTAGTCAAGCAAGCTTTTTGAGTACGGCGAAAATTTGTAGGTAAAGACGCTGCCTTTGCCCAGTTCGCTTCTCACGCCGTACTCCACGCCGTTTTTCACGCAAATGCTTTGCACGATGTTTAGCCCTAGTCCAAAGCCGCCCTGCACGCCCTCGTCTCTAACGTAGCGTTTCCAAATTTTACTCGTGTCTTTTATGCCTTCGCCCTCATCCTCGACTACGAGCACGATTTTGCCGCTTTTTTCAAAAAGGCGTAAATTTATTATTCCTCCTTCGCGGCTGTATTTTACGGCATTGCTTAGGTTGTTATCGATCAGCCTGCCCGCCTCTATCTTGCTCATAAAAATTTGCAAATTCGGCTCGACGAAGTCGTAAATTTTGATATTTTTCGCCATCGCGATACCGCGCATATACCGCGCTCGCTCGAGGCTAAATTCGCTCAAATTTAAAATCTCGGGCGGAAATAAAATATACCCGCGCTTGATGTAGTACTCGGTGTCCTCGTAGGTGACTTGCATCTGCTTTAGAGCCGAGCGCATGCGGGTGACGTATTTGTTATCAAGACCCAGCATCTCAAGGTTTATGCCGATGACGCCCAGCGGCATTTTTAGCTCGTGCATCGCGTCGTTAAAAAAGTTATTCATATATTTTTTAGCGTCTTTATACGGCTTTATACCGCTAACAAACGACAAATAAAGCGCGAAAAATACGACCACGAGCGCAAAGGCAAGAGTTAGAGCCGCGACGAATAAAATCCTAGCCGCGTTTTGCTTTTTGGCTAACACGAGATAATAAAACTCGCCGTCCGCGCTAAAATAGGTCTTGTAAAAAAGATGGCCGTTTTCTTGGCGGGTGATAAATTTTAAATCGCTCGGGCGCGCGTCTAAATTTGAGACGATCTGCTTTTCTTTGAGATCAAAAACGCCGTATCTATAGGTGAGCGAGATAGGCAAAGTCTCGTTTTTATCGAGCGCTTTGCGGATTTTGCCCTCGTACTCCAGCAGCTCGAACATATTTTTTGAGTATTCGTCTTTGGAGCTTAAATTTATAATCTCGTAGCTTTGAAATATAAACAAAGCCATGATGATAAAAGTGGCTAAGATAGGGATTTTAAGATTTTGAAACATCTATCTTATAGCCTAGTCCGCGCGATGATTTTATAAACTCGGGAGTCGTTTTTTGACGGATTTTTAGTATATGCATGCGCACGTCGGCAGGGTCGATCTCCTTGTCGTTCCACACCTCGGCTCGCAGCCGCTCGATACCCACGAAGCTATTTTTATGAAACAGCAAGCACTCGATGATAGCAAATTCTCTCATACTTAGCTCGACGGGCTCACCTTTAAATTTGAGCCGCTTTTTGGCAGTATCTAGGCTAAAGTTTTCATCGATCGCGATCAAGTTTTTATCGTCTCTGCCGTGATATTTTCGCATTAGCTCGTTTACTCTAAATTTTAACTCGGCTAGCTCAAAGGGCTTTTTTAGATACTCGTTACATCCCAGCTCGTATCCGACCGCCATATCGTCTATATCCACGAGCGAGGTCATTATCATTATAGGCGTTTCACAGCCGATATCTTTGGCGTATTTTATAACTTCGTGTCCGCTGATATGCGGGACCTTGATATCAAGTATCAGCAAGTGATAAAAGCCCGCCGCTATCTTATCGCAGGCGACTTTGCCGTCTGGCGCCTCATCGACCTCGTAGCCAAGACTTTCTAGGTATTCGCTAACGCTCTCACGATATACGAAGTCGTCTTCAAGCAGTAAAATTTTCATAAATTCTCCGAATTTTATCGCAATATTTTAAGGGAGATGATAGCTAAAAATGATTTTGGATCGTCTGAATTTAAAAAGGCTCGGCGAGTTTGCCGAGCCCAATATGGTCAAATTTAACCCAAATTTCACGCGCCCGTGAAAACTTGACCCGCATAAACGATGTAGTATCTTAGCATCACGACGCCGCAGATAACTACAAGAGAGTTTACTATGATGTAGCCAACTCTATAAGCGTGATTTTTAAGAGCCGTTAGTGCTATGGTGATAGGAGTCAAAAGTCCGATACCCACGACGCCTATCCAAAATATTAACGCGTATTGTCCGGTGCTTAGAGCTTGTTTAGCTGCAACCGCGCTAGCTCCCCCCTCGAAATATAGTCCCAAAAATAGTATAGCTATAAGCGGTATCTCAAAAAGTACGGCGCGCAAGTCCATAACCAAAAGATACTTCACGTTGTCTTCGTTAAGAAGGTGTTTGAAGCACAAAAGCCCGACTAGGATGTTTGTCGCTACGCCTGAGCTAAAGCCTGATGTTAGGAACAGGATCGGCAGAATTGGCGTGTTCCAAAGCGGAAGCTTCGTAATCGCGCTAAGCAAAAAGCCCGTATATATACCTACGCCGATCGCAAGGCCAAAAAGCGCCATCTCGACTATCTTTGAAAGCGGCGCAAAAGAGCGAATCAGCCTAGAAATAGGTCGTAAAATCGCTAGAATTTTATACTTTTCTATCTCTTCTTCGAAAATAATCACCGCAAAAAGATAAGCCAGCGGCGTATAAAGTAGTAGTAACGCAACGCCGATAGACATAACCGAACCGAAGTTATACTTAATCAAGATCCAGTAAAAACTAAGCGGTTTGCCAAGGTCAAGCACCAAAAGCGCAAGGCCCGCGGTAATCGTTATAGGAGCTACTAGGGCGCCCGCCTTTACCATTGCGTCCCAGATGCTACCGTCTTGTTTTTTGTGGTAGTTCCACTTAACCAGCAAGGCAACCATCATCGCGCCTGCGGACAAACCCGCCAAAAATAGATAAACCGCTATCGGCCACGGCCAGTAAATTTCATTATATTGCGCTACGCTTCCCCACATATTATTCATGGCTTCCTCCTTTGCGGTTAGCTATCATAGCAAGCTTGGGTTTGGTTTTAAGCTCGGCTTTAGGATAGTAGTGAGTTTTGGTATTTAAAATTTTACTTACTTCGCTGTTTGGATCGTTTATATCGCCAAACGCCAAAGCATCGGTCGGACAAACGGTTACGCACGCAGGCTGCTCGCCAATGCTCACTCTAGTTTCAAAGCAAAACGTACATTTGCCTATCTCGCCGGTTTTTGGCTCGACGTAGCGAGCGTCGTAAGGACAGGCCAGGATGCAGTATTTGCAAGATACGCAGGTAGAGTGATCTAGCAGCACGATACCCTCTGCCGTCTGAAAGCTAGCTCCCGTAGGGCAAACCGCCACGCACGGAGCGTCCTCGCACATCACGCAACTGTGTCTGCTAAAGTCGGTTTTTAAATTTGGAAATTTGCCCTTTATCTGCGAATGGACTTGAAGTCTAAAAACGCCTCTAGGCACTTCGTTTTCGCTCCTGCAAGCCACCGAGCAAGCCTGACAGCCTATGCAGAGGTTTTCGTCATGTATCATTCTATACGCTTTTTTCATCTTTTTTCCTTTACGCTTTTATTATCTTGACGCCGACGTTTCGCACCATCGTGGAGGCGACGGGACCGATCACGGCAGGATCTAGCAGCTTGCTTTGATTAGTTCCCGCGCCGTTCGTGCGTTTTAGTCCGGCGCTTTCGTGGCCGAAACCGTGATAGACGAAAAGCGTATCCTCTCTGATGCCTTCAGTCAGCATCACGTTTGCCTTTTCCTTCGCGGTTTTGCTTTGAAGGGTTATCTTATCGCCGTCTTTTAGCCCGTATTTTTTCGCGGTATTAGGATGTATCCAGACGGGCGCGCTACTCATCAGGTCGTTTAAAAATTCGACGTTTTGCGTGTGGCCGTTGGTGTGTATCGGCGTTTTGCCGCTCATTAGGCAAAGCTCCTCGCCGAAAAATACGTCCATGCCCTCGGCGTTTAAGCAGCCGTATCCGGGAAACTGCTTTTCGACCTTTTCGCTGAAAAGCTCGATCTTGCCGCTATCGGTTTTAAATTTTACCTGCGACTCCATCAGCCCGTCTTCGCCGACAAACTGCGCCGCGCTAGGAAATTTTTTAGTAAATTCTTTTACGCTATCTTTTTCTCTAAACAAAATCCCCGGCACCTTCCACGTGACGTAGCCGTCTTTAACCAGCTTTGCCAAAAGCTCGGCGTTTCCTTTTACTTGTCGCATTCGCCACTCGTCCATCGTATTTGAAGTATATAGCTCGTCTATTTTCATCCTGCGGGCTAACTCCCTAAAGATATCGTAGCCGTTTTTGGTGTCGCCGATAGGATCTACGACCTTGATTTCTTATCATATACGCTGGTTTTAGTCCTGATTTATCCTCGATGCCTTCGTCGCGCTCCAGATAGGTGCTCTCAGGCAGTATCACGTCCGCCCATATTGCAAAATCGCTCATATAAATATCCGAGCACACGATAAAGTCAAGCTTTTTAAGGCTTTCTATCGTAGTTTGCGTACCTGCGACGTTTATGGGGTGATTAAATCTTATGCTAAACCAGCCTTTTACCGGATAAGGCTTTTCGCTTAATATAGCTTGCGGAATTTGCATCAAAACGCCGTGGCTCCTACCGACGAATTTATTTGGCCCGTCCTCGCCGGCGCCGTCTATCCTAAGAGTTTTAGGCACTTTTATCGCGGCATCCGGGTTCGTGATCTCGGGGATTAGCTCTTCGCCTGCTAAAATATTATATAGCTTAGCCTTTTTGCCGCCGAAAATTCCGCCCTTTTTCTCCCAGTTGCCCATCATCGCGTTTGCAGTCATTATAGCTCTAGTGCGGATATATTCGGCTCTAGTAGTAGTCGTGTTGTGGCCGAAGTCGATGATGACTTTAGGTGCGGCTTTCCAGATTTCGCCCGCGATGCGCTCAACCGTTTTTGCAGGTATTCCCGTGATTTTTTCTTGCCACTGCGGAGTTGTGTCTTTGGTCGCTTCTACGACTTTATCAAATCCAATCGTAAATTTCTCTATAAATTCTTTATCGTAGGTGTCGTTTTTTATCCAAGTATGAATGAGCGCCAAAACAAAGGCCAGATCGGTTCCCGGTTTTACGGGTAGCCACTCGTCGGCTTTTGAGGCTACGACGCTAAAGCGTGGATCTAAAACTAACAGCTTGGTATCTTCTTTAGCAGCCATCTTAGCCAGTTTTTTAGCGTCGGCGATGACGATACCCTCAAAAAGATTGTGACCGAAATTTACGATATATTTTGCATTACCAAAGTCTCTTTTTAGCTTCGCATCTCCATACATATGCGTACAAACCATCTGATAGGTCACGGGACAACAGGACAGGTGCGAGAAGCAATTAGGTGAGCCGTATGCGCTGGCAAAGGTCGTCATTAGCTTGTGCGTTTGGCTTGATTTTGCCGTAAATACGAAGCTCTCGGGACCGTATTTTTCCTTGATTTCTAGCATTTTCTTAGCCACAAGATCAAGCGCCTCATCCCAGCTTGCCTCGCGCCATTTGTTTTCGCCGCGCTCGCCTACTCTGATGAGGGGTTTTACGATGCGCTGCGGATCGTAGAGCTGGTTATGCCCGCTGCCGCCCCTTGCACACACGGAAGTCGCCGTGCCGCTTACCTTGCCGTTGCCTTGGATGAAGACGGTTTTGCCGTCTACGACCTTGGCCTCGATAGGACAGCGAGAAGAGCACATCTCGCAAAAGCTAAATACGCTTCTGTCGCCGTCTTCTAGCGCTTTAGCGCCGACCGCGCCCAGGGTGCCCGGCGCATACGTCATCGCAAGCAAGCCCGTGGCGGTGGACGCTTTTAAGAAATTTCGCCTCGAAGTATCCATTTTTTCTCCCTTTTTGAAATAAATTTGATGAAATCTTAAATAATCAATGTAAATTACATGTAAAATCTTTATATCAATATAAATTTTAATTGATAACTAGTATCCGTTTTTCAGGGAAATAATTTAAAATTAACTTCAAATTTGCCGAATTTATAAATATCAAATTTTAACAGATGATGATATTTGAGCTGCCGTTTGCTTAAATTTATAATTTAAAAATAACTCTTGCGATTTTTGCCAAAAATTATTTTAATTTTATTTGTATATAATTCGCGTATTTTTTTAAAAAGGCAAAATTAATGAAAAAGCAAATTTATATAATTCACGGCTACGACGCCTCGCCGCAAAGCCACTGGTTTTCTTGGTTTAAAGAAAAGATGCGCGGCCTTGCCGAGGTGGAAATTTTAAAGATGCCAACCCCGCAAACGCCAAAGCTAAACCAGTGGCTAGAAACGATGAAGCAAAACGTAAATTTAGGCGAAAATTCATTCATCATCGCGCACAGCCTGGGTACGATAACTAGCCTAAATTTTCTTAGTGGTTTTGCAAATTTGCCCAAATTGGGCGGTCTGGTTCTCATATCGCCGTTTGACGAGCCGATTAAGGAATTTGCGATTTTAGATGAGTTTTGCGAACCGCAAATCGCCTACGAAAAGATAAAATCAGCGACGAATTTTATAAAAGTAATAGCCGCAAAAGACGACTATATCGTGCCTTGCGAGCTTAGCCTAAAGGTCGCGAGAAATTTAGGCGTAAAGCCAGATATCTTTGAAAAAGGCGGGCACTTTTTGGGCGCGGACGGCTTTAGCGAATTTGAGTTTATGCTAAATTTATTTAGGGATGCGGTTTTACCGAAAACAGGCGATAAAAAGTAAAATTATTTAAAAAATGTTACTATAATGCACACTTTGTTTTCGATTTTGCATTTTTAAGGATAAATTTTGAGAGAATTAAAGTCCATATTTTTTAGTATGACCTCGGCGATTGTTTTACTGATAATATTTGCGGTCGCTAGCGGCGCGGCGACGATAATAGAAAGCTACTACGATACCAAAAGCGCGTGGGCTGCGGTTTACGGCGCGAGCTGGTTTGCTCTAGTGCAGGTGCTTTTGGGTATAAATTTAGCTTACAATCTTTTTAGATACGACCTTTTTAGAAATGAAAAACTGCCCGTTTTGATATTTCACGTTAGCTTTTTGTTTATGCTTTTAGGCGCTGCTATGACGCGATATATGGGCTTTGAAGGCACGATGCGCATAAGAGAAAACGAAGCTTCAAACGCCATTTTCGGGTCGGCTTCGAGAATAGAAATCGCAGCCGAAAAAGACGGTAAAATTTACTCGGATTCTATCCAAAAGTACATCACTTCTTTTGGCTTAAACGGCTTTGATTTACCGCTTAAAATCGAGGATAAGAAGGCAAATTTAAGCTTTGAAGGCTACTACAAAAATGCCGAGACCGAGTACTACGAAGCAGACAAGGGCGAGCCGCTGGTTAGGCTTGCGGTCTCAAGCCCAGACTCAAAAGAAGAAATAAGCCTACAAGCCGGCCAAACTCGCGAGGTGGGCGGCGTTAGCTTTGCATTCGACGCGCAGCCGCTACTTGAAAATTTCGTCAAAATCGAGCTAAAAGAGGGCAAATTTTATCTAACTTCGAACCAAAATATCGGCTACTTTACGATGGCGACGAATGAAAAAGGCGAGTACGCCAAGGATAAAGAGACTGAGTTTTTGCCGATGAGGCTTTATACGGTTGCTGAGGTAAATTTCGTCCCAAAGTCCCTACTAACTAAGGCCGCACAGCGTATCGTTAGCAAAAACGGAGAATTCGACGCGCTCGTGGCAAATTTAACCTACGACGGGCAAACCGAGCAACTAACCCTATACGAAAACAGCTACGCGCCGGCAAAAGCGAAAATAGACGGCGTGCTTTTTAACGTCTACTGGGGCGCTAAAATGATCGAACTTCCTTTTTCTATAAAGTTAAACGACTTCGAGCTTAAGCGCTATCCGGGCTCAAATTCGCCGATGAGCTACTCTAGCGACGTTATCGTCGAGGATTCGCGCACCGGCGATTTTCCTTATAAAATTTACATGAACCACGTACTAGACCACGACGGATATAGATTTTTCCAAAGCAGCTACGATATGGACGAGCTTGGCACAGTATTATCGGTAAACCGCGACCCGGGCAAAATCCCGACCTACGTCGGCTATTTTTTACTGGGACTCGGGCTATTTTTAAACGTAATAAATCCTCGCTCGCGCTTTAGAAAACTAGCCAAAATGATAAACGAAGACGCCGTCAAAAAGCTCGCCGCAATCCTTCTAGTAACGAGCGCGGCAGCGTTTTCGCCGACTAAAATTTACGCTATGGACGAGGCTTTAAATATCGACGCAAGTCACGCCAAAGAGCTTTCTACGCTAATAGTTCAAAGCGGCGACGGCAGGATGAAGCCTTTTGATACGGTCGCAAGAGATATCTTAAACAAAATCCACCGTAGCGATACGCTTGAGGGGCTAAATGCCGACCAAGCCGTGCTTTCGATGATGACGAACGGTTTTTACTGGCGCGACAAACCTATAATCTACGTAAATAATAAAGAGATAAAAAAGCTAATCGGCATAGACGAAAAGGACAAATTTGCAAGCTACAACGACTTTTTTGAAAGCGACAAAGACGGTAAAATCGCCTACAAACTCTCCAAATTTGCCGAAGCCGCAAACCGTAAAATGCCGGGCGAACGAGGCACATTTGATAAAGATGTACAAAAAATAGACGAGCGGCTAAACATCCTTCATATGGTATTTTGGGGCGAAATTTTCGCCGTATTTCCAAAGATAGACGACCCAAATAATACCTGGTACGGCATAGCTTCTGCGATGATGTATCTGCCTAAAAACGAGAGCGAACAAATCGTCAGGATGCTAAAAGATTATTTTACCGGCGTCGCCGACGCTACCGAGAACAATAACTGGCGCAAAGCAAACCAAGCTCTAGCCGAGATAAAAACCTACCAACAAGAATACGGCAAATCCGTCATCCCAAGCCAAAAACGCATCGAGATGGAGCTATTTTTTAACGAGTATAAAATTTTCGAATCGCTCACGCTCGTATATCTTTTAGCCGGATTTGGGCTTTTGTGCTTCATTTTCGTAAAAATGGCACGCCCTAAACTAAATATTAAGGGGCTATTTAAAATCGTCTACGGCATAAATATCCTAGCCTTTTTACTACATACTTTCGGTATCGGAGTGCGCTGGTACGTCGCCGAGCACGCTCCTTGGAGCAACTCTTACGAATCGATGATTTACATCGCCTGGGCTTTGAGTTTATCCGGCATAGTTTTTTCTCGCCAAAGCCCGGTGGCTATGGCGCTAACGTCGATTTTATCGGGCGTTACGCTATTTGTAGCGCACCTTAGCTGGATGGATCCGCAAATCACTACTCTAGCGCCCGTGCTTCAGAGCTACTGGCTAACGATCCACGTATCTGTTATCACGGCTAGCTACGGATTTTTAGGACTTTGTTCGTTGCTCGGTATGTTTACGCTCACACTTTTTATTCTGCAAGGCGATAAAGAAAATAAAGAAATTTCGCGAAATATCCTTGAGGCTACTCGCATAAACGAGATGGCGATGATACTGGGCCTTAGCCTGCTTACGATGGGAAATTTCCTAGGCGGCGTGTGGGCTAACGAGAGCTGGGGTCGCTACTGGGGCTGGGATAGTAAAGAGACTTGGGCGCTAGTTTCCATCCTGATATACGCGGCCGTTTTGCACGTTAGATTTATCCCTAAGCTAAATAGCCAGTACGTCTTTGCCGTCGCTTCTATGTTTGCTTATTGGTCGATTATAATGACGTATTTTGGCGTAAATTTTTATCTCAGCGGCATGCACTCCTACGCTGCCGGCGAGCCGGTGCCGGTGCCGCCTTTCGTATGGATAGGCGCGCTTTTGATGGTTTTGATTGCCGTTTTGGCGTATTTTAGGAAACCTATAAAAGGAGTAAAACTATAATGAATCAAACCGCAGTAGTAATCATTTTAGCGACCGTTATTTTAATACTCGTAGCTTCTCTTATTTTTCTAGCGGCAAAACTCGGCGGCGACAAGATCGCAGCCAGCGCCGCAGCCAAAGAGGCCGCTGAGCGGGGCGTTACTTTAAACGACCTATTTACCGTCGCAAGCGATCCTAGTACTAGTAAAAATAAACTTTTTTCTATATTAAGGATGTTTTCTACGAATTTTAGATTACCGCCCAAAAAAGACGGCGTAGCTCCCGACGAAGCCAAAGAGTATCTAAATTTTATTACGGCTTTAGCCTCGCACAAAAACGCCGACGCTAAGCTAATCGCATTTATGAGCAACGAATTAAAAAAGAAAAATCCCGAGTACGTAAGAGAAATCGAGGCTTACGAGCAAAAAGGAACCTTAAAAAGTAGGTCGTAGCTTGTAAATTTTAAAGACCCAAAATGCGAATTTCGGTATATAAAGCGATCGTCTTGCCGCTGCCGCAAGACCCTCGTTTACTGATTTCATGGGCCTAGGATTAATCTAAATCGCCTAATTTAAACCGCTCTTTTATCAAGCGATAAAAACAACACTTACGGCATTTAAGCCTGGCTTGAAAGCGCGCAGACCAGGCGCAGTCGAGCGATACGCATATTTTAGCGCCGTTTTAAAGATAAAAGAGCGCAAACCGCTTATTCGCCGATAAGATACCGTATTTTTCAGGTAGCTATAACCCGTTTGGTTAAAATTTAACGCTTTAAATGCGCAAAAACGGGTATCGCCGAGGCTAAAGTTTAAATTAGGCGGTTTAACTCGTAGGCCGAAAGTACTTTTGCGCCCGCGCTTTTACAAAGCTAAAATCTGCAATCTCAAATTTAGTCTTTTATGCCCCAAAAAGCGACTCGGCTAGCTGCGCGATACCGATAGATTTACGCTAAAGCATCCCTATTTGCCCGCCGAATTTAAACTTTGGGCCAAATTCGGCGCCCTTTAAACAAGACGACGCTTATCTGCGTTAGCTTACTTCACAAACGGTAGCTCAAATTTAACCCACTCGTAGTCAAGCCCGATCTTTGTCGCGGCCTCGTAGCAAATCGCGCTAAGAAGCCCCGCAAAAAGCCCCGCTAGCATATCATCACCCATCACGCCAAGCCCGCCCTTGACATCCCTATCGACGCGTCCGATTACAGAGGGTTTCCAGATATCAAATAGCCTAAAAAAAGCCACCGATAGCGCAAACTGCACCGCCGTAGCGCCGCTAATTGATACCGCCAGCCAAACGCCCGCAACCTCGTCTATCACGATGCTGCCGTGATCGTGTACGCCGGTTTTTGCCTCGTAGTCGTCGATAATCTTTATGCTATATAAAAAAAGGCAAATCGAAATCAAAAATAGCGTGGAAGCGGGCAAAATCGTCAAAATCCCAAATGCCGCGACCGCGCCTGCTAGCGAGCCCACGGTGCCGGGAGCTTTGGGGCTTAGGCCAGCGCCAAAAAACGTTAAAAATAACCTTTGCATAATTTTCCTTGAAATCAAATTTAAATCATAAACGGCGCATTTTACTCGCCAATTTCTAGCGCGATTTTAGCAAATTTAGCTTGCAAATTTCAAAATTTAGGCGCTAAATTTGCGGTAAGCTCGGATATTTTCAAATTTGCAGGCGCGAGCCGCTAAATTTGAAGCGAAAGCGTAAATTTTACCCAGGCTTTTTGGCTCGTAAAATTTGACGACAAACACACCCGCACCTCTAAAACATCAAATTTGACGCCAAATGCGGCAAACGCCTCTCGCTGGTAAAGCTACAGCATCGCGTCATAGATAAATAGCGTCAAATTTTAAAGTTTTGCGGCGTGGGTCTAGGCAAGTAAATTTAAAGCCCGAATTTGCAAAAAGCTCAGTTGTAAATTCAAGCGCAAAATTTTAGGCGTACTACGCAGGGCAAATCCAAATGCCTTACTTCGCCTACGGCTCAAATTTAGCAAAGCTAAGACGCGCGGCTTACTAACTAAATTTTACCGACTCCGTTAAAATGCTCGCAAAACAAGCCGCTTTACCAAAACGGCAGAAAGCAAATTTAGCTTAGCGACGTCGTCTGATAAAGCTTCATTAATTTTTCGTAAAATTCCCTCTCCGTCTGCTTTTCGAGCAGCCCATTGCTAGGAAAAAGATCGTCGCAAAGCTTTTGGATATTTTCAAATCGGTTCGGGAAAAGCTCGCTCAGTACCATCGCCGAGATGTCGCGCCGCATAAGGATCGCAGGCGGCAAGATGCCTGAGAGCAGCAGGGTTTTTAGCGTCTGCGCGTGGTATTTGATGTGGTGGTGCTGGCCGTGAGGGCAGGTCTTGGTGCTAACTAACGTTTTGCATTCGTTGCAATAAACAAGCTCCGGCAGCACGACTATCTCTAAATTTAAATCGTTTTTGTATCGCTCTAGCACCGTGTGAGCGACGTTGTGATCGTAAAACATCCCGATACCCGCGTGATTTTGACCGACTACGAGCTTATCGGCGCCCAGCCTATGCGCCGCGATGCACTCTAGCGTCGGATTTAGGTGCGAACTAAAGAGGCTGGAGTTTTCAAACGGTACGATGATTAGGCGATTTTGCGGGATGTAGTTTTGGATGAAGTATTCAAGCACCTTTTTTTTGAGCGCAAAGCTCATAACCTCGTCCGCGCCGTGGCTTTTTAGCAAAAAAAGCAACACCAAATCAGCCTTGTCTATCGTCATCCTGATCAGGCGTTCGTGCGCGCGGTTAAACGGCTCTGCGGTTAGCATGATAGCCGTGATTTTTTGCGCGTTTTGCTCCTTTTTGACGGTCACGATACGCTCTTTTACCTTTTCTAGCGCGCTGCCGTAGATTTTTATCTCGCCGCTTATAGCCAGCTCGCCGCAGCATTGCCGCGCCGACTCGGTTTCGTTAGCGCGGAAGATATTTTGCGCGCTTTTGGTTTCGTCAAATTTAAACGAACCGCTTACGTTTATGTGCCCGACAGACTCGCCGCTAGAGTTTATCAGCTCTATTTTATCGCCTTTTTGCGCGTTTTTTATCGTTTCTTGATTGCGCTTACCTTGCGGAGCGAAGACAAAAGCATAGGGCATCGGCTCGCCGCCTAAAAAGCCCGTTTCATAGACCTCGTTTGCCTCTTTTTCGTTCATCAGGCGGTTAAATTTGCTAAAAATTTGATTTTCTATGAGATCAAGCGCGCCGAAGGCCTCGTCGTTTATCAGTATGCTATTTTTTCTTAGCGACGTCATATTTTTTCCTCTTTTCCCAAAGCGATTTGCGCGAGATGCCTAGCTTTTTGCTAAGCTCGGTGTCGGGGTATTTGTCCTGATAGTTTACGATGATGTGCTTGATGTAGTCGTCGATCGTCAAAATTTCGTCGATTTGGAAATTTTTCTCGTCGCTTGCGATATTTAGCGTCTCCATCGGCGCTTCTTCGTTCGGATTGGTCGAACTAGCGATGAGCTTGCGTTTGGCCGCGAGAGATACGATCTGATTTTTGGCCTCTTGGCGTAAAATTTGAAAATTTGAAAAATATAAAAGCGTGCGCGGATTTGCCGCGGCTATTGCCTCTACGTCGATGCCTGGCTCTAGCGGGACGTATTTGAAGCTCAAATTTAGCGCCTTTGCGTATTCGAAAACAAAATTATCGGCGTTTATCATTTTATTGCACTTTATAAGAAGCGGCAGCTTTATGCGCTTAAAGTCGAAATTTAGCGCCGATACGGCCTTAAAATGATAGTTTAAGTAGTCCTGATAGGTTTTTATAAATGTTTGCAGACGCCTAAACTCCTCGAAATGCTTGATCTTTCGCACCAGCTCCTCGATCATAAACGGCTTTTGTATGTAGTCGCTAGCACCCGCTTTTATCGGGATCGAAACGGTGTCGTTGCTGATGTACGTGATGAGCAGGATGACGACGGAGTCTTTAAATTTTTGTATGATTTTTAGCGTGTCGTCGCCCGCAAACGCGCTAGAGAGCAGCACTACGTCAAAGTGCGCGTCCTTAGCGCCCTCCTTTGCCCTCTGATCGGGCTCGCCTTTCATCGCCTCCGCCGCGCTCCTTGCGATCTCGCACTCGTAGCCTAGATTTTCTAGCTTTGATGCGATGCTTTGAGCTAGGTAGATTTCGTTTTCTATTATCAAAACTCTCATTTTTTTACTTTCGTCGTTTTATTTTTGCGTCCAGTCGTAAATTTTTAGACTCGCCGACGCCGTGGCGGCTATACCCTCGCCCCGCCCCGTAAAGCCTAGCTTCTCGGTCGTCGTGGCCTTTACGTTTATGCGGCTCGGGGTTAAATTTAGCGCATTTGCGATGTTTATTTCCATCGCGGATTTAAATTTACTAAGCTTTGGCCTCTCGGCAATAACCGTGACGTCGGCGTTTATCAGCTCAAAACCGACGCTTTGAACGAGCCTATATGCTTCTTTTAGTAACATAGCCGAGTCGGCGCCCTTAAATTTATCGTCGGTGTCGGGGAAATGCTCGCCTATATCGCCCAGCCCCGCTGCTCCTAGCACCGCGTCTATGAGCGCGTGGATGGCCACGTCGCCGTCGGAGTGAGCCTTTAAATTTCGCTCAAAAGGGATTTTTTCTCCGCCGATTGTTACGAAACTTCCCTCTTTTTTCTCTTCTTCAAAGGCATGCACGTCAAAACCGTTTCCGACGTAAATTTCGCTTGACGGCGCGCCAAGGCCGCAAATTTTAGAAAGGTCGTCTTTAAATGTGATTTTTCTAGCATTTTCATCGCCTTGTACGTACCAAATTTTACCGCCCGCAGCCGCTATCGCCGAGCTATCGTCGGTGTAAATTTGATCTGATTCAAGCGCGCTTTTTAGCATCTCCGTGCGCGAAAGCTGCGGAGTTTGGATGAGCTTGATCTGCTCTCTATCTACGGCGCCCGCACCTAGATAAACGGTATCGGGCACTTTTAGCGCAGGCACGACGCAGTCGGCGTTTTGAATGCCGCCTATTATGCGAGAAAAAAGCTCTGCGCTAATCATTGGACGAGCTATGTCGCTAACTAAAACGAATTCGCTTTGAACGGGCTTAAGAGCGCTTTTTAGGCTCTCTTGACGAGTCGCGCCGCCTTTTACGAAGCGATACGACGGGGCAAATTTGCTCATGTATTTTTCCTCGTTTGAGGCGATAATTATCTCTTTAAAAGCATAGTGCGAGCTTAAATTTTTAGCCGCAAAGAGCCATAGCGGATCGCCTCCGACGCGCAACCACTGCTTTTTAACGGGCATTTCAAAACGGCTAGAGCTTCCGGCTCCGAGCATTATCAGCGTAACGTCTAGCAAAATTTCTCCTTTGGCGAAGTGTTACGATATTATACAGATAAAAAGCTTGTTTTTATCTTTTTTGAGTAATATTAGAATCAGAAATTTAAGGAGCGAAATATGAAAGAATTTCGGGTCAAATTTGACTCCGCCGACAAAACTCCGACGCAGATGTACTACGCTAAAAAAGGCGTTATAACGCCCGAGATGAACTACGTAGCGGAGACTGAAATGCTAGATCCCCAGCTCGTTAGAAGCGAGGTCGCCGCGGGCAAGATGATAATCCCCGCCAACATCCATCACGCAAATTTGCTCCCGATGGCGATCGGCAGGGAGGCTAAAACCAAAATCAACGCAAATATCGGCAACTCAAGCCTAAGCAGCGATATCTGCGCCGAGCTTGAAAAGCTGCAAATTTGCCTAAAATACGGCGCCGACACGGTCATGGATCTAAGCACGGGTGGCGATTTGGATATGATCAGAAGCGCTATAATCGCAAACTCGAGCGTCCCCATAGGCACCGTGCCGATGTATCAGATCATCCACGACATAAAAGAAGTGGAAAATTTGACGACGGACGACATCCTAAAAACGCTTGAAAAGCAGGCGCGCCAGGGCGTTAGCTATTTTACGATACATGCGGGATTTTTACTCAAATTTATGCCGCTGGTCGCAAAGCGCAAGATGGGTATCGTTAGCCGCGGCGGTAGCCTAACTGCTAGCTGGATGATGCACCATCATAAAGAAAACCCGTTTTACGAGGCCTTTGACGATATTTTAGAAATTTGCGCCGCTCACGACGTCGTGCTATCTCTTGGCGATGGACTGCGTCCGGGTTGCCTATACGACGCGACTGATGAGGCTCAGCTTAGTGAGCTGCGGGTTTTAGGCGAGCTAACGCTACGCGCATGGGAGAAAAACGTGCAAGTGATGATCGAGGGGCCGGGTCATATTCCTTTAAACCAAATAGAGTATAATATGAAAATCGAACGCGAGCTGTGCCACGGCGCGCCATTTTACGTGCTAGGACCGCTACCTACGGACATCGGCGCGGGGTACGATCACATCACTTCGGCTATCGGCGGGACGATGGCGGCCTTTTACGGAGCCTCGATGCTGTGCTACGTGACGCCTAAAGAGCACCTTGGTTTGCCAAACGCAAACGACGTCAGAGAGGGCATCGTAGCGCATAAAATCGCCGCTCACGCAGCCGACGTTGCGCTAGGCAAAGCACGCGCGATAGAGCGCGATCACGCGATGAGCGACGCTAGGTACGCTTTTGACTGGAACAAGCAGTTTGAGCTAAGCCTAGATCCCCAAAGGGCGCGCGAGTTGCATGACGAGAGCTTGCCTCAAGAGTCGTTTAAAAAGGCGGAATTTTGCTCGATGTGCGGGCCTAAATTTTGCGCATATAAAATTTCAAAAAATCTAATGAAGGAGAAAAATGTTAAGTAAAGAGGAAGTCTTAAATAGACTAAAAGGCGTGATATATCCAGGCTTTGAGAAAGATATCGTGAGCTTTGGATTTGTAAAAAACGTCGAAATCGGCGATAAAATTTTAATCGAGGTCGAGATCGTAAGCTCAAATCCCGACGTAGCAAACGAGCTGCGAACCGACATAAAGCGCGTGATGGGCTCAAACGAGTGCGTCATCAATATCATCCAACCAAAAATCCCCGAGGAAAAAAGCAATAGCCAAAGCGGTAAAAACATCGCTCCGCAGATCAAAAATTTCGTAATGGTAAGCTCGGGCAAAGGCGGCGTGGGCAAGAGCACTACGACGCTAAATTTAGCTATCTCGATGGCGAAGCTAGGCAAAAAAGTAGGCATCCTAGACGCCGACATCTACGGTCCAAATATCCCTAGAATGCTCGGCGAAGTGGGCACGCAGCCTCAAGTCGTCGGCAACAAGCTAAAACCGATCCTAACTCACGGCGTCGAGATGATGAGTATGGGCGTGCTAATGGAAGAAGGCATGAGCCTCATCTGGCGCGGCTCGATGATAATGAAAGCTATCGAGCAGCTGCTAAAAGACGTATTTTGGAGCGAGCTGGACGTGTTGTTCCTCGATATGCCTCCGGGAACGGGCGACGCGCAGCTAACTCTAGCCCAAAGCGTGCCGGTAACTGCTGGCGTATGCGTCACGACTCCGCAAGTAGTAGCGCTTGATGATAGTAAAAGAGCGCTAGATATGTTTGAGAAGCTTCACATCCCGATCGCCGGCGTGATAGAAAATATGAGCGGATTTATCTGCCCTGAAAGCGGCAAGGAGTATGATATATTCGGCAAAGGCACGACCGAGGAAGTGGCAAAAGCCTACGGTACCGAAGTGCTGGCCGAGATACCTATCGAGCCAGCTGTTCGTGTGGGCGGTGACAGCGGCAAGCCGGTGAGCTTTTACGAGCCAAACTCCGTCACGGCTAAACGCTACGAAAAAGCGGCGGCTAGGCTGTGGGAGATAATCGAAAATATAAACGACGGCGGCGGCGCGGACAACTCATCTATCCAGCCCGTGATGGACGGCAAGAGCGCTTGCTCGAAGTAAAATTTAAAATCTAAAGCCCGAATTTACTCAAATTTGGGCTTTAACTCTCGCAAATTTACAAATTTAGGAGAAGGACGATGAAAGCGATCGTAACGGTGATCGGTAAGGACAAGGTTGGCATTGTGGCGGGCGTTTCAGCCAAGCTCGCGCAGCTTGGGCTAAACATAGACGACATCAGCCAGACGGTTTTAAACGAGTTTTTCACGATGATGGCGGTGGTTTCCAGTGACGAAAAGCAGGACTTCACGGCTCTGCGCGAAGAGCTAAACGAGCTAGGCGAAAAGCTAAAAGTAAAGATCAACATCCAAAGCTCGGCGATCTTTGACGCCATGCACAACATCTAAGGTGCACAGATGGACATCAAAAACGTAACCGAAACGATCGCGATGATCGAGGAGCAAAATTTCGACATCCGCACGATCACGATGGGTATCAGCCTGCTTGACTGCATCGATCCCGATATCGACAAAGCCGCAGAGAAAATTTACGCAAAGATCACAGACAAAGCGCGCGATCTGGTAAAGGTCGGTAATGAAATTTCGGCAGAACTCGGCATCCCGATCGTAAATAAGCGCGTCTGCGTAACGCCGATCGCCATCATCGGCGCAGCGACGAACGCTACTGACTACGTCCCGCTTGCTAGAGCGATGGACGAGGCGGCGCAAAATGTCGGTATCGATTTTATCGGCGGCTTTTCGGCGCTAGTTCAAAAGGGCTACGCAAAGGGCGATAAAATTTTAATCGACTCCATCCCCGCCGCGCTTGCCGCGACGCAAAAGGTCTGCTCGTCGGTAAATATTGGCTCGACCAAAACCGGCATAAATATGAGCGCGGTCGCCGACATGGGGCGCGTGATAAAAGAAACCGCGCGGCTTTCGGACCTTGGCGCCGCAAAGTTAGTCGTATTTGCCAACGCCGTCGAGGATAATCCCTTTATGGCGGGCGCATTTCACGGCGTGGGCGAGGCCGAAGTCGTCATAAACGTGGGCGTCAGCGGCCCCGGCGTCGTTAAGCGCGCGCTTGAGAAGGTGCGCGGGGCGAGCTTTGACGTGGTGGCGGAGACCGTTAAAAAGACGGCGTTTAAGATCACGCGCATCGGACAGCTCGTAGGGCAAATGGCATCCGAGCGGCTGGGCGTGAAATTTGGCATCGTCGATCTCTCGCTGGCTCCGACTCCGGCGGTGGGCGATTCGGTCGCGCGCGTGCTTGAGGAGATGGGCTTAGAGCGCGTCGGCACGCACGGCACGACCGCGGCTCTGGCTCTACTAAACGATGCGGTCAAAAAGGGCGGCGTGATGGCGTGCAACCAAGTAGGCGGGCTTAGCGGCGCGTTTATCCCCGTCTCCGAAGATGAGGGCATGATAGCCGCAGTGCGCGCAGGATCGCTAAATTTGGAAAAGCTCGAAGCGATGACCGCGATCTGCTCGGTGGGGCTCGATATGATCGCAATCCCGCAGGATACGCCCGAGCAGACGATCGCCGCGATCATAGCCGACGAGGCCGCGATCGGCGTGATAAATCAAAAAACGACCGCCGTGCGCATCATCCCAAAAGGTAAAGAGGGCGACACACTGGAGTTTGGCGGGCTTCTGGGTAGCGCGCCCGTGATGAGCGTAAATAAAAACTCATCGGCGGACTTCATCGCCCGCG
>CAURQE010000023.1:0-17950 GCA_963527315.1 uncultured Campylobacter sp.
AGATATCATAGAAGAAGTTAGAGGTAATAATATTTTTACTGAAATTTTATTTTATACGGCCAAAGGAAATCTTGAAGATACATTTAAAAAGGACAGAATAACTTTTTTTCAAACAAGCAATAACCACTATAAAGAAGTGGTTGATAAAATAAAAAGTCTCATAGAGCTAACTCTTAAAAAATTTAATGATATAGTAATAATGCGTGGCATGATAATGAATGAAGTTAGTTATATGGATGAAGTAAAATTAGATATTATTAAGCAGTTTATTAATAGCAGCGAAGAAGATATAAAAAAATCTTTACCTAATATAAAAATGGATATTTTAAAAATCATTAAAGATAATTTTAACTCCAAAATTAAAGATATCGAAAAATGGGGAAAGAATGAAGATGGGTTTGGGCAATTAATCAAAGATAATTTTGTTTTTAGTAGTTTCTATAAGATAAAAACAATTTCACATATTTTAGATACCTTAAAGCTAGACAATTTTGCCAATGACTACAAAAAAGATATTATAGAAAAGAGAAATCAATTTGCACATTCTGTATTAAAAGAAAAAGAAGATGGCAGGAAGTGTTTTGAAAATAAAAATGATGATATTATATTTGATGATATGCTATGCAAGAAGATAAGAGAGGATATAATAAAATATAAACAATGTTTGTTTAATACGCTGGATAAAATTACAAAAAACCAAAAGGAACCCCATGAACTATAAAGCTTATTTCGGAAAATTCGGCGGGCAATTCGTGCCCGAAACCGTGATGTTCGCGCTAGACGAACTCGAGGCCGCGTACGAAAGTATCGCAAAAACGGCTGAATTTAAGGCCGAGCTAGACGACCTGCTAAAAAACTACGTCGGACGCCCGAGCCCGCTATATCACGCAAAACGCCTAAGCGAGCACTACGGGCATGAAATTTACCTCAAGCGCGAGGATCTAAACCACACGGGCGCGCATAAGATAAATAACGCCCTAGCCCAGGCGCTTCTAGCCAAAAAAATGGGCAAAAAGAAGGTCTTAGCCGAGACGGGCGCGGGTCAGCACGGCGTAGCGACTGCGACCGCAGCGGCACTGCTCGGCCTTGAGTGCGACGTATATATGGGCGCGACCGACGTCGAGCGTCAGCAGCTAAACGCATTTCGCATGCAGCTTTTAGGCGCCAGAGTCGTGAGCGTAGAAGAGGGTCTAAAAACCCTAAAAGAGGCCACCACAGCAGCTATCCAAGCGTGGGTAAATGAGATAGAAAGCGCCTTTTACGTCATCGGCTCAGCAGTCGGCCCGCACCCGTATCCTAGGATCGTGCGCGACCTTCAGAGCATCATCGGCCGCGAAACTAAAGAGCAGCTAAAAGAGTACGGCGTGCATCCCGACTACGTCATCGCCTGCGTCGGCGGCGGTAGCAACGCGATCGGTATCTTTAGCGCGTTTTTGGGTGACGCAGACGTAAATTTGATCGGAGTCGAGGCAGCAGGGCTAGGCGCACACACTCCATATCACGCCGCAACGCTAACCAAGGGCCGCACAGGCATTATCCACGGCATGAAAACGATCGTTTTACAAGACGAATACGGCATGATCGAGCCCGTACATAGTATCTCAGCTGGGCTTGACTATCCAGGCGTAGGCCCCGAGCACGCACACCTGCACGAGAGCAAGCGAGCCGCCTACTACGGCGTCACAGACGACGAGTGCATAAACGCACTATATCTAACCAGCCGCCTAGAGGGCATCATACCTGCGATCGAGAGCTCGCACGCGTTAGCGTATCTAGAAAAACTCTGCCCAAATTTGACGAAAAAAAGCGTCATCGTCGTAAACGTCTCTGGACGCGGCGATAAGGACATAAACACCGTGATGAGCTACGAGAAAGGAAAAATTTATGGCTAAGGTAAAAGACGCGTTCGCAGGCAAAAAAGCAAACATCGGCTACGTCGTGGCGGGATATCCTAGCGTCGAAGCAACGAAGGAGTTTTTACTAAATTTAGACGGCAGCTGCCTAGATCTACTTGAGCTTGGCATCCCTTACTCCGATCCGCTCGCAGACGGCAAACTCATCGCGCAAGCTAGCTTTGAAACCGCCGCAAAGGGCGTAAATACGGACGCGATATTTGCCATGCTAGAAGAGTGCAAAGGCAAGATAAATAAACCGATCGTTTTTCTCGTGTATTTTAACATCGTGTTTGCTTACGGCGTAGAGAAGTTTATCGCTCGCTCAAAAGAGGTCGGTATCGCGGGTTTCATCATCCCAGATCTGCCGTTTGAGGAGAGCGAGGATGTAGCGGGGCTGTGCGCTAAATTTGACCTTGATCTCATCCCGCTAATCAGCGTAACTTCGCAAAACCGCGCGGATAAAATTTTAAAATTTGGCTCAGGCTTTATCTATGCGCTCGGCGCTATCGGCGTGAGCGGGTCGCAGCGAGCCAGCGAGGAGAGGCTAAAGGCGCTCGTAGAGGGTCTAAAAAAAAGAAGCGATCTGCCCGTTGCGGTGGGCTTTGGCGTGAAAAATAAAAACGATGCCGACGAGGTAAAAACCTACGCCGACGGCGCGATAATCGGCACCGAGATAGTAAAGCTCACGGCCAAATTTGAGGGAGAAGAGCTGATAAAGCAAATCAATAAACTTTTTTAAATTTAGCCGCGTTTGCGTTAAATTTAAGTATAATCAAAAAATTTCGTTTAAAGGACGGCGCGATGATGGACGTTGCGGAGCTTGGGATCAAGCACCTGTGCGAGGATACCCTGGGCTACAAGGTAGAAAAAGCAAAGAGTGCGGAGGGTGAATTTTACGGCTCGAGCTTGCCGATATTTAAGGGCAAAGAGGAATTTCACTTTTATCTTTATTTTAAAAAAGATACGCTAAATCGCTTTGCCAGCGTGCTTCTTGGCGTCGATAAACTAGCCGAAGACGAGCTAAGCGATATCTGCAAAGAAGTGGCCAATCTCGCAATCGGCTACGCCAAAAATCTACTCAACGAACGCGAAGCAAACGCCTATAAACTAGGCACTCCCGAATATCTAGGCAGGACGAGCTTTCACGTCAAACTAGACGACAAACGCGTCTATAAGATCAAAAATAGAACATTTCAAATAGGATATAAAAAAGCATGAGCGAAGAACTACAAGAAGTAACCGCCGTAGAAACGGCGCTGCAAGGGGTTCAGGAGATGTTGCAAGAGCGTGGCGGGCTTTTTAAAAGCTACGACGAGCTGATGGATATCGGAGTGGATTTTATCTCAGAGCTTGGCACCACGACTATTAGCGTAAAGCAGCTCTTAAAGCTTGAGGTAGGCTCTGTAATCGACCTGGAAAAGCCTGCCGGCGAGAGCGTGGAGCTTTTTATAAACAACCGAATTTTCGGCAAGGGCGAAGTTATGGTTTACGAAAAAAACCTCGCCATCAGGATAAATGAAATCCTAGACTCAAAATCCGTCATCCAGTACTTTAAACGAGAGCAGCTATGAGGATTTTTGCCGGGCTTTTGCTATTTTTCGCTGCGCTTTGGGGTTCAAATTTATCCACATATAACATCTATGAGCGTAGCGACCGCGTGGATATCATGCTTAGCTTTGACGCGCCTTATAGCGGGACTATCCTACAAGAGCGCAAAGACGGCGCGATAACCCTACTTTTTAAAGACTTGCAAAACGATCAGAGTATCGAAAAAAGCGTAAACTCAAACATACTGCAAGAGCTTTTGTTTGAACCCAGGGGTCAAAATTTAGCCCTCGTGATAAAGAGTGCGGCCGAGGTGTCCGTTAGCGCGTCAAAGACCACCGACGGGTTTGGCCTGCGCGTGCGAGTAACGCCCCAAGCTGCGATAAATTCGCCCGCCACTACCGCCATATCCTTGCAAGAAACTAAAGAAAATATAACCGAAACGTCAAATTTATCAGGCGATCAAAACGGCTCAAATTTGAGCGCGTCGGCTCAAAGCCCTGGCTTAAATTTAGCCCCGCAAAGCGGCGACGTAAATTTTATGACGCAGAGTATGAGCGATATGGTAGACTATAGATACTATTCAGTTTTAGGCGTTTTGGCGCTACTTTTGCTCGTGCTTTTATTCGTCAAAACAAAACTAAAAAACAAGCAAACAATGCGAAAAACAAAACGCGAAAACGGCTGGTTTGAGAAGGTAAAAAGCGACGAAGGCGTGGAGATAATCTATGAAAAACCGCTTGATGCTACAAACAAAGTCGTACTTTTTCAGCACTTTGACAGACGCTATCTAGTGCTAACGGGCGCTTCAAACGTACTTTTAGATAAATTCGGCGAAGAAAAGATGACTAGCGAGCAGGACTTCCAGAGCTTTTTTGAAGAAAATCAAAAAAAGCTAAACGCCTACATCGAAAACCGCCAACCTCTGGACGCATACAAAGACAAGGCGAGTATAGACTAAAATTCATCTGGCGCCTATAAAATTTGATGAAATTTAGCGCATATTTCATCAAATTCTTCCTTCAAATTTTACGCAAAGCAGATCGCAAAAGTATCCGGTTTAGTCATCTTTTTGATATTTTCCTTCGCCATAAACAGTTCCTTAGCGCCGTAAATTTGCAAAGTATGGTTTATAAACTCAAACTCTAGCTTTTTGTGCGCGCAGTTTACGTCTAGGTTTTTGGCTAAAGCTAAGATAAAGCTTAACCAGCGTACGACGCTTTCGCTAGGTAGCAGATCTTTAAACCGCTCAAATTCGCTCGAGCTTTTTTTACCGTTTTGAGCTATAATCGCAGCTATGAGACATTTTTGTGCATGCGAAAAGCCGTAGTTTAGCGCATTTAGCACAAAAAACGCCGAGCTAGCATGCTCACCGTAAAATCCCAAGCACTGCGCCACGTCATGCAGCTTAGCCGCGACGGCCAGCTCGTTCTCGTATCGCCCGCCAAGCTCATGTAGCGGCTCTAGCGCGGCAAAAATATCTTTAGTGTATTTTACGATAGTTTTATTCTCGCCGAGTAAAAACCTATCCTGCAAACTCCTCACGCTCGGGTTAAAATTAGGCGGAAATTTGCGCGTTGGACGCAAAATATCGCTTAAAAATACGCCCTCCCTAAAGCCCGCGCCGCTAGTGTAGATATTTTGCGCGCCTAAAGCCTCGGCCGCGCTTAAAAAGATGAGCGCACCCTCTCTAATCGTATCGAAGCGATCTTTTTTGATGCCAAATTTACCAAGCTCCAGTACGCTTGCTTGCGATATGCTCTCGATAAAATTCTTGTGATTTTGCAGCTTATAAGCAAAATTATGCACCGTTTTTAGAGGGTAGTTTTGCGACGACATTATCGCTGAAGATATTGCGCGCAGGCTGCCGCCGATGGCGACTAGGTTTTTGCTTTTGAAATTTTTAGGCAAGCTTTTTAGCGCGTCTTTGATAAACGGCTGCGCAGCGCTTAGATTTTTTTTGTCGAAAAATAGCTCCTTTAGCCGCACCGTGCCTAAATTTAAAGACGCGGCGTCTATTATCTTGCCGCCGCTAACAAGCGCTAGCTCGGCAGAGCCTCCGCCGATATCAAGCGTGACGAACTCCTCTAGCGGCTCGAGCAAATTTAACGCCGCTACGCCGCCAAACGTCGCCTCGTCCTTGCCGCTAACGACCTTTAAATTTATCCCGAGCTCTTTGCGCGCCATGCCTATGAGCTCGCCCGCATTTGGAGCGTCGCGCAGAGCCGAAGTGCCCATAGCAAAGATTTTTGCGCATTTGTAGGCCTTGGCGATATTTTTAAATTCGCTAAAAGCCTCAAAAGCCTTTTGCATAGACCTCTCGCCGATCGCGCCGCCGTTTTCGTAAGCGCCCTCGCCAAGGCGCACCTTCATCTTAAACTCGCCCACGACGCTAAAAGCATAACGCGAGCTTTTGTCAAATATCACCATTCGCATCGAATTTGAGCCTAAGTCTATGACGGCGGTTCGTTTTGCCATTTATCTGCCTTTGTTTGTTTTATTTATCGGTAGCCGCAAGCTCGAGACGGCGCCGCTACGACCGTCCGTGCGGTTTTTGATAGATACGGTTCCGCCTAGAGCCTGAGCTGCGCCCTTGGCCAAAAATAGCCCAAGCCCCGCTCCGCTTTTATCGCCGAAGCGCTTAAACGGCGCAAAAAGGTCCTTGCTCTCGTCGATGCCGCAGCCCTCGTCTACGACCTCGATCATAAACTCGCCGTCGTTTAAGAAAGATCGTAGCGTAACGACCGAGCCGGCAGGGGAAAATTTGATCGCATTTTGAACGAAATTTTGGATAACGTGCGTCAAAAGCGTCGTTTGAAGCGTCATTTTTAGGCTAGAGGGCGCAAACTGGGTTGCTATATCCTTGCCTTCGCCGCGGGCTAAAATTTTAAAATTATTCGCCGACTGCTTCAAAAACTCGATGACGTCGGTAGGTACGGCCTCCTCAAACTGTGCGCCCTCCTGCCGCCCGATTTCCAAAATAGATCCGATCATTTTATTCATCTGATCGATGGCTTCGTTGTTATTTTTGAGCGTTTCTATATATTTTTCGCTCTCGCGCGGCTTTATTAGCGTGACTTCGTTTTTTGTTTTCATTACCGCAAGCGGTGTTTTTAACTCGTGCGCGACACCGACGAATAGCTCCTTTTGATAAAGTACGAAAGTCTGAATGCGCTCGATTAGGCGGTTTAAGCTTTTGCCTAGCGGCTTAAACTCCGGCGGTAGCTCCTCAAGGCTAATCGCCTGCAAAAATCTCTCGTTTAAATTCGTCATTTTTTTGCTTAAAATTTTAATCGGCACTAGTAGCATACGCGACAAAAATAGCGCATAAAAAAGCACCAGCAAAATAGAAGTGGCGTTTACGACGATGATATCGATTAAAATTTGATTTATGAGCTTGCTTTGCTGTGTAGTTTCTTTAGTTAGCGCGATGCTACTATCTTGCATATAGGGATAAAACAGGGTCAGATAGCTCTTTTTGCCCAGACTCTCGGTTATAAAATAAGGCGCTTTTGTTTCGCCTTTTACAAGCTTAACGCGCGTGGGGCTATCGTTTAGCGTGGAATACTCGAAAGGGTTTTTAAGTCTGGCTAAATTCGCGCTCGTAGATAAAATTTTAGCTTCGTAAGCGAGCGATTGGGAGATATTTTCGTAAATCGTAACCTTGATATACTGATATAAAAGGACGGAGATGATGAGAATTAGCATCGTAGAAGCCGATGCTAATTGCGCTATAAACCTAAGTCTTAGGCTTTTTTGGGAAAGCAAAATCTATACCCGCGTCTTCTGACCGTCTCGATAGTCGAGATGTTTAGCGGCTTATCCATTTTTTGGCGGATTTGATTTATCGCTACTTCGATGACATTTGGAGTTACTAGCTCAGGCTCCTCCCAGATCGCATCTAGCAGCTGCTCTTTACTAACGATCTGATCGCTGTGACGCGCAAGGTGAGTTAGTACTTCAAACGGTTTGCCTTTTAGCTCGATATCTTGGCCTAGGTAGGTGATTTTTTCTTCGTCCGGATCAATGATAAGGTCGTCTATTTTGATGACATTAGTACCGCCAAAACGCAAGCGAGCCTCGATCCTAGCGACCAAGACGTCAAAATCAAACGGCTTTTTGATGTAATCATCCGCGCCGATTCTAAAGGCTTTTACTTCGCTTTCTTTATCGTCTTTTGCCGATATTACGACGACGGCAGTGCGCGGAGATTTATGTTTTATTATGTTGATTAGGTCCACGCCGTCTCCGTCAGGTAGCATCCAGTCGGTTAAAACCAAGTCGTAATTTCTAATACCGATATAATACTCGGCATCCTTGAAATTCTCCGAGCTGTCGGTTTGATAACCAAACTCTTGCAAGCCCTCGGCGATGGTTTTGTTTAGAGTTACCTCATCTTCAACTATTAAAATTCTCATTTTTTTCCTTCTATGAAATTTGACGCGATTGTATCATAAATTAAGCGAAATTTCAAGATACTTTAAAAAAAATTTAATATTTAAACTCAGCCCTTGCGCCTACCGTAGCATTTTTGACGATCTCGATTTTTAAAATTTCCATTTTTAAAAAGCTAAGCGAGCTAAATTTTTCCTTCAACTTTTTTGCGCAAATTTCAAGCGAGCTCTCCACGGTGCCAAATTCCTCCCGCGCGTAAATTTCCTCGATAAAATTTATCATTTCCACGTAGTCTATAAATTCGCCGCTTTTAAATTCCGCGCTTACCCTTACCTTCTGCGGCGTCACGCGCTCGAAATCAAGCAGCCCGATGATCGTGCTAAATTCGTAATCTTTGATAATCGTCGTCAAATGACGCGCTTTTCTTGCCCGGTTATCAGGCGTTTGATGTTTGGCAGGTGCTTGTAAACGACCAAAAACGCGATCAAAAATATCGGCGCATAGGAGTCGATGTCTGGAATCTGCGGCTGAAGCGCAAAAGTCGCTACGATAAACGCCGCAAGCGCGGCTAGCGAGGCAAGCGATGAGATTTTAAGCAGTTTACCAACGACAAACCAAACCCCAAGCGCGGTAACGATCTCAAGAGGCAAAAATACTGCCAAAACGCCCGCACCCGTGGCTATGCCCTTTCCGCCTTCAAACTTTAAAAACGGCGAGTAGCAGTGTCCGAGCACCGAAAGTACCGCCATCGCCCAAAGCGTCGCCGGAGCAAGGCCTAAAAATTTCGCGATCAGTATCGGCAAAACGCCCTTTAAAACGTCGCAAACGACGGTTAAAATCGCGATTTTTTTAGCGAGTTTGGGGTCTTTTTGCTTTAACACGCGCAAGACGTTCGTCGCGCCGATGCTGCCGCTGCCTTCGCTTCTGATGTTCACCCCGCCAAAGATATAAGCCAAAATTACGCCCGAGGGGATACCGCCTAGCAGATACGCCGCAGCATAAGCTATCAAATTTTCATTCATTTTTTTATCCTGATTTTTATTTCGATTTCGCAATATTAATTAAATTCGGCTGATTTTTTGATAAATCGGTCGTTTTAAAGGGCGGTAAATTTGTAAATTTGACGCACCGAGACCTGCACCTTTAAAGTGTTAAATTTGACTTGATCAAATTTAACATTGCGAGTTTGGCTTCCTTGCGTAAAAAAACAACCGTCTAAGGTTGTTTTTTTACTTTATTGTAAAGGGGGTGGGGGCCTGAATGGCGCTCTGCTAGCAGCTACGAGCGAAGCGGTCTCAAGCCCATAGGGCGACGGTAGCGAACGTAGTGAAGCTAAAGTAGAGCGTCGCCTTCCTTTGCGTCGTGCTATGCACTCGCAACTGCCAGAAGCAGACCCGCCCCCGTCTGCTTGCAGCTGCTAGCGCAGCGACGCAGAACCCCCCCCCCCCCCACCTACCCCACTGCACGTGAGAGGTTGCTGTGCTTTGCGCAGGTTTATTTGGCGCTATCGCGTCGCACGTTTTAAATTTACGGCAGAGTTAAATTTAGTGCCGTCAAGTGGCAGGTCTCGGCGGCTCAAATTTGAAAGTAAAATGATAAGGCGAAGTATCGTGAGATGATTTTTCGAGTTTTCTGCTTCACAAGCTCGCAGCTATAAACAGAAGAAGCAAAATTGAGCGTGCGCTAGGCATATAGCCTGCGGAGCGAAAATTTTGCGTTCTGCTTGCAGTTGCGAGTGCAACGAAGCAAAAATCTCGGAAAAGCGCTCGCGAGACAAGCCGTAAAAAATAAGGCGGAGTATTTTTGCGTTTAGACGAAGCACTTTTAAATTTGGCGACGGGAGTTACCATGTAGGTAATGACCGAGCCAAATTTAAAAGTAACGAAGTATAGGGCAAAAAGACAAGCCTTAATCAATAAATCTTTTTGTTAAATTTGCGTATGCATCTATCCTTCGGTCTCTCAAAAACGGCCAAATCCTGCGCACTTCCTCGCTTCTGGTCATATCAATCTCGACGATGCTGCACTGCTCGCTCCGGCTATCGGCTCGGAAAAGCTCCTCGCCCTGTGCGCCAAAAACAAAGCTGTTGCCCCAAAATTTGATCCCGTCCATTACGCCGCTTTCGTCGCCCTCAAAACCAACGCGGTTTACGGCAATCACGGGCAGGCCGTTTGCCACCGCATGTCCGCGCTGCACGGCGACCCAGGCCTCTAGTTGGCGCGATTTCTCGGCCTCCTCGTCGCTCTCGAACCAGCCGATCGCGGTCGGATAGATGAGCAGCTTCGCGCCGCGCAGAGCCATGAGGCGCGCAGCCTCGGGATACCACTGATCCCAGCACACCAAAAGTCCGAGCCTACCCACGCTCGTATTGATGGGCTCAAAGCCGATGTCGCCCGGAGTAAAGTAAAATTTCTCGTAAAAGCCGGGGTCGTCGGGGATGTGCATTTTGCGGTATTTGCCCGCGACGCTGCCGTCTTTTTCGAAGACGAACGCGGTGTTGTGATACAGCCCGTCCGCGCGCTTTTCAAAGAGCGAAGTAACGAGCACGACGCCGTTTTGTCGCGCTACCTCGCCCCAAAATTTGACGTCGTTTTCCCAGCCCTCGGCAAGATCAAAAAACCTCGTCTCCTCGCTCTGGCAAAAATACTGCGTCTGGTGCAGCTCCTGAAGCACCACGAGCTCCGCCCCGCCGCCGCTAGCTTCGCGCACGAGCTCGAGCGTCCTTTGCACGGTCGCGTCTTTGGTACCGTGAAATTTTTGTTGGATTAGCGCTACTTTCATATTTTTCCTTACGATTTAAATTTTTAAAATTATATCAAAGCGGGGATAAATTAGGGCTTGAACGGCCGGCCGGCAAGCTAAATTTTGCCGCTTTCGCCGGCTCATAAAATTTGCTTTAGCCTCTCAAGCAAGCCCGCGCAAGAGTGCGAAACGTCATCGTAGCACCGCTCAAAATCGCGGGTGTAGTATGGATCGGCGATTATCTTGCCGTTTGGCGAGTCGCTAAATTCGAGCAGGAATTTTACTTTTTCGTCAAATTTAGCCTCAGCGCCGAATTTACGCTTTAGAGTCCTTAAATTTTCATCGTCCATTATCAAGATAAGGTCGCTGCTATCAAAATCTTTTTGCGTTATCAAGGTCGCTTTATGAGGCGTCACGGGCACGCCGTTTTGCTTCAAAACCCGCACAGTTTCGTAGTACGGCGGCTCGCCTATCTCGTCCTCGTGCGTGGTGCGCGAGTCGATACTAAGGCGCCCGGCCAGACCCGCTTTATCGGCTAAATTTTGCATAACCGACTGCGCCATAGTCGAGCGGCAGATATTTCCGTGGCAAACGAATAAAATTTTCATACTCTTCCTTTGATTTAGCATTCGCACGAGCCGTTTTGATCGTCGCACGGATCAAGGTGCGTCGTGATCTGCCATTCAAACTCGCCGTATTTAGCCCTGATAGCAGCTTCTATCTCGTCTGAAATTTTGTGCGCGTCGTAAAGCGAAATTTCGCGGTTAAAGACTAGATGAACCGCGACGTAGCAGATGTTTGCGCTCTTTCTGGTAGCTAGGCCGTGATAGCTTGCTATCTGAGGGCGCGAGCGGATTATCTCTTCGATTTGCGCCGTTATCTCGGGCTCTAGTGCGCGGTCTAGCAGCACGCCTACGCTTTCTTTCATCAAATTTATCGCGCTAACGGCGATGTAGCCGCTAATCACTATACCAAAAACGGCGTCTATTGCGGCAAATCCCGTAAATTCGACCAAGATAAGCGAGGCGATAACGGCTAGGTTGCTAAAAAGGTCGCTTTTATAGTGCAGAGCGTCGGCTCTAATGATCAAATTTCTCGTGCGGCGAGCGACGCGGGAGAGGTAGGCTACCAGTAGCCCCGTAACCGCGACCGATAGCGCCATCGCATAGAGCGAAAAAGCCGTATCTACTGGCGCTTGCTCCGTTTGTAGCTTACGCACGCTCTCGTAAAATATAAACGCGCCGGCACCCACAATCAAAACGCCCTCAAACATCGCCGCAAGCGCTTCTAGCTTGGCGTAGCCGAAGTTAAATTTAGCATTAGGCGCGGCCTGGGATTTACGGATGGCGAAGAAATTTAGTGCGGAAACTAGCAGGTCAAGCATCGAATCGATCGCCGAGCTAAGCACCGCCACCGAACCGCCGATCAAACCCGCGGCAAATTTAACCACGGCTAGCGCAAATGCCGTCGCGCCCGCGACTATCACGGCTCTGCGGCCTAAAATTTCATTTTGCCTTTTTATGTCGGCATTGTTTAGTTGCATTTAGATTTCGCTTTCGCTTCTTGCGCCTGCAAATCTATTCTGTGAGGAGCAGTGCAGCGAACCGTTTTGACGTACGAAAACGAGCGAATCTACGCCGATTATCTTATGACTAGGCAGCTCCTGCGCCAGTCGCTCGAGCACGATTTTATCGTTGTCATCATTGTACGTCGGAACGATCACGGCGCCGTTTATAAAGATAAAATTCGCATACGTGCAGCCAAGCCTTTTGCCGCCGTAAAATTTGGCCTTAGGAAGCGGCAGCGGCACGAGCTTAAAGCCCGTACTTTCAAGCTCTTTTTTCATCGCGGCAAGCTCGCTAAAATGCTCGTCATTTGGATCGTCGCAAGAGGCGTAGGCGATGGTATCCGGAGCGATAAAACGCGCCAGAGTATCGACGTGGCTGTCGGTGTCGTCGCCCTTTATAAAGCCGTTTTTAAGCCATATCACACGATCAAGGCCGAAAAGCTCCTTAAGCCGCGCTTCGATCTGCTCTTTGTTTAGATGAGAGTTGCGGTTGTCGTTTAGTAGGCACTTTTCGGTTGTTAGCAGCGTGCCGCGCCCGTTAAAATCGATACTGCCGCCCTCAAGTACTAGATCGATACTTCGCAAATCGCTTTTAAAACGTTTGGCAAGCTCTAAATTTACGGCGTTATCCTTCGAGCTTTCAAATTTGCCGCCCCAAGCGTTAAATTTAAAATCATAGCTAAGGATTTTCGCGCCGTCTTCTACGTCTATCATGCCGTAGTCGCGTATCCACGTATCATCGGTGTCGATTTTTACGAACTCCACGTTATCAAATTTAGCAAATCGCTCCCGAAAAACCCTCTCATCGGGGCAGATCAAAACGACCTTTTGAAACGGCGCGATAGCTGCGACCAGCCTCTCGTAGGCGTCTAAAATTTCGCCCAGATACGGCTTCCAGTCGGTGTTTTCATGCGGCAGCGATAAAAATATCAGCTCTTGTTTTTCCCACTCTGCAAACGCTCTCAAATTCGTCCTTTATTTAAATAATTTCTATCAAAATTTAGGGGTTATGATACCTTTTGCAAGCTTAAATTTTAAAATAAATCATACAAAATTAGTTTTAAATTTAGTTTGCTTTCGCTACAATCTCGCGAAATTATCAAAAAGAAGCTAAAAAATTTATGGATTTTGAGTTTATAAAAGAATTTACGCCGATGTTCGTAAAAGCGGGCATTTTCACCGTAAAGCTCTCGCTTTACGGCATCTTGCTATCGCTTATTATCGGCATATTTTGCACGCTGGTTAAATTTTACAAGGTCAAATTCCTAACGCCTATCGTAAACGGCTACATCGAGGTTTCCAGAAACACGCCGCTGCTTATACAGCTTTTTTTCCTCTACTACGGACTTAGCAAATTCGGTCTAAATTTGAGCGCCTTTACCTGCGCGGTAGCTGGGCTTGCGTTTCTAGGCGGCAGCTATATGGCTGAAAGTTTTAGGCTTGGCTTTGAAGCGGTTAAAAAGACGCAGATCGAGGCCGCGCTTAGCGTCGCGCTCACGCAGGGGCAAATTTTACGCTACGTTATCTTACCTCAGGCTTTTAGCGTTTCGATCCCATCGATTGCCGCCAACGTCATCTTTCTCATCAAAGAAACCTCGGTCATCAGTATCATCGCCCTGCCCGACTTGGTCTATGCGACCAAGGACATCATCGGGCTTTATTACATGACCGACGAGGCGCTTTTTATGCTGGTAGTTAGCTATTTGATTATCATTTTGCCGATATCTTTGGTCTTATTTTGGCTTGAAAAAAGGATGAGAGTTGGACGGAGTTAGTATTTTATTCGACCCGCTGGTCTTAAAGCGGCTGATTTTCGAGGGGCTATGGATGAGCGTGCAGATTTCGGCTATCTCGATCGCCGTCTCTCTGGTTTTAGGCACTTTTTTGGGCGTGGCTATGAGCTCGAAAAACAAATTTATCTTTTTCGTGCTAAAAATTTGCCTCGAAATCGTACGTATAATGCCCCAAATCGTCTGGCTATTTTTGTTTTACTACGGCGCGAGCAAGGCTTTTGGGATAGATATTTCCAAATTTAACGCCTCGCTCATCGTCTTTAGCCTGTGGGGCGTGTTTGAGATGATGGATATCGTGCGCGGCGCGATCGTCTCGATACCGAGGCATCAGTTTGAAAGCGCGGCGGCTCTGGCGCTTAGCAAGGCTCAAATTTATCTTTACGTCGTGATCCCGCTAGCTACGCGCCGCCTGGTGCCCGCGGGAGTAAATTTACTAAGCCGTATCATCAAAACCACTCCGATCGTCGCCCTCATCGGCGTGCCCGACCTGCTAAAAGTCGGACAGCAAACGATCGAGACGGCGAGCCTAACGGCAAATCCGACCGTGCCGTTTTGGATATACGGCTTTATATTTTTATTATATTTGCTCGTCTGCTATCCTATCTCAAAACTATCCAAGATACTTGAAAACAGATGGGCATAAGGAATCAAATGAGCGAAATTTTAAAACTCTCAAATTTAAGCAAATCTTACGGCGACTTGCAGGTTTTAAAAGGCATCGACCTTAGCGTCAAAAACGGCGAAGTGGTCGTGATCCTAGGGCCATCGGGCTGCGGCAAAAGCACGACCCTGCGCTGCATAAACGGCCTTGAGCCCTTTGACGGCGGGCAGATAGAGATAGCCGGCGAAAAGATCGCCAAGGACTACAAAGACTGGATCAAAATTCGCCAAAAAGTGGGCATGGTTTTTCAAAACTATGAGCTGTTTGATCATATGAACGTCATCGAAAACATCGTGCTAGGCCCTGTAAAAGCGCAAAAAAGAAGCCGCGAAGAGGTCGAAAAAGAGGCCGAGGCGTGGCTGGAAAAAGTAGGCCTAAAACACAAAAAATACGCCTATCCAAAGGAGCTTAGCGGCGGGCAAAAGCAACGCATCGCTATCGTGCGCGCGCTTTGCATGAGGCCCGAAATCATGCTATTTGACGAGATAACGGCCTCGCTGGATCCAGAGATCGTGCGCGAGGTACTAGACGTCGTCATAAACCTCGCCAAAGAGGGCATGACGATGCTAATCGTAACGCACGAGATGGGCTTTGCCCGCTCGGTGGCAAATCGTATAGTCTTCATGGATGAGGGTAAAATCGTCGAGGAGAGCGAGCCGGAGGCGTTTTTCACGCATCCAAAAAGCGAACGCGCGAAGAAGTTTTTAAATTTATTTTCGTTTTAAGAGGTTTTAAATTTGATCTTTTTAGGCTAAATTTGAGAGTTTTTTATCAAATTTAGCTTTTAAAGCCTTGTATATTTATCATTTAAACAACTCAAATTTACTCAAAATAACCCGCGCAAATTTAATCCTCTAGCCGTTTCTTAAATCTAAAATTAAATTTATAAATTTATTTTGAGTAAATTTTACACTCCATTTTAAATTTAGCGTTACGTTTTTAAACAAAATTTGATTTTTCTCTGGGCTTGGCGTCTGAAAAACTACAAATTTAGTCGCATTTTAGTCAAGCTTTTGTATATTTTGCGCACTTTATTTTAAAGGAGAAAGAATGAGAAAACTTCTGTTTTCATTTTTGGCAACATTCGCCGCCGTCTTTCTAACGGGTCAGGCTAATTTGCAGGCTGCCGAAGCGGACGCTTTGGCTAAAATCAAAGAGCGCGGATACGTGCGCGTGGGCGTCTTTAGCGATAAACCGCCGTTTGGCTACGTCGATAAAGAGGGCAAAAACCAGGGCTACGACATATACTTCGCCAAACGCATCGCAAAGGATCTGCTGGGCGACGAGAGCAAGGTTAAATTTGAACTCGTAGAAGCAGCAGGCCGCGTAGAAGTGCTAGTAGCCGACAAGGTCGATATCACTTTAGCAAATTTCACCAAAACCCCTGAGCGCGCTAGAGTCGTTGATTTTGCGCTTCCGTATATGAAAGTGTCGCTAGGTGTAGTTAGCCCGGACGGCGCGGTCATAAAAAGCGTGGACGAGCTAAAAGGCAAAAAACTAATCGTAAATAAAGGCACGACCGCAGATGCGTATTTCACGAAAAATCACCCCGACATCGAGCTTATAAAATACGACCAAAACACCGAAACTTTCGCCGCCCTGGTCGATAAAAGAGGCGCGGCGCTAGCGCACGATAACGCGCTGCTTTTTGCGTGGGCCAAGGAAAATCCCGGCTTTACCGTCGGTATAGAAGCGTTAGGCGAAGTTGATGTCATCGCGCCTGCTGTCAAAAAAGGCAACAAAGCTCTACTTGAGTGGCTAAATAACGAAATCGTGGAGCTTGGCAAGGAAAATTTCTTCCACAAAGACTACGACGCTACGCTAAAACCGATCTACGGCGATAGCGTAAATCCGGAATCTCTCGTCGTCGAAGGCGGCAAACTATAAAACCCAAAGTCGGAAGAAATTCCGGCTTTTTACTTTCCTTAAATATCTCGGTTTTTAATTTACTGCGCAAATTTGGTGCGCCGCAATTTAAGCAAAAACAAAAGCCGCCTCAGCGCTTTATCAAAGCGGTTTTATTAAACGCGGCGTTTTATGCTAAAGATAATACCAAAAACATACCAAAACGCGCAAGGGTGCAAATTTAGCCTGATTTTTGGCAAATATTCGTCAAATTCGTCCAAAAAATAAGTAAATAAACGCCTTAAAGTTATGGATTTTACCTTCGTCTCTCGCCCAGCAGGGGTAAGGTAAAATTTACTTTTTGCAGAGCTTTGCAAAGCGGTTTAGATAACCTAATTTACGGCATAGCTCTCGTTTGCCGCTTTTACTTTTACGGGCCGAGCCTTGGCGCGAAACTAACGCCAAAATCGCCGAGCTAAGCCAAAGCCAGAGCGTAAATTTAACCGAAAATGAGCTTTAGGCGGCAAGGCAAAATTTACGCTTGGTTAAAATTTTGCGCAAAGCTTACCCTTGCGGGTATTTTAAGTTAGGCCAAAAGCATTTTTATAGAGATTTAAGTGGGACGGATAGCGACGGGGTACGCCAAATTTATCGTTGCCGCGAAACCTAGACGTAGTTAAATTTTAATTTCCTATCGCGCTTTATAGATTCGCGTTGCGGCGAAATTTTACCCTCTGACCGCACCTCATCGCAGCTAGCCGCTTAGTTTGATCAGCTTGCGCCTTTACGCATTAAAACAACCTTAAAGGTCTTTATGATTATCACGATATCGTTCCAGATGCACCAGTTTTTCATATACCACGCATCCATCTGCGCCCTCGTCTCAAAGTCTACGTCGCTCCTGCCGCTAACCTGCCAGATGCCGGTAATCCCCGGCAAAACCGCCAAGATTAGCTCGGCGTATCGCCCCATATCCTTGCGCTCGTACTGCGCGCACGGGCGAGGACCTACGATACTCATCTCGCCTTTTAGGACGTTGATTAGTTGAGGCAGCTCGTCAAGAGAGCTTTTTCTGAGGAAATTTCCGAGTTTGGTTACGCGCGGATCATTTTCGTATTTATGAAATTTTTCAAAATACTCTACTTCTTGCGGATTTTTTTCAAGGTACTCTTTTAAAATTTCGGCTCCGTTTTCTCTCATCGAGCGAAATTTAAGACACCCAAACAGCTTGCCGTTTAGCCCCATCCTTTGATGCGAGAAAAATATCTTGCCTCTTGGCTCGCTTATCTTCATAGCGACCGCGACTGCACAAAAAACAGGAATCAAAAGCGGCAAAGCCATAACTATCAAAAATATATCAAGCCCTCTTTTTAGCGCGATGTTAAATTTACTCTGCAAAGAGTTGTGTATCGCAAAAAGGCTCGTGCGGGAGTTAAATAGGTTATAAATATGAGCCTGCGTAAAATCGTAACCTCTAAGCACGGGCGTAAATAAAATCTCTTTATTT
>CAURQE010000024.1:0-17402 GCA_963527315.1 uncultured Campylobacter sp.
GGCTAGGCGACGAGAGGTCGTTTATGGTGAATTTTCACTATAATTTTTAATTAAATTTAAGTAGGCTCGTCGCGCGGTTAAATTTACGCGCGCGGCCCGCAAACTAACATTTATCTCTCGCCTTTTTACGATTCTTAATATTAAGCTAAATTTAGATACATTTAAATTTTAAATTTTTAGGAGGATAAATGAAAGCTAAATTTTCTATCATAGCCGCTGTTTTGGCGCTAGTTGGATGTGGCGATAACAACATAGATACCGTGAAAAACTACACTCTGCCGCAGAAAAAATCAATGACGATAGGAGCGGCCGTAGACGGGTATGAAGGCTGCAAAAGCGTTAAGTGGGAGGATGTCAGCGCAAAGGATTTAAAAGCGGTCAAAGTAACCTGCGAGGTCTCGGACGCTATCCTCAAAGCTCAGTTTGACAACCAAAACGCCAAATACGAGAAGGCCGTGCAAAAAGCCAAAGACGAGGCGCAAAAAAACGTAGACAAGGCGCTAGAGCGGATAATGCAAACCTACAACGACCTAAAAACCGAGGCCAGCGCCGATGCTAGCAAAGAAGAGCTACTTGCGTTAGCGAATAAATTTTGTAAATACGATGAGGAAAAAGAAAAGAAACGCACCTTCGGCGCGCCGGTAACCTGCGATAACGACGCTCTAGCTAGCGAGCTTTTGGATAAACATAAGCTAAACGGAAAATCTTTTATGTTTGCTACTTTCGTAAATCAGTTTCAGTGGGCTGCGCTTGACTCGCAACGTCCGCCAAAGCCTATATTTTTCGGCGATATGCCAAAGAAAATCGGCTCGCGTTCGTATGAGATTAAATTTATCATAAACACAGATAAAACCGTCGATGTAGATCGTAAAGCTGCGATAATAGAAGATGGGGAGCGCAGGGATATTAGCGGCAGCGTGCTTAGCAAATTTTACGACAGATAGGGTTTGGCCGCTTGCGTTATTAGACGCCTGCGGCGAGCATTTTGGAGTTACGTCTTTAAGGATCAATGCAACCTTCTTAGCGCCCGTAAAGTTGCGTAAGATTTACCGAGCATGAAGGCTTTTTGCAGGTAAATTCGAGTGATTTAACTTTGGTCTTTTTGTGCTTTAAAATCGCGTTTAAATTTAGATTTAGCGCAAATTTTATCCGCGCTAGTTTATCTAAATTTAGGCGATTTAAAACGTAAGCGTGAGCCTTTATTTGCTTTATCAATCACTCCAAAGCTTGGCTTAGCGCCTAAATTTATGAAGCGTGTTGCCGACCTCGCATTTAGATTTGCAAGCCTTTTACCGGCGTCGTTTAGCTTTTGCGATATTTGCGCGGTTAAATTTATGCCCAAATCTAGCCCGAATTCGACTTTTATTAGATCAGCAAAATACTTCATATAAACCTTGCTAAATAAGCGTAAATTTACGCCTGCAGCGTCAAAACAAAAGATACGCCGCTCTCATTTTGTTTTTGTATTTTGCGCTATTTTATCGCTTTTGCGAATTTGACAGGCTTAGCCAGCTAGTTTTTAAAATTCGCGTAAATTTAAAACCCTCAAATTTACTCTAGCGACTTTTTGCATTTATTTTTTGGCTTTATACGCGCCGACGTTTTAGTTTGTCTTTTTACGCCGCGCTTGCCAAATTTGACGACTACTTCAAAACCGGCAACAAACGCAACCCAAATTTAGTCGCTACGTCAAGGTAAAAAAAATTAAAAATTTAGCCGCGAGCATAAAGGCTCAAAGGGCGGCATCCAAAGTAAATTTAACAAACTTAAAAAGCGGACTCGGCAATAAGGCTTTGCATTTTTGCAGGTCGGGTTTTACGGGCAAGCATAAAATTTAATACAAAAATATAAAGCTTAAAAATAGCGACCGCACAGAGTACCCGCCTACAAGCCAAGCTTAAAAAGCATAAAAATCAATGGAGAACAAAACTCCCGATTAGAAGAGATTAATTTATAAAACAAGAAAAAGAGGCGGACGAGAGGCAAAGCCAAGCGCCCGCGTAAATTTTAGAAGCGCTGTCCGATAGTAAATTCAAACGTGCTCGTATCGTCGCCGTCTTGCTTTTTGAGCGGTTTAGCAAAGATTAGCTGAAGCGGTCCCATAGGCGTTACCCACTCGATACCAGCGCCCGCACTGTATCTGCTGATGCGTCCGTCGATATGATCTACGATGCCCGAAGCCGTGACGTTTGCGATCTTGCCGTGGATCACGCCGTAGTCAAAGAACAGCACGCCGCGCATCTTTACACGCTCTATTAGCGGAAAGCTAAGCTCGGCCGAGCTATTAAACGACATATCGCCGCCCGTCTCATACCAGCTGCCGCTAGAGACTTTGACTTTAGGAGAGACGGTTCTACTCTCAAATCCGCGTAGATTTCTGATGCCGCCTAGATATAATCTCTCGTTGATAGGCACCCAGCCGCGATCCCAAATTTTACCGAAGCTTGATTTAAACCTGAAAATAAGGTCGTAGTCCACCCACTCTCTAATGCCCTGATACCAGTTAAAATTCGTTCTGCTCTTTAAAAATTTCTCGTCGCCGCCCACGCCCGCAAACTCTAGGCTGGTGCTTGCGATGATACCGGTGCGAGGCAGGTAATAATCATCCGTGCTGTTATAAGTAATAGACGGGATGAGCGAGCTTTTTAGGCTCTTGCCGTCTTTGTAGCCGACGGTTTTTAACACATCACTAAGTCCGCTGATACGGCTTTGTTCGATGATATAGCCCAAAGATGCGCTTAAATTTCTGGTTAGTTTTCTACCCACTACGACGTTTAAGCCGTATGATTTCTCGTCGTAGCTGTTCCAGTTATAGTCGTTAGCGTATAGCGTGCCGCCAAGGCTATATTCGCTATCAAAAAGGCGCGGGTTGGTTAAACCTATCTGGCCTGAGAGTTCGTTATCGCTTCTATCGACGCTTACGACGCCCTTCATGCCGCTACCGAACACGTTCGTATCCGACAAACTTGCGTTAAGCAACAAACCGTCCGAGCTGCCGTAGCCGATACCGCCGCTAATAGAGCCGGTGGAGGCCTCTTTTACTTTTACGAGTAGATCGACTTGATTTGCCCCGACGCGTTGCTCCTCGATCTCGACATCGTCAAAGTAGCTCGTTCGCTTTAGCGCGTCCTTGCTATCTTGCAAGTCGGTTCTACTATATAAGTTTCCCTCCGTGAGGTATAGCTCGCGTCTAACGACTCTATCTACGGTTCTATCGTTACCTGAAATTTGTACGTTTCTTATATATACTTTTTCGTCCGGCACGACCTCGTAGACGATACTTACGGTCTTATCCTCAACGTTTTTCTCGGTTTTCGGATTTATCCTTACGAATGCATATCCCTTATCCGCCACGATATCGTCGAGCTTTTTCATGTCTTGCCTTAGGCGAGCGGAGTTCATCACGTCGCCGCTCTCTAGCCTAAAGTCTTTTAAAATTTTCTCTTTATCAAGCTCTAAAAACTCAGGCGCTTCGATATCTACGCTAGATACCCTATACTGCTCGCCCTCGGTCACGTAGTAGGTGAGGTCTGCGGTGTAGTTATCCATATAGGCGTTTAGATACGGGTTTGAGACGGTGGCGTCTAGGTAGCCTTTTTGGTAGTATTTGTCTTGGATTCTCGCAGGATCGTTTGGTAGCTCGAAAAGCTTAACCTTACCGTCGTTTCTACCCCACATCCAGCCCATAAATTCGCGCTCTTTATTCGCTACCACAGGCTCCACGTCGTCATAATCAAAAAGCTTTGCGCCGACTAAATTTACGTTTTCTATTATGATATTTTCGCCGCGATTTATGTTCATCGTGACAAAAAGGCTGCTTTCATTGCCCGCTACCGGCTCTTTTGTTACGTCCACGATAGTGTCAAAGTATCCTTTTGACTCGTAATACTGCCTTATGCGCTCTTTTGCGCGCTCGATGGCTAGCTCGTCGTACATATTGCCTTGCTTGATGTTGATTAGCCCGTCGATAGCGGTTTTGTCGTTAGTCACTACGCCCTTGATATCGATACGAGCGATGCTAGGCTTTTCTTTTACCGTTACGGTTACGTCGCCGCCCTCGTTTTCGATATATATATCGTCGAAATAACCCTGCCTAAAGAGCTTTGCGATCGCTCTATCCGTACTATCGCCGCTTAGATCGTCGCCGACTTTTAGCCCCATTATCTCCTTTGCCGTTTCGGGAGACAGATGCACAAGACCTTTAAAATTTATGGAAGTTATCTGCTGGGCATTTGCCAAAACAGTACCCAGAAGTAGTAGAAAAACGCTTTTTTTCATTTATTTAACCTAAAAGTGATGATAAGGCTGTATAATAGCACATTTTATTTTTAAACAATATAAATTTAAAAGGCGAATTTATGAAAATCGGTATCGTAGGCCTAGGACTCATCGGCGGCTCGCTAGGCCTTAGCCTAAAAAACGAGAAATTAATCAGCTGCGTTAGCGGCATGGATCTAAACAAAGAGCACGAAAAACAGGCGATCAAGCTCGGTCTCGTGCATGAAATTTTAACGCTTGAGCAGATGAAGCAAAAGTGCGACATGATATTTCTAGCCATCCCCGTAGAAGCCATCATCAAAATCGTTAAAGAATTTGAAGGTATCGGCGAAAACACGACTATCGTAGATCTAGGCAGCACTAAGCAAAAAATCATCGAAGCCGTGCCTGAGAGCATCAGGCAAAATTTCATCCCCGCTCACCCGATGGCGGGCACGGAGTACTCCGGTCCGACCGCCGCTTTTTCTGGACTTTTTAAAGACGCGGTCGTAGCCATCTGCGACTTTAAAGAAAGCGGCGAGATGCACGTCAAGCGCTCGGTCGAGCTCTTTTCGCACCTAGGCATGAAGATTATCTTCATGAGCGCGGCGGAGCACGACCACCACGCCAGCGTCATCTCCCACCTGCCCCATGCTATCAGCTTTTCGCTAGCTAGCAGCGTACTAAAAAAGGAAAACAAAAAAAATATCATCGCGCTAAGCGGAACGGGATTTAACGGCATGATCAGGATCGCTAAAAGTTCGCCCGTGATGTGGACGGATATCTTTAAGCAAAACAAGCAAAATTTGATAAATTCGATAGACCTTTTCAAAAAAGAGCTTGACGAATGCGAAAATTTAATCAAAAACGAGAAGTGGGACGAGCTGCGAGAATGGATGAACGAGGCTAGAAAAATACGCGAAATTTTATAAATTCGGGCTCAAATTTACCTTAAATTTATCGCTTTTTAGTAAAATCGGCATCTTTAAGATTTAGGAGATTTTATGAGAAGACGCGGCAATGGGAATTTGATATTTTTCGGCGTTATTATTTTGCTTTTAGTTGCGGCGATAGCTTTTTTATTTACTTCAAAAACATTTGAGCGCGAAGCGCCGAGCATTGCCATCTCGGATCAAATTTACTGGAACCTAACCTCGCCTCTGCCGATCAAAATAACCGACGAAAGCGGCGTGAAATCAGTTAAAATTTCACTCGTAGACGAAAAAGGCGGCGTAAATTTGCTAACTCAAAAATTTGAAGCGCCGTCTGAAATCGTCGATTTAAATTTGAGTTTTCCAAAAACGGGATTCGGCGCGCAAAAAGATATTTATAACATCGTAATCGAAGCCACGGATACGAGCAAATGGGGATTTTTCCTCGGCAACACGCAAAAAAAAGAGGTCAAAATCACCGTCGACAACAAAAAACCAGACGTAAACATCCTAAACCACTCGTACGCCATCACAAAAGGCGGTAGCGCGACGGTCGTATTTAAGGCAACTGACGAGATGCTAAAAGAGGTCTATATAGAGACGAATTACGGTAAAAAATTTATCCCGAGCAAATTCGTAAAAGACGGCTACTACGCCTCGCTAGTGGCTTGGCCGGCGCAGCAAGGCTCCTTTAGCGCCGACGTCGTAGCGCTTGACGCGGCGGGAAATATCACAAAAAGCAAGATAAGATTTTTCTACCAAGATAAAAAATACCGCATCTCAAAGATAAAATTAGACGGTCAAAGTAGATTTTTAAACGAAAAAATCCCCGAGCTAGCGCAGCAATACGCCAAAAATTACGACGCGATGAGCAATCTAGAAAAAATGAAATTCGTAAATGAAAATCTACGCGAGGCAAATGAAAAAATAATCTCGCAAATCGCCGCAAAAGTCGAAATAGACGCGGCGGAAAATTTTAGCGTGAATAAATTTTACCCGCTTAAAAACGGCAAAGCTGTAGCGAGCTTTGGCGACCACAGATATTATACCTTTGAGGATAAAGACGTGAGCGAAAGCTGGCACATGGGCATCGACCTAGCCTCGACGCAAAGAGCCGACATCGTCGCTAACAACGACGGCAAGGTCGAATTTGCAGCAGATAACGGCATTTATGGACGCAACATCCTGATAAACCATGGATTCGGGCTATTTTCGCTCTACGGACACTGCAGTTCGCTAAACGTCAAGGCCGGCGACTCCGTCAAGGCCGGCGACATCATCGCAAACACCGGAGTTACCGGCCTAGCGATGGGCGATCACCTCCACTTTGGCATGCTGGTGCAAGGCATAGAAGTGCGTCCCGAAGAGTGGATGGATAACGGCTGGATGAAGGATAACGTAACCGGCGTTTTGAACGCGGCTAAAAAAATGGTCGAATAAATTTGCCATTTTGTTGTAAATTTGTTGTATAATGGCAAGAATAAGAAAAATAAGGGCGAAAATTTGAAACAAACAACTATAAAATCAGCCGTAGAAGGCGTAGGCATCGGACTTCACAAGGGCGAACCGATAAAAATCACGCTTGAACCGCTCGGTGCAAATTCGGGGATAATATTTTACAGAAAAGACCTCGGAGTGAGCTTTAAAGCGGAGCCAAAAAACGTGATAAACACTCAAATGGCAACCGTAATCGGTGGCAAAGAGGGCTACATCTCGACAATCGAGCACCTCCTTAGCGCGATAAACGGCTACGGCATCGACAATATCCGCATAGTCCTAGATGCCAACGAAGTGCCGGTAATGGACGGCTCGGCGATAAGCTACTGCATGATGCTGGATGAAGCCAGCACGGCTGAGCTTGACGCGGACAAAAAAGTAATCGTAATCAAACGCCCGGTAGAAGTAAATAAAAACGGAAAATTTGCCAGAGTAACGCCGTCGAATAACCCAAAATTCGACTTTACTATCAAATTTGCCCACCCGATAATCGGCGAGCAAAATTACGTGTTTGAGTTTAGCAAACAAGCCTACATCGAGGAGATCGCACGCGCTAGGACGTTTGGATTTTTAAAAGATGTACAGATGCTAAGGGCGCAAAATTTAGCCCTCGGCGGCAGCCTAGATAACGCCGTGGTCATCGACGATAATAAAATTTTAAACCCTGAAGGCCTGCGCTTTGAAAACGAATTCGTTCGTCATAAAATTTTAGACGCGATCGGCGATCTAAGTCTGATGGGCGCGCCTTTGATGGCTGATTATACGAGCTTTGCGGGCAGCCACGAGCTAAACCACGAGCTAACGCTAGCCATCCTAAGCGACGATAAAAACTACGAAATCGTCACGCTAAAAGGCGATTTCGCACGCGAATATCAAAAGGTATTTGCATAAAAAATATCCAAATTTTAGTTATCGCTCTTAGCTCGCCGCTAATCGTCGGCATTTATGATGAAAACGGCGAACTTATAGAGCAAATTTCTAGCGAAGAAAAATCCGACGTCTCTCTAGTAAAAATAATGGACGAGATTTTAAACGGCGGTAAATTTAATCTACGAAAAATTATCTACGCAAACGGCCCGGGAAGCTTTATGGGCGTAAAAGTCGCCTACGTCGTTTTAAAGACGATTAGCATCGTAAAAGAGTGCGAATTTTACGCGGTTAGCGGCTTTGAGCTAAACGGCGGCACACCGATACAGGCGAATAAAAATTTAAGCTTCGTAGATACGCCTGAAGGCATCAAGCTACAAAAAGCGCAAGCGGGCGAATTTGGCTTACCGCAAAATTTAGCCGTTTTAAATCTAAATTTAGATACTCTACCAAATTACGTTATACAAGCCGTTTAGGAGATTTTTTGCAAATTTTAGTTCCTGCCACGAGCGCAAACATAGGCCCCGGTTTTGACGCCCTAGGACTTGCCCTAGAGCTACACAACACAGTCGAGATAACGAGGGCAAATTTCGCCTCCGTGAGCATTTTGGGCGAAGGCAAAGACAACGCACTTCTTAAGAAAAACAACATTTTTTTATCTATTTTCAATGAAATTTACGTCAAACTAACGGGCAAAAAAGATACTTTTCGCATGATTTTTACCAATCAAATCCCGTTTTCTCGCGGCCTTGGAAGCTCCTCTGCGGTCATTACTTCAGCCATCGCGGCAGCTTATGTGGCGGCAGGATTTAAGGCTGATAAAAGCGCGATTTTAAACCAGGCGCTAGTTTATGAAAATCACCCGGATAATATAGCTCCGGCTACGCTTGGCGGTTTTGTTAGCTCGGTCGTTGAAAACGGCAAAGTAAAATCTCTAAAAAAACCTTTAAGCGCCGATATAAAAGCCGTCGTCGTGATCCCGGATAAGCCGATGAGCACGAACGAATCTCGCGCCAAGCTACCTAAAAATTTCACTATGGGCGAGTGCGTTAGCAACCTCTCTCACGCCGCATTTCTCACGGCTTGCTTTTTTAGTGAAAATTACGAACTTTTAAGAACGGCGGCAAAAGACGTCATGCATGAGCAAATCCGCATGCAAAGCCTACCCGAGCTCTTTGAAGTGCGCAAGATAGCTTACGAAAACGGTGCGCTTTTAAGCACGCTTTCTGGAAGCGGATCGAGCTTTTTAAATATAGTTTACGCGGGCGATGCGGCAAATTTAAAACAAAAACTGCAAGATAAATTTAAGAGCTTTCGGGTTGAAATTTTTAATTTCGACAACGACGGGATAAAAATCCTACAAAGCTAAAAAAAAGCTAAAAGAAGTTATAATAATGGCTCAAAAATTTATCCCTATCAGGACGTGCGTGGTCTGCAAAAAGCGCTTTGAACAGCAAATTTTGCGTAGATACAGACTGATAAATTCTTCGCTATTTTTCGGAAACGGAAACGGACGCAGCTTTTATCTTTGCGAAGAATGTCTAAAAAAAGACGAGAAAATTTTAAGAAAATCGCTCGGAAGAGTCGCAGGCAGCTTTATAGCGACGCTACAAAACGGGCAAAATTTAAAGGAGATACTCTTAAATGGGGACTGTTCGAATTTCAGAGATAGCAAATGAGCTCGGCTACAATAGCAAAGAGGTTTTAGAAAAGGCTATTGAGCTTGGGCTAAAGGTCAAAACGCACTCAAGCGGCGTTAGTCCTGAAGAAGCGGCGGCGCTATACACCTACATCCAAACCGGCGAGATCCCCGAAGCTCTCAAGAAAAAACCGGAAAGGAAAAAACCGACCGTAAAAAAAGCGGAAACTAAAGAGGGCAAAGAGGAAAAAGAAAGCAAACCTAAAGAGGCTAAAAAAACAAGCGCCGCAAAAGAAGAAAAGCCTTTGCCGAAAGAAAAAGTAGAAACAAAAAACGACGAAAAATCCGAAAAAGAACAAAAAACAGTCACTCAAAAACCGGCAGAAAAAGCACCGGAGCCAAAAACGCAAGTAGCTCCAAAAGAGGAACCAAAATCCCAGCCTGCTGCCAGCGAGCCCGTTCAGCCGAAAGAAAGCCTAGCCGACGTTAGTCTACAAAAAAGACGCGGCCTAGTTATCGTAAAAAAGAAAAAAGACGAGCAACCAGCGCCTAGGACAAGCGAGAGAAAAGAGTCTGCGCCGGCGCTAAATTTAGAAAGTATGTTTAAATTTAGCGACGAAAAAATCGAGCGCAAAAAGAAAAAAGAGAAAAAACCTGTCATCGCAACCAAAAAAGACGGCGCTACAAAGATGGATCTGCTCGGCGACCGCGACATGGCCGACATCGTGATAGATGATGAGGACGTAGTTATATTGCCTGATTTTTCAGTGCGAACTCAAACTCCGGAGCCTCAAAAAACAAGACAACCTGCAAATACCAACTACAAACCGGTACTAAATACATCGGTAAGTTCATTTCTAGAGCAAGGTACTGCGCGCAGGCCTCGCAAAAAACATAAAAAATCGCAACGAGCCGACCATAACGGCGAAGCGGTAACCTACGTCGAGATACCAAAAGAGATCCGCCTTTACGAATTTGCCGACAAGATCAACAAGCAACCTAGCGAAATCATCGGCAAGCTCTTTATGCTCGGCATGATGACGACCAAAAACGATTTCTTAGATGAAGATGCGATAGAAATTTTAGCCGATGAATTCGGCATCGAGGTAAATATCGTCGATACGCAAGAAGCATTTGACTACGTTAAAGCCTACGACGAAGAAGAGGAGCAACTAGACGATACAAATTTGACCGTCCGAGCTCCTGTTATAACCATCATGGGTCACGTCGATCACGGTAAAACATCGCTACTAGACTACATCAGAAGCTCGCGCGTGGCAGCTGGCGAAGCAGGCGGCATCACGCAACACGTGGGCGCCTATATGGTAAATAAAAACGGCAAAAACATTACCTTTATCGATACTCCGGGCCACGAGGCTTTCACGGCTATGCGCGCTAGAGGAGCCAAGATCACCGATATCGTTATCATCGTGGTCGCAGCCGACGACGGCGTAAAACCGCAGACCAAAGAAGCCGTGAGCCACGCAAAAGCCGCCGGCGTACCGATCATCATCGCGATAAACAAGATGGATAAAGAGGCTGCAAACCCCGACAAAGTAAAAAGCGAACTAGCAGAGCTGGATATCCTATCTACCGACTGGGGCGGTACGTACGAGTTTGTACCTATCTCTGCAAAGATGGGCACGGGCATAGACGATCTGCTTGAGATCGTACTCTTGCAAGCTGAAATTTTAGAACTAAAAGCAAACGCAAAGGCAAACGCCAAAGCGGCCATAATAGAAAGTTCGCAACAAAAAGGCCGCGGTCCGGTAGCTACGGTTATCGTTGAAAACGGCACTCTAAAAGTCGGCGATATCGTAGTTGCAGGCGTCGCATACGGCAAGATAAGAAGCATAACAGACGATCAGGGCAAAATTTTAAAAGAGATAAAACCGGGCGAATGCGGCGTGATAATGGGCCTTAGCGAAATTCCTGAAGCCGGCGAAACGCTAATAAGCGTTAAAACCGACAAAGAAGCCCGCGAATACGCACAGAAAAAGGCTGAATACCTACGCCAAAAAGAGCTTAGCAAAACGACGAAAGTAAGCCTAGAAGAGCTTAGCGAGAAGATCGCCGAGGGCGAGCTAAAATCGCTCCCTGTCATCGTAAAAGCCGACGTGGGCGGCTCGCTAGAAGCTATCAAGGCAAGCCTAGAAAAACTTCGCAACGACGAGATAAAAGTAAATATCATACATTCAGGCGTGGGCGGCATTACCCAAAGCGATGTGGAGTTAGCCAGAGCGAGCGAAAACTCCGTGATTTTAGGCTTTAACATAAGACCGACGGGCGAAGTGAAAGAAAAAGCCAAAGAAAGCGGCGTCGAGATCAAAACCTATAACGTCATCTATAACCTGATCGACGACGTCAAGGCGATCCTAAGCGGTCTAATGTCGCCTGTCATCCACGAGGAGCAGCTCGGCCAAGCACAAGTACGCCAAGTCATCAACGTCCCTAAGGTAGGCGCGATCGCAGGCTGCATGGTGACCGAGGGCACGATAAACCGCGGCGCAAAAATCCGCCTAATCAGAAACGGCGTAGTCGTACACGAGGGTACTGTAAGCTCGCTAAAACGCTTCAAAGACGACGTAAGAGAGGTTGCTCGCGGCTTTGAGTGCGGCGTAGGTATCGACGGCTACAACGACATCAGAGAAGGCGACTACATCGAGAGCTTTAAAGAGGTAGAGGAGCAAGCTAGCCTATGAACCCCTCGGAGATAAAACGCCTGCGCACGCAAAGCGTGTTAAAAGAGCTACTGCCAGAAGCTCTATCTACGCTCGAGGACGAGCTTTTGCGAGGGCTTTGCGTAACCGACGTCGAGTGTAAAAAGGGCAGATACGACGCGTTTGTATATCTTGATAAAATGATGTTTGACGAGCGCGAGCAGGCCTATATACTAGACCGCCTAAAGCGCGTATCAAAGCACCTACAAAACCACTGCATGGCGGCCGAGGGCTGGTATAGAGCACCCAATTTTCACTTTAAATTCGACGATAGGCTCGAGTATCAAAACCACATGGACGATTTGTTCGAAAAAATTTCAGAGGATCTAAACAAAAATGCAAAATCTTGAAAATTTGATCTCGCAGTGCGGCGTGCAGCTCTATGACGTCGAGGTTGCAAACGAAAACGGCAGAGCGATCTATAGGATCTACATCGCAAAACCAGGCGGCGTAAATTTAGACGACTGCGAAAAGGTTTCGCGTTTGCTTTCGCCTATATTTGACGTCGAGCCGCCGCTTAGCGGAGACTACGTGCTAGAGGTTAGCTCACCCGGACTTGAACGAAAGCTAGAAAAACCGAGCCATTTTATATCAAGCGTTGGTGAACTGGCTAAAATTTCAGCCGAAGTAGACGGCGAAAACAAAAAACTAAAAGGCAAAATTTTATCCGCCGACGATGAAGAAATCTCCTTTGAGAGCGAAGGTCAAATTTTAAAAATAAAAATTGCAAATATAAAAAAGGCAAAAACCTATATCGAGTGGTAAGCCGCAAATTTAAAGACTAAAATTTATTTGAGTCAAATTTTACAAATTTGAGCGCCTTAAATTTATATCGCAAAACTTAAACGCGCCACGGTCAAATTTCTCAAATTTAACCTCAAATTTGCAAACAGTCTCCGCATAAATTTAAATTTCCCCCAAAAGCACAAAAAATGGCGCCGTAAATTTTAGCGATTCTACCCGCCTACTCCCCAAAGCGCGCAGCGTAAATTTAATACCCGACTAGCAAAACATAAGCTAACTTTGGCTATAATCCCTAAATTTTTTAAAAAGTAGGAACTATGAGCTTTTTAGATATTTTTTCCAAAACAAGAAAGCAACAATCCGCTCCTAGCGAGGCTCCGGCGCACTGGGTCAAATGCGACAGCTGTCACTCGCTGATGTATTACAAAGAGGTCGAGGCAAATTTTAACGTCTGTCCAAAGTGCGGTTTTCACATGAGATTAGCCGCCGACAAGAGGATAGCGATGATCTGCGACGAGGGTAGTTTCGTCGAGCTTGATACCAAGCTAAAGCCCGTCGATCCGATCAAATTCGTCGATAAAAAATCCTATAAAAAACGCATAAGCGAAAATGAGGAAAAGACGGGCAGAAGCTCGGCCGTGATCTGCGGCGAAGCCAAGATAGACGGTATGAGCGTGCAGCTGGCGGTTTTTGATTTTAGCTTTATGGGCGGGTCTTTAGGCTCGGTCGAGGGCGAGAAGATCGTGCGCGCCGTAAAAAGATCGCTCAATAAGAAGCAGCCTCTCATCATCGTTTCAGCTTCGGGCGGAGCGAGGATGCAGGAGAGTACGTTTTCGCTGATGCAGATGTCAAAGACCTCTGCCGCGCTAAAGCTGCTTGACGAGGCTAAGTTACCCTATATATCGGTCTTAACCGATCCTACGATGGGCGGAGTTAGCGCGTCTTTTGCGTGGCTGGGCGACGTCATCATCGCAGAGCCTGGCGCTCTCATCGGCTTTGCCGGACAGCGCGTTATCAAACAAACCATCGGAGCCGATCTGCCAGAGGGCTTTCAAAGATCGGAGTTTTTACTAGAGCACGGTCTAATAGACGCCATAGTCGAGCGCAAAGAACACAAGCAGTTTTTGAGCGATATGATAAGGCTGCTCTCAAACAACCCGGCCTACGCCGCCAAGCAGCCGAGCGCTCAAAATTTGGACGACGAGGAATAAAATTTGGAAATTTCCGTGTTTTGCATCCAAAAGTCAAAACGTGAAAATTTTGAAAACGAGATCAAAGAGTATGCGAAGATGTCGTCGAAATTCGCCAAAATTTCAGACGTCGTTATCTTTAACGACAAGATCGCCAAAGCCCAAAGCAAGGGGCGAGACGAAGCGCTAAAAGCTTACGACGAGGTTTATGAGCCAAATTTAAACGGCTTTTGCGTGGCGCTTGACGAAGCGGGTCGCGAATTTAACAGCGAGGAGTTTGCTAAACTCATCTCGGACAAGGCTCAGATTTCGTTTTTTATCGGCGGAGCTTACGGGCTTAGTCAAAATTTTAAACAAAAAACAGATGCAGTCGTTAGCCTAAGCCGCATGACGATGGCGCACAAGATAGCAAAGCTTATGCTTCACGAGCAGATTTTTAGAGCTCTTTGCATAAACGCTAACCACCCATATCACAAATAAAGGAACAAAATGCGCAAAAGCGACTTGGAGCAGTTTAAGGCACTTTTACTGGAGCGAAAAGCACAGATAACTAAAAATATTTTAGACTCGTCAAACGAGATGGCAGGACTACGCCAAAGCGGCGTTAGCGACGAGTTTGATATCGCTTCCGTAAACGCCGATCAGCTCATCGAGCAATCAATCAGCGCTCAACAAAGACAAGAACTAACCGAGATCGACGTCTCGCTGCGAAAGATCGCCGATAAAACCTACGGCATCTGCGAGATGTGCGAGGAGGAGATCGGGCTGGCGCGTCTGCGCGTCAAACCGCACGCAAAATACTGCATCACCTGCCGTGAGATAGTGGAAAAAACCGTAAAATAGGGGTACGCCATGCAAATCAAACGTTTTATAGCTTGCGCCGTGCTTTACCTGGTCGTAGTCGGCGCGATCGTTTATTTTTTTGAGAACGGCTCTTACGAGCTTCATCTTAAATTTGCCCTCTTTGGCAGCGGCACCGAGTATGCGCTAAATTTACCCATCGCCGTCTGGATGATACTGCCGCCTGCGATTTTGACGCTATTTTGCGTGCTTCACATGGCCTATCACGGGTTTAAATTTTATGCCTTTAAACGCAAAATTTTGCACGATGAGAAATTTTACAGAGAGCTAGGCAAAGAAATTTTACTCGGCCTTGATACGAACAAAGACTTTAAAACGAACTTTTATAAAATCCCATCCCAGATAGCTAGAATCCTCTCGCCGTGGGATAGATACAAAGACGCAAATATCGAGGGCGAGGAGCTACAAAACGCCCTAGATACAATGCGCACGGTCAAAAACGGCGAAGTCGCCGACCTAAAGAAATTTAAGCTACCTAAGGACAATCCGCTCTTTATCAAAAACGAGCTAAACAAAATAGCAAATTTGGACGGATACTATCTAGAAACGCTTAAAAAACCTATGGGCGATCAAGGCGAAATAGTCCGCAAAGCAAGGAAAAAGCTAATAAATTTAGGCTCGCTCGCCGATATCAAAAAATTTGCTCCCGATCTGGACGAACAAGAGATCATGACTCTGATCGACCGCTTTGCCAAAGACGAGATAAATTTGAGCAACGACGAGATTTTGGAGCTGTTAAATTCGGATAAAATTTCAAAAGATAGCTTTAGTATCAGCGCCGCGACGCTAAAAAGCAAAATCGCTCCGGACGCTATCATTGGCATCTTCGAGCGCCTTAAAAACGAACGCCAAGAGGCCCAGGAAGCATACGTCTATCTGCTGTTTGAGTTTGAGATGCTAGAGCGCGCGCAGGAGGTTTTAGCAGGCCTTGAAGCCGGCGAATATCAAAATTTCCGCACCTTGCTATACCTCAGACAAAACGGCAAAAACGTCCCGACAGATCTATTTTTCAAGTACGCGCATTGCTGATAGATTTTTCAAAAAAGCCGCTTTTTCTAGCTCCGCTCGCGGGCTTTTCGGATCTGCCGCTTAGAAGCGTGGTCAAGCAGTTTGGCTGCGACGTGACCGTAAGCGAGATGATAAGCGCAAACGCCCTAGTCTACGAGGGTAGCAAAACGCTTGAGATGCTCAAAAAATCGCCGCTTGAAACGCCCTATATCGTGCAGATAGCTGGCAGCGACGCAGACATCGTCAAAAAAGCGGTGGAAATTTTAAACGGTATCGAAGGCATCGACGGTATCGATCTAAACTGCGGCTGCCCAGTGCCAAAGGTCGTCAAACAGTCCGCAGGCTCTGCTCTGCTAAAAGATATCTCGAACCTAAAACGCATCGTAGAAACTATCAAGAAAACCTCAAACAAGCAAATGACTAGCGTCAAACTGCGCCTGGGCTTTGACGAGAAAATACCCGAAATTTTAGCCATCGCCGCACAGGACGCCGGAGCTGACTACATCGCATTTCACGGACGCACGAGAGCGGGCGGCTACACGGCAGCGGTAGATTACGCCGCGATCGGCCGAGCCAAAGAGGCAGTAACCATCCCCGTCATCGCAAACGGCGACATCTCGCCCGAAAATGCGACCGACGCGTTAAATTTAACCAACGCCGACGCGCTAATGATAGGACGCGCCTGCATCGGTAAGCCGTGGGTTTTCCACGAGATAAAGACGGGCGGCGGCATCGACGCGGCGACGAAAAAGGCGATCATCTTGGCGCATTTTGACGCGATGATCGAGCACTACGGCGAGCACGGAGCGGCGATCTTTCGCAAGCACCTACACCGCTACTCCAAAGGCATAGACGGCGCCAGCGCCTTTCGCGACGAGATAAATCACATCGCCGAGCCAGACATCCTGCGCCAAAAAATCCAAGCCTTTTTCTAACCATGCAAGGCTACATCCTGCACACGCAAAAAGTGCGCGACGAGGACCTGCTCGTCTACATCCTTACGCCCTCGCTGCTAGTCAAATCCTACCGCTTCTACGGCGCGCGCCACTCAAACGTCCTGCAAGGCTACAAGATCGACTTCGAGCTCGAAGGCGGCGAAAACTTCCTCCCGCACCTGCGCAGCGTCCTGCACCTAGGCTATCGCTGGCTACTCTCGCGCGAACGGCTACTCGCGTGGCAGCAGTTTATGCGCCTACTCTACGCACACCTGCGAGACGTCGAGCAGGTAGACGAGGTGTATTTTCGCGAGCTTGAGCTTTGCGCCTCGCGCTTTGACAGGGGCGCTCCCAAACGCCTACTCATCGAGAGCTACGTGCGCATTTTAGAGGCCGAGGGCAGGCTACACGACGAGCTTTTTTGCTTTATCTGCGACGAGCCCGTGGAGGATAGAGTTGCGCTAGCCAGGAGCTTCTTGCCCGCTCACGAGCACTGCGCCGCGCAAAAGGGTTTTGAGATAGAAAAGATAAAAATGCTCTTTAGCGAGCGCTCTACGCTGCTGCTTGACGATAGCGAGATAGACGCGCTCTACTCGGTTTTGCTTCAGGGACTTTGAGTCGCTTGCGAAATTTATACGAGTTAAATTTTGCCAAACTCTCTTAAATCAGCAAACTTAAATTTAGCCTTAGAAACCACCCCGCTTCACGAAGCCATCGCCTACGGGCTTGATAACGGGCTAAATTTAGAGCGC
>CAURQE010000025.1:0-16783 GCA_963527315.1 uncultured Campylobacter sp.
AGGGCGTTGTCAAAGGTTCGCACGGTCGTTTTTCTAAGCCCGATCTCCACGACCGTTCCCTCGATGTCGCCGCACACGATCCAGTCGCCCTGAGAAAACGAGTTATCAAAGAGCAGCATGACGGAAGCAAAGAAATTCGCCAAAATATCCTTGGTCGCAAGAGCCACCGCAAGGCCGCCGATACCAAGAGAGGCGATGATGGCGCTAACGTTAAATCCGAGCTTGCTAAGCACGATAAGTAACGCGATAACGAAGATGATGAAATAGATGATCTTTAGGATCAAATTTATCACCTCTTTGCGCCCGCTTTTTTTGGTGAGTTCGTTGATGAGCACCATGCCGTAGCCGTTTAGTACGCTAAGTATGAGCCAAGTAACTGCGATAACGAAAGTGATCGTGAGGAAATTTGCAAATTTTATCAGCATAGGAGCCGGATAGTACGCGATCGAGACGCATATATCTATCGCGTAAGCGATGAGGGTGAGCAGCATCGGACGTTTGATGATTTCTACGATGCGCCCTTTGGTCTGCCTATCCGAGTCGTGCTTGACGAAAAATTTCATTAGCGCCCACAGCGTGAGCCTGCTAAGTAGCGTCGTAAACGATACGAAAAATAAAAATACGACGAATATGATTGCCGCCTTGCCGACGTTAAATTTACTCGTAAAGGAGGCCTTTTCGTTGATAAAATCGATCGCCGTTTTTAAATTTAGCTCCGAGATGATGTAGTTTGATGTGAGCAGCTCGGCGTTATCGCGCAGGTAGTGGAGTATCTCTTCAAGCGTCTTTTTGTGTGCTTCTAGCGCGTCCAGTTCGCCTTTATGCGCCAAGGCTACTTCCTCGCTTAACGAGTCTTTAAAGGCTTTAAACTGCGCGTAAAACTCCGTCTGAAAGCTAAGCAGCGTCTCCTCGACGGCAAGCTTGACGTTGACGGCTTTGCCACCCTCTTTAAAGATATTTTCCAAATTTAAAAGCGAGGAGTAAAATAACTCATCAAGCCGCATACGCTCGAGCTCGAGCATATTTTTGACGTATAAATTTTGATTGCTAGAGTTTTTTAGCTTTTTGGTTTTCGTCTCTAGCTCTTGCATCTCTTGTTTGAAATTTTGCACCTGCTCCTCGTCGATTTCGATTTGCATGACGAGATAGGGGATCTGCTCGATCAGTTTTTCTTTTTTCTCCGAGACGGTTCTAAAAAGTACGTTTTTATCGGCGGTTTCGTTATTTTCGGCGGATTGAGCCTTGATAACGGCGATCTGAGCGTTTGCTTCGTTGATTTGATTTACGACGCTTAGGATGTCGGTTGCGTTTAGATCGTCGCTTACTGTATTTGCGAGCAAATTTAAACTAAAGCAAAGCGCAAAAACGGCGGCTAAAATTTTTCTCATTTCTCGACTCCTAGCAGCTTAAAACTCTTTGTTACGAAGTTGTAGTTGTAAATTTCACCCGTTTCTATTATGTAGTGCCAGGCGTAAATTTTTAGCTCCCCGTCTCTAAATTTAGCCTTGACGTCTGGATAGCTCAGTAAATTTTCAAACGAATTTACGAGGCTTAAGCGCTCGGTTAGCCACTCTCTTTTTGCGATATTGTCGCCGAAAAGCTTTTGCACGCGCTTTTTTACGGGCTCTAGTAGATCTAGCCAGCGCTTAACGTTTGGCGTTTTGCTAAATTTAGCCTCATCCATCCACAAAGCCGCGCAGCCGCCGCAGTTGCTGTGCCCGCAAATGATGACGTTTTGCACGTTTAGCGTTTGCAAGGCGTACTCGATTGCCGACGTAGTAGCCAAAAATTCCTCACTTTTGCGGTACGGAGGCACGATATTTGCGATATTTCGCACGACGACTAGGTCGCCTGGCATCGTGTTTGTTATGAGGCTAGGCACGACGCGCGAGTCGATACAGCCGACAAAAAGAGTGTGCGGCGTCTGCTTCTCGCCCAGGCTTTCAAAAAGCTCTTTGTGTTCTAAAAAATCTTCTTCCATAAATTTAACGGCGCCGTCTAAAATTTCTTGCATTATATTTTCCTGACAATTTTTTAAAATATTATATCAAAAACGTTTCAAACTTCGTTAAAATTTTTTAAATTGCTTTTTACGCGCCAAATTCAGCGATTTTTTATATTTTATTTACCTATTTTTGGCTAAATTTGCATCAAAAATTAAAAAGGAGAGAACATGAGTTTATACGACAGAAATTATGCAAGCTCAAGCGAGCATGAGGTTGCAGGCGAATATTCGCAAAGTGCGCTTAGCACGTTTATCAAGCAAACTTATCAGCTTTTCGCGGCTTCGCTTTTAGCCGCCAGCGTCGGAGCTTACGTCGGGCTTTACAGCTCGCTGGGAGCGACGGTAGCGGGCAACTACTGGCTATTTGTGATACTTGAGCTAGGACTTTTGGTCGGATTAATGTTTGCCAAACGCAAAGCGGGCTTAAATTTGATCCTGCTTTTTGCATTTACTTTTGTTAGCGGACTTACGCTTACGCCTATTTTGGGACGCACTTTTGCGATGCCTGGAGGCGCTGCGATAGTAGCTCAGGCCTTTACGCTTACGACGGTAGCATTTGGCGGACTTAGCGTGTTTGCGATGAACACCAAGCGCGACTTTACGACGTGGGGCAAGATGCTTTTCATCACGCTTATCGTTTTGCTCGTGGCTGCGATTATAAATATATTTTTCCACAGCCCGGTTTTACAGCTTGCGATTGCTAGCGTGGGCGCGGTTTTATTTAGCGCGTATATCCTTTACGATACGCAAAATATCATCCGCGGTAACTACGAAACTCCGATCGATGGCGCAGTTGATCTTTATCTTGATTTCTTAAATTTATTCGTTTCATTGCTTAGAATCTTAGGATTTTTTAATAGCGATGACTAACGATGAGCGGATATACCGCGTAATAGACGCAAATTTAAACCGCTTAAAAGAAGGGCTTAGGGTCGTCGAGGACGTCAGGCGTTACGGCTTTGACGACCTAGTCCTCGCTAAAAAAATCAAAAATCTCCGCCACAAATCAAAAATACCGCAAAGAGAATTCTTAAAATTTCGCGACGCCGCAAACGACGTGCTAAAATCGAGCCTAAAAGACGAGCAAATTCGCCTAAATTTGGACGATTTACAAACCGCTAACATCAAACGTGCGCAAGAAAGCGCAAGGGTTTTAGAAGAGTGTTTTAAGCTCGTCGACGTTAAAATTTCCGAGATTTTTAAGGCCGTACGCTACGAACTTTATGAGATAGAAAAAGAAATTTAACCCAAATTCAAAACTTTTTTAGTATAATCGCGACTAATTTTAAAAATTTAAAAGGATTTTTAATGGATTCGCTTTTTTTAGTATTGCAGTTTATTTTTGCGGTAGTTTTGACGATCGCCGTTTTGCTTCAGAAAAGCTCCTCTATCGGGCTAGGCGCATATAGCGGTAGTAACGAAAGCCTATTTGGTGCAAAAGGACCGGCCGGATTTTTGGCTAAATTTACCTTCGTCGTGGGTGTTTTATTTATCCTAAACACCCTAGCGTTAAGCTATTTTTACAACACGCAAAGCAGCAAGTCTCTCATAGACAGCGTTGATACTTCGTCGTTGCCTGCGGCCCCTGAGGTAGTCGCGCCGCAAGCTCCTAGCGCTCCTGTAAGCGAGAAAAAATAAGGAGCGTCAATGAAAAATTTAATTTCCGCGCTCGCGTTTTTTGCGGCGGCGCAGTTTGCGCTTGCTGACGCGCACATTTTTAACTATCACAGATTTGACGACGATAGGCACCCTAGCACAAACATTTCTAGCAAAAATTTACGCGAACAGTTTGAGTATTTTAAAGAAAAAGGCTACGAGGTCATCCCGCTTTCAAAGCTCGTCGACGCGATCAAAAACGGCGAGCCGGTGTCTGATAACTGGGTCGTTTTAACCGTAGACGACGGCTACAAGAGCTTTTATGAAAAAGGCTTGCCGATATTTTTAGAGTACGGATATCCATTTGCGCTGATGATTTATGTCGAGGCCACCGCGCGAAAATACGGCGACTTTATGACCTTCGAGCAGATCAAAGAAATCGAAAAATACGGCGAAGTTGGCTATCACTCCTACGGTCACTTGCATATGGTCGGTCTTAACGAGGAAAAACTAAAAAACGACTTTGAGGACGGCATAAGTAAATTCGAAAAAAATATGGGCTATAAGCCGCGATATTTTGCATATCCTTTCGGCGAATATAATGACAGGGTGCGCGACGTCGCGATAGAACACGGCATAGAAGTGATACTCAGCCAAAACTCGGGCGCAGTTGCGGCAGATAGCGATCTACACGAGTTAGATAGGATCCCTGCGATGAACGGCACGCATCTGCCGTCTGCGCTTGCTAGTAAATTTCTAAAAGCCGAATGGATACTTCCGCAAGACTATCCGAAGGATAATAAGATTAGCGAACTTATCATCAAAACCGACGAGAACGCGACGCACGGCTACTTCTCGATGACGGGGCAAAAAACAAAAAAAGTTAAGCTCGAAAACGGACAGATGATGCTTAAATTTAACAAGCCAATCGACCGCTATAAAGTAAGAATGAGCCTTAAAGTAAACGGAAAAACTACGACAAAAATTTTAGTAAAGGATATAAATGCTGAATGAAATTTACAAAAAGCAAAAAGAGCATAGCGATAAGTGCATCGAGGGTCTAAAACGCGACTTTAGCACGCTTCGCACGGGTAAGGTAAATATAAGCATAGTCGATAATATTTACGTGGATTATTACGGCAGCCAAACTCCGCTAAACCAAGTCGCCACCGTGCTAACGAGCGATGCTAGCACCATCAGCATCACGCCGTGGGAAAAACCGATGCTAAAAACTATCACTGCAGCGATCTCTGCTGCAAACATCGGCGTAAATCCGAACAACGACGGCGAGAGCGTGAAGCTGTTTTTCCCTCCGATGACGGTTGAGCAACGCCAAGAAAACGCAAAGCACGCTAAGGCATTTGGCGAAAAAGCTAAAGTCAGCATCAGAAACATCAGAAAAGACGCTAACGACGAGGTTAAAAAGCTCGAAAAAGATAAATCAATTACCGAAGACGAGAGCAAAAAAGGACAAGACGAAGTCCAAAAGATCACCGATAGCTACACCTCAAAGATCGACTCTCTCGTAAAAGAAAAAGAGAGTGAACTTCTAAAAGTATAACGCTAAATTTAGAGGCGGTAGCAGCGTGCTACTCCTCTTAAATTTTAGAGTCTGCCGCAAGCAAAATATAAAATTTACAGCATTCAAAATCGCAAGATAAAGCCACTAGACAATCACGTGGCTTGTTAAATTCCAGTCTATCTCATAAATCTTAGAATCCTAAATTTAGCTCGCTTACCAAATTTATAAATTCGGCAGTATCTACCCGTAGCGTAAAGCATATCGTTTTTGGCTCAAGGTAAGCTGATCAAATTTATCTAATCAACTTAAAAATACGATACGGCTCATTTTATAGGAACATCGCTCCATGATTGTTTTGCTTTTTTATTGCATCTAAAACTCTACTTTTCTTCACTCGTAGCTACGCTTTAAAAACAACAAACATAGTGAAGCAAAGTAGAACACGCCAATTTAAACGAAGCAAGAAATACTCTTTTTAATTTTGTTGCAGTCGCTACCGTTGCCTGGCTTGAAAAATATCTCTTTAAGTTTAGATATATTTAGCATAAACATCCATTTACTTTACGGTAGCAAGGCAAGTCCGTAGTATCTGCGCTTAGCTTTATTAATAAGGCGCCTTCTATTTTATAAAAACTCCTTTGAAAGTTTTTGACTTACTTTAGCCTGTATTTTAAAAGCATTTTGAAGCTATTTGGGAGTAAAGGATATCCGCTTTTTAAGAAATTATCCACTATAATCTTACGATACGAAAATAAATCTTGAAAGTCTATAGTGGCAAAAAAAGATCTTTTAAAAGGCACGAATAACTTAAATTTTAAAAATGCGAGCGACTCTGATATCTCTGTTTTGTCTCTTGATTTTTTAGACGACAGCGCCATTATCGATATTAGACCTCGTATTGATAAAAGCGGAGAGGAAAAACTACTCGGGTCGGGCGATATGTTGGTAAAAATTAATGGCAGTATAACGCATATTTTCTCACCGATCTTAAATCCCGACGACATAAAACAAAATTTTAAAAATTTAAAAATAAAAGGCAAAAAATGAAAAAAATCCTCATCATCGCAGGCTCATGCAGCAACGGCGGCGCGGGACTGCAAGCTGATATCAAGGCGTGCGCGCACTTTGGCTGCTATAGCGCGACCGCGGTCACGGCACTAACGGCCGAAAATACGGACAAGATCAAAAATATCGTTTCGCTAGATCCATCCTTCATCGCCGATCAGCTCGAGATGCTCGCGGCCGAGTTTAGCTTCGATGCCGTCAAGATCGGCATGCTCTTTAACGAGCCCATCATGGACGTCGTGCAGAGCTTTTTAGAAAAAAACTCCGCTCCCGTGGTGCTAGATCCCGTCTGCGTCTCGAAAATGGGGCATAAACTCATCAAAGATAGCGCCATAGAGAGGCTAAAAGAGCTGATGAAATTCGCCGCCGTCACGACGCCGAATCTACGCGAAGCAGACGTGCTTTTCGGCGATGATTTTACGAATTTGCCGTGCGACGTGATCGTGAAAAAGCATATCATCGCTGGCAAAAGCATCGACACGCTCTACCGCAAGGACGGCAGCGTCCAAAACTTCGAGACGCCGCTAGCCGATCCGCTGGTTATCATCGGCGCGGGCTGCACGTTTTCTAGCTCGCTAGCCTGCCTACTCGCTCGCGGCGAGAGCCTAGAGGGCGCCATCCAGCAAGGCAAAGAATACATCTACAACGCCATAATCACCGGCATCGACACGAATCTAGGCGTAAGAAAACTGCTAAATCACGGGGTCAAATTTTAAATTTAGCGTGTTTTTGCGGCAACCTACCAAAGTACGGCCGGATAAATTTATATAAGATTAGCCCCAAAAAGCATATCGGGTTTAAAGCTTAATAGCGCACGGGATAGAAGTTGTCGCATTTTACTTTGGCAGGGCTTTGGGGGCTGGGTAATATCGTTAATTCGTAAGAAATAGACCCGACCTCGCGATTAGGAATTCAAAGTTGAGTTAGACAAATACGCCGATGTTAGATGCTACAAAAATTCTACTAGATTGACGTTAAATTTGCGTTAGTCTAGCATTAAGTCGTTTGCGTAATAAGACTGCGTAGATTTAAGTTACCGAATCGTGAGTGCTTTACGCTGCGGGGTCATCGTCTGAGCTTTGCGCCGGTGTTGTAAGATCGCCGAGTTATATGGTTGGTTTAAATTTTGCCCAAAATTTACATAGCCGATTTATCGTTTTGGCAGGTTTCAAACCCTAACGGGTTAAATTTGTGCCAATTTTGCCGTTTTTCTCGACCTAGTTTATTTTTAGCTAGCTCTTTTGGTACGGTTTATAAAGATGACGCTATGTTAGGTTATAGTTAGCTTTTATAGTTTATTCGGTTTAATTATATTTAATAAATGATAATACGGAAATTTAGCAAGGATTTGGGTGCGGCAAGCAAACAAAGTCCCTAAAAAATCTAAACCGCTAAAATCTTGCAGATTAGATGTCTTTAGTTGTTTGCATTCGTAAAAAACAAGCTTTAGCGAAGTTTGGTATTTTTTGCCGACTTTTGCTAATTTTGCTTTGGAGCGGCATTTTATTACTGCGGTTTAGCGCATCTTGCTTAGATGGTTGCGCTGGCGCCGGTTTAAGCGGATTTACGCTTCGCTTAGCCCTAGCCTTATAAATATAAATTTTTCTCGACGACTACAAAAGCCCGCGTCCGTATTTTATATTCGCCGCAAGCGAAATTTGATTAGAGCTACCATGCTTGCTGCGGTATTTTTATTTACTTTATTTGTTTTGCTTTTATATTTTATTTTTTAGCATCGCTACTCTTCGTATAGATTTTATTCATTTCATATTTATTATGATGATTTTTACTTTTGCGGCCCATATTTGCTTGTTTTTGCTTGTATATCTTTGCCCGCTACGGCGATAAAGCGTTTTGTAAGTTTTGCAGATAGCGATATACTCGCGTTTTAGATTTTTCGAGCGGTTAAATTTAAGCTATTTTAAGGCCTAAAAATATAAACTTTTATCGCAAACAGCCTTAAATATGAGTATTTTGGTGCTGTGTAAATTTACCCCGTTGGGGTTTGAAACTGAGGCGTGGAAAAATATCCGCGCTTGGCTATCCGTGTAAATTTACCCCGTTGGGGTTTGAAACGCTTATCGAATGCGGGTTTATACCGCTCGTAGCCGTGTGTAAATTTACCCCGTTGGGGTTTGAAACCGAGGTATGGATGGTTGATTTTGTGCGAAATATCGTGGTGTAAATTTACCCCGTTGGGGTTTGAAACGATTAGGAGCGTGAGATGATCGCTGAAACATCACTAGTGTAAATTTACCCCGTTGGGGTTTGAAACTCTTGCGCGTGAAATTTCCAAAGCTCTTTTGGAAGGTGTAAATTTACCCCGTTGGGGTTTGAAACAAGAACCAATAGCTAGCGAAATATTAGCGCCATTATTCGTGTAAATTTACCCCGTTGGGGTTTGAAACGAAAGAGAGCTTATAGCGCCCGAAATCTTGCGAGGTGTAAATTTACCCCGTTGGGGTTTGAAACTGCTGATGCATTCAATACCATACCCGTTATCGTATTGTGTAAATTTACCCCGTTGGGGTTTGAAACTGGCTCAAATTTCTAAAAGTGATTTTGGAATATTTTAGTGTAAATTTACCCCGTTGGGGTTTGAAACTTATGGGTGTTGAAATACAATATCATTGGCGCTTTTTTGGTGTAAATTTACCCCGTTGGGGTTTGAAACGTATCCATTCGGACGTATCGCCGCCGTCGTGCACAAGTGTAAATTTACCCCGTTGGGGTTTGAAACGCTTGCGTATGCGCTCGCCTTTTGGCAGATTGTTGTGTAAATTTACCCCGTTGGGGTTTGAAACAAATTTCATTTTGTTTAGCAATTTCACCGATAAGACTGTGTAAATTTACCCCGTTGGGGTTTGAAACCTTGAGGCGGTCGTTAAAATCCAAACCCTTGATAAGGTGTAAATTTACCCCGTTGGGGTTTGAAACAATGTAAGTCCTTTGTAGACTTCATAATGTATCTTGGTGTAAATTTACCCCGTTGGGGTTTGAAACGGCAATTCCTAGCATACGAACACCCCGTTTGCCAAAGTGTAAATTTACCCCGTTGGGGTTTGAAACCAACATCCCATAGTTTCCCTGCGCGAACATCTATTGTGTAAATTTACCCCGTTGGGGTTTGAAACTCCCGATTATCAAGGCTAGTAGCTTCATCACGCCACGTGTAAATTTACCCCGTTGGGGTTTGAAACTCCCGATTATCAAGGCTAGTAGCTTCATCACGCCACGTGTAAATTTACCCCGTTGGGGTTTGAAACTAGTTTATTCGGGATATAAAGCAGGCGGGATAACGTGTAAATTTACCCCGTTGGGGTTTGAAACTCACAAGAAATATAAAGGCGTCGATCGTTCTTACGTTCGTGTAAATTTACCCCGTTGGGGTTTGAAACCCTCGTCAAATACTTCGCGAGCGGCAAACTCGGGGTGTAAATTTACCCCGTTGGGGTTTGAAACGGCGGCATCAAAACAAACTCCCTTGCTCGCCTTGTGTAAATTTACCCCGTTGGGGTTTGAAACGACAAAAAACCTTTTTTAACGGGCTCCTTGCGTAGTGTAAATTTACCCCGTTGGGGTTTGAAACAAAAATGTCAAAGAATATAAGTGAGGTCATCGCTAAGTGTAAATTTACCCCGTTGGGGTTTGAAACTAGGACGGCAGCCGACAATTTTTATAGCGCCTTACGTTGTGTAAATTTACCCCGTTGGGGTTTGAAACCGACCCAATGCCCGGCAAGCGCTCCAGAAAGCACTAAGTGTAAATTTACCCCGTTGGGGTTTGAAACCGATAAATCAAGTCAAGGAGTAGAGATGAGCGATGTGTAAATTTACCCCGTTGGGGTTTGAAACCGATCGGCAAGCTGGGCGATATAAGCCTAGCCGAAGGTGTAAATTTACCCCGTTGGGGTTTGAAACCTAAAGCCGTGAATGTTTCAAGTTCTACTATATAGTGTAAATTTACCCGGTATTATGTAGCAACCGCACAAGACTTTCATTCTAAAATCCGCTAAAATTCAGTCTATTATAGCATATCATAAAGGATTTATATGGCTGAATCTCACGTAATATCCGCTCTAGTTAGTAAGCATTCCGAGCTTCAAGGGAGTATCAAATATCATCAAGAAATCGTTTTAAAGCTAAAATCCGAGCTTGAAACCATAGATAAGGCTATTGCGATATTTGACCCTAGTTATAAAACTACGTTCATTCGAGCTAAGAGAATTAGTAATGCTTCGTATTTTCCTCACGGAGAATTAAATCGTAGGATTATAGAGTGTTTAAAGATAAAGTCTAGCACTGTAAATGAAATAGCCGAGTATGTTTTTAAAGGCGAGGAAGTAGATGGCGCTATCATCGCCAAATATAAGCAAAACATATCCTCTTTAATTTCAAAGCTCATAAAAAGAGGAACTGTCTCGTTATTTACTGACAACGGAGTTAAATTTTATAAGATAGCTTCCTAAGCCCCAAGCCTTTCGGCTACTCTGTGATTGCCTTGCCAGTAACCGCAAAACTCGTTAGATATTGAGTTGTCGGCTAGGCATCTTGATAAAATATCGTCCATTATAGCCTTATTATCTAGCCTTCTAGTGTCTTCTCTATAAGCTATTTCGTTAGCATAGTTTGAAAGATAAAGCGTTCCTAGCTTATGGCATTGACCGTATTGTAGCCTTCTAAATCTAGCGTTAAAACTTTCCGATTGATTGTTATTCTCTCCGTTTAATCCTGAATATTCTATTTGGTGATTTACTCTTTTTAGGTCGTAATGAGCTAGCAAATCGTCATAAGCCGAGTTTTCATCGGTATGAATTTCGCTGTTTGGCGCAATATGCGATTTGGCGATAGCGTTTATATCTATATTATTTTCGCTTTTTAGAATAAAGGTCTTAGTTTTACTTGCTCCGCTTCCAAGCAAATTTCTCTCTCTAAGCGATATTATAACTCATTTATTAGGCTTAAAAGCCTTACGCCTATCTATTCTATCGTTTATATTATTAGCGGGTTTTATATAGTTTCCGACGTATACTCCGTCCATTTCGACTACTCCGCTAAATTTATTTCCGCTATCGCTAACCATAAGACTTTCTCTTATTTTATGGGACAAGACCCAAGCCGTTTTATATTGAACGTCTAGGTCTCTACTAAGCTGTAGGGCTGAAATACCTTTCGTAGCGTTTGAAAATATGACGATGGCAAGAAGTATGACTTTAAAATCAAGCTTATGAGAGTGAAATATCGTTCCGCTTGTAACGCTAAAGGTATGAAAGCAATCCTTGCAGCGATATTGTAATCTGCTTTCTATAAAGTAGTGAGACGATGCGCTTCCGCAGCAAGGACAGATAGGATTGCCTTTATTGTCGCTCCAACGAATCGATTTAAAATATTCAAAGCAGTCCTTTTCACTCATCGAAGCTATCTTTCTAACGGAGATTGTTCTAGCTTTAGACGAGAGAAGGAAGTGTTGGGACATTTTTGAGCCTTTTTATCTTTATTTATGATGATATTATATCACATATATGCTTATGTTTTAATTAATATATAAATATATTTCATTTTATTAGATTATTTATAATTATTTATTGCTATATTATAAAATTTTAGATATAATTATAAAAACCAAAAAGGCTATCAATGACCGAATATGAAAAACGAGCAAAGGTATATCTAAAAACACAAATGGCAAAAGCCGATATAGACTATCCTAAACTAGCGGAACAATTAAAAGAAAAAGGCGTAAACGAATCAAGAGAGAATTTAGCGAATAAAATTAATCGAGGCAAGTTTAGCTTTGCGTTTGCCTTGATGATTTTAGATACGCTGGGTGTTGCGATAGATAGGTAAAAGGGGCAGTTATGAAACTAATAAACTACGCTTTGGTTGAAGTATCTGAACAATTATTTGGTGTATCACAAAAATAAGGTATAAAAATGAAACAGCCAACAGTCAACATTTAGGTAATACTTTTTCTTTTCAAAAACAAGAATTTGATAACCAGTATTTACATCTTAATAAAGAGTATAACGGCTTTCTTTCTGAACATCTTAATACAACTCCCAAAACGAATTTTAGAAAAAGCAATGGCTCACTAAACGAACAATATTATAAATGGCAATTTTTATCAGCTCTTATTAATTCAGGATTATTCGCGAAAGACTATATTGGTACTGAAATTCTCTTTCCAAAAGGTAATAAATCATCTGCACCTATCAAAATTGATGCTGTTATTTTTGATGATAAAGATTGGTTTAATTACTACAAAAATTACCATAATACTAATGATATGGATAGCTTAGAATGGCTACGAGACCATATGATAGTTGCTATTGAATTTAAAAAAGAAGATAGTAAAAATATTGCAGAAGTATGGGATAAACAACTCAAAGCCTATATGAAAGAAAGCAATCGTGATTTCTGTTTAGGCATACTTTATGACACAGAACGCTTGTATTTATTCCGTAAAGAAAATGGCAAATTTTTACGATTTAGTGATGAATTTAATATCAAAGGTGATGGCAGTAAAACCAAAGAATTGTCATTACATTTAACAGATTCTTATATCAATATTCCTAATTTTGAACAAATCAAACAATGGAATAAAGATAATTTTGTTAGTCGTGATAAACGCAAGGCTGCTGATTTAGATATTATTTCAGGCGTACAGTCAGTACAAATTAATGATGCTATGAGCCATATTTTACGCACAATGGATAAAGTAGGCTTGGTTAATCAAAAAGGTTTTGAAATTTTGATACAGATTTTGTCGTTGAAAATTTTTGATGAAAAACGCAATGAAGCTAACAACAATCATTATTTAGATTTCTATATTCACGATAGCGAAAAAAATTACAAAACATTGGCAGATGAAGATTTACAAAAATTCATTCAACGTATGAATGCTCTACGGGAAGAAGCATCAGGTACTTATTCCCGAATCTTAAAAGAAAATCCACTTAATACCAAAAATGAGAATCATATTAAAGTTTTAATTGAAGTAGTTTCACAATTTCAAGATTACTCTTTTGTGCGTTCACACAAAACAGATTTGTATCAATTAGTCTTTTATAAATTTGCAACACCATTTTCAAAAGACCAAAATGCTCAATTTGTAACACCTTTACCAATGATTGATTTTTTAGTCAAAATTGTTAATCCAAGAAACACTGAAACAGTTATCGACCCTACCGTTGGAATTGCAGACTTTTTGTCTGTTTCTTATGTTAATTCAAATAGTAAACTAGATGATAACAATATTTTTGGTATGGATATTGATGAGCAAATGGTAATGCTTGCCACTCTGAATATGTTACTTAATGGCGATGGTAATGCCAAAATTAAAGCAGAATCAGGTTATGGCTCGCTGTCAGTGAAATTTGATAACCAAGGTGATACTTTACAACTTATTCCAAGTATGAATAAAAAAGGGAATTGGGATAACCGCCCTGATGAGAAAAAATTAAAGAAATTTGACGTTGTTTTAACCAATCCGCCATTTGGTGAAGACCGTGCTTTTGCACCTAAAGATGATAAAGACAAAGCTATGATTGAATGCTATGAGCTATGGGATTTATATAACGGCAAAGGCGATAATGAAAGCGAAAACAGCGACAATTCAGGTAAAAAATCCAGCAAAAAATCATCTAAACAAGCCAGTAAAATAGATTTAGGTGTGGTATTTCTTGAAAATGCTTATCGGATTTTAAAAGACGGTGGCAGAATGGGTATTGTGCTGTCTAATTCTATCGCTAGCATTGATAGCCATAAAATCGCTCGTCAATGGTTGATGGATAAAATGCGGATTGTGGCAATTTTTGATTTACCTGCTAATGTGTTTGCAGAAACAGGAGTTAATACATCTATTATCGTGGCATACAAACCCAAAGCTGATGAATTAGAGAAATTAAAAACGGCAAACTATCAAGTATTTGCCAAAGATATTCAAAAAGTGGGCTATGAAGTAAAAACCAGTAAACGTGTGAAATTTTTTGCACCTGTTTACAAAATTGATTACGAAACTTTTGAGATTCAAATTGATAATGAAGGTCGCCCTATGTTAGATGAAGACTTTACTCAAACTATTGCTGATTTTAAAGCGTGGTGTTTATCTCAAGAAGAAGCACTGCAAGATTTGTTTATCAAGGGGAAATAATGATGAGTGATTATAAATATATTACCATTCCCAAAACAATTAGCTTTAATGATATCGCCCAAAATAATTATTGTTTTGCTCCATCAAAATACTCAAAATTTGCACCAAATTCTAAAGTGAATTACCAACCATTGGCAAATTTATGTGTTGAAAGTAAAGAAAAAACATCAAAAATCAATAAACAAGATAAATATTTTTATTCTGAAATTGGCGATATTGATGTTAATAATGGTCTTGTCAATGTAAATTCATTTTACGGTATAGGTTTGCCGTCAGATAACCCCAAAAGCCTTAAACAAGGCGATATTTTAATTTCAACTGTCAGAACCTATCGTGGTGGCGTTGGTTTTATTTATGATAATTTAACTAATCATTGTTCAACACCTGCTGTTTTGGTTATTCGTGATTTAAAAACAACTGAAATCACAAAAGAATACCTGTTCGCTGTGTTGAGAACTGAATTTTTTATTGAACAAATTTTAGGTTTTCAAAATCGTGGAATGTATCCTAGATTAGATAGTGAAGCGATGAATAACGTTTTAATTCCTATCCCTAAAATTAAAAAGGAAGTTGAATATATTACCGCTTTAACAAAAGCCTATTTGAATAAAATCAATTTAATCAAACAACGCCACGAAAAAATCTTGCAACTGATTGAAGATGAATTGATGAATAATCAAAAGTCTAATCAGTTTGTTTTTAATTTGCCGAACATTGGAGAAATTGAAAAGACTGGGCGTTTAGATACCGGGGTCTATTCAGAAACTTTTAAAAAAATAAAATTTTATATTGAAAATTACCAAGAAGGTACTTTTTATATTAATGAAAATAATATTCGTAGTGGTAGTACGCCTGAAACTCGTTATATTTCTTTTGATAAGAAACTACTTTTTCAATGGATTACACCAACCCATTGTTCTGATTATGGAACATTGATGGAAGAAAGAATAAATTTAGTTGGCGACAATAATATTAAAGATGATTGTATTTTGTTAATAAATAGAACGTCAAAAGGTGGTGTTGGCGAGTATGTGGGGATTGCTGGTTTTTATAATTACCAAGATTTGGGTGGTGGTCATCATAATCAAGGAATGTATCGTGTATTTGATTATGAGAAATATCAGTTAATTTTTATGCTTGCGTTTTTGAATTGTTCAATAATGCGAAAATATTGTGCTAATTTATCAGTTGGGTCAAAAATGAAAGAATTAAAAATAGAACAGTTTTTACAAATTCCATTTCCAAATTTCCCAACCACGAAACAACAAGAAATCGCCAAGCTATACCATAATCCGATTGATTATCCGACTGCTACATTCACATTGGAAAATTTTTTAACAGAAGATAGCCAATACAATGAACAAGCTGGTATTTATGAATTGGATAAAACCGCCAAGCAGTTACAAAATTTACTAAATCAGGCAATTGAGAATATTATCAATGATAAACCTGTAACTATTTCATTTCCAAATTAAAGAAATATCTGACAAAATTAAAGTGATGATGAATAATAATACCGAATTTCTTTAAAAATCGGTATTTTGATTTTATAGTTAATAAAACAGAAACTTGTGTAACTGGAGATTTTGTTCGTATTATGCAAGAGTTGGAGTATGAATATTGTGACAATGTAGCACTTTTACAAGAAAATAAACCTTTATATCCATTTGGGTATCCGTTTGCCTATAAAATAAACCACCATAATCAGAATATACTAAATTTTAGAAAGCAATGACTTTTGGAATCCTTTCTAAAAAATAGCAAAAAAGATAATTTAACTTTTTGTGCATTTGCTACATAATACCGAATTTACCCCGTTGGGGTTTGAAACTAAAATGAGCGATGAGCTTTATGATCGCCTTTTTCGGTGTAAATTTACCCCGTTGGGGTTTGAAACCGCGTTCTTTTCCGCCTGCGACGAGTATTTCAACCTCTGTGTAAATTTACCCCGTTGGGGTTTGAAACGCCTCTATCCTAGCCCTGCACTCCTCTTTGATTTTGTGTAAATTTACCCCGTTGGGGTTTGAAACTAGTGAAATTTTAGGCAACAATAAACAGAATACCGAGTGTAAATTTACCCCGTTGGGGTTTGAAACGGCGTTCCTTGTTGCGGACGTTGATTTGGATACCCGGTGTAAATTTACCCCGTTGGGGTTTGAAACATGGTGTTGGTAAATTGAGTTTTTTCATTCTCGAGTGTAAATTTACCCCGTTGGGGTTTGAAACGCGATCTACTCAAAAATCATTGCGGTATGAGCGAATGTGTAAATTTACCCCGTTGGGGTTTGAAACTCGTAACACAAAAAAGGCTGGATGAGCGAGATTGTGTGTAAATTTACCCCGTTGGGGTTTGAAACGCGTTAGCGAATTAGATGATAAGCCAAATTTTGTGTGTAAATTTACCCCGTTGGGGTTTGAAACAGTCGTTTTCAAGTGCTACAAAT
>CAURQE010000026.1:0-10606 GCA_963527315.1 uncultured Campylobacter sp.
TGCTACTATTTTTGATTGTAGTGGTTTGGGCACTTGATTTGCTGTTGATAGGTTGTATGCTACCTATATTGGCCTAAATTTAATAAAACTCACTACTCCTTTATGTGAGTTTAATAGGGTTAAATGGTTATGGCTGAATATTTTTGCAATAGTAATTAAGTTATGAGATTCTTTTACAGTTAATGAGATAGAGTAAAGAACAATAAATACAGATTATGCATGGCCCAATTTTTATCTTGTTAAGACATTAAATGCCAGGCGGTTGTTTAAATAAAAACTTCATCGCTACTAAAGGTCTGAGCTAGCAGAGCGGCAAATTGCCATTTTTAAACAAGATCAAAATTATCCAAAAGGGCATTAAATTTATGTCGGTGGATACTTATGCAGGAAAAAATGAGCTTTATTGCCTGCTTCGTATCGACAAGTCGGAATGAAACTATTTTCACTTTAACGAGAATTGCAAAGAGGAAGCTTACCGCGAAAAAATAGAAAGACCAAAGACAAAAACGGCTACTCAAAGCTAAGATGGGTAAAAATTTGCAATCGAAACGAAGCATTTGACATTATTCTTTTAGCTTATTCTGGAGTAAAAATGACAAATTTGGTATTAAATGGCAAGAGATGAAAATCGTAATTTTATAGCGCTGCTGAAAGTAAAGCCAAAAGACAAAAAAGGAATCCTTGAAGTAGAGTTTTAGGGCGCGTCTCATGCCCGAAGGATGGCGGTAGCGGCTAAATAGAAGCCAAGTAGTAAAGCTTTTGCCTGCAGCGTGAATTAAATTTGCGCGAGGAGTAAGAGATGATAAATCCATAACAATCTAAAAATCAAAAAACGCGGTACGATTTTAAGATCAGCATCGACAACGCATCTACTTTTGAGCTACTTTGCGAAGCTTACGAGATGAAAAAGAGCGACATGATAGATATCATCATAGAAAATTTTGCCAAAGGCAACCTAAAGCTAAAGCACCACATCCAAAGCATCGCCGAGCAAAAACGCGCCCTAAAAGCAAAATGCGAAAGCGAACTATCGCTTTTTACAAAATCGGACGACAAATGTTAAATTTATACCGTTATTTTAGCGAACAGAGACTAAAATTTCAATTTTTACGTCGACTCCGAGAGCAGCGGTGTGCTGCTTTAGATGGTTGCAGGAGTGAAGCCGCGGTTCGCAGTTCCTGCTTTACTCGGGCAAGGAGTTAAAATGGATGTGACGACTAAAGAGCTAAGCGATATTTTATCTCTTACTCAGCGGCGTATCTAAGATATGGAAAACGAGGGCGTGATAGCCAAGATCGGACGCAATAAATGGGATCTAAAGGAGTGCGCCCAAAGCTATATCGAGTATAAAATAGCAAACGCTACGAGCACCTACGGACTAACAGAAGCTAGGGCGCAGAAGGAATTTGCCGCCGCTGAGATAAAAAAGCTGATTTTGGCCGAGAAAAAGGGCGAAGTAGTGCCGATTTTCAAGCTTGAAAAAGATATCAGCGATATAGCCTCGACGCTATCAAATAGGCTTTACAATCTCCCTAATAAAATAAAAATGCGCGTAAATTTAAGCGACGAAACGCAAAGATAGAAGAGACGCTAAAAGAGCTCAAAGAGTCTAAAATTTACAAACAATACGCTTAAAAGGCTAAATTTAAAGCCCTGCTAGTTTTAAATTCGCCGCATCGGTTAGAAATTTAGAGCGGTTTGAGCTTACCTTATCGATCGCGTCAAGCAGAGATTTAGGTAAATTTACATTTACGCGCACGCGTTTTTCCTCGCTCACCGGCTCCGGGATCATCGCACCGCTTTCGATCAAAGTTTCTAAGGCTGCTCTAAAAGCTACGTCAAGCTCATCTAAAGCTTCATTTTTGCTCTCTCCGTCGCCGTAGAAAAATGCCGTGCCGTTAAATTCAGGCATAAACGCGCCCCATCCCCCGCCTTCACTTTGCGGGATTTTTTTTAATTCTATTTTATACGGTAAATTTAAGTAATAATATAGATCTTTTTTCATTTTACTCTCCTTTGGTAGCTTTTAAAACCGCTTTTACGTAAAAAATTTTCATAGGTTTATGATACGGTAGAGTGATTACCAATTTGCCGTTTGAAAAACTATGATGAGATCCTTTGATGCTTTTTAAATTAAATCCGCTATCTAGCAAAAGTTTTTCTAGTATCTCAAATCTTACGTTTGTTGGATTATTTTCAAGCTCTTTTAATAACTTATCTTTTTGCTCATTTTTTAAACCTTGTATTGTGTATTATACACAAGTATTATTAAAAATCCCTTGTATAAGCCAAAAAAGATGTTTTGATAATATGGCGTTCATGCGAAATCAGCAATGCGACCCGAGTGGAGTAGAATAGTGGATCTAGCGTGCAATGAAGTAGTAAACTAGAGAAACGAGAAGCTCTCTATACCGTCGTTGATTAGTAGCTGGATAAAAAACTATGAGAGCATGAATGATCGGGTGTTTAGGATATAAAAAACAATCAAGCTTTAAATACTTTTAAAAGGCAACTTAAAGGAAATTTACGTTAGAAATCAAAGTAAAAATCGTAGTTTTACGCTTACATTAATCTGAAAAACAGTTTTACAACGCTTCTGTCTTCAAAAAAACGGATAGACATACATCTCAAGCAGCCTCTTATCTCTGTTTATGGTGTTTGGCTCTACACTAGTGGCTTTTGTTTTAAGCCATCTTTTTAAAATTAGCCTGCTCGTTTATCTCGCTCCCATGTTTGACGTCGATGCTGTCTCTTGCCTTTTGCTCCAGCTTAAATCTCTCCTTGCGTGCCATGGCCAAACTAAATTCAGGGAAGTCTCCTAAATTTAGCCTTTTGATTTTATTGTCGGCCGGACTTCGTAATTTGCGAAAAGCGACGAAATAGGTTTTTATGAGCTTATATGATGAGCGAATTTAGTTAGTTTTTTTGTTATGACGGCTCAGTAAGTGACGATAGCGCTTATAAAGATTGGTCAGAATACGATGTTTTGAAGCATTTTTCCATAAATCTGGTTACCCTGAAAGGATTCGAACCTCTGTTAGCTGATCCAGAGTCAGCAGTTCTACCACTAAACTACAGGGTAACGATAGGCGAAATTATAGCGAGCGAAATTTAAATCAGCTTTAATTATCTCAAATTTTGAGGATAAAATCGTAAAAAATCATCAAAGCGCGGTAAAATGAGCTTGCAATCGTCGCTAGCAGTACTGCAAAAATATTCGCGAGTAAAGGTGGAAATTCTTGCGGTCAAAATTCGGAAGCAAATTTAACCGCGTTAAAAATGCTTCCGAATTTAATACGATAAAATCGCCGCATAAATTTGACCGGATTTAAATTCGCAAAATTTAAACGCCAAATTTGACTACAGAACAAAAACTAGGCAAAATTTACTTCCAAATTTTCCTACAAGCACCGCGTTTTCGTAAATTTCACAGCCCGAAATTTTCAAGATGCGCTAAAAACTTTTCGGGCGGATAAAATCCGATGAGGCGCGCGTTTTTTAGCTCGTTTTGCGCGTCGCTGCCGGCGCGAAAAAATAGGATCGCAGGCGGTCCGATGAGTCCGAATTTTTTCATTATCTGCGCGTCGTCACTGCTATTTTTCGTCACGTCCACTCGCAAAAGAGTAAAATTTTCTAGCTTTTTTAGCACGGCCTCGTCTTTAAAGGTGATCTCGTCAAGCTCGTTACAGCTAGCGCACCAAGTCGCATAAAAGTCGATAAGCACGGGTTTGGACGAGCTTTTTACCGCATTTTCTAGTTCAGTCAAATTTGAGACTGCGATAAAATTCGGTTCGTTTTTGCTCAAATTTACGCCTGCGCCGCCTGTATTTTTAAAGCCTTCAAGCGGATTTAGCGCCGATTTAGCACCCGAAAATGAACCCACGATCAGTAAAACCGAGTAGATAAAGGCTAGCAGCGCCGTGCCTTTTAGCAGTTTTTTGCCGTTGCCGTACTCGTCCTTTGTTGCATCAAAGGCTCCAAAAAATACGCTTGCAAACACGCCGATGACGCCGTAAAGCAGCAGCTCCACTCTAGCACCCAGCACGCGCGCGCTAAGCCAAACCGCCATTATCAGCATGATAAAGCCAAAAAGCGTCTTGATTTTGTCCATCCACGCGCCCGGTCGCGGCAAAATTTTACCCGAGCTCGCCCCGATCAGCAGTAGCGGCACACCCATGCCAAGCCCCATCGTAAATAGCGCAAGCCCGCCAAATACCGCGTTTCCGCTCTGTGCGATATAAAGTAGCGCGCCCGCAAGAGGTGCGGCGACGCAGGGGCTAGCGATGAGCGCGGATAAAAATCCCATCGCAAAAACGCCGATTATGCCGCCTTTGCTTTGGGCTTTTTTGCTAAGCGTGTTTTGCATAGCAAGGGGCATCTGAAGTTCGTAAAGTCCGAACATCGAAAGCGCGAGCGCGACGAAAACGAGGCTAAAGCCGATCAGTACGGTCGGGGTTTGCAGCGCGCTTTGCACGCCCGAGCCAAAAACGCTAGCCGCCACGCCTGCGACTGCGTAGGCGCACGCCATCGCAAAAACGTAGATAAGAGATAGGAAAAAGCCGCTCGAATTGCGTGAGTTTTTGCTTTTGACGTTTTTAGCGTGTGGGTTACCGCTATCAAATTTGACCGAGTTTTCGTCTACCGCGCTTAAATTTACGGCGCCGTTTTTACCGTCATGCGCGCTGCTAGCTTGCTTTGAGACGATGATAGATGATAGGATCGGGATCATCGGAAAGATGCAAGGCGTGAGCGAGAGTAGCAGTCCGTAGCCCAAAAACGTGGCGAGCGAGAGGAGGAAATTTGCGCTGCTAAGGCTTGTGGCGATGGAGTCTTGCTCGGAGAGCGGGGCTTGCGAGCTTACAAAATCAGGCTCGGTGGCCTCTATGATCTGCGCGACGGAGTAGCCGCCAAGACCCTTTTTGACGCTAAATTTGAGCACTTGCGGTTGGTAGCAGATGCCGTCTTTGGCGCAACCTTGGTATTCGAGCTTTAGAGTGAAATTCTCGCCGCCGCTAAGCCCTTTTAGCAAATTTATCGGCACGAAAAGGCTAAATTTGCCCGTATAAACCTCGCGCTCGTCGTAAATTTCGCTTTTTGGGAAGTTTAGATGCGAGTTTAAATTTTTATCGCCTAGGCTCGCTGCGAGGCTGTCTTTATAGACGTGGATATTTGGCGCTGGGGCGAATCTAAACTCGACGTTTTGCTCGTCGGCGTGTGCGGTGAGGCCGAAGGCTTCTTTGACCGAAAGCGGTTCGGCAAACATAGCGCAGCAAGTCAGAATCGCCGCAAAAATCATCCTAAAAATCATAATATTCCTTGAAATTTTTGTCGTATTTTACACAAGCTCCCATAAAGTCAGCGTTAAATGTTAAATTAAGAGGCGTATTTTAGCTAAATTTTAATTATTTGATAGTAACATTTTAAAAATGTCCAAAGGAGGTTTAGAGTGAGTAAAAACGGCACGGATAGCGTGAAATTCGACTACGAGCACGAGCTTAGAAAGCTGCAAATCGAGCTTTTAAAATTTCAAAATCACGTAAAAGAGCAGGGTCTGCGCGTACTCATAATCATCGAGGGGCGCGACGCGGCGGGCAAGGGTGGCTCGATAAAGCGCCTAACCGAGCATCTAAATCCGCGCGGTTGCCGCATCGTGGCGCTTGAAAAGCCAAGCGACGTCGAGCGCTCGCAGTGGTATTTCCAGCGTTACGTCGCGCATTTACCGAGTGCTGGCGAGATCGTGATCTTTGACCGCTCGTGGTACAACCGCGCAGGCGTGGAGCCAGTGATGGGCTTTTGCACGCAGGAGGAACATAAGGAGTTTTTGCGCGAGGTGCCTAAATTTGAGGAGATGATCAAAAACTCAGGCATAATTTTCTTTAAATTTTACCTCTCAGTCTCAAAAGAGGAGCAAAAAAAGCGCTTCAAAGAGCGCCTCACCGACCCGCTCAAGCAGTTTAAAATCTCCCCAGTAGACGAGAAAAGCCAGGAGCTCTGGGATCAGTACACTATCGCCAAGTACTCGATGCTGCTAGCCTCGAACACGCCGTTTTGTCCGTGGACGATCATCGTCTCAGATAGCAAAAAGCATGCTCGCATAAACCTTTTTAGATATATCCTAGCAAATGTCGAATACCCGAAAAAAATAGACGCCAAAAACTTCGAGTGCGACGAAAACGTCGTAAGAAGCGGCGAGGAAGAGATACGACAGATGGAGGCAAATCTCAAAAACGAGAAGCTATCCAAGATGAACGGATAGGGCGGTCGCGAGTTAAATTTGACGTGCGGCACGGCAAACGGCCTCGCGAGAATTTGCCCAAATTTGTCAAATTTGGCTCGGCCGTTAAATTTATACGCAGGCGGCCAAACCCGCGCCTTTTTGATACGAACGGCGGTAAAATCAGCGCTTGCCTATTTTATAAAAATAAAATTGCGAGCGGCGCTATGGCAAATTTAACAAAGCCGGTCGGAGCTAAAAATTTAACTCAAATTTGCCAAATTTTAGGCGCTGGGCAGGTCAAATTTAAACTGCGCAGAGCCGTTACTCGCGCATTTTATAGCCAAATTTAAACATCCTCCACGTCATCCACGTCGTACCATGCGCCAACTAGTAAACCCTGAGACGCTGCCGTTATCGCGGCGTCCGCGTAGTAAAGCACGGAGCCCGGGTTTGCTTTTAGGAAAAGCACCGTGAGGCTAGATATGACAGAGACTATAAACATGATGGAGTGAAATTTAAACAGCGGATTTTGCGTAATACGCGCTAGTCTAAAGTTTAAAATCGTCCAAAAAATCAGCGTAGCTACAAGCAAAACGAGGAGTAAAAGCGTAAAAATAGGATCGTAAAACACCCCTGCCAGCAGAGCTGCAGCCGCCGCAATACTTAGCGCCCAATACGAGTGAAACGGCCGCATGAGGTTAGTCTCGCACATAGGCTGAAGCTTTTTAAGCGCTTTGTGAAGATAGATTAGCGCGAGTATACTTAGCGCCGTCCAGCTATGCTTTTCTTGAAGTTTCGGGAAAAAATCCTCAATGTAAAGCACCAAAACCATAAAAGACATAAAACAAGCCGAAGTTATCCCCTCCTGCTTTGCTTTTTCGATGATTTGGGCTCTGTCTTCGGTCAAATTTTGTTCGTTTTCTCTCATCTTATTTCTCCTTTATCATAGTCCAGGCGTATAGGTAAAACGCAGTCGGCAGCACGTAGAGTGCCGCGATGGCTAGCGTTGCGGCTAGCATATATAGACCTCCTCCAAAAAAACCAAACATTGCTAGAGTTTTTATCGTTGCTCCAACGATGATGCTAACGATAGTGAAAAATACGTAAGTCTTAAAAAGCTTGTTTTTCGTAATTTTGGCCAGACCAAAATTTAGCTTAAACCAGAGTATGAAAAAATATACGACAAGACCTATCAATGCGTAGCTAATGACTTCACTGATACCTGGCGTAATTCCTTTTAGGCTAAGCACTATCGAGAGGAAAATCACTAATACGGCTATGATTACGGTTTTTATGAAGATTTCATAAACATCGGTATCATAAATCTCGGCTAGCTTTTTAAGGGCAAGCCACATATAAACAGTAGCTGCTAGCGCCGATAGGTTGGTGATTGCGCTATCTATTAGCTCTAAGTTTTGCAGTTGCTCGAAAGTATGCGGTTGCGTAAAGGCTTTGTAAACCGCTATCAAAAACGATGCGGCAAAGTTGGCTAGCAAAAACCAGCACGAGATTATACCTTGCCTTTTGGCTTCTTTTAGCACCTTTTGGTTATAGGATATTTCTTGCATGTTTTCCCTTTTTGTCAAATTTTATATATTTGTTTTGATTTCATCTGCGTCAAATTTGAGCTCCGTCGCTCGCTCGTGTTGAGTGCTAAAATTTTTTATCTCTATTTCGCCTTGCTCGTTTGAGAAATTTTCCACGCTGATCCACGCCGCGAGCAAGACGCCCGAAGTCGCTAGATCAAAGAGCGCGTTTGCAAGGGGTACGAATTTGACGATAGGGACGATGAGGGCGGGCGAGAGGACCTCTAGCATGCCATAAATAAAGTTTGCGCCCAGGCTAGCGGCAAGCATCCACGCGTAAATGCCAAAAAGCGCGCAGCTCGAGATCTTTGCGAGTTTGAGGTTTATGACGACCCACGCGACCAAGACGGCAAATACGGCAAGCGGGATGATGACGCGGGAGATGAGGCTGAGATAATTTTTATCAAAAACGTAGAGCGCGATAGTGCAGAGGATCACTGCTAAAAAGCCGTTGTAGGCGTATTTGAAGATGGTAAAGACGTTTGAGTTTGATAGCTCCTGCGCACGGATGAGCGCGTAGTGGAAAAACGTCAGCGCAAACAGCCACGCTAGTGTGCGAACGATCCAAAACAGGCTCTGATCGCTCGCTAGAAAACTCGCACTCGCACACAGGATGCAAACCGCGCCGAGGATGCCTTGGTTTCTTGCTTTATTAAAATTTCTATCCATTTTTCTCTTTCGGTGGTTTTGGTTTTAAATTTATAAAATTTAGCGCTCAAATTTGCGTCAAATTTAAGTGATCGTAAAAGAGAAAATATACATAAATTTGTTTTAAACGGTTATTAAATTTAAGCAGAGAAAGTACTTTTAAAATCGGTGTGCTTATATAAGAGCACTGGAGTAAATTTGTAAATTTTGGTCTTTGGCGCGAAGCCTCAAGCAGGCGGGTTTGTCAGCGAAAAGGGGGAGCAAAGCCCCCCCGTGTTAAACTAGAAATTAAATATTTTCTCCCGCTATCATACCAAACGTTAGGCAGTCTAGTATCGCGCAGCTGCCTAGCCTACTAGCTCCGTGCGTACCGCCTGTAACCTCGCCCGCGGCATATAGACCGGCGATCGGCTCATCGTCGATATTTAGGACTTGCGCTTTGGTGTTGATCTTTACGCCGCCCATGGTGTGGTGCAGCTTCGGAGCGCCGCGCATAGCGTAAAACGGCGGTTTTGAGACCGTGATGCCGTCGGTTAGCTTCATCGGTTTACCAAAGTCCTCATCGACGCCCGACGTCACAAAGCCGTTGTAGCGCTCGGCGGTTTTGGTTAGCTCGCCTGCAGGCATTTTATAAAATGCCGCTATCTCCTCAAGGCTGTCGAATTTTTTGATGACGCCGCTATTCATCGGATTTTCGAGGTCGCTCGGTACTAGTTTTGCCGCGGCTACGGAGTCGCAGAGGTTGATCGGGTAGCTGTTTGCTTTGGCGTCGATGATTTTAAACATCGCGTCGGCTCTGATTTTGCGGTCGGCTAGCTCGTTCATATAGCGTTTGCCGGTTTTTGGATCGACGGAAAATCCGTATCGGAAGCTCGCTTGGGCTGCAAATTTGCTCGTGATGCCGTTGCCTTTTTCGTCCGGGCATTTGTACGGGATGTACTGTATCCAGCCGACTTGCACCGGTAGCGCGCCTACCTTAAACGCCGAAATGAGCGCGCCTGCAGTGGCTCCCGGGTGGTTTGTGGTGTCAAACTCTGGTACCGCGCGAGGATCTTGGAGCTTTCTAAAGAATTTATCGCTACAAAAGCCGCCGCTTGCGAGTATGACGCCTTTTTTAGCTTTGATGATTTTCTTGTCGCCGCCTTTGTTTTCTCGGTCGTCGCTAAAGAGATCTTTGTCGAATTTATAGTTTTCTCTCACGGTTACGCCTACTACGCGACCGCTCTCGTCGGTTACGAAGTCGTCAAATTTCGTATGAGTACGAAGCTCGCAACCGTCTGATTTTTTAAATGATTCTACGAGAGGCTGCACGATGCCAGAGCCGCTAGTGTTTTCGGTGTAGTACGTTCTAGGCACGCTATGACCGCCCTCTAGGATGAGTTTGTCTAGGTATTTTGCGCCGTGTTTTACTGTAAAGTTAAACGTATCTACGGCGCGGTCGGCTAGCACTTCAAGTAGCTCGACGTGATTTAGCCCAAGACCCGCCTTTACGCAGTCGGCTATGAAAATCTCTTTTGAGTCTTTAACGCCGTTTTTCTTTTGTAGTTCGCTACCCGGTACGGCAAAAATTCCGCCGTTTACGACGCTGTTGCCGCCCACGCGTCCCATTTTTTCTAGGATTAGTACTTTGTTTCCGCGTTCGCTCGCTTTGATACCCGCCGCAAGACCCGCAAAGCCGCTACCGATGATGACGACATCCCACTCCTCGTCAAATTTTACGTCTTTTGCGCTTACCGCGGCTTCTGTATTTACTGCTCCTAATGCAAGCGCTCCGGCGCCGGCTAAGCTCATTTTGAGCATGTCGCGTCTTGAAACGTTACTTTTTGCCATGATTCTCTCCTTGAAATTTAGATATTAAATTACAAATTTTATATATACATAAGTATTTAATAAAATTTGTTTTTTATATTAAAAATTGTACTGCGGTATCGCGTAAACCAAACTTAATTTTGAGATAATTGTATTAAGTTATTTTGAATTTTTATTATATTTTAAGAAGATAGTCTGATTTTATACAGACTATCTTAAATTTTAGAGTTAATTTACTTAGTCGCGTTTTTATCCGCTTTGTTTTCTGCCTTCACTTCTTTCACCCCCACATAATCCTCCCCAAAATAAGCCTTCTTTATCTCTTCTTTTTTGATTGCAGCTTTCT
>CAURQE010000027.1:0-8711 GCA_963527315.1 uncultured Campylobacter sp.
TTCTCCTTTAAATTTATGTTAGCTATCTACCTGTAAATCTTTAATTTACGACTCTATACTAAATACCTTTATTACTCTTGGCGTCTTTGGCGTCCTCCTTGGGTTAAATTTTAATCATATAGTATGATTATATAACTTAGTTTTAAAATATAAGCTTAAATGAAGGTGTAATTTATAATTTATTAGTAATATTAAAGGACATATTTGTCTTGAGAGGAGCGATTGTATCGGGCTAAGGATGGTGAAAAATAAAATTCAAATTTACAGGATTAAATTTGAATTGTGACGTTAAATTTGGATATGGAGAGCAGCGGTTGGATGGTAAATTTAAATTAATCGGTAAAATTTGTAGATGAAACGGCGGCAAATTTAAACATATTTGCCGCCTAAAAATTAAATTTAGCCTAGTCTTTTGTTTAAAATTTGAGAAAATCCCCATAGATGTCTAGCCTGTGCGAGTTCGGTTTTTTCGAGTTTTGCTACCATCATCTCTTCGTTTTTGCCTAGTCGCGAAACCACTTCGCCAAATGGGCTAATGAGCATCGAATCGCCGTAAAAGCTCCACTGTTCGCCGCTTGCGGCCTTGTGATTGCCGACTCGGTTTACGCGCAGGACATAGACGTTGTTTGTAAAGGCGCGGGTTTTTAGCAGCTCCTCCCAGCGCGACTCGCTAAAAAACGTGCACGCGGTGGGAACTACGACGGCATCGACTTTCTTGCGCGCCATATACGCCCACGCCGCGTCAAAATGCGCCTCAAAGCCAAACATCGCGCCGATTTTAAATTTCTCGTAGCTAAAGACGGGCAAATTTAGCTCGCCCTCATCTTTGTTAGCAAAAAATTTCGCCTCGTTCCAGTGCGGGTAGGGCATCAGGATCTGCTGTTTGTAAAAGCGCGAGGACGCGGGGCTAAATCTCGCCGCGACCTTGACGAAGCCTTTGCCTTTGGGTAGTACGAGCGGGGCTAGGATTTCTAGATTGTATTTTTGCGCCATGGCCGCAAGCGCGTGTTTTTTGCGCTCGCTCTGCTCTTTGATGAGGCTTTTTGGCATAAGCTCAAGCTCTTTAAAAAAGCTGTTTAGCACGTACTCTCCGAGCACCACGAGCCTAGCGCCCTCATCCGCGCAAATCCTAAAATAATAATCCAGCCGTGACTCGCTCATGGGCTGGGTCGGCAGCTGTAAGGCGCAAACGGCTGCGCTACTCATCGTCTGCGTCCTTCACCACTAGCTTTGCGTTTTGCAGGATTTTGTCTGCCTCTTCGAGTAGCTTTTTGCCCTCTTTGTGCAGCTTGACGCTTTGCTCTAGGCTTAAATTTTCATCGCCGAGCTGTTTTAAAATTTCATTTGCTTTGGCGAGTTTGCTTTCAAAATCCTCGCTTAAATTTTCACTCATCTAAAACCTTTTTTATTATTTTTTCAAATTTATCTACTTCGACCAAAAATGCGTCGTGGCCGTAGTCGCTGTCTATCTCGTAGTAATCGCACGCCTTGCCGATATCCTGCAGCGTCTCGTGCATCTCGCGCATACAGCTTGGCGGAAACAATATGTCGCCGCTAAATGCGACCAGCGTAACCTTGGCGCAAATAGGCGAGAAAGCGTGCGCTAGGTCGTCGTAGTGGCGCGTACAGTCAAAGATATTCATCATCTTTACGATGTAAAGGTAGCTCAGCGGGTCAAAGCGCTTAGGAAAGCCGCGGCCGTTGTACTCCATATAGCGATCGACCTGAAACCTCCCCGTAAGCTCGTAAAGACCGTCGGTTTCGACGTAGTTGCGGCCGAATTTGGAGTCCATGGAGCTAGGAGAAAGAAAGCTAATGTGCCCCGCCATGCGTCCTAGCGCCATGCCGGTTAGTCCCTGCGCGGCGATGTCGTTTTCGTCGTACTGCCCGTCTTTGAAACCGGGATCGCGCAGGATGCCCTCGATCGCGATTTTGTTAAATGCGATCGCCCAGGCCTTGCATTGATAGGTGCTGGCTAGGATGATGACGTTTTTAGCAAAATTTGGAAACTCGATCGCAAAGCAAAGCGCTTGCATACCGCCTAGGCTGCCGCCCACGACCGCATGCGCTCGCTCGATACCTAAGTGCTCAAAAAGCCTCATCTGCGCCTTTACTACGTCGCTGATGGTTAGCACAGGAAAGCGCAAACGATACTGCTTACCCGTGCTTTTTTCGATGCTGAGCGGATTTGTCGAGCCGAAATTTGAGCCGAGGATGTTTACGCAGATGACGAAAAATTTGCTCGTATTTATGCCCTTGTCATCGCCCACTAGCGCGTCCCACCAGCCGAATTTCTGCTCGTTTTCGTATCTGCCTGCGGCGTGGTGGCTACCGGTTAGCGCGTGACATACGACTATGACGTTGCTTTTATCCTCGTTTAGCTCGCCGTAAGTTTCGTAGGCGAGTTCAAATTCGGGTAAAATTCGGCCGCTCTCCAGATAAAGCGGCTCATTAAATTTTACCTTGCCGGTTTTTAAATTTAGCACTAATTGACTTTGTAGTTAGGGGCTTCTTGCGTGATTACTACGTCGTGGACGTGGCTCTCTTTTAGTCCTGCGCTCGTGATCTCCACAAACTCGGCTCTTTCTTGAAAGTCCGCGATATCCTTTGCGCCCACGTAACCCATCGAGCTTCGCAAGCCGCCTACCATCTGATGCACGACGTCTTTTATAGAGCCCGCATACGGCACGCGGCCCTCGATACCCTCAGGCACGAGCTTATCTTGCGCAGTGCCTTCTTGGAAATATCTATCGCTGCTGCCTTTGGTCATCGCGCCGATGCTACCCATGCCGCGGTAAGTTTTATACTGGCGTCCTTGGAATGTTATCATCTCTCCGGGACTCTCGTCGCAGCCTGCTAATAGGCTACCGACCATGATGCAGCTAGCGCCGGCGGCTAGGGCTTTAGCTAGGTCGCCGGAGTATTTTATACCGCCGTCGGCGATAACCGGGATGCCGTATTTTTTAGCCTGCGTTGCACAGTCGTCGATGGCTGAAATTTGCGGTACGCCTACGCCTGCGACTATACGAGTGGTGCAGATAGAGCCGGGCCCTATGCCTACTTTTATACCGTCAGCGCCTGCTTGCGCTAGGTCTTTAACGGCGGCTGGGTTCGCGATGTTGCCGACTACTACGTCTACGTTTAAATTCGCCTTAACCCATTTTAGAGTGTCGATAATGCCCTTTGAGTGTCCGTGCGCGGAGTCGATAACGATGACGTCTACGCCGGCTTCGGTAAGAGCGCGAGCTCTCTCGAAGTGTCCTACTCCGATGGCTGCGGCGGCTCTTAGACGGCCTAGTTTATCTTTGTTGGCGTTTGGATACTCTTTGCGTTTTTTTAGGTCTTTTATGGTTATGAGACCCTCTAAACGCCCGTCCTTATCGATGATAGGGAGCTTTTCTACGCGGTTTGAGTGGAAAATTTTCTCTGCTTCGTCTAACGTGCAGCCTTTTGGAGCCGTGATGAGCGGGGCTTTAGTCATCCTATCTTTTACCGGAGTGCCTCTGTTTGTCTCAAAGCGCAAATCGCGGTTGGTAAGAATGCCGATTAAAATTTTATTCTCATCCACGACCGGAACGCCCGAGATATGAAGGTCGGCCATGAGATCAAGCGCCTCGCCTACGGTAGCGTCGGGGCTAACGGAGATCGGATCGAATATCACGCCGCTCTCGCTTTTTTTGACGCGGCGTACCTCATGTACCTGCGAAGCGACGTCCATATTTTTGTGTATGACGCCAAGGCCTCCCAGACGCGCCATCATGATAGCGGCTCTATGCTCGGTTACCGTATCCATTGCGGCTGAGACGAGAGGGATGTTTAGCGAAACGTTTTTACTAAACATTGTTTTTATATCGACCTCTTTAGGCAAAATTTCAGAATACTGAGGCACCAAAAGAACATCCTCGAAGGTCAAAGCTCGCTTAATTATCTTCATCTTTTATCCTTTTATTAAATTTTCAAGGCTAAGAGCGCCCTCTAGCAGTGTTTTTTCGTCCCAAGCTTTGGCGATGAGCTGAGCCGAGACATTTAGTCCGTCCCCGTCCTTGGCTACAGGAACCGAGATGGCGGGTAAGCCGGCTAAATTTACACTGATCGTGTAAATATCCGACAAATAGGCCTCTAGCGGGTCTTTTAGATCGCCGAATTTATACGCCGTGCGAGGAGCGACGGGCATAAAAATGAGGTCGCATTCGCTCAAAATTCGCTCGTATTTAGCTTTAGCGTAGGCGCGGGCTTTTTGCGCCTTGATGTAGTATGCGTCGTAATAGCCGCTGCTAAGCACGAAAGTGCCTAGCAGGATTCGTCTTTTTACCTCTTCGCCAAACCCCTCCGAGCGCGAATTTACGTAAAGTTCTTTTAAATTTTTAGCTTCCGCCCTGCGTCCGTATCTCACTCCGTCGTAGCGGCTGAGATTCGCGCTGGCCTCGGCCGTGGCGATGATGTAGTAGGTTGCGATATCGCATTTTGAGTTTTCTAAATTTTTGTAGATTATTTTATGGCCTGCGGATTTTAAAATATCGACCGCTTTTAAAAGCGCTTTTTTAGTCTCTTCCGAGGCTTCGTTTACGTAGTTTTCGATTACGCAGATCGTGAGCTTTTTGTTTGCGTCTAGTTTGTCTGCGACACTTTCAAATTTTACATCCGCGCTCGTGCTGTCTCTATCGTCGTGGCCTGCGATGATGTCGTATAAGATTGCGGCGTCTTCTACGTTTTGCGTTATAGGGCCGATTTGATCGAGTGAGCTGGAGTAAGCGCCAAGACCGTAGCGGCTAACGCGCCCGTAGGTGGGCTTTAGCCCGACGCATCCGCAAAATGCCGCAGGCTGGCGTATCGAGCCGCCCGTATCGCTGCCAAGAGCCGCAACCGCTAGCCCCGCCGCTACCGCAACCGCTGAGCCGCCCGAGCTGCCGCCCGGTACTCTTTCGCGGTTTAGAGGGTTTAGCGTTTTACCGTAGTAGCTGCTTTCGGTCGTACTTCCCATGGCAAATTCGTCCATATTCGTACGGCCAAACGGCGCTAAGCCTGAGGCTAGCAGCTTTTCGACTACGGTCGCGTTATAAGGCGCGACGTATCCTTGTAAAATTTTAGACGCGCACGTGACGCTCCAGCCTTTTACCTGGATGTTGTCTTTGATAGCGATCGGCACGCCCGCGCCCAGTTTGCCAAGAGGCAAATTTGCCAGCTGCTCGACGTAAGCGCCGAGTTCTTTGTCTGCGAAAATTTTCTTTTCTAGCTCGTTTCTAAGCTCGGCTACTTCGCCCGCGCTTAGCTTTAGAGCTTGCTTTAAAGTTATCATTTTTTATCCTTAAATTTATTTACCGCTACGATGCCTACGGCCGTAACCGCGAGTATCGCCGCGATGGTCGCCGCTACGAAGCCAAAGCTAACAGGCTCAGAGAGCATTTAGCGCCTTTTCGCATCTAGGGCAGGTTTCGCCGTCGTGCTTAGCGGTAAATTTCCAGCATCTCGGGCATTTGAAGCGTTTTGATAAAACAAGCTTAAATTTATCGTTTCCGACGTCAAATTCGGCTAGGCCGTCGCTGCCGTCTAGGCTTTGGACGTCGCTAACCATATACCAGTCGCTGATCTCGTTTATATCTTCGCTTAGGATCAAATTTGAGCTGGTTTGTAACACTAGCTCTAAGGTCGATTTTATCTTTTTATCTTTTTTGAGTACGTCGATTAGCTCGAAAAATTTCTCGCGGCTAGCTACTAGCAACTCGTCGTCCACGTTAAACTCAAAATCTAGCGGTGCGTACTCTAGATCAAAGGCGTCGGTCGCGCCGTTTTTTATGATCTTAGGCGCATAGTCCATCGCCTCATCTACGGTGTACGTTAGCGTCGGAGCGATGAGAGGCAGTAGCGCTCTTGTGATTAGCGCCATCGCGCTTTGAGCCGAGCGGCGCGTATCGCTGTCTTTGGCGTCGCAGTATAAGCGGTCTTTACAGATATCAAGGTATATGCCGCTTAAATCGGCGCTTAAGAAATTCATCAGCAGGCTAAAGCCCTTTGAAAAATCGTAGTTTCTAAACGCCGCTTCGGCCTCGTCGAATGCCTTTTTCGCGCGGCTTAGTATCCAGCGGTCTAGGATATTAAAATTTGACGTTTCGATATCTTCTAGGTCGTTTACGTTGGCTAGTAGAAATCTTATCGTATTGCGTATTTTTCGGTATTGCTCGCTTACTTGTTTTAGGATGTTTTCGCTGATTTTTAGGTCGCTGGAGTAGTCGCTAAGCGCAACCCAAAGGCGTAAAATTTCCACGCCGTAGGTCTTAGCGACGTCTGCCGGAGCTACGACGTTGCCCTTGCTTTTACTCATCTTTTGACCGTTTTCATCGACGGTAAAGCCGTGCGTGAGCACGCTTCTATACGGCGCTCGTCCTTGCGCGGCACAGCTTAGCAGTAGCGAGCTTTGAAACCAACCCCTGTGCTGATCGCTGCCCTCTAGGTACATATCCGCAGGATAGCTGCCCGCATCGTAGTCGCCGCTTTTTAGCACCGCAGCCCACGTCGAGCCGCTGTCAAACCAAACGTCTAGGATGTCCATAACTTTTTCTAAATTTTGTGGATCGTATTTGCAGTTTGCCGGCAAGAGATCTTTTATCTCGCTATCCCACCACGCGTCCGCGCCTTTTTGCTCGAATATCGCCGCGACGTTATCTAAAATTTCATCGTCAAATATCGGCTCTTTTGTGTCCTTGCGCCTAAAAAACGCTATCGGCACGCCCCAGTCGCGTTGGCGCGAGATACACCAGTCGGGACGATTTTCTATCATCGAGCCTATCCTTTTTACGCCGCTTGCAGGGTAAAATTTGACGTTTTCAAGCTCTTTTAGCGCCACTTCTCGTAGCGTTTTGCCCTCGATTTTAGGCTCGTCCATAGCGATAAACCACTGCTTTGTAGCGCGGTAGATAACGGGCTTATGCGTTCTCCAGCAAAACGGATAGGAGTGGACGAATTTGCTAACTTTTAGCAAATTTGAGCCTAGGAGCTCTAAAATTTTCTCGTTTGCTTTAAAGATATGCATGCCGATTAGCTCGTCTACTACGTCATCGGGGAATAATTTTTTCGCCTTTAGCGTCTCGTCGTATAATCCGCCTTCATCGACCGGCATGATGACTTCGATGCCGTATTTTAGGCTCACGTGGTAGTCGTCTTCGCCGTGCCCCGGGGCAGTGTGAACTAGACCCGTACCGCCGTCCATCGTGACGTGATCGCCTAGGATAAATAGCGATTTTCTACCGTTTAGCGGATTTATAGCGTGTAGGTTTTCAAGCTCTGCCGAGGCGAATTCTTTTAAAATTTCGCCCTTAGTTAGCCCTTCTTTTTCCAGTTCGCCAAGCATCTTTTTGGCAAATATCAAATTTTCAGACGTTAAAACGTAAATTTCGCTCGGATTTAGCGAGATGGCTTGGTTTGCCGGCAGTGTCCAAGGAGTAGTCGTCCAGATGACCGCTCGAGCGTCTTTCGCGCCGATTTTTGCGGCGGCTTCCTCGCCTAGCTTAAAGGCTACGTAGATGCTGTAGTCCTCTTTGTCCTCGTACTCGACCTCGGCTTCGGCTAGAGCGCTTCTAGCCGCCCAGCTCCAGTATACCGGCTTGCTTCGCTCGATCAAAAGACCTCGTTTGGCGACTTTGCAAAGCGTTTTGTAAATCTCGGCTTCAAATTTAAATTTCATCGTCAGATACGGGTCGTCCCAGTCGCTGGCGACGCCTAGCTGTTTAAAGCTCTCCTTTTGCACGCCGATAAATTCTCTGGCGTGCTCGCGGCAAAGCTCGCGGATTTGCGTTTTGCCGAGGCTTTTTTTCTTCTCGCCCAGTTTTACCTCGACTTGCTGCTCGATAGGTAGTCCGTGGCAGTCCCAGCCGGGCGTAAATCTCACGTTTTCGCCGAAGAAATAGTGCGTTTTTAAGATAATGTCTTTTAGGGTTTTGTTTAGCGCGTGTCCGATGTGGATGTTGCCGTTGGCGTAGGGAGGGCCGTCGTGCAGAGTGAAGCTTTTGGCGGCTTTTTGCCTTTTAGCTTTCATTTTTTCGTAGATTTTTCTATCTTCAAACCACGATTTTAAGCGTTTGGGTTCGTTTTCCGGCAGGTTGCCGCGCATGGGAAATTCGGTGTTTGGAAGCAATAATGTATCTTTGTAATCCATAGGTTCGCCTTGAAGTAAAAAATTGGAAGATTTTATCCAAACGGCGATTAAACGCTACTGAAAAAACGCTATTTTAAGCTAAATTTATGTAAGATATTTTTAGCTTTTAAAGGAGAAAACAGTGAAAAACGCACTACTGATCATCGGCGAAGATATCGGCGTAAACGCGCCTTTTTTAGATTATATTATTTGCGCTTACAAGCGGCATTTCGGCGAGTTGGGCGAGTTTAGGTTCGTTAGTCGTAGCGACAAGGAGCTACCGTTTATCATCGAGCATCTTTGCGCGCGCTCGGACGGTCTTTGTATATTTGCATCAAGTAAAAACTACTCCGTCGCGGCTAAAATTTTAGCTACGCTTAGCGGCGACGTTTTAGAGCTAAAATCCCCTCAGATGCTAGCTCCCAGTAGAGCGGAAATCTTTAGCGACGAGAGCTTTTTGGTAAAATTAGACCAAACTTACGTAAATTTAATAAAAGCCGACGCAAATCAAAAATTGCCTGCCATAGAGATCAAAACGCAGCGCGATTTCGGATATTTTCACTTAGTAGACTTTGACGAGGAG
>CAURQE010000028.1:0-6285 GCA_963527315.1 uncultured Campylobacter sp.
CCTTTAATCCCCCTCCCCCTACGACGCTTTTAAGGTGGCGACATAGCTTTGCTCGCGCAAAGCGTCGCAAGTTTAAATTTGACATTTTCAAGATGCGGGTCTCGGTGGATAAAATTTGCAAATTTGACTTCAAATTTGAAAGTAAAAAGTTAAGGCGAAGTATTTTTTCTTTAGACGAGGCGGATTTAAATTTTGCGATGGGAGCTACCTTGTCGGTAGTGACCGAGTAAAATTTAAATCCAACGAAGTATAAAGGAAAAAGACAAGCCGTTAAAAAGGAGAAAATTTGATTTTATTGATAGACAATTATGACAGCTTCGTCTTCAACGTAGAACAATACCTACGCGAACTAACTTCCGAGGAAGTGCGCTGCGTGCGCAACGACAAAATCACTCTGGATGAAATCCGTAGGCTAAATCCGAGCAAAATCGTGCTAAGCCCGGGACCGAAACACCCGCAAGATAGCGGCATTTGCCTAGAGATTTTGCGAAGCGACATCGCCGCGCCGATCCTTGGCATCTGCCTCGGACATCAGGCGATTGGGCTCGTTTACGGCGCCAAAATCAAACGCCTAGAAAAGCCCTATCACGGCAAAACTTCGCTCATAAAAGTTAACCATAAAGAGCCGCTGTTTACGGGACTGCCGGATGAATTTGAGGTCATGCGCTACCACTCGCTTTACGTAGACGAGCTACCGTCAAATTTGCAGGCCGCGGCCGTGAGCGAAGACGGCGTAGTGATGGCGCTTAGCGTGAAAGATAGGCCGATTTTTGGTATCCAATTTCATCCCGAGAGCTATTTCACGCAGTACGGCAAAAAAATCATCGAAAATTTCATAAACTACGAAGCCGCACCTGCGGCCGAAGTCGCCAAAGAGCCTAAAATCCGCCCGCTCAAGCCGTTTCTAATCAAGCTGCAAGAAAACGAGCGCTTGGACGACCGCGACTTTGAGCAAATTTGCGAAATCATCGCGAGCAAAGAGTACGAGATCACGCAGCTAGCCGCGCTTTTGGTGCTAATCAGCGAAAAAAGCCTCTATCCGCAAAGCCTAGCAAGCCTCGCCAAAAATATCCTAAAATACTCGCAGACCTACCGCGATCCTTCGCCGATGATCGATCTTTGCGGCACGGGCGGCGACGGCTTTAAGACGATAAATATATCAACCACCGTCGCGTTTATCTTAGCGAGCCTTGGCGTCAAGGTCGCAAAGCACGGCAACAAAGCCGTTTCTAGCAAATCAGGCAGCTCGGACGTGCTTGAGATTTTGGGCGTTCATAGCTCAAATTCGCTCCTGCGACAGCGAGAGCTGCTAAACGACAAAAACTTAGCCTTTTTCCACGCGCCGTTTTTTCATCCGCTAGTTGGCGAGGTGCGCGAAGTACGCCAGCGCCTGGGTATCCGCACGGTTTTTAACGTACTTGGTCCGCTGCTAAATCCAAATTTAGCGCTCAAAAATCAGCTAGTAGGCGTCTATCACAAGCCCGTTTTGCGCCTCTACGCCGAGACGCTGCAGCTGCTAGGACGCGAGCGAGCGCTGGTAGTTCGCGGCGAGGACGGACTAGACGAGATCAGCTTGTGTGACGAGACGCGCGTCGTGGAGCTACGAGGCGGCCAGATCAGCGAGTACAGCATCACGCCCGAACAATTTGGCTTCAGACGAGCGTTTCACAGCGAGATCGAGGGCGGCACGCCTGAGCAAAACGCCGAAGCGTTAAAGCAAATTTTAAAAGGCGAGCTGGACGGACCGAAATTTGACGTCGTCGTGCTAAACGCAATGTTTGCGCTCTATGCGGCAGGCGTCGCGGACAGCCCCGCGCAAGCAAAAGAGCTCATCCTGAATGCGATAAAAAGCGGTAAAGTTTATCGCTACTTCGAGGACTACGTACGAGGCGAAGCATGACGCTGGTTAAAATTTGCGGTATCAAAACGCCTGCGGAAGCCCGCGACGTGCTTAAAGCAGGGGCTAAATTTGGGCGAAATTTAGGCTCAAATTTGGATGTTTTTGGTGCGGATGGCAAGATAGATTTACAAAACGGCGTAAGTTTTTTAGGCGTCATTTTTGCTCCTAGCAAGCGAAAAGTAACCCCGCAAATCGCACGTGAAATCGCAAATTTAGCCCACGACTACGGCGTAAAATGCGTCGGGGTTTTTGCTGAAATTTCAGAAAACGAGATTTTAGAAATTTGCAAAGAGGCGAATTTAGATGTAGCGCAAATTTACGGCGAGTATTCGGCAAATTTAAGGCAAAATTTAGCGCGCGAAAGCGTTAAAATTTGGAAGGTTTATAGCGTGCTTGACACTTTGCCGAGCGTGGATTTTAGCCTTTGCGATATGCCGCTATTTGACTGCAAGGGGGTAAATTTAGGCGGTAATGGCATTAGCTTTGAGTGGAGGATTTTAGGGGGAGTTAAATTTGACTTTGCGCTTGCGGGCGGCATCGGCGAAGATAACGTGCGAGAGGCGATTAAATTTAACCCCTGCGTACTGGATATAAATAGTAAAGCCGAGAGCGAAAATCTGCAAAAAGACCCAGATAAAATAGAGCGAATTTTTAAAATATGTAATAGCAAAATATAGTAGTTGATTATTGAGAGGTATAGAGAGTGTATATAGATTTATTTTCTGGCTGCGGAGGTCTATCTCTAGGGCTTCATAAAGCGGGTTTGAGAGGTATGTTTGCTGTAGAGAAAAATCACGATGCTTTTTCTACTTTGAAATATAATTTAATAGATCAGAATAACCATTTTGATTGGCCGTCTTGGCTTCCTGATACAAATTTGGATATTAATCAGCTAATTATAAATAATATTAGTAATTTAAAAAAACTAAGAAATAAGGTTTTGCTTATAGTGGGTGGACCACCTTGTCAGGGCTTTTCTATGGCAGGAAGAAGGCAAGAGAGTGATGAGAGAAATTTACTAGTAAAGTCTTATATCGAATTTATAAAAATAGTAAAACCAGAGGTTATATTTTTTGAAAATGTAAGAGGTTTTATGGTTGGTTTTATAAATAATGGGCAAAGAGGAAATGCGTATTCTGATTATATTATATTCGAACTTAAAAAGCTTGGATATGACATTGAAGCAAAAATTTTAGATTTTTCTATGTATGGTGTTCCACAAAGAAGGCAAAGATTTATACTAGTTGGAACAAGAAAAGGTATTGCAAATGATTTCTTTGTGCGTATAGACGCGAACAAAAAGCAATTTATAAAATCTAAGAATTTAAATTTGTACGTATCGGTAGAAGAAGCCATATCTGACTTATTGCAGTCAAATGGAACAGTCAACTCGCCAGATACTAAAAACTTTAAAGCTGGAATTTACGGCATAATAGCAAATCCATATCAAAAATTTATGAGAAAGGGTGTAAATTTGAAAATAGCTGACAGTCATAGGTTTGCAAATCACAAAGATGATACAATTGAAAAGTTTAGCCATATATTATCAAATTCTGTACCAAATAAAAACATATCACATGCAATAAGGGCTAAATATAATATTAAAAAAAGAACCATAATACCACTATGTTCAAAATCAGTTGCGCCAACCTTGACAACTCATCCAGATGATTTTATACACTATTGCGAGCCAAGAATACTGACTGTCAGAGAGTATGCAAGAATACAATCTTTTCCGGATAGCTACTGCTTTAAGGGCAAGTACACTACAGGTGGAGTTTTAAGAAAGCAGGATGTACCAAGGTATACCCAAATAGGAAACGCTATCCCGCCACTATTTGCCGAGCAAGTTGGATTAGCACTAAAGGATATAATAAATGAAATTTAAAATAAGCTCTGAATTAAAAAACATAATAGGCAAAGATCTTATAGTTAATGATGAAGTTGCCATTTTTGAATTAGTAAAAAATTCTTATGACGCTCATGCAACTAGAGTCGATGTGCAAATAGGTGCAGACAAAATAGTTATCAAAGATAATGGCAAAGGAATGAATTTAGATGATATAAAAAACAAATGGTTATTTGTGGCATATTCTGCAAAAAAGGATAATACAGAAGACAGTGATATAAATAAAGATGATGAAAGATATCGAGATTATAGAAATAAAATAAATACAAAAAGAGGATTTGCTGGTGCAAAGGGTATAGGTCGTTTTTCTTGTGATAGACTTGGTGCAAAATTAAAAATCATATCAAGAAAAATAGGCGAGACAAAATTTCATATTTTAGATGTAAATTGGGATGATTTTGAAGAAGATGCAAAGAAAGAGTTTATGGATATCTCAATTAACTATTCTGAGGCAGATTTTATCGCAGATGCAAATTTTAATCACGGAGTTATAGTAGAGATAACACAACTACGTTCAAAATGGGATAATGACAAGATAAATACGCTTAAGCGCTCTCTTGGAAAACTCATAAATCCTTTTGAGGTTAATACCCATACAAATAATTTTCAAATTTATATCAAACATAATGGTAGTATGTTTGAAGAACCAGTTAAAAATGAAATTATAGATGTTTTAACACTAAAAACTACAAAACTAGAAGTTGATATAAAAGATGATAAAATAGTATCAACATTAACAGATAGAGGGGTATTGATATATAAAATAGAAGAAAATAATAACTACAAGCATCTTAAAAACATAAAATCAATTCTCTTATATTTAAATACTAGTGCTAAAAATAATTTCACCAGACGAATGAAAATAGCAACAGTTAATTTTGGACATGTGCTTGTTTTTAATAATGGCTTTAGAGTGTATCCTTATGGAGAGATAGATGATGATAGCTTTGGAATAAATAAAAGACACCAACAGGGTTACAATAGATATCTATCCACAAGGGTGATTGTTGGTAGTATTAATATTAATGAATACTCAGATCAGTTTAAAGAAAAAAGTAGTAGAGATGGCGGCTTTATTAAAACAGATGGATATAACGAGCTAGAAGACTTTTTTTGGGAGAAACTTCTAAGAAGACTAGAAAAGTATGTAGTTGGTATTCAATGGGGGTTAGATGCGGAGGTTAGAAGTATTGATAATTTTTCCGATGATATAGAGGCATTAAATACAATAGAAACAAAGTCCAAAATTATACAGCTAATTAAAAACTTAACAAATTCGGCAAGTGTTAAAATTTTAGATTTTGGAAAAAACTTTTTAAATATCATAAATCAAAATACAAATTTGCAAGATCCTATAATAAAAGATTTAATATCAATAGCTAAAAAGGCAAGAGATGCCACTATCTTGGATGCTATAGATAAAATAGGTCAATTATCAAAAGAAAAAACAGAACTAGAAAAGCGTATATATGAGACAAAAGAGGAAAATGCTGCACTAAAAAATGAAAACATACTAATTAAGCAAAATTTAGATGATGAGATAAAAAAGAGTAATTTAACTACTAAAAAACTTGAACAGCAAACCAAAATAAATATCTTTCAAAGTTCAATTATAGGTACAGAAAAAGAACAAATTCTTGCACTACAACATCAAATATTTCACTCGTCTAGTAGAATAAAAAGAAATATAGAGCTTCTACTAAAAACAATAGATAAGAATACAATGACAGATAGGCAAAAAAAATATATCGGCGTTGTTACTCATGAATTGGATAAAATAGTATCAATATCAAAATTTGTAACAAAAGCAAATTTTAATTTAACCGCCAGTGCCATAAATGCTGATATTATAAATTTTATAAGAGAATATCTAGAAGAGCTGTATTTATCAAATAATCACGTAATAGATTCTCAAGTTAAGATAATAAATATTCCGCCAACAAATAAAATTTATGAGATTAATTTAAGACCTCTTGAAATAACAACTATGATAGATAATTTTATACAAAATTCTCAAAAAGCAAAAGCAACAAAAATTATTTTTGACTTTTTAATTGATGCAGACTATTTTGTATTAACGGTAGAAGATGATGGTTGTGGAATAGCAAAATACAACTTAGATAATATTTTTCAGCTAGGCTATACTACTACTGATGGCTCGGGAATAGGTCTTTTTAATATAAAGGAAACCATTAAACAAATGAATGGAACAATAGATGTCGAATCTGAAGTTAATAAAGGCACAAAATTTACAATAAGGTTAAGAAATGAAAATTGATTATAAGATCTTATGGATAGATGATCAAATAGAAGTATTTAAAGAAGATGGATATATTGACGAAATTAATTTATTTCTGAAAAGTTTTGGTTTAAATCCAATTGTTACTTACATAAACAATAAAGAAAAATTTATTAAAAATTTAAATGATACATACGACCTAATTCTTACGGATTTCAATATCGATAGTCATAAAAA
>CAURQE010000029.1:0-6003 GCA_963527315.1 uncultured Campylobacter sp.
TTTTGTCGGGCGCCGTTCAAAGCGCCGTTAGGGAGCTTGGTATCGAGTATCACGCCGTAACGCCGTATAGCGGATGGAAAAAGCCGTTCGTAGAGAGAAATTTCGGCGTCTTACAAAGCAACTTTACGGCCGCTCTAGCCGGATATATAGGAAGCTGCGTCGCCGAACGCGTAGGACTTGAGGGGTTATACGGCAAGGCCGATAAAAAAGCCAAAAAAGGCGAAAAAACCCGCCTAGAAAACCTCATGAGCCTAGAAGAAGTAACCGCGCTGCTTGATATGTATGCAGAGGGCACGATCAACAATACGGCTTTTGGCAAAGATAAAAAGCTGCCTAGAGAACTATACGACGAAAAAGTAGAAGAAGCCGTATATATGCACGAATACGAGGTTATGGCTCTAGTCGGAGGCATAAAGACCGTAAAAGGCGGCAACAAAAAAGGCATCCAGTATCTAGGTGATACATACGTGTTCTCGGGGCTGTTTAGATATAGCCAAATTTCGTTTTCTATAAACCTAAATAACACCTCTCAGCTATTCGTATTTAACGAAAAGCGCGATTTTATAGGTATGGCCGTAAACAATAAAGAAGGCGTAACCAAAGAGCAAGCCAAGGCCGAAGTAAAACTCTTTGAAAAAGAGTTAAGAGAGGCGCAAAAACGAGTAGAAAAAGCAAGAGTCGCTATGAGCAAGGACAAGGTAGGAGTAATCAAAGTATCTTACGAGCATCTGCCTCGTGCTAAATATCCTATGCCTAAAGCAGCAAACAACGCAGTAGGCGAGATGATAAAAACTCAGGCCGAAAAAGCGGCAAATTTAATGAGAAACGGCCAAATAAGCGACGCAATGTTACAAAACGCCGCTAAGCCTAAAAAGGAAAAGAGAAGCGGCGGATACGTCGAAAATATGATGCGAAAAAGAGCCTAAATTAAAGGCTTTTTAAAGGCGTTAAATGCGCATTAAACGTGTTTTTAAACGCTTTTAAAAAACCTTAAAAAATCTAAAAAAGGAGCGAAAATGGATCTAGAACTCGTAAGATCCGAGTTAAGAAGCTTTATCGAGCAAACCTCGACTTCTCAAAGCGCCGTAGCGCGCGCCATAGGGGTAAGTCCTACTCAGATAAGCCAATTTTTAAACGGGAAATATCCGGGCGATAATGAAGGCCTCGCCGCGGACATAGTAAAAGTGATGAGAAATCATAACCAAAAGGCGCTTAAAAAGAGCAAAGAAGCGGCAGCGGACGAAGAATTTGCGCCGTATTTGACTCATGATTTTTCAAGCGCGATGTTCGTCATAGACGATACCATAGAAGATCGCGAGATGGCCGTCGTCTACGGAGAACCCGGTACCGGCAAAAGCGTCATAATGAAAGCCGCAAAGCAAAAATACCCTAACGCCGTGCTCATAGAGGCTACGCTAAACACTAACGCCGCGGCATTTTTGGACGAGCTACTGCTAAAGCTAAATTTGAGCGTATCTGGCAAAAAAGCAAGCGATAAACATAGGGCTATCGTGGATTTTTTAAACAAGCCAAATACGGACAAGGTGATCTTGGTCGACGAGGCCGAGCATCTAAGCGTAAGAAGTCTTGAGGACTTGCGCCGCATCTACGACTTTACGGGAACACCGATCGTACTATGCGGAACATATATCCTCATCAAAAACCTACGCGGCAAAAACGGCGAGCTAAAGCAACTATATAGCAGAATTTGCGGCAAGTGGGTAATGCAAGGTTTAAGCCGCGAGGAGTGCGAGCAAATTTTTCAAAATCCATACGTCTTTAAGTGGAGCGAGAATCCCAACGGCTATGCGAATTTCAGGATTAGCGCAAAGCTATATAAAAAAGCTCTAAAGCTAGCTCGCGCACAAAACACCGAGGTGGATGAGGATACGGTGGAAGACGCTAGCGAGATGATGATACTAGGCGACGAGTAGAAAATGACGCTAAACCAGATCGCCCAAATCCTAGGCCTTAGCACCGAGCGCGTGCGCCAGATAGAGCGCAGCGCCCTAGCAAAGCTATCTCACCCCAAAAACTTCAAAAAATGGGAAGAGATCAAAGAGACGATGGCGATGATACAGCGGGACGAGGCAAGAAGGGGCGTGGGCGAAGCAAGAAGTTATCTGGGGGAGGATTAAAAGATGATACGAGGGCTAAAAGCAAATTACTCAAGGAAATTTTACGAAGTAGACGGCGAGTATATCTGCATAAAGGGGACCAAAATCGCCGTCGATACTATCAAAATTTAAGTGTTTAACGAGCCGCCCGCGGGCGGTTTGATTAAGCATTTTAATGAGCTCATACAATGCTAACAAAATAGAAAAAGTCGAGCGAAAGCTCTAACCAAACAACGCAAGGAGACAAAAATGGAACCGCAAATCGTAAGCAAAGATGTAGACGTCCTAGTCGAATGCCTAAGAAGTCTAGGAGCGGGTATGCTGCTAAGCCAAACCGCCAATAACCTAAAAGAGGCTATCAGTGCCGTAAAAGCTACGGGCAAAGCCGCTAGCGTGAGCATAAAGCTAAACATCAAGCCCGACGCTAACTCGGAGGGCGAGATCATAGTTTTCGGCACTACGGGCGTAAATTTACCAAAAGAGCCTATCAGGACGAGATTTTATGTATCAAACGACCTACTGCCGGTGCGCAATGCGCCTAACCAACTCGTAATGAGTATGTAATTTACACACAAAGGATAAACAATGTCAGAAGAAAAGAGTAAATACGTAGTGCCTAGCGTAGTGCTAGACGAAGATAAAAGAGCCATACTAAGACACCAAGATTATGGAATACCTGAAATTTTGCTAAAAGAACCGCTTCGTAACAAATATAGCATAGACGCTCTTGACGTAGATAGTTTCGTTGATCTAGTCAATGAATACAAGGAGCCAAACTCAAAGCTATTTTTCGACGACAAGAGCATAAAGTGCGTCGTAGATTTCAATTCCAAAGATAAAGCCGAGTTTTGCGAAAAACGCATAAATTTGGGCTTAGGCTTTACCCCGTTTTACGAAGCCTTTAGCCAAAGCGTAGGCAAAAACCTAGGTCAGCGCGACTTCGTATTTTTGCTTAAAAGCCTATTTGCATATATTACGGCGATCGATGGCAAGCCAAACGACAATATGGACGTAATCGAGCTGGCCGAAAGCCTGCAAGCGGTCAAGAAATTTGACAGCGTGCAAAAAAACGCGAGTTCAAAAATCAGCCTAGACGTCGAGATCAAATCGGGCGCAAAAGAGACCATCCAGATGCCAAAAAACATCACTTTCACGCTACCGGTTTACGAGGCCGATACGGAAGCAAAAGGCAAATTCGAGTGCGAGCTTTTCGTGAGTATCGACGAAGAGAAATTCGGCCTAAAGTTGGTGTGCTATACGGCCGAGGCTTCAAGGCGCGAAGTGCTTGGAGAGATAGTATCAAAGATTAGCCAAAGGTGCGAGGGCGTTAAGGCCTACAAAGCAAGCATAAATTGATTTTTCGGGAGCTCTGCGGAGCTTCCCATAAAGTCAAATTTGAAGAAAGGAGAACAAATGAAACAAACGATGAGAATGGTCTATGTCGCTACGCCCTACGCGGGATTAAACGTAAGCGATATAAATAGGCCTTTTGCCGCTAAAAAGCTTGCTATAGCCGAGTGCCAAAAGGTTATAAAAGCCGGCTATATCCCGATAAGTCCGGTGCTAGCTTTCGGCGAGGTGTTCGATGAAAACACGGATAGAGATAAGGCTATAAACGCAGGACTTGAACTGCTTAGCCACTGCTCTTATATCTATTTCTCGACTCATGCCGACGCGGCTAGATCGCAAGGCATGAAAAAAGAGCGCGAATACGCTAACGAGCTAGGGCTTACCGAGCTCGATTTTTCGCAAAATCAAGCCTCGCAGGGGCTGTTTGAAGAATGCCTTTAACATTCAAAGGGCACAAAAAAGCCAAAACAAATTTGCCCGTTTGCACGATCTACGGATACGTTTGTAAGCTCAAATTTGCGATGAAATTTAAAATCTTAGAAAGGAGAATAGCAAATGATGAAATCTGTATCTATGCTAGCGGGCCTAAGCCTAGCGCTAGGCGATACGAGTATACTAGGCGGCGCGCCGACGCTAAATCTAGCCAAAGCAAGAAAAAGTAAGGCGGCTTTTGCAAAAAGCGCGGTAACCCCCGGCGCAAAACACAAAAGCCAAACGATCAGATCAAACAGAAGAAAAGCAAAAACAAGGAGCAAAAGATGGAAATAAAAACATTTACGGACGTAGATAGTGCGCTAAAGCGCATTTGCGAGCTTGAGGTGGCGCTTGCGGACATAAACGGCGAGATAACCCTAAAGTGCAACGAGATAAAAGACTCAAGAAAGGCGCAAGTAGAAAAGCTCGATAACGAGAAAAAGTATATCGAGAGCCAAATAACGGCATTTTGCGAGGAAAACAAGGCCGAATTCGCCGAAAAGCGCAGCAAAGAATTTACTTTTGGAAAGATAGGCTACAAGCTAAGCAAAAGCGTATCCTTGCCGCGCATAAAAGAGAAAGTAGAAAAACTCATAAAGGCGCTAAAAAGCTATAAGCTCGAGGAGTGCATAACGTACGAAGAGACCATAAACAAAGACGCCATCGTGGAACTAGGAGACGCCGAGCTCGTTAAACTAGGTCTTAAGCGCGTCGTAAAGGATAACTTCCGCATAGAAACCAAGATAGAGAATTTGCAAAGCGCAAACGTCTAAATTTAAAGGGCTTTAAGCCCTTTAAAATGCGTTTAATTCGGCGTTAAACGTTCTTTAAAAGGTTTAAATTTTTGAAAGGAGTAAGTATGGCGAACGAACAGTTTGACGAGATCAAAGAGCTACTAAAGCTCTATAGGAAACAAAGAGGCATCACCATCAAACAGTGCAAGGAAAATTTTAATCATAACTTTTTTTGGGCATTTTTTGTGTATCAAGAAAGCTCCATTAGATATTGGCGTTCAGAGCCCGTACATCAAGATACGCCTCAATACTATATCGACTCGCTTTGTTTTTTGGCCGTAGTCGCTATCAATGCGGGGCACGCAGATGGAGTATTTTGCTGCGATAATAGTTTTTATGCGATATCTACCAGCGTCAGGCGGATATTTGACGAGATGGCCGAGCGCAGACTAAATCCGCACGAGTGTATAAAAAAATTTATAAAGGAGAAATTATGCTAAGTTTTTTAACGTGGGGGCTGATACTAAATTTTTATGCCGTGGTCATTACTACCGGCTTGCTGTGGGCAATAAAAGCCAAAAGAGACGAGAAAAAGGATAAGGCTACGGCAATGGCCGGAATCATCGCGCTTACTTTGATACCTTACGTGATGGCCATTATTTGCCTATTTTTTATCATCGAGCTTGCCGTCTGCAAATTCGACTACGAAGAATATAAAAAGCAAAACCGCAAGGAAGATTAAAGGGCTTTAAGCCCTTTAAAGAGCGTTTTAAACACACTTTAACGTTCTTTAAAAGGTTTAAATTTTAAGGAAAAACCATGCAAAACATCGACGAAAAACTAAAAGCCAGACTTCTAAAGCTCCAAGCCCTAGCCGAGCAAGGCGTAGGCGGCGAAGCAACAAACGCCAAGGAAATACTAAATAAGTTGCTAAAGAAGCATAAAATAAGCCTTGAGTCCTTGATGGACGACGAAAAGAGTAAGGATTACTCTTTCAAATACGAGAGCAAATTTGAAAAAGAGCTTTTGTTTAGAATTTGCGCCAAAGTAAAAGATATATTCATAAGCGACGGTATAAGGTATATCCAGTGCAAAGGCAGGCAAATAAGCTTTTCTTTAACCAAATATGAGTTTATGGAGTTTGAAATTTTAAGATCGGCGTATTTTCAAAGCTGGGAAAAGTGCTTAGAAAACGCTCAAGCTGCTTTCGTATGGAAAAATAGACTAGGCTTCAAAGACAACAAACGCATAGGAGAGGTAAAGCCTCTAAGCCCCGAAGAGATAAAAGAGATACTAAACATCCAAAAGATAGCCGAGGGAATGCCCGA